>ONJJ01000015.1 GCA_900318115.1 uncultured Prevotellaceae bacterium | reverse complement strand
TCATTTTGTACCAAAGATTACCTGTCTAGCGACACATAAACATTGGGACGTTTGACCTTCAATTTTCAGCGTCCATCGTTGACTTTGAATTATTAACCGTCGTTGAATCCCAGATACTTAGAGCATCTGAGATACAACTGCGGTACAAGAACCTTATTTTTCGTTGATTTTCGTGCTATCGGCAAAGCCTTAAAATGACTTCCTATTGTCAGCCAGACTTGGCAAATGGCAAAATTGTTAACGAAATGTTAAATGTTGCACACCTTTGAAGGCTGGTTTTGCTCTACAAAACTCTTAGATTTCCCATTTTTTGCTATTGCACTTTTTTGTACCGTTTAATTTTGGGCACTTCTTGTTATGCGCTGATTTACAACAGTTTGCGATTATCCAAAACACTTCCACATGAATTCTTTACCAACAATTGCGACCTTCCCTATTGGTGCCCTCGTAGAGAAAAGGACGGTTCCTTCAGGAAGCACTGTCAGGTTTGCTGCCTTACGACCTTTATCTGTTATCTGACGAACAGTATCAAAAATATAATAAGACTGGTCGGTCATTTCTGCTGGCGTAATCCATCGAATATCTCCGTCCCAGTAAGATGGTTCTTTGGAGTTAGGTGTACTTCCAAGAACAATTTGTGTAATCTCACTTATACAGGAGTATTCTGACCATTGTTTGTCATTGACCATCGGGTCCCCAAACATCTCGATAAATTGCGATTTAACCATTTCTTCTATGGCTTCAATCATCCTCAGATACGACTGCTTCACTTCGTAGGCCGCCCAAAGTTTTTCGGCCAGAACTTTTTGCTCGGAGAGGGAGGGAAGGTCAAATTCATAATCGAGAACTTTTTCCTTTGATATTCGCTTCGAATTCATTCCATCTGCATGTCTATTTGCATACAACCAAAATGAATTTGAATTCAAAACAAAGGGTATAATTTTAATGGCAATATCATATGAAATACCCGTTCTTTCTTCACAATCCTCAAATAATCGCAATACAATAGAATCTCCAGATGTTAATCCATCAAAAGGAGCTATACCAGCTCTTCTTAAATAAACATTTCTACGAGCAATGAGAATATCATTCTTTTGGAACTCTTTACATGAAGAATTCAATAAAGATGTATCAGAAAACCTTGAAATCACAGGTTCCCCTGAGTCATAATGTTCTAACCCTACGAAAATGTTATGACAACTCTTTTGAGGATCTGTCACAGCAACAGCAATGGGCTCTGCGAAGTCTTTCAGTTTATATGTTTTCTTATCCATTATTCAAAATAGCTCCTTAGTTTGTTAATTTGCTCAAAGAGGGATTTACTTGAATTGTCCCATTCTTCAATGGTTCCCATTGTATCATATTCATCGTCTTTAACGCCTTCAACATATAATGAGACGCTAAGTTTATATCCTTCTTTTTTTATATCTTCAATATCAGCGATTCCTGAATATCCTGGTTCTACAGCGAAATTGCGATATGTTTCTACAATTCGATTAATATGCTTGGGTTCAAGATAGCTTTGGGCGTTTTTTCTTGTCACCTCATTTTCTGCATCAATAAAGAGAATTTTACCCTTTCTCTCAGATTCCTTGTGTTTCTTGCATATCATGACACAACTTATCATTGCAGAATTAAAGAACAAGTAATGCCCAAGTGCGATTACACACTCAACTACATCACTCTCTATTAGGCTCTCTCTTATATCTGCCTCGTCAGAGCGGAAAAGAACTCCATGAGGTAGAAGTATAGCCGATCGTCCATTTTCTTCTGACATTGATGCTAAGATATGCTGAATAAAAGCATAATCTGCAAACCTTTGTGGTGGAACTCCAAGAAAACAGCGACCATATTTATCATGTTCAAATTTCTCTCTATTCCAAGTGCTTATACTATATGGAGGATTGGCAAGAACCACATCAAACTGTTGCACTCTGCCATCCTTTATGAAAGCTGGGCGTTCAATGGTATCATCATTCACAATACTGAAATCATGAATGCCATGAAGGTATAGATTCATACGGGCAATAGCTGAGGTGCCTGCATTGATCTCCTGACCAAAGACTTTCACATCACGCCATTCCTCGCCTTTGTCTTTGAGGTAAGTAAGACTCTTAATAAGCATACCACCTGAACCACAAGTGGGGTCGTAAATGCTCTCATGTGACTGGAGCAGTAGTATCTCTGCCATCAATTCTACCACAGTACGATTGGTATAGAACTCCTGAGCTGTATGTCCTGCATCGTCAGCAAATTTACCTATCAGGTATTCGTAGCCTGTGCCCATCTCGTCAGCAGGACAGGCTGCAAGGCTAAGGGTAAGTTTGTTGAAGCTGTTCAGCAGGTCGCGGATGACGGCATCCGGCATCTTGTTCTTGTTCGTCCAGATGCTCTTGTCGCCGAAGATGCCTTCCAGCCCGCCCACCACGCGGTCGTCTATCTTCCTCCCCGGGTTGGCATTCTCTATCTGGCGGAATGCGTCCACCAGCTTCTGTCCGATATCCTCCGTCTGGTTGAAGACCATCTTCCAGTGGGCATCTTCCGGGATTTGAATGGGCGACTCCTTCATCATCAGTTCGGCGTATTCCTCGCCACCTTCCTCCACGTATTGCTGGAATTCCTCGTCGTGCACATCGCAGATGCGCTTGAAGAACACCAGCGGGAAGATATAGTCCTTGTAGGCTGTGGCATCTATCTGGCCACGAAGGTCAACAGCTGCTTGCCAAAGGTAGCGTTCCAGTTCGTCAAGTGTTATCTGTTGTGTCATACGGCTTCACGATTTATGATGTCACGGAACTTCTTTTCTGCTGCAATCATATTCTCGTAGGCTGCCTTGAATTCTGCCAGCACGGTGGCGTAGGGCTTCATGTCTTCCTTGTGGTACGTCACATATTTGTTCGGCGAGAGGTCGTAGGCTTTTCCGGCAATCTGCTCCAGTGTGACCACGGTACTGCGGTCTTCCTCCTCGCTGTAGGCCGAATAGAGACGGTAGAGTTCATCCACATCATCATCACTAAGGATGTTCTGAGCACGTTGATTAGTAAGTATCTTAGTGCCGTCCACCATCAGCACCTTGCCCCTGTGGGCTTCTGACTTCTCGTCTCTTATGATGAGCAAGCAAGGCGAAAGACTTGTGCCATAGAAGAGTTTATCGCCAAGCGTAATGATAGCTTCTACATAATCGTGCTTCACCAGTTCCTCTCGAATTCTGCCTTCTTCGTTGCCCCGGAAGAGAACGCCCTGAGGCAACACAACTGCCATACGGCCACTCTTGCTGCGCATGCTGCATATCATGTGTTGCAACCAAGCATAATCGCCAACAGTTTCTGGTGGAGTGCCCCAGATGTTGCGACCATAGCGGTCTGTCTTCCATGCTTCTGCTCCCCAGTTTTCGAGTGAGAAAGGAGGATTGGCTATCACACAATCAAAGTGTGCAAGGTGCTCGTTGGCAAGAATCTTTGGGTCGCGCAAGGTGTCACCACACATGATGTTGAAGTCGTTTGCTCCATGCAGGAAGAGGTTCATCTTGGCTACTGCGGCGTTCGTCACATTCTTCTCCTGACCGAAAATGGCACCGCAGCACTGGGCATCATTCTTCATGTGGTTAACAGCCTCAATGAGCATACCACCTGAACCACAAGCAGGGTCATAGACGGTATCACCTGGTTGAGGGTCGAGAATGCGAACCAATAGTTTTACTACCGAGCGAGGTGTATAGAATTCTCCTGCCTTGGCTTTTGATAGGTCTGCAAATTTCTTCAGCAGCATCTCGTAGGCATCGCCCATCAGGTCGTTGGCATAGTCGCTGTTGCCCAGCCGCCGCTTGCTCATGTGCTCTATCAGGTCGCGCAGCTTTTCATCGCTGAAGACGTTCTTGTTGCTCCAGTTGGCAGTGGAGAAAACGCTGAGAACGCCGTACAAGGTCAATGGATTTGCAAGCTCAATCTGGCGCATGGCACCGATAATCGCGCTGCCGATATCCACTGTTCGCTGGCGTACGTCATTCCAGTGGCAGCCTTCGGGAATGACGAAGCGGTGCTGCTCGGGCAGGGCGGCAAACTCCTCGTCGCCGTCGGACAACTCCAGTGCGGCCTGCGTCTCTTCGTCATAGACATCGCTGATGCGCTTGAAGTAAAGCAGCGGAGTGATATATTCCTTGAAAGCATCCTGCGACACAGGCCCCCGAAGAATGTTGCACGCCTCGTACAGGAAGTTATACAACTCCTTGCTCGTGCCTATCTCCTCGACCTGCTTCGCCGCCTTGCCCCGTTTCTTCTTTGTCTGGGCAGGCTCCAACTCAGGAAACAATTCTTGTTGTGACATATGTCGATGATTTAATTTCGTTAGCAGGGGTGTCGCAAATTATTCCGTATCAGTTATTGTCATTATTCGTTTTCACTTTGAGTCCCTGTTAGAAAAGTTAAAAAAACCGCCGAGAACCGTCGCGGCCCCCAGCGGCCATTAATCACTTATTCATTATATGCAGTCAGCGAGCTGGCCCGCTGGAAAGCATCGGGAGTGGGTTATTCGCCGTAAGTGTAGCCGTCGGCATCCTTTTCGGCATCAGTGTCAGTGGAACCTACGCCCAGCTGCGGGAGGGGGTTGCCGTCGAAGTCATAGTAGGTCTCGCTGTCCCAGGCGCCATCGGCGGTGAGGGTCACGGGCAGCAGGCCGGCAGCGATGCTGTCGGCGCGCGTCAGGAGGGGTTGTGGTTTGGGTTCGGGGATATCCTCGTCCGCACAGCCGACGACGGCCGTGCCGAACACGAGGCAGAGGGCGCAGGGCAGCAGCAGTCTCGCACTCAGAGACTTATGCCGCGCATGCGCGTGTTCTTCTTTTTCAAATTGAGAGGAGCTTTTCTCACCCCCCCCCAATCGCTAAATGCTTGATATTCATATAGTTGCGCGATTAGAAGGATTATGGGTTACAGCGGTCTGCCATGCAGCATTCCGCAATTTTCGCTGCAAAGATACTACTTTTCTGCAGAAACCAACAATTTTTTCCGCAGAAAAATGCAATGGGTGATGAAATTACGTGCAATTCTTGTGGATGCAGCGTGCTGGAGGGCGGGATGCAGCGTGCTGGAGGCGGGGATGCAGCGTGCTGGAGGCGGCGATGCAGCGTGCTGTCCTTCATTGTTTGTTTAGAGTTTAGAGTTTAGAGTTTAGAGTAGTTTTTAAGTGTAGAGTTTAGAGTTCTTCAAGTGTGAAGCGACCAGAGGTCGAGCGTAGAGTAGTTTTTAAGTGTAGAGTTCATACAGCCCTGAGTGACCGAGGCAGAACTCCTCTGACGAGGACGGGCAGCAAGACAAGTTTACTTAGTCGCAGCAGCCGACGTTAAGCGCGTGAGGGCTGGGTGACGGCCGGAGGAAGTGATTTGGATGAAAAAATGAAAGAAATTGGTCCTTCGGGCATCATTTTTTTGTTTTTTTGGGGCAAAATAATTGGAATCTGAATTATTATGTGTATTTTTGTCCCCTGAAACATTCCTTTATAAAGATTTGTCGATACACAAATAGAAATACATTTAGAATACATTCGATATGAGACCTAAAATCACTTCCCTGCTCCTGCTTTTCCTACTGCAGGTCTTGGTGCCCGCCGTGGCATGGGCTGACGACGGCGAGTTCGACACTCCCAACCAGGCCTTCACCTGGTACTCCAAGGGTCCCGGCTGTATGCACCTGAAACTGATGACCACCAATGCCAGCCCCTTTCGGACGCTGCATGAGGCCAACTACTTTCTGCGCGACAGCGAGGGCAATTTAACCAAAGTGTTCTACATCTACGAGCAGAACAGCAGCAACTCGGGCTACGTTACATCACTGTACCTAAACCAGTTGGGCTCCGAATCCCTGCTCTATCTGACGAATGATACTAAATGGAAACCGCTATGCTTGATCTCCTACGTCAGTGCAGCGCAACACGATGCGGTGCGCACTAACAAGGAGAACGGCTATGCTGAGCTGGACTGGTATTATCCTGTCCGTTTCGCAGGCAAGCGATACACGCTCCGGGTAGAAGCCAAGCTGTTTCATGAAGGAGGAAGCATCACTGACTACGTTAAGGATCTGGGCACCATCGAGTTCGACGAGGTGACGCTGGAGACGTATGATGCCGTGCCGGGCACGGAGGAGGGCGACCAGTCCACGCTGCGCATCCCCGTGTCGTGCGACCGTCCCATCAACTACATCGAAGCCACCTACACCGGCCGCGACGGCACCAAGAAGGCGCTGCCCCGGCAGACGATGGAGGAGGATTCCTACTTCGGCTTTGTGTCACTGCCGGCGACGGAGAAAGTGACTGACCTGCAAATCACCGCGAATATTCGTTCTGCCACCATCGAACAGTCACAGCTGCCTGAACGCTCGTGGCCCTCGAAGCTCGACGGCGACGTGACGAAGACCATTGACAAGCTGCCTCTGATTCACCATCCCCGCCTGCTGCGGGCCGACGTGGACAGCGTGGGCGCCGTGGTGCTGCGTTGGAAGGTTATGGACCGCGATATGGAGGACTTGCTGGAAGGCGATATCTTCCAGATTCAGCGCTCGCTGACAGGTCGCCCTGAGGATTTCGAGAATGTGGAATCCGACGTGGTGTATGACCCCGACTTGGAGGACTACACCTTCCGCGACTCCACCCTCATGTCGGCCCTCACGGCAGCGCAGATTGACGCCAAGCTGGGCATCCCCCTGGTGCGCTACCGCGTGTTTCGCGCCACGACGGAGGGACTGTGGGGTCTGGAGAAAAACCCAACCGTGGCCTACGTGCAGCCCCAGTTCGCCACGTTGGCGCTGCTGCAGCCCCGGGATGTCCGGGCGGTGTGGAGCGACGAGGCTGAGCGCCAGGTGCGGCTCACCTGGAACTGGGAACAGAACGACGCGGCGCACAACTACGTCTGGGACGAGCGCGCCGGACTGAAGGTGGAGACCCGGATGTTCAACCGCCAGGGGCAGCTCGTGGACAGCTTGGTGACCGCGCTGACCGCGGAGCAGCTGCGCACACGCCAGGCCGAGCTGACGCTGACGCGCTCCTGCGTGCGGTACGAGATGCGCCTCGTCGTGGACCCCGGCAAGTCGCCCATCGGCCGCGGCACGGGCACGGTCTTTCAACTGATCAGCACGAAGGAGGATTACGAGAAGTATGCGAAGAGCCTGAATACTGGTCAAAGTGACACGCCGCCCAATCTCATCCTGGCAGCTGACATCAGCATCAGCGAAGCTGATCAAAATGCCTGGATCGGCTACCACCAGGACAAACCCTTCACGGGCAACTTCAACGGCAACGGACACACGCTGACCGTCGATTATCCGGAGAATCGCGAGAGGAGCGATGAGTTTCTCTCGCCGGTGCGCTTCGCCGGCAGCGGGGCGGTGTTCTGCAACCTCACCACGGCGGGCTTCGTCATGCTCTATAACCGGTTTGCCGGCGGACTCCTCGGCATGGTGTCCACCGGCGAGGTGTACATCGAGAACTGCACGTCGGCCATGAACATCACGATGGTGATCATCGGCGACGGGTCCATGGGTGGCTTGGTGGGTCTCGTGGACCAGAACTCCGGCACGGACAACACCAAGAGCGTGCGCATCAGCAACTGTCTGGTCAACCACAGCTACTCACGTAAGTTTAATACGACGAACTGTTCCGGCTTTGTGGCGTGGCGACGGAAGGACTGCTTTGCCAAAATCAGCAACAGCTATTTCCAACCAGATATCCTCTTCCACACGGATGGCTGGGAGGAGTTCTTGCGTAGCACGGGCGAGAAACCGCAGTGGGGCATCATCGAAGACTGTTCCTACTTTGACGGCTTTGGCACTTGGAACGGTCGTATCCAGCAAGGCAAGAAGTCCGCGACAGCACCCGACAACTGGTGCTGGAAGGACGGCAAGCCGCTGGTGCAGCAGGTGCAGTTCTCCACGCCCGTGGCCGGCAGCACGACGGCAGCGACACTGCCCGATGACGGCTTCTACTACGAGAACCTCGGACACATCAACCGCGACTCGCTGAAGGTGCAGACGCTGCAGAGCTCCGTGCTGCTGACGTGGGAGAACGTCGATGAAATGCCCGTGGACTACTACGAGGTGTGGCGGCGCGACGTGAAGGCTCCTGCCGACTCCGTCTGTCTGGTCTCGCAGCTCGTGGACATGCAGTATGAGGACAAGGCCACCTCGCCCACACACAGCTATGAGTACCGCGTGCGCGGCGTCAACAGCTGCGAGGGAACGCACTATGAGAGCACCCTGTGGGTGCCCGGACACTGCGTGCAGACGGGACGTGTCTCGGGCTACGTCCGCTTCCCCGACGGCACAGGCATTCCCGGAGTGACCGTCATCATCAGCAGCCCCTCGCTCACGGAGGAGGTCACGACCGATGAGAGCGGTTACTTCGAGAAGGACGGCCTGCCCTACTGGAACGGCGGCGAGAGTGCCTACAACGTGCTGCCCAAGGTGGCCGGCTACGACAGCGGGCTGCGCAGCATCACCTTCGGCACGCAGCCGGGCAGCAACAGCGTCGGCGGCGTGGAGTTCTACGTGGAGAAGAGCGTGAAGTTCAGCGGATTCGTGCGCTACCTCGGCACCAGCATTCCGGTGCAGGGCGCCTCGTTCCTTGTTGACGGAGTGGAGGTGCGCAATGCTGGCGGCAAAGTCACCACCGACTTTGAGGGCCGCTTCTCGTTCCGCATGCTGCCGAATATGCCGCACAGCATCCAGGCGGTGAAGGACGGACACACCTTCTACCAGAACGGCTTCTACCACGCCGACGACGACACGACGAAGATCCGTTATGACTTCAACACCGACGTGGCCGGCATCTACTTCTATGATGACACGCGCGTGACGCTCATCGGGCGTGTGGCCGGCGGCATGGATCAGGCAGCCATCCCCTTGGGTAACTCGCTTTCGCGGAACAACCTGGGCGACGACCTGAAGATGGTGTTCGTGCTCGAGGGCGACAACGCCTCGCAGCTGGTCTTTGACATCACCGACCGCAGCAAGAAGGAGCGCGACGAGGTGTTCACCCACACCGCGCATGACAAGAAATACAACTACCAGACACGGGTACACACCACCTCCCACCGCGTGGAGGTCACACCCGACGTCCACACGGGAGAGTACATGGTCAAGCTGCCGCCCGTGAAGTGGAAGATTCAGCAGATCACCGCCCGCGGCTACGCCACCCTGTTCCAGGACGGACAGACGGGCGACGTCATCGACCTGACAGACTCCATCGCTCCGCACACCGACCACGTCGAGGGTGCCTGGGCCAATGCCAACGGCGACTCCATCCGCGCGGTGGACGTGAAGTATCATGCCCAGTACAACCGTATCTACCACTCGCCGGTGCTGCTGGAGCGCAAGCAGGTGGGATTCGATAAGTTCGACTACTTCGGCGAGAAGAACTATACCATGCGCCCGCTCGTAGGCGGCAAGCAGCAGATTCCCATCGCATACCCCGTGACCACCAAGGATGCGAAGACGGGCGTCGAGACCACCGTCACCCGCTACACCTTCGGTCATCCTGTCTTCAGCACCGACCGCGGCTACAATATCAAACTGGCAGCCGTGGAGAAGTACTATTATAATAATAATGTGAAGAGCGACACCGTGGACATCGTGCGCCTGGGCGGCGGCACGGTCACGGTACGCAACGGACTCGTCAGCGGCACACACCGCGAGGTGCTGCAGTTGGATGCCAACGGCGAGCGCACCTACACCCTGCGCGCCGCACAGATGCCATACTTGCTCACCGGCAAGGACGCACTCTGCACCGTGAATTTCACCCTGGAGCGCGACGGCGTCACCCTGGAGGGAGAACCCATCAAGGGATATGTCTTCAGCCAGTACGCCAAGCCCGGTGCCAAGGACATCCTGACCTTCGACCAGCCCGTGCTGGTGGACATCCTGCGCGACCCGCCCGGTGCCGGTTCTACAGCTAAGCTTACCAAGGGCTCCACGCTGAAGTTGTCCTACCAGATGGACATGTCATGGAAGGGAGGCCTCACCCTGGGTATCTCCGGAGGCGCCGGAACAGACATGTACACGGGAACCGTGGCGGTGGTAGCGGAATTCGGATTGATAAACTCCGCAAAGGGAGTCTTCAACACCAGCTTCGACCTCATCTTCTCCGGCAGCGGACAACGCGCCTTCGCCTACACGCTGACGGCCAACGAGGACATCTCTACCGACGGCGGCGTCACCATGGTGGGTGCCGACGCAGACCTCTATATGGGCATGGAGACGAATGTCTTCTTGCGCCCGACGGTGGCTATCCGAGCCATCAACGACTCTACCTTCCGGGCCAGCGCCGGTGCGCGCAAGGCTGGCTACATGGTGGAAATCGCTTCCGGACGCGACGAGAAGGACAGCATCTTCCACCTCGTGCGCGATGAAGTCGTCGGACTGGGCCAGACCGTCAAGTCCACTTTCGTTCACTCGCAGCAGTACATCGTCAAACAGCTCATCCCCAACCTGGCGCAGCAGTGCCAGTCGCTGATGTTCACCGGCACCGAGGCCGAAGCCAAGGCGCAGGCCAACGCCACCGGACAACCTGTCTATCGCTCGCTGCGCACCCCGGATGACCCGAACTTCGGCGTTCTCAACACAAAGAAGGCTGTGAAGTTAGGCGATGCCGAATGGGAATACGTTTACAACACCACCATCAGTACTGCAGAGGAGGGTATCAACTACCAGATCGTCCTGCCCAACGGCTACAGCGGAGCCGAGGAGGACAAGGTGAAGGACTTCTGCGAGGCCATGTACACCTGGGCCAACATGGTGGCTACCAACGAGAAGCAGAAACTCGAAGCCACCAACAAGATGAAGAACTTCGACGTCGATGGAGGCGGCTCGGTGACCTACAGCGAGGATTTCGCCACCGAGTACTCCAACACCACGTCCTACAACTGGATCTTCTCCGACTACACCCACAACTTCTTTGCCAACCCCGACCCGGACAAGGACAGCTACGGCGACAAAGAACGCACGGCAGCAGCCTTCTCGTCCATGGCCGGAATACTCGGCCCCGCGGCCGCCAAACTCCTCTTCTCGCTGCTCAACAGCTCCAAGGCCATGAAGAAAGGTTCGGCAGAGTTGTCCAAGGTCTCCAACAACGAAAGCCCGCTGGCAGTAAAGGAATTCAAGTTCACGGGAACGGTGTGGAAGTTCAGCCTCACGCCCACCGTGGCCTTCGGCGTCACGCCCAAGAACAACGAGACGACGAAATACAACCGCAAGGAAACCTTCACTATCAAGATGGACAAGAAGTCGCATCTGGACTTCGACGTCTATTACTCCAGCATGATGGATTCGCGGCAGGCCACCACCGTGGACAGCCGCACGGACATCTTCGTGGAAGAGAACTTCCTGAACAACGTGGACTATATGGAATACTTCCTCGACCGCGACGTGGGGGCGCGCGACATCGTGCATGACATGGTGAAGCCCCGGGGATTCATCTATCGTACCCGCGGAGGCGCCACCGTACGCACCTGGGAGAACGAGCGCAAGACGCTGTTCTACCGCGCCGGCACCCTGCTGGACGAGCGCACGAAGAAGATCGAGAATCCCATCATCCGAATGGACAAGCAGAGCGTCAGCGGTGTGCCCTACGACCAGCCTGCACGCTTCAAGCTCTACATGACCAACGAGAGCGAACAGGCCGAGGCCGTCGGTGGCGCGCTGCAGTTCTTCACGCTCTACCTCGATGACACGTCGAACCCCAAGGGCGCACGGCTCCTGGTCGACGGTATGCCGCTCTCGCGCGCCGGAATGACCATCAAGGCGGTGCCCGGCGAGGTGACCGAGAAGACGCTGGAGGTGTGGGCCGGAGAGGACTTCGACTACGAGAACCTCAAGATCGGAATCATCTCGCAGGGCGATGTGCAGTGCTTCCAGGAAGTGGCCTTCTCCGTGCACTACCTGCTGCAGGCAGGAGCGGTGGATATCGCCACACCCGGCGACAAGTGGATCATGAACACCGACGCGCCCTTCGACGCTGAACGAGGGTGGTATCTGCCGGTGGTCATCAGCGGATTCAACAAGAACCAGAAGAACTTCGACCACATCGAGTTCCAATATAAGGAGAGCACGCGCGGCGATGACTACTGGACCAACCTCTGCGGCTTCTACGCCGACTCCACGGCCTATCGCGCCGCCAGCGGCACGAAGGCGATGATTCCCGAGAACGGCAACATCGTGACCAACTTCTTTGGCGAAGGACAGGTCATGGAGAAAGCCTACGACCTGCGCGCCCGTCTCTTCTGCCGCAACGGCAACAGCTTCATCACCAGCGACTCCAAGGTGCTCACGGGCGTCAAGGACACACGGCGGCCGCAGCTCTTCGGCACCGTGGAACCCAAGGACGGCATTCTGGGTTCCGGCGACAACATCATCTTCAACTTCTCGGAGAACATCGAGCACAACTACCTCCAGGCCGATAACTTCGAGGTGATGGGCGAGACCAACGAGACCGCCGTGCAGGAGGAACCTGCGCTGCTGTTCAGCGGAAAAGGATATGCCCAGAGCGAGGCGCGGCGCAACTTTGCCGACAAGAACGTCACCATCGAAGTGCTCATCAAGCCCGATAACACGGGTCAGGACATGCCTATCTTCTCGCATGGCACCGACGGCAAGCAGCTGCAGCTCTGGCTCACCAAGGAAAAGCGGCTGCGCGCCGTGGTGGACGGAAAAGTCCTCGAGACGGACACCACCATCAACACCGACGGCTACCGGCAGGTGGCACTCGTGCTGGACCGCGACAAACAGCGCATGACCATCATCGCTGAGGAGTGCCAGTGCTCACTCGACAGCGTGAAATACAGCGGATACGGACCTGTCATCTTCGGCTCCACCAACCAGACGGACGTCAGCAAACGGCAATTCTACAAAGGAAGAATGCTGCAGGGGCGTGTCTGGAACAGAGCCATGAATGCAGCAAGCCTCACCCTCTACGCCAAGAAACTGCTCACGGGCTACGAAGTGGGACTCACCGACTACTACCCGATGAACCAAGGCTCCGGCGACTACGCCACAGACCTCGCACAGGGCGCACACCTCAAACTCAACGGGGCCACGTGGGCACTGCCGCGAGGAATGGCACTCCGTCTGGACCGCAGCGAAACAGGCCGGGAAGTCAAGGGAATGAAGGTGCGCGCCGAGCGATTCAGCCGCACTGAGGAACAGGACTACACGCTCATGTTCTGGTTCAAGACCGACGAGAACGGGCGCGGCGCGCTCATCAGCAATGGCGCCGGCAAGGCCACAGACACGGATGCACGCCACAAGTTCTTCATCGGATTCGAGGGTAAGACCCTGAAATACCGGACCAACGGAAGGGAATACCCCTTGGGCGACGACTTCAGCAACGACGAATGGCATCACTACGCCATGACCGTCAACCGGGCACATCAGGTCGCCAGCATCTACGTTGACCGCGCGCTCAAGGCACAGTTCTCCACCGACACCCTGGGTGGCATGAAGGGCGACAACTTCTACCTCGGAAACATGGTGTGGTACGAAGCCGGACAGCACGACGACGTGCGCCATCAGAACTATGCCCTCACGGGATGGCTCGACGGCATCTGTCTCTTCGAGCAGGCCCTGCCGCCGTCGCTCATCCGCCGCTACAGCGAGAAGTCCGTCGGTGGCAGTGAGAAAGGACTGGTCACCTTCCTCGGATTCAACCGCCAGGAGCGTCAGCTGAACAACGAATACACCCTGCAGCCCTACGCACTCAGCCAGAAAGTCTATTACGACGACGGCAAGGAGCTGGAGCGGCGCGACACGGTGTTCGCCGATCCGCTGCCCTACGTCATCAATCACATAGACAAGAACCAGGGTGCGCCGATGCAAGCTTATCAGGAACTCCGCAACCTGAACTTCAGCTTCGTCGGACGTGACAACCAGCTGCTGGTGAACATCGACGAGCGCGATGCACGAATCAACAAGCGGCAGGTCTTCGTCACCATCTATGACATCCCGGACCTCAACGGCAACTATATGGCATCGCCGGCCACCACCGAGGCGTTCGTGGACCGCAGCCCGCTGCGGTGGGAGCAGAAGACCTACAAGAACACCATCGGCTCATTGTCCTACAGCGACATGAGCTTCGACATCAACATTTACAACGACAGCGGTGCACCGCACACCTTCACCATCGAGAATATGCCGAAGTGGCTCACTGTCAACACCCTGAAGGATGTCGTCGATGCCAAGAGCCTGCAGACGCTGACCTTCACCATCAACAAGGACACGAACGTGGGAACCTACGACGACATCATCTATCTCACCGACGAGGACGGACTGTCGGAGCCGCTGATGCTCAACATCACCGTGGAGGGCGACTTGCCAACGTGGTACGTCGATCCAGACATAAAGCAGTTCTCCATGAGTATTGTCGGACGCGTGCAGATAGGTGAGGACATCGTCACCGACTCCCGCGACATCGTGGGCGTGTTCGATGCCACCGGACGATGCATGGGATGCAGCAATGTCAACTACGAGACCGCGTCCGCCGAGAGCTTCGTCTATCTCAGTGTCTATGACAGCATGACCGTGGAGCGCACCCTCAACTTCAAGCTCTGGCACTACGACACGGGCAAGGTGATGCTGCTTACCCCCTCCAAGACCATCAAATTCAAGCCGGAGACCGTCAAGGGCACCACCAAGGAACCCGTCGTACTGAAGGCTGGTTCGCAGTATATCCAGACCATAGAACTCATGCCTGGGTGGAACTGGGTGTCGCTCAATGTCAACAGCAACGACTATCGCGACTCCGCCACCTTCCTGAAACAGTTTCCCTGGCAGGACGGAGACATGATAACCGACGAGAACGAGAACCTCTCGAAGCTCTATAACAACGGCATGTGGATTTCCAACAGGGGAACAGATCCGAAGGCTGAACTCACCATCAACGTGCAGAAGAGCTATCGCGTCAAGGTATCGAAGTACACCGTCGTGGAAATCACCGGAAATGCCATCACCACACCCGGCGAAAGAACCATCCCCGTCAAGAACGGATGGAACTCCATAGGATTCACGCCCATGGTGAATCTGCCCGTAAGCACGGCACTCGCCGACTATCTCGACGACGCAGAGGACGGCGACCTGATCAAGAGCAAGACCGAATTCGCCATGTTCACCGAGACGGCAGACGGCTCGCGCCAGTGGAAGGGTAACCTCAAGTACATGAAACCCGGCGAGGGATATATGCTCTACCGCCAACGCAAGGGCGACGCTACGTTTACCTACGCGTACTTCGAACCCTCTGCCGCCTTCTTCGAGGAGACGGGCACACAGAGCACACAGCGCGCACCCAAAGCCTTGGCCCACGCACGCACCATGTCGCTGACGGCCGTCGCCGACGGGGTGGAACTCCAGCCTGGCGACAAGCTCATCGCGCTCACCGACGGAGAAGTAGTCGGCGAGGCTGAGGTGGAGAACACCGGTGAGGAAACATCACCGCTCATCTTCCTCTCCATAGCTGGCGACAAGCAGCAAACGCTCTCCTTCGCCGTAGAGCGCGACGGCGAGAGAATCGCCACCACCGGACCCGTACTCAACTATCTCCCGGACGCCATCAGCGGTTCGCCTAAGCAGCCCACGAAGATCACCTTCCTGCAGGAGAAGAGCTCGGGCGGCAACTGGTATGACCTCAGCGGACGACGCGTAGCCAAGACGGAAGCCGACAAACGCAACATGCGAAAAGGTATATATATTCATAATGGTAAGAAACAAGTGGTAAAATGAAAACATCGATAAAACTTATCCTTTACGCAGCAGTGCTCGCTGTGGCCTGCGCCTGCTCATCGGACGACGAGACAATCAGCACTGCGCCATTCACGGCGGTGCAGGCACCGCATTGGGCGGTGGACTGGTCCTCGAACGACCCGGCACCTGACTGGCAGGAGCCAGCGGCCACACTCTATGAGTGCAGTATGAACTTGCTGGTGACGCTGGACGAAGAGTTGCAGAAGGTGTCTTCGTCGCAAGACCAGATGGCTATCTTCATCAACGGTACCTGCAGGGGCGTCAGCAAGCCCAATGTCTATCCCGACGGCTCCGTGGTGTTCCTGATTCACATCAAGGGCTCCAGTCAGGAAACGGGGCAGCCGATGGAGCTGCAATACTACAGTGGAGGAGCCAAGGCGTTGTTCAAAGATCCATACATGCCACTCTTCACGCCTAACAACTTGATGGACGAAGCGTTCCAGCTGGTGTTTGATCCGACGGGCAACAGCCTGAAGTACCCCCTGTTCGTGCCGCTTTCCGTCACCCTGCCTGAGCAGCTGCCTTTCAACCGTGCCGACGGGGATGAGATGGCAGTATTCATCGATGGCGAGTGCCGCGGAGTACTCACGGAGTGCGAGGACCTTTATCCCGGATGGAGAGGCTTCATCGTTTATCGCGAAGGCGAAGATAAGGCAGAACTGCGGTTCTACAGTGCCGAGAAGGGCGGCGTTTACACCGTCGCACAGGGAATCGTCCTGGGCGATGAGGTCATCATGTTAGAAGCAAAATTCTGAACCTCGGCCTGCGAAGACCCGCTCCCTCGTCCCTGCGGCGTACACCAAGTAACACTTAAATAAACCATTCAGCATGAAAAAGATTTTTTTCTTTACTTTTCTTACAGCGGCCTTCCTCGCCGCCTGCTCCTCCGATGACCAGGACGAGCCTAAGCCGGAACCGCGACTGATCACGGTGGAAGTGACCGAAAATCCGCTGCTCGATGCCAACGGGGAACCTAAGCAGCTGCCCACGCGCACCGCGGCTGCCACCACATCCGAGTCGCTTTCGGCCTTCTCCATGAACTACACAGCCGGCTACAAGTATGATTTTACGAAAACAGACGGCTCATGGAACACAAACCCATACACCTGGCCTGTGCAAGACAACTCTAAGATTGACTTCTACGCCTACAATGCCGGCACCTTCCAATGGGACCCCAGTAACCCCTCCGGTAACCCCTACCTCAGCTTCACAATGGATGCGAGTGCCTTCAACCAGACCGATCTCCTCGTGGCCACTCACAAAGCCATCTCCTTCAACGATGCCGGGGGCAAGGTGAGCCTCGACTTCGATCACGCCTGTGCTGCCGTGAAGTTCAACATTTCCAAGACAGCTGGGGTGCGCGAGAAGAGCGTCATTGTCAAGAGCGTGGTGCTGTCTGGAGTTAAGAATCAAGGTGGCTATTACTACAATGTGGATACGAAGTGGCAAGGGGTAAAAGGTTCTGCCAGCTACACCCTAACCACAGGCGACATCACTCTCACCACCGAAAAACAGCCCCTTCCCTGTGGCTACCTCTTCCTGATTCCCCAGCCGAAGGAGGGTCTGAAGCTCACCGTCACATACACTGTCAACAATGGTACTGAGCAGTCCCACGACTTCAACCTCGCTGGCTCCTGGGAAGCAGGCGTAGAGTATTTCGTAAATATCAATATGGGAACAGCCGTCATCCCTCAATAAAGCAGCAGCAATGAAAACAACCTATCAGCATCCAGCCTGCATCATCATCTCCACCCAATGCCAGCTACCGCTGGCCAACAGCGGATACAAAGTCAATGGTTTCAGCCGAACCGAAACAGAAGAACTCGGAGGCGATGCGCCCCCTTCATCAGGTAATAATGTGAAAGCCAATCCTGTTGATTGGAACGAGTAGCGCATCACATCCACCTTCCATAATAATCCCCACCGCACTATGATTGGTTGTACGATGGGGATTTCTGTATCCTGCAATATAGGTTCAAGGGCGTTTAGGGGAGCCGCTTGATGTAGATGTCGCGGTAATAGACCTTGCTTCCGTGGGCCTGAAGCTCGATTTGCTCCACGGGGAAGATTGGGAGACTGCGGTCCCAGTAGTTCTCCAGGGGCACGCGGTCCACGACGAGAATGCCGTTGAGGCGGACGGTGACGCGCTCACCTTCCATGCGGATGAAGAAGGAGTTCCACTCGCCCAGCGCGTTGTCGGCCACGCAGAGGGGGATGGCGCGGTTCTGCTGGTTGTTGTAGAGTCCGCCGGACCCCACTTGTGCGCCTACATTTGTGCGGCGGATGTCCCAAATCTGCACCTGCGGCGTGCCACGGAGGTAGATGCCGGCATCAGGTTCCTTGCCCGTGGGATCCAGGCGCCAGTCCACGAGCATCTCGAAGTTGCCGTACTGTTCCTGCGTGCAGATATTGTCGTAGCCCGTGCCCACATAGGCCAGCAGTCCGTCCTCCACCTTCCAGTCATCGCGCATCCGCTGGTCGGCTTCCACCTGTTTCTCGGCGAGCTGCTGTGGTGTCATCCGGCTGCGTGCGATGGGGTTCTCCACAAGTCCTTTCCAGCCGGTGAGGTCGCGCCCGTTGAAGTGGCTGACGTAGCCTTCCACGGGTGTCTGGCCGAGACGCTGGATGATGGCTCGGCGCTGCTTGCCTCCGACGAAGGGGATGGCGCGAGCCAGGAGCTGACGGGTGTTATGGCCGTCGTATTCGGGGTGAGCGAGGGCGATGGCGGCGATGCCGCGGGCGGCTTGCTTCTGCACAGCTGCGTTGTCTAATTGTTGCCCCAGGGTCATCATGGCCACGAAGGTGCCCGTCTCTGTGATGTCTGCGATGAGCTGACGTTGTGCTTTTGCATCCAGGGGCTGCTCCAGCTGGTGGCGCAGTTGGATTAGGCGGTTCTCAGGTGTTGGAGCTCCCTGCTGCGAGGGACCTTGGGTCTTGTCGGTTTGCGCCAGAGCCAGGGAGGTGGCGCAGAGTGCGAGTAGCACAGTTAAGATTTTTTTCTTCATAGTTCAATAAATAGACGTTAATAGGTGTTGTAGGGACATACCCCCGTGTATGTCCGAAAACGAATATATCCTCGGTCCCAGGTGTCGGTGTTGGTATTTCGGACATACACGGGGGTATGTCCCTACGGTGGTGGTATTTCTCTGGGCTTTCCGCCCACGCGTTCCTCGATGGTCTGGAAGACGACGAAGAGGGAGGGCACGAAGAGGAGGAGGGCGATGGTGCCGATGAACATTCCGCCCACAGTGCCCACGCCCAGGGAGATATTGCCGTTGGCGCCTGCGCCGCTGGCGAACATCATGGGCAGCAGGCCGAAAATCATCGTCAACGAGGTCATCAGGATAGGGCGCAGACGCACCCGGGCGGCAGAGAGCGCAGCCTGGACGATTGTCATTCCGGCGCGCCGGCGCTCGCTGGCGTATTCTGTCAGCAGGATTGCCGTTTTCGACAGGAGACCGATGAGCATAATGACACCCGTCTGCATGTATATGTTGTTCTCCAGTCCGAACCACTGGGCGAAAAGGAAGGAACCCAGCAGGCCGAAGGGCACGCTGAATAGGATGGCCAGGGGGATGAACAGGCTCTCGTAGAGAGCACAGAGGATGAGGTAGATGAAGATGATGCATGCCGCGAAGACGTAGATGGTGTTCTGACCCGCGGAGGCCTCCTCGCGGCTCATGCCTGCGAACTCGTAGCCGTAGCCCTGCGGCAGGGTGCGGGCAGCCTCCTCGCGAACGGCCTGCAGCGCCTGTCCTGAGCTGTAGCCCTGCTCCGGCATTCCGCTGACCTGAATGGCGGGGAAAAGGTTGAAGCGCGTCAGGTTGGCGGTGCCCAAGACGGGGGTCAGGGTAATGAAAGCAGAGAGGGGCGCCATGGAACCATCGCTGGCGCGCACGAACATATTATCCAGTGCCTGCACGTCCATCCGCTTGTCCACTTCGGCCTGTACCATCACTCGGTAGAGCTTTGAGAACTTGTTCATGTTGCTGGAGTAGCTGCCGCCGATGTAGCCCGAGAGGCAGGACAGGACATCTGAGGGCGAGACGCCGGCGAGCTTGCAGCGGGCAGCGTCCACGGTGAGGCGGTACTGGGGATAGCGGTTGTTGAAGGAGGTCTGGGCGCGCGAGATCTCGGGGCGTGACTGCAGGGCAGCGATGAGGCGGTTGGTGACGGCCATCAGGGAATCGATGCTGCGGTCCTGATGATCCTGCACTTGGAGTTCGAAGCCGTTGGTGGCGCCGTAGCCACTGATCATAGGTTGCGTGAAGGCCATGATCTTGGCTCCGCTGATGTCGCGCACGCGGCGGTTGACTTCTGCCATGACGCTTTTGAGGTCATCGCCCTTGTCGCGCCGCTGGTCCCAATTCTTCAGTCGGAGGAGGAACATACCGTTGTTGGAGCTCTGGCCTGCCATACGACTGACACCAACGCTCTTGGAGTATGCCTTAATCTGTGGGAGATCCACGATGAGTTTCTCCACGCGGTCCATCATGGTGTGAGTCTCGGCCTTGGTGCTGCCGGGCTGTGTCTGCACGGTGACGTAGATTACTCCCATATCCTCGTCGGGTACGAGGGCGGTCTTGGTGGTGCGCAGCAGGTAGGCGAAGGTGACGAGGGCGGCGGCCACGAGGAGGAATACCAGCCACTTGCGCTGCAGGAAGAAACTGACGATGCGCTCGTAGGCGGAAAGGAATTTATGGGCTTCTTGGGGTTCATGGGGTTCATGGGGTTTATGGGCTTCTTGGGCTTCATGGGCTTCGTGGGGTTCATGGGCATTTAGGGCTTCTTGGGTATTTCTTTTTTTCAGCAGTCGTTCGCAGAGCGCGGGGCTGAGAGTGAGCGCATTGATGAGCGAGATGAGCACCGCCACCGCCATCGTCAGTCCGAACTGGGTGTAGAAGATTCCGCTGGTGCCGCCCATGAAGCAGACGGGAATGAAGACGGCCATGAAGACCAGAGTGGAGGTGATGAGTGCCGTGGTGATTTCGTGCATGGCAGAGAGGGTGGCTCCCGACTGTGGAGGATTTGGCGAGTCCAGCTTCGCCTGCACCGCCTCGGCCACAACGATGGCATCGTCCACCACCGTGCCGATAACCAGGACCAGGGCAAACAGTGTCAGTGTGTTGAGCGAGAAACCGGCGATGTAGAGGAAAGCAAAAGTGCCTACGAGGGATACAACAATGGCCACGAGCGGGACAAGGGTGGCGCGCCACGAGCGCAGGAACAGGAGCACCACGAGCACCACAAGCGCCATGGCTTCGAAGAGTGTACGCTCTACACTGTGGATGCTTGCATCCAGGAAGTCCTTGGTGGACATGAGGTCAATGAGTTCCAGGTCGGCAGGCAGGTCATGGCGTATTTCTTCCACGAGTCGGTCTATGGCGATAATGATTTCGTTGGCATTTGAGCCTGGTGTCTGGGAAATCATGCAGGTAGCTCCGGGTCGCCCGTTGATGTAGCCCTCGATGGCATAGCCTTGCAATCCCATTTCAATACGTGCCACGTCCTTCAGCCGTAGCACGCTGCCGTCTGCTTCGGCGCGGATGACCAGGTTCTCGTAGTCCGCTTCTTCCTCATATCGTCCGCGGTACTTCAGGACGTACTGGAAGGTATTGTCGCTCTCCTCTCCGAGAGTCCCGGCAGGGCTCTCGATATTCTGCTCGGCCAGCACGGCAGTGATGTCCGATGGCATCAGGTGGTGCTGTGCCATTTTGGCGGGGTCAAGCCAGATGCGCATGGAGTAGTTGGAGCCCCACACGTCAACCTCACCTACGCCCGGCACTCGGCTCAGACGCGGTTCAATGTTGATTTTGAAGTAGTTGTTGAGGAAGGCGAGGTCGTAGGTGCCGTTCGGGCTGTAGAGTCCTAAAGACTTCAGTGTGGAGGTCTGACGTCGCATGACGGTGACACCGGTGCGTGTGACTTCGGCAGGCAGCAGTCCCTGGGCTTGCGCCACTCGGTTCTGGACATTGACCGTAGCCATATCGGGGTCAGTCCCCTGCTTGAAGAACACGTTGATTCGTGCCGAACCGTTGTTCGAGGCGTTGGAGGTCATATAGAGCATATTCTCCACACCGTTGATGGCTTCCTCCAGCGGCACCACGACCGACTTCTGCAGGGTCTCGGCGTTAGCACCCGTGTAGTTTGCACCTACACTGACCGTGGGCGGTGCAATATCCGGGAACTGCTCGATGGGGAGCTGTGTGAGTCCGATGGCACCCACGATGACAATCATCACGGAGATGACTCCTGCAAGGATAGGGCGGTCTATGAAGGTCTTGACGCTGAGCATACAATAGATGGATGTGAGGGAAAAACGCTATGCGTTTTGGACACTGAGCAGGGTCTAAAGTTTAATGTTTCCGGCACAAAGATACATAAATCTCCTAACTTTTCGGCTCTTGGAGATAAAAACTATTCACTTTGAGCGTAAAACTTTTAACTTTTCACTACCTTTGCGCCGGAATATGTACGATTATGACAGAAAGTCCGATTACCATACTGCAGCGTCAGCGTGCTCTGCTGCAAACAGAGTACGCCTATGAGAAGGAAGAGTTCCAGCGCCTGACGGAAGCCACTGGCGTGCAGCGAAAGGTGGAGCGCGGCATGGCCTGGTTCCCGCTGACTATGGGTCGCAGCTACCACAACTCGCTGGACCAGCTGGTGGTGGAGGTGAAGACCCTCACTATCTCCCCCCGTGGGGGGGAGGACTCCGTTTCTTCTCAAAACGTGGCCGGCAGAAAAGAGGCTCTCCCCCCCACGGGGGGAGTGGGGAGAGGGGCCGAGCCTTCTCTCTTTGAACCCGGCAAACCCGTCTGCTTCTTCTCGGAAGATGCATCGGGCGACCTCCATGGCACGGGCGGTATGCTGCATTACTATAAGTTTGTGGGGCAAGTGAGCTACGTGGAGGAGGACCGGATGGTCATCGTCCTGCCCTCGGCGGAAGCGCTGGAGCAGCTGCGCGATGCCTACCGACTGGGTGTGCAGCTCTATTTGGACGAGCAGACCTACCGACTGATGTTCGAGGCGCTGGACGATGTCATCCAGGCCAAGACGGGTCGTCTGGCAGAGCTGCGCGAGATTTTCCACTCCACCCAGCCCTGCGGCAAATTCACCTTTGCCCCCGTACGGTTCCCCTGGTTGAACACGAGTCAGCAGGAGGCGGTGAACGAGGTGCTGTGGGCCAAGGACGTGGCAGTGGTCCACGGACCGCCGGGAACGGGAAAGACAACCACGCTTGTGGAGGCTATCTACGAGACCTTGCGGCGCGAGAATCAGGTGATGGTGTGTGCGCAGTCGAATATGGCGGTGGACTGGATTGCGGAGAAACTGGTGGACCGCGGAGTCAGTGTGCTGCGTATAGGCAATCCCACGCGAGTGACGGACAAAATGCTCTCGTTCACCTACGAGCGCCGCTTCGAAGACCACCCGGCCTATCAGGAACTGTGGGCCGTCCGCCGGACCATCCGTCAGATCTACGACACCAAGAGCGGCAGCCGCGAGAACCGCCATCAGAAGATAGCCCGGCTGAAGGACCGCGCTATGGAGATAGAGTACACCATCAATCAGGCGCTGTTCGCTGATGCCAAGGTCATCGCCTGTACCCTGGCAGGAAGCGCCAACCGTCTGCTCACGGGGATGAAGTTCGGCACCCTGTTCATCGACGAGGCCGCTCAGGCGCTGGAGGCCGCCTGCTGGATTGCCATCCGCAAGGCGCACCGCGTGATCTTCGCCGGTGACCACCGGCAGCTGCCGCCGACCATCAAATCGCCGGAAGCGATGCACGGCGGACTGGACAAGACGCTGATGCAATATATCGTGGAACAGAAGCCGCAGGCGGTGTCGCTGCTGCGTGTTCAGTATCGTATGTGCGATGCCATCATGCAGTTCCCCAACCGCGAGTTCTACGGCGGACTGCTGCAGAGCGCGCCGGAAGTGAAGTACCGGGGAATCCTGGACTGGGACACGGCGATAGAGTGGATAGACTCGGCGGACGCTCTTCCCGCAGACGCTCTCCCCACAGACTCTCCCTCCGGAGAGTCCGCTTCAGGCCTCTCCCGGGTGAATGTCTCAGAGGCGCAGCTGACGCTGGACACCCTGCAGCGCTACTTCGAGAAGATTGGCAAGGAACGGTTGCTGGAGGAACGCGTGGACGTAGGTATCATCTCGCCCTACAAGGGACAGGTGGGGCTGCTGCGCCGACTGCTGCGGCAGGATCGCTACTGGAAACCCTTCCGCTCGCTCATCACCGTGAACACCGTGGACGGTTTCCAAGGCCAGGAGCGCGACGTCATTGTCATCAGCCTCGTGCGCAGCAACGACCAGGGTGACATCGGTTTCCTGCGTGACCTGCGCCGCATGAATGTGGCCATCACCCGCGCCCGGATGAAACTCATCATTCTCGGTGACAAGAGCACCATTTGCCGTATGCCGTTCTATCGCCGCCTGGGGGAGTATATCGATGAGACGTATTAGCATCATATTCCTCCTGTGGCTGCCTGTGGCAGCAGTAGCCCAGACACCGACGGACGGCTGGGACGAACTGATGCAGCAACTGTCCGATGAACTTGTGGAAGCGGACGAAGAGCAGCAATGGGAAGCACAGCAGGAACTGCTGACAGAACTTCACGAGAACCCCCTGGACATCAACAGCGCCACCCGCGAGCAGCTGCTGGCACTGCCTTTCCTGAGTGAGAGGGCAGTGGATGGAATCCTGAACTATCGGGCCATGAACGGAGGGATGCGAACCCTGGGCGAACTATTGCTGGTGGGCGAACTGACCGCCCGCGAGCGGCAGTGGTTGCGCCTGTTCGTCGTCGTGGCGGATGAGGAGGCTCGAGGCAGTGGCGGGAAAACATCCTGGTGGGGACAAGGGAGACACGAGGCTCACGCGCGCGTAGACGTTCCTTTATATAATCGTGCCGGCTGGCCCTGGAGACGGGGACTGGCCAACCGGTGGCGCTACACTTGGCAACAGGGACGTCACCTCGATGCAGGGCTGCGCGCAGAGACTGATGCTGGCGAGGCAATGATGAACAGCAGGACGCCGCTCTGGGACAGCTATGGCGGACACGTCATGCTGAAGGACGCCGGTCCCCTGAAGGCCGTCGTCCTGGGTGACTACAAAGTAGGTTTCGGCGAAGGACTGGTGCTGAACAACGGCCTTCGGCTGGGCAAGCTGTCTATGGGTCTGTGGCGTACAGCTTCCGGGTTGCGTCCCCATCGTTCGGCCGACGAGGTGAACTACCTGCGCGGTGTTGCTGCCACGGTGGATCTGGGACGTGAGTGGCAGCTGACGGCACTCTATTCCTACCGCAAACTCGATGCCACCGTCAGTGCGGACAATACTGTTCAGTCCATCAACACCACGGGCCTGCACCGCACGGAGGGAGAACTCAATCGTCGAGGCAGCCTGGGAAGCCAGCTCACCGCCTTGCATGCAGCCAAGACCTTCCGCTTCGCACAGGATACTCGGGGCATCAGGCCCTCGGCACTGCGGCTGGGAGCCACCGCCCTGTACCAGTACTACGACCACCAATTCCGTCAGGGCGACCAAATCTATCGTCAGCTGTTGCCTGATAGCTATCAGTTCGGAGTCGCCGGCGTGGACTATGGGCTGCAGTCGTCGCGCCTGTTTGTCGGTGGCGAGACTGCCCGCAGCTTCTCCCGCAACGCCCGTGGCGACAGCGGTGGGTGGGCAACTCTGAACAAGGCGGCGTGGCGATTCTCGACAAATGTGCAGCTGGCAGTCATCCAGCGATTCTATTCCCAGAACTACTTCTCGCCCTACGCCATGGCTTATGGCGAGAACAGCCGTGCGCAAAACGAGAGCGGCGTCACCTTGCAGTTGGACGCGCGTCACGCTGCAGGCTTGGATCTCACGGCCTACGTGGACTATTTCTATTCGCCCTGGCCGCGCTACACCATGAGCCGTTCGTCCGACGGATGGGAAGGGATGGTGCAGGCCACCTATTCGATACACCGGGGCCGCAGCCTGACGCTCCGCTACAGCGTAAAGAGTAAGGAACAAAGCGACTTGCGCCACTACAGCCATCGCCTGCGCGCCACCTACACTCATACCTTCTCGCAGCGCTGGACAGGGCAGCTCGCGGGATTCCTGCATCGCTATCACGAAGAAGGGTCCTCCACGGGTTATGCAGTGATGCCGCGTGTGGACTTCACCTCGCGCTCCCAGCAACTGCGTCTTTCCCTCTTCGCCGCCCTCTTCCGCACCAGCGACTTCGACAGCCGTCTCTATGTCTATGAGCCCTCGCTGCTGCAGACCTTCGGCATGCAGCAGCTCTACGGCCGCGGCCAGCGACTGGGCACGACCCTGAAACTGCGGACGCGGGACAGCCGCTGGACGGCACAGCTGAAGGCGGGCGTGACGCACTACAGCGACCGCGACGAGATTTCGTCCGGGCTGCTGCGCATCGCATCTCGCTGGAAGGCTGATGTGCAACTGCTTCTGAGGCTGCTGCTCAGATAAGCACAAAAAGCCTTTTCCGGTTAGGAAATGTTTAGCAGACTTGACATATCGCAAAAAAATAAGTCCCGAAGCAGCAACTTTCTCCTGCAGACGGCGGTTTTTTCACTGAAAAGCAGTACCTTTGCGGCGTAATATTTTTCACTTTACAAGAACCAACCTCTATGGGCGGCTTTTTTGGAACTATTTCTACTCAGCGTTGTATCACGGACCTCTTCTACGGCACCGACTACAACAGCCACTTAGGCACCAAGCGCGGCGGCTTGGCCACTTTCTCTGCGGAGAAGGGTTTCTATCGCAGCATCCACAATCTTGAGAACCAGTACTTCCGCACCCGTTTCGAGACGGAGCTGCAGAAGTTCCCCGGCGAGAGCGGTATCGGAGTCATCTCTGACACCGACCCGCAACCCATCGTCATCAATTCCCATCTGGGAAAGATGGCTGTGGTCACCGTGGCGAAGATCAACAACCTGGATGAACTCACGCGCGAAATGCTGGACGAAGGCGATCATTTCAGCGAGATGTCCAGCGGAAAGACGAATCCCACGGAACTGGTCACCCTGCTTATCGCCCGCGGTAAGTCCTTCGTCGACGGAATTGAAAATGTCTACAACAAAGTGAAGGGCTCCTGCTCTATGCTCATTCTCACCGAAAATGGCATCATCGCCGCCCGCGACCGCCTAGGCCGCACCCCGATAGTTATCGGGCGGAAGGAAGGTGCCTGGGCTGCCACGTCGGAGACTACAGCATTCCCCAACTTGGGTTTTGAGGTGGAGCATTTCGTGGGACCCGGAGAGATTGTCCTGCTGACGGCCGACGGGATGAAGCAGCTGCGCAAGCCCAATGAAGAGATGCAGGTATGTTCTTTCCTCTGGGTGTACTACGGATTCCCCACCAGCACCTACGAAGGACGCAACGTAGAGGAAATGCGTCATACCTGTGGACTGTTGATGGGTCAGCAGGACGATATCGAAGTGGACAGCGTCAGTGGTATTCCCGACAGTGGCGTAGGAATGGCCACAGGCTACGCCGAAGGCCTGCACGTCCCCTATCGTCGTGCAGTCTCTAAATACACTCCTACGTGGCCTCGTTCGTTTATGCCCGGCAACCAGCTCACCCGTGACCTCGTGGCAAAGATGAAGCTAATCCCCAACCGCTATGCCCTGAACGGCAAGCGCTGCCTCTTCTGCGACGACAGTATCGTTCGCGGCACCCAGTTGCACGATAACGTTCGTGGACTTTTTGATCTCGGTGCCAAGGAAGTTCATATGCGCATAGCCTGTCCGCCGCTGATCTACGGTTGCCCCTTCATCAACTTCTCGGCCTCCAAGTCTGATATGGAACTGCTCACGCGCCAGGTGATTCATGACCTCGAAGGCGACCGCGACAATACTCCCGGCGGTATCGGGGGCGAAGCTTCCACTCCGCACGAGATCCTTCAGGAGTATGCACAGACCGATTCGCTGAAGTACCGCGCCATGGTGGAGGAAATGGGGCGCCGGCTGGGCCTCTCCTCCCTGAAGTTCAACACGCTGGAGATTCTCATCAAGGCCATCGGCCTGCCCAAGTGCAAGGTTTGTACCCACTGCTTCGACGGCAGCAGCCACTTTTGAGAAAGCGCACCTTATTCCTTCCCTGGTAAGGTTTCTGCCGGGTGAAAGCAAGATAAAGAGAATCCCGCTGCATCGTTCTGACGCGGCGGGATTCTTTATTCCTGAACCGGCAAATT
The DNA here is from genome assembly GCA_900318115.1 of uncultured Prevotellaceae bacterium. GTDB lineage: Bacteria > Bacteroidota > Bacteroidia > Bacteroidales > Bacteroidaceae > Physcousia. The sequence goes on along the minus strand of ONJJ01000015.1, from coordinate 46,277 downwards.
CCGTGTGTTCGCGTGGAGCCGCCGGAGGCGAGTCTGTTCAGAAGAGCACGGCTGCGCACTGGGGCTGCAGGGTCAGCTGGATGAGGCCCTTCTTGTCGGGTTTGGCAGTGGTCTGCTGGGGTGTCTGTCCGTCGGGGCCGTCGGTGAGGAGAGTGGCGCTCTCGATGTGGAAACCATCGAGCACTCTGAGGTCGAGGGAGAGCTGCTTGGCGGCGGGCTCTGCGTTCATGGCAGCGACGTACCACCGGGTGCCGTGGCGACGTGCGAGGACGATATACTTTCCGGGATAGCCGTCGATGAAGCGGGTCTCGTCCCAGGTGGTGGGCACCTGCTTCATGAAGTCGATTTCGAACTGCGGCTGCTCCGTCAGGTTGCGCGGTGTGAGGGCGAAGTTCTGACCGCTGGACTGGAAGGCGATGGCGGTGGCGAGTTCAAAGACGTCGCTGGTGCGGCGTGTGTTGCCCTTGCCGGGTTCCTTGTGCAGGCGCTTCTGCAGCACTGTGCCACCGTATTCCATCGAGGCCACAGTGTTGCGCACGAACGGATGCAAGCAGGCGTGGCGCGCTTCCTGCTCGCAGAAGCCCTGACTGAAATAGAGGTTCTCGCTGGCCAATACGGCCTCTGAACTGCAGTAGTTGGGATACATACGTTCCCAGCCGCGGGGCAAGGTGCAACCGTGGAAAATGCATTGGATGCCATAGTCGTTGGCATCGCTGAGGATGCCTTCGTAGACACGCATCGTCTCCTGCTTGTCGCCAGCAAAGAAATCCACCTTGATGCCAGCCACACCACCGTCGCGCAGCCACTTCATCTCCTTCTTGCGGACGATGGAGTTGTGCATGGCCTGGCGGGCGCACTGGGGAGCGTCGTTCCAGGCACCGTTGCTGTTGTACCATACCCAGGGACGGACACCTTTCTGCTTGCAGTAGGCGAAGAGCTTCTCCATTCCTTCGCGCCCGATATGCTCGTACCATCCGCCGTCGATGAGGCAGCCTTCCCAGCCGAGTGCTGCGGCGAGGTCGATGTACTTTATTTGGTCTTCGTAGTTAATGCTGGGGTCCTGCCAAAGAATCCACGACCAGGTGTTGCGCGAACCTTGATAGTCGATGGAGGGTTCGTAGAGCGGTTCGACGACATCCCATACAATGGTGGTCTCGACGATGGGCTTCAACGTTGGGCCCAAAGTGATGGTGCGCCAAGGAGTGTAGCCCGTCATATCGTCATTGGCGTTGGTATTGCTGTTGCCGAGTCCGATTTGCGCGCCTGTGCTGCCGAATCCGTTGTTCTCGCCCTCCATGGGGAAAGCGATGGTGAAGAGGCCGTCGGGAGTGGCGTCGGAGAGGTGGCTGGCGCAATAGTTGCTGCTGACACCTGTCTCGGAAATCAAGAGCCACCCCTTGTCGCCCTCGTGGAACAGACAGGGGAAAGTCCAACCCTGGCCGGATTGACTACGTTTTGTGACAGGCTCGTCCCAGATGTAGCCTTCTTCATAGCTGGGCTTGGTGCGCTTCCACCCGACCATCGGGTCGCTTTGTTGGCAGATGAAAGCGGTGGCATCGGTGGGGAGCCGGAAGCCGGAAGCTTCGCCAGTGATGACGATGGCACCTGTCTCACCACCTTGTAGGAAGCGGTAACGATAAGCAATATTGTTGTTGAAGACGGCAAACTGCACGGTCATGATTACCCCGCCATTTCTGCGCTGGGGGGTAGTGAGAACCAGCCCCAGACCGTTCTCCTCGCTGTTGATCTCGCTTTGTTTGCCTTGACGGAGGTGGTAGCTGTGCTTGATGGTACCTTCGTGGCGAATGGTTTCCTTGAGGGTGAGGTCCTTCGAAAAATCGGCCACATTGGTATAGACACCAAGGGGCGAATCAAGCACCATAGGCACATCGAGCGTGTCGGCTTTCGCCCCTTTCTTCTTGGCTTTCGCAATGGTGCGGTAGCCTGCAGAATAAGACAACTGACCATCGGCAAATTTCACATCAAGATAGGTTAAACCATCAGGAGACAGAACTCGAGTGGTCTGCGCCATGACTGGCAGAGAAGCGGCAGCTGCAAGAGCCAGCGCAGCGAGTAGTAGGGAGTGATGTTTCATCGGAATGTTTTTTTATGTTATTTGTATGATGTATCATTTACCCAACTTCCAGAGCAAGTCGTTCAGTTGGTGGATCGGTGCGGCAGCGTCTCTGTCGGTCTTGAATTTGCCGTCGTTGAATAGTTGCATTGCGTCGTTGAGTTGCTTCTGCTGCTTTGCATTCAGCTGTGGACGGAGCAGGCGTATCTTCTCGAACAGCTGAATACCCTCGGTGAGGCGCTCCATGCGGATACTGCTGCCCTCGGGATAAGTGAGGAAGGCGTCGCCGGAAGCCCAGTCCTTACTGCGGAAGCGGCTGGTCTGGTTGGGCTTCGCAGGCCAGCTGTTGTAGGCCCAGCGCAGGTAGCCGTCGTAGCCGCAAGCCAAGGCGTGAAGGCAGAGGTAAGTAGCCTCGGCTGGGGGCGAGAACGTGAAGGTATTGGGGCGCTCGCTGCTGCAACAGGTGTAGAAGGTGATTTTCTGTCCCTTGGCCTTGCGGCGCGCCAGGGCTTCGCCTTTGATCAGATTGTAGTGAACCCCTACGCTGAGGTCGTCGATACGGTCGGCGGACTCGCTCTCGATATTGTAGTTGGCAGCGCCTTCGATTTTGAACTCCGGGTCAACTTCCTGAATGATGCGCCAGACGGCGTCCATCATTGCTGCTGGTCGTTCGTCCATAGCGATATAAGTGCGTTCGAACCAGCCTTTCTCGCGCAGGTGTTTGCTCAGGTCGCGCAGGAAGGGGGCTATGAAATCATGATAGGCCTGTTCCCCCGGTTTGCTTTCGAGGAACTGCACGTTGTTGGAGGCGCAGTCGTAGTAGTCGAAGCGGTAGTGCCAGGGCACTAGGGTATAGCAGTCGATTTGCTCCGTGATGCCGCACGACATCATGAATTCCACCCAGCGGTCGAAGACGCTGTAGTCGTAGCGCCAGGTGCCGTCGAGCTGCTTCATCTTGCCAATCATGCTCTCGAAGGGGTCGTAGGTCTGTCCGTTCCACGGGCGGTTGATGACGGAGCAGGTGATGACCTTCTGTCCGGCGGCAGCCAGGAGTTCCATGGACGGCCGCATCAGGTCGAAGTGCTGCTGGCTCCAGAGTGGTACTTGGAAGTAGCGTGCCACGGCGTATGGGTTCTGCCAGAGGTCGAGGTGGAAGGACCACTCCTTAGGTGCGGGCAAGGTGTGAGTGGCGACTTGCAGCTGCAGGGGCAGGGTGAGGCGGGTTCCGTCGCAGTTGACGGTGACCGTTCCCTTGTAGGTTCCCGCTGCAGCGTCGGCCGGCACTCGGATATCCAGCCACAGGGGGCGCGCCGTGTTGGCTTCCACCGTCAGTTCTTCGACGGGGTCCAGGCGGTCTGCGACGAGGCAGGTGTCTTCCCGCTGTTTGTAGCTGTCGGCGATGACGTAGCGGACGAAGTATTTGCGTATGGCTGAGGCGGGGATGACGTTCCGTCCGCTCTTGAGGTCGCTGACGGAGAAGGTTACTTTTTCCAGGACCTTAGGTGTGGCCAGTACGGCTTGTGCAGACACACGTTCGCCGCGCCAGGCGCGCAGCAGAGGGGATTTCATGGTCGTCTGGGGCACCTGTGAGCGGGAGTATCGAACATCGATGCTGCCCCAACCGAGGGTGGGCTGTGCCACTTGTTGCCAGGCTTCCTGCGGCCCCGGTTTGGGGTCCGCAAGCTCCGTGTTGTTCACTTGTGCATTGACGGACCATGCGGCAAATGCGAATAGGAGACAAAAGATTTTTTTCATAAGCTTGATTTATAGTTGGCTCTAGGTTGTCGGGAAGTGATCAGAACTGCCATCCGCGCAGCAAACGGCCGCTACCCTGGAGCTCGGCACCGAAGTAGAATCCGACGTTAGTGGGCTGGTTGTAGCCTACGTTTTGCATCGTCACGGAGTGGCGGTAAACGGGTTCGGCGAGGAACGTGTGGAAGCGGTAGGGGGTTGGCAGGGGGCTGATATATAGTCGGAGGTGGCGATTGTCCTTCGTTCGGGTGAGCACTTCCTCCCGCCAGTCGCCGATGACGTCCGCGCAGAGGGCGGGGTTGGACTTTGTGCCGTTGTTGAAGGCGCAGTCGTCGAACTTGAAGATTGGGGGGCAGGAACTGCTTCCGCTGAAGTCATAGTGCCCCTTGCCGGCTTCGCCTTCCTGGCTGTCGCCGTTGTAGCCTTGACGGGCTTTGTCGCCATTCAATGGCGACGTAAGAGACTGGACAGAGGCGGCGGACGAAGCAGGGGAGGAGGAAGCGGAGGACGGCGAAGCAGGGGATGGAATTAGTGGCCCTCCCGTTCGGGAGGGTTCGGAGGTCGGGTGGCGATACTTGCTGACTGCTTCGTGGTCCAGGAGTTCGCGCAGCAGGTCGCCGTCCCACCAGATTCCGAAGTTGATGGGTATTCGCGCGGTGCTGTCGATGACTTCGCCCCGGACATTGCAGATACCTCCAGAGGCCGACGACCACATTTCCAGTCCTGGGTTCGTGGGGTCTATGTCGGCGGCCATGCATCGTCCGACGTCTTTAGGGGAGAGGAGCTGAAAGAGGACCTTGCCGGTGCGGGCGTCGCGGAAGTCGCTGCCGTCGCGTTTGTTCTCGTGGCAGTCCCATACCTGAAGGGCGTTGTCGGCGGGATAAGCGTCGGCCGCGCTGCTCGCTGTCGGGGGGAAGAAGGCGGTCAGGTGTATGGCGTCTCCGTGGCCGAAGCCGGTATTGTAAAGGGGCGTTCCATCGTGGTCCACAGCCATGGAGCCATAGGTGATCTCGTCGCATCCGTCGCCATCGACATCTGCCACTCGCAAGTTGTGGTTCCCCTGTCCGGCATAGCGTCGCTTGTCGGGGTCGTTGGTGTCGAAGACCCAGCGGAGGCTGAGCTGCTTGCCGTCGAAATCGTAGGCGGCGAGCACGGTGCGTGTGTAGTAGCCTCGGCAGAAGATGGCGCTCAGGTGCTGACCGTCGAGGTAGCCGCAGGCGGCCAGGAAGCGGTCGCTGCGGTTGGCGTAGTTATCACCCCAGGCGCGAATCTCGCCTCTCTCAGGAATGTAATCCACGGTGGACAGGGCACGTCCCGTGCGGCCATCGAAGCAGGTGACCCATTCGGGTCCTTTGTAGATGAAACCGCCTCGGCGCGCCTTTGGATCCATGTGATTGGGCCAACCAGGACCGCGGAACTGCTCGTTGGGGTTGTTGTTGGCCTGATAAACCTCATGGTCAGGCCGACGGACGTGGTCTGCTTTCGGGTCGCCGAGGATGTTGCCCAGTCCGTCGATGGTGCCATCGGAGGTTCGCACGAGGAGTTCAGCACAGCCGTCGCCATTGAGGTCGGCGACGATGAAGGGTGTGTAGTGAGCTCCGCTGCGGATATTCGGTCCGAGGTTTACGCGCCAGAGCGAGGTGCCGTCGAGTCGCAAGGCCTCGAGGATGGTGGGGGAGGTGATGCCGCTCTGGCTGTTGTCGCGCGAGTTGGAGGGATCCCACTTGAGGATGATTTCCAGCTGGCCGTCGCCGTCGAGGTCGGCCATGGTGGCGTCGTTGGCGTGGTAGGTGACTGATCCGCCGGGAAAACCGGCGGACACACTGGAGGAGGGGGAGGGAACAGTGGAGGAGGGAGGCGCAGCAGGGGAGGAAGGAGTGGATGAGGGAGGAGTGGGGGAGGAGGGGAGTGAGGGGGGATTGAGCGGAATATCCAGATAGCCGAAGGGCGCATGGGCGGGCAGGGTCCAGGAAGAGGTCAGCAGCGGCAGATCCGTGGTGCGGAGTTCCGCGGGCAGGTTGCCGTTGGCATAGACGGGTCGCACGGTGTAGGTAGCTTCTTCGCTGGCGGGGTAGTAGTCAGTGAACGTGGTGGATTCCGCCTGATGGCGACGGCCGATGAGCTTGCCGTTGCGCAGGATTTCGAAGGTTACGTCGATGGGGTCACACTCGAGGTATCGCCAAGAGACGAGCACCGAGTCGGGCGAGGTGCGCACGGCCACGGTGCCTCGGTTCAGGCGCTCGCGCTGCAGGCGGGAGTAGTCATAGGCGGTCTGAGCCATTGTGCTCAGGGGCAGTAGTATGACTGCCAGCACAGCTTGCAGACTATGGATTGTCAGTCTGGGTCGGTGATGATATTTCATTGGTCGGTGTTGTTTTTGGAGAGTTCATTTCCACGACTCGCAGTATGGCCTCCTGAACCCGCTGGAAGGGCGGGGCATCTTTGAAGTCGGTGTTTTTTTTCAGGACGATGTCTATGGGCATCACAGAATGCTGGTAGGACGAGAGCTCGCACTGCCGCTGTTGGTTGTGCACGGCCAGTTGCTTGATTTCTCGCTCGCGCTCCTTGCGTAGCATGCTGCATACGGGTTCCAGCAGCGGCATCACGACATTCTCAAACAGTGTGTGGCCTTGTATATATAAATAGGTGGTTTCGGGTGTCAGCCCGAGGTCTCGCATTTTCTGTTTCGCGCGGGCGTAGGACTTCTTGGCGTCGGGGTGCTTTTGTTGCATCCCGGCAATCTTCTGGTTCACTCGCCGGCGCACCATCGCCAAGGCCAGTTCTGGGTGATAGGGATTGACGTCGCGGAAGGAGACGCAACCGCAGAAGTCCATCATGGTGAATCCTTTGTAGTCCTCGCGGAGGTATCCCCAGATATTCCAGATGAACAGTGGCCATATGATCTGGCTGTACTCTCGCAGAAAGGCTTCGAAGTCCAGGGTGGGTCGGTCGTTCAGCGTCGCCGTGACCACCGCCTGATGCAGCGATGGGGCGTAGCACTGGTAGTTCTCGATGGCATAGACCACCGTGTGGATGACATAGGGTGAGGAGTTGAAGGTGCGGGTGCTCTCGTTGGTATCTTGCAGCAGATAGTCGTAATCTGCATCTACGCAGGCAATCATGGCATTGCCCAGTTGGTCGGCTGTGAGGACGTTGGTCAGCGCCTGTCGCTTGCCTTTCTGCAGCGAGTCGCGCCCGGGTAATTTCACCTCGAAGTATAAGTCCGGAGTCTCAAAGTCATCGAGGATTCCTCGCCAGAACGCCACGTCGTCATAACTTTCCACATACGCCACGATGCGCCTGCGGGCACTGGAGGGGCGCAGGCGATTGGCAGCTTCGATATAAGCCGAATTAACGTTCTGTGTCAGGCGCTTGGGCATCGTTTTCAGTTTTCAACGATGATATCCTCCACATCTGTAACCCGATCCATCCACCCGTTCATGATGACGGCAGGCGAGTGTGTGGTGATGATGACTTGTGCATTCGGATTCAGATCCACCACCAGATCCAGCAGTCGTTGTTGCCATTCGATGTGAAGACTGATTTCCGGTTCGTCCATGAGCAGTACGTATGGCTCCCGGTTTTGCACGAGCACGGTCAGCAGGATGATGAGAATCTGCTTCTCGCCGCTGGAAAGCAAGTAGGGCGTGATGCGCTCGCCCATGTGGTTGAAGAAGAGCTCGTTGGCCGTTCGGTCGATGGTCTTGCCCGTGGGGCGGAACAGTTCGTCGATGAGGTCCTGGAAGTGCGCTTTCTCGCGGGCGATGTCGGCCGCCTTCTGCTGCGCATCGGGGTCGCCCTGGGTGAACAGTTCCACGATGCGGTTCGACTGGCTCACCTGATAGTCCAGGAACCGACGCTGCAGCTGGTAGAGTTCCCAGTCGAGCTCCGTTGTGAGGTGCGCGTCGGCCACCTTGCCCACGATGTCTGCACTGACCAGCGGGCGGTCGGTGCTGCGGATGACATCGTAGCGTACGGTGTCGGCCTCCTCGGGTTCGAAGGTCAGCCGCACGCCCCCCAGTGAACCGTTGCGCTCTAAGCTCTCGCGATTCAGCAGTAGCTGGCGTATGGTTCGCCGGAGTATGGTGCTTTTGCCTACGCCATTGATACCGCTGAGTATGTTCACCCCCGGCCGGAGGTTCCACACGATATGTCGTGTGCCGCGCCAGAGTGATTCTATTTCTATGCGTTTGATGTAAAGTCCGATCATAATCAGATGTGAATTTGGTCTTTTCAGGGGCAAAGATAGCATAAAATGACTGCTTGCCCAAAAAAAGAAGCAGCTTTTTTTGTCTTTGCGGCAGTTTTGATGTATATTTGCGCCCAAATTTATGAGAGCAAGCTTCCATAGAATGTTTTTTGCGGTCGCGTTGTTGACGCTGACCTTCTGTTTCCCGCCACTTCCCGTTCGCGCACTTGCCGACGATGCTCCGTCCGGCACGAAGAGTTCCTTTACCCTCGTGCTCGACGCCGGCCACGGAGGCAAAGATCCGGGGGCACTGGGCAAAGGCAAGGTCAAGGGCAAGGAGAAGAATATCAACCTCGCCGTGACCCTCGCCGTGGGGAAGCTTGTGGAGCAGAACTTGAAGGACGTCAAGGTCGTCTATACGCGCAAGACAGACGTCTTCGTGGAGCTGGACGAGCGCGCCAAGATTGCCAACAAGGCCAAGGCAGACCTCTTCGTCAGTATTCACACAAATGCCCTGCCCGGCAAGGCACAGGGCAGAGGCTCGGAAACCTACACCTTGGGAATGCATCGCGCGGCCGACAACCTGGCCGTGGCCAAGCGCGAGAACTCCGTCATCAGCCTGGAGAAAGACTACGAGAACCGCTACGAGGGGTTCGACCCAAAGAGCTCCGAATCCTACATCATCTTTGAGTTTATGCAGGATCAGAATATGGAGAAGAGTGTACGGCTGGCCACACTGGTGCAGAAACAGTTCCGCGCTGCCGGCCGACCGGACAAGGGCGTGCATCAGGCCGGATTCCTGGTGTTGCGCGCTACGTCTATGCCCTCTTGTCTCATCGAGCTGGGCTACATCACCACAGCCTCCGAGGAAGCCTATCTGACTAGCGAACGTGGCGTCAGCGAGCTCGCACAGAGCATCTATCAAGCAATCAAGAAGTACAAAGAAACACAAAAATAACCTCATGAGCATCTCCCGCGAAGTAAAAATAGGACTCACCGGTATCATCGCGCTGGTTGTCCTCTATCTGATTATCACATTCCTCCAGGGTGCCAACCTGTTCAGCACGCAGGACACCTATTACATCAATTTCCGCAACGCCAAGGCGCTGGCCAAGTCCAGCCCTGTCTATGCCGACGGCTATAATGTGGGCATTGTCTCGAATATCCGTTACGACTATGATCGTCCGGGCTCGGGCGTCATCGTCGAGATTTCCGTAGAACACGGAATGCGTGTGCCGGCTGGCACGGTGGCCGTCCTGGACGAAGCCATGCTCGGCGGTTGTACGCTGAACCTGATGATGGGCAACAGCCCCGTGGAGCGCTTCTCGCCTGGCGATACCATTCCCTCGCAGGCTAACAACGGACTGATGGCGCGCGCTGCGGAACTGATGCCTAAACTGGAACAGACCATGGCCAAGGTGGACACGCTGCTTACCACCCTGAATACGGTCGTCGGCGACAGTAATATCCAGGCTATCCTTGTCAATGCACGGCAGCTGACGGCCTCCCTCGGTCAGAGCTCGCGCGACCTGAACCACCTGCTGGAGAATGAAGTGCCCACGATGACCCGGACCTTCAATCGCGCCGGAGAAAATGTGGTGGCGCTCACTGACAGCCTCAAGCAACTCAACCTCAGTGCCACAATGGCCAAGGTGGACGGAGTGATGGATGACGTCAGGCAGATGACCACCCAGCTGAACTCCAAGGACAACAATATCGGGCTCCTACTGAACGACACAACCCTCTATGGTAACCTCAACCGCACCACCCAGGGGGCCGCAAATCTGCTTGAAGACCTGAAAGCCAATCCGAAACGCTATGTCCACTTCTCGGTATTCGGCAAGAAGGATAAAAAAGAATGATGATTCTTGTCTTAAAAAGAAATTTTCCAAATAGAAGGCCCTTTCTGAAACCTTGACAACGGAAATCGGTAAACGTTTTAGATAGTGTGGCTTAGGAAAACGAAAAAAAAGTTGGAAGCAGGACGCTTGTTCTCTTCCAACTTTTTGTCTTTCAGAAATTTATTATTTTGCAAGGTGCTCTATAATCATTTTTTGGGGAGGCTTCCTTCAGGGACTTGAAAACGTGTCGTTTAGGGCCGCTTCGTAAAATGCTTTTTTTTGAGGGTCATTTGGCGGTTCGAAAAAAAAGCCCTACCTTTGCACCGCAATTCGGCCTATTCGCCGCATGCCATAACCAAAAAGAATGGAAACCCTGCAAAATATAGATCCCCGTTGGAACCAGTGTCTGCAGCTGATACGACATAACGTGCAGCCGCAAGCCTATGATACCTGGTTCGCGCACATCAGCCCTGTCACCTTCGACGAGGCCGAGCGCAAGGTCTATATGGGGGTGCCAACGCACTATTTCCGCGAGCACCTGGAGGAACATTACCTCGACCTGCTGCGCAAGGTGCTCCATCGGGTTTATGGCAGCGGAATCTCATTATATTATAATGTACACGCGGATTCCACCAACGGCGAAGATATGGTGGTCGAGGGCACACAGCGCACCACGGCCGTGGGACAATCCGCCGTGGCAGCCCCTGCCAACAAGAGCCCCCGCTTGCTGCAGGAACTGGATTCGCACCTGAACCCTAACTACACGTTCGATAACTTTGTTGAGGGCAATTCCAACAAGCTCCCTCGCACGGTGGGCTTGGCCATTGCGCAGAACCCGCGGCAGACGACCTTCAACCCGCTGTTCATCTATGGCCCATCGGGCGTCGGCAAGACGCATCTGGTGCATGCCATCGGAACTCGCCTGAAGGAACTGCACCCCGAGAAACGGGTGCTCTACGTCTCGGCGCACCTCTTCCAGGTGCAGTACACCGACAGTGTGCGTCAGAACACCACCAACGATTTCATCTCCTTCTACCAGAGTATCGACGTGCTCATCATCGATGATGTACAAGAGTTCGTGACCAAGGCCACCCAGCAGACTTTCTTCCACATCTTCAACCACCTCCACCAGAACGGCCGCCAGCTCATCCTCACCTGCGACCGCCCGCCTATGGCGCTGCAGGGACTGGAGGAACGCCTACTCACACGCTTCAAGTGGGGCCTGCTGGCAGAACTGGAAAGTCCTGATGCCGACTTGCGCCGCAACATCCTTCGTAGTAAGATACGGCAGAACGGACTGCGCATCCCCGAGTCCGTGGTGGACTACATCGCACGTACCGTCAACTGCAGTGTGCGTGACCTCGAGGGAGTGGTGCATTCGCTGATGGCTTATTCCGTGGTATGGAACAGCGACATTGATGTCCAGTTGGCAGAAAGAGTCATCGCCCACACCATTGGCGAGGTGCAGAACCGCCCCCAGGAACTCACTCCGAAACAGATCCTTGAGTGCACGTGCTCCTACTTCGAAATCGATCCCAGCGATGTCCTGTCCAAGAGTCGCAAGGCGAATGTGGTCACGGCGCGTCAGGTCACTATGTATCTGGTGCAGAAGCACACGCGGCTGAGCACTACCAAGATTGGTCTCGCCATCGGCGGCCGCAACCACGCCACCGTGCTTCATTCCTGTCAGTGCATTGAGGAGCGAATGGGCTCCGACAGTGCCTTCAGCTCACGAATAGAAGAGATAGAAGCACAGCTGTTGCAATAAATAAAGCCCCTCTCCATCTCCCCCCCCAAGGGGGGGAGGGCTCGTTTCCGCACTTCCCCTTTTTTCTTAGCTCATCGTGCCGCCATACTTGAAGCCTGCTGCATGAGCCGACCCCGTCCGCTGCAATTATTATCTCATTTTCTCATTTCCAAAACCCTTGCTTTCTCAGGGCTTGTAGCAGCGTTTTGCTCAGGGCCTCATTATCGCTTTTCGTGTAGCGGATATCCGTGAAAATCTGGGCCAGCGTCTCTTTGTTGTTGATGCGCACGAACTCGCGGTTCACGGGCAGTTCCTCCTTTTCCTTGTAGAAACGGTCAATGTCCTCCGGCGTCGGGTCGTGGTAGCACTCTACGTGGACGAAGCTCTCCAGTGGCAGTCGGTCCGAGAGGGGAGGCTCCTCGGCGGGCCATCCCACGGTCAGCGTGGCCACGGGGAACACCAGTTGCGGCAGCTGCAACGCTTCGATGATGGCCATCGGCTGATAGATTGTGGTGCCGAGGAAGCAGAGACCTAATCCCGCCTCTTCGGCCAGGTTGCAGAACGTCTGCGTGAAGAGCAGCGCGTCCGTGGCGGCGTTCAGGAAACTCAGCAGGTTGTCGTACCCCGGAGTGCCCTTGCGGCACTGGGCCCAGGTCGTCGTGCGGCGGAAATCGGCGCAGACAGTCAGCACCAAAGGTGCTGACTCCACCATGGGTTGGTTGAAATGTGCTGGAGCCAAGGCTGCTTTGCCCTTGGCCGATCGGGTGACGACCACGCTGTAGAGTTGCAGGTTGCCCATGGTCTGTGTGCGTGCTGCTTCGGCGAGCAGTTTCTGCAGCATTTCGGGTTCAATATCGCGTCCGCTGTATTGTCGAACGGTCCGTCGGGTTGTGATTGTTTTCATAAAATGTAGATGTTAACATTCTTTTCGAGGGCAAAGGTACAAAAAAAACGTGAAATATTTGGTAGCTTCAAATAGAAAAGCTAATTTTGTGCCGAAATATTCAAATTCTTTATCCTTAAAGCAATGAAAAAGCTACTTCTTGTCCTTACGTTAGTCCTCGCCTGTCAGGCAGTTAAGGCTCAGGACGCACCCGCCCAGCACCTCCTCTTCGAGGGTGTGGAAATGAAGGGCGACATCTATGATTTCTCCAAGGTGCTGCAGAAGCAGGGTTACAAGCAGAAACAGCGCGACCTCAACCAGCTCTTCTTTGTCTTCAAGGGCAACCTCTTGGGACATCCTGAGCTGTTCCGCGTCAACTTCTCCAAGAAGACAAAGACCGTGTGGCGCATTATGGCCCAGCCCCACAACGTCCCCCTGGATGAACTCGTGGACAGCCTGACGGCGCGCTATGGCGAGCCCTATGAGGCTATCTCTACTTCCTTCAAGTGGCAGCTTCCCGTGGGATTCATTCTCCTTGAGGCTCACGAGGGCTACGACCCGAACCTCGTCTTCATGGATGCGGCCGGTGTGGCTGCCTTCAAGGATGAGGACAATCGTAATTGAGTATTATCGTTTTTACTATTACACTTTACCATAACTTATTGTGGAACAGACTTACACGTATGACGAAGCCTTCGAGGCTTCCCTTGAGTATTTTGCCGGCGACGAACTGGCGGCCCGCGTCTGGGTGAACAAGTATGCCATGAAGGATTCCTATGGCAACATCTATGAGAAGAGTCCCCGCGACATGCATTGGCGCATTGCCAACGAGGTGGCACGCATCGAACAGAAGTACCCCAACCCCCTCTCTGCGCAGCAGGTGTTCGACCTCCTGGATCATTTCCGCTACATCATTCCGGCCGGTTCGCCGATGACGGGTATCGGGAATCACTTTCAGGTTGCATCCCTCTCCAACTGCTTCGTGATAGGACTCGACGGCGATGCAGACTCCTACGGAGCCATCATCCGCATCGACGAGGAACAGGTGCAGTTGATGAAGCGCCGCGGCGGTGTGGGACACGACCTCTCGCACCTGCGCCCCACGGGATCACCTGTGAAGAACTCTGCCCTGACCAGCACAGGACTGGTGCCCTTCATGGAGCGATATAGCAATAGTACGCGCGAGGTGGCTCAGGACGGGCGCCGCGGAGCACTGATGCTTTCCGTGTCCATCAAGCACCCTGACGCCGAACGGTTCATCGACGCCAAGATGGTGGAGGGCAAGGTCACCGGAGCCAACGTCAGCGTGAAGATTGACGATGCCTTCATGCAGGCTGCTGCCGAAGGCCGCCCCTACACCCAGCAATTCCCCATCGACAGCCCCAATCCGATGGTGAAGCAGGAAATCGATGCCGGCGCCCTCTGGAGGAAAATCGTCCACAACGCCTGGCAGAGCGCCGAGCCAGGAGTGCTCTTCTGGGATACCATCCTGCGAGAGAGCGTGCCCGACTGCTACGCCGACCTCGGCTTCCGCACCGTCAGCACCAACCCTTGCGGCGAGATTCCCCTCTGCCCTTACGACAGTTGCCGCCTGCTCGCTATCAACCTCTATTCCTATGTTGATGAGCCTTTTACGAAGAACGCGCGCTTCAACTTCGAACTCTTCCGCGACCATGTGCAGAAGGCACAGCGTATCATGGATGACATCATAGACCTGGAACTCGAGAAGATACATCTCATCCTTCAGAAGATAGATTCCGACCCGCAGAGTGAGGAGGTCAAGGGCACCGAACGCCACCTCTGGGAGAAGATCCTCCGCAAGAGCTCCATGGGCCGCCGCACAGGAGTAGGCATCACCGCCGAAGGCGACATGCTGGCAGCCCTGGGACTGCGCTACGGCACACAGGAAGCCACGGACTTCGCCGTGGAGGTGCAGAAGAACGTCTGCCTGAACGCCTACGCCAGCAGCGTGCAGATGGCGCGCGAGCGCGGTGCCTTCGAGATGTTCGATGCCAAGCGCGAGCAGAACAACCCCTTCATCCAGCGCATCAAGGCTGCAGACCCCAAGCTCTATGAAGACATGGTCAAGTACGGCCGCCGCAACGTCGCCTGCCTCACTATCGCACCCACCGGCACCACATCGCTCATGACGCAGACCACCAGCGGCATCGAGCCCGTGTTCCTGCCTGTCTACAAACGTCGCCGCAAGGTGAACCCCAATGATCCTGAAGTGCACGTGGACTTCATGGACGAGACGGGCGACGCCTTCGAGGAATACATCGTCTATCACCATAAGTTCCTCACCTGGATGAAGGTCTGCGGACTCGACACCGAGCGCCGCTACACCCAGGAGGAAATCGACGAGCTCGTGGAGCAGTCGCCGTATTACAAGGCCACCGCCAACGATGTCGATTGGCTGATGAAAGTCAGAATGCAGGGTGCCATTCAGAAATGGGTGGACCACAGCATCAGCGTCACCGTCAACCTGCCGAATAATGTCGACGAACAGCTCGTCAACGACCTCTATATGGAGGCCTGGCGCAGCGGATGCAAGGGCTGTACCATCTACCGCGACGGCTCGCGCAGCGGCGTCATGATCAGCGTCAGCAAGAAGAAGGAGGAGAAGACCGCCGAGGGCGAGCAGCAGAACGCACCCGAACTGGCCACCGGCCACGAGCACCCCGTACCCGAGTGCCGTCCGCCAGAGGTCGTGGAGAAACGACCCGACGTCCTCGAGTGCGACGTCGTCCGCTTCCAGAACAACAAGGAGAAGTGGGTGGCCTTCGTGGGACTCCTCAACGGTTATCCCTACGAGATCTTCACAGGATTGCAGGACGATGAGGAGGGCATCATGCTCCCCAAGAGCGTCACCAAGGGACGCATCATCAAGCAGATGAACCCCGACGGCACCAAGCGCTATGACTTCCAGTTCGAAAACAAACGAGGCTACAAGACCACCGTCGAAGGCCTCTCCGAGAAGTTCAATCCCGAGTACTGGAACTATGCCAAGCTCCTCTCCAGCGTGCTCCGCTACCGCATGCCGCTGGATCACGTCGTACGACTCGTGGGACAGCTGTCGCTAAACAGCGAGAGCATCAATACCTGGAAGAACGGCGTCGAGCGCGCCCTGAAGAAGTACATCACCGACGGCACCGCCGCGCGCGGACAGGTGTGCCCCAACTGCGGACAGGAAACCCTTGTCTATCAAGAAGGATGCCTCATCTGCACCAACTGCGGTGCCAGCCGGTGTGGCTAATCGCTCGTCAAGCGGGGTGACTGAATGCCACGCCGTAGCGATTAGAGGAAAAGTCTTCAAACCGAGACTTTTCCGTCGGAGGACAGCGGAACGCTGTGAATTACGCCGGTAACGTTATGAAAAAGACTACGGTTAAATGACAGCTCTTTCTTCAAAGATTATTCTGAAAGACATTCGCATCTTTGCCCACCACGGCGTGCTCCCCCAGGAGCGTGCCGTGGGGGCATATTTTACGCTGAACCTCCGCATCCAGACGGACTTCAGCCGCGCCCAGGCCACCGACGACCTCGCCGGCACCATTTCTTATGCCGATGCCTTTGAAGTCGTGAAGGCCGAGATGGCCGTCCCCTCCCAGCTGCTGGAGCACGTCGCAGGCCGCATCTGCCAAGCCCTCTTCGACCGCTTCCCCGAGGCCGCGGCCATCCACCTCGAACTTCTCAAGGAAAATCCCCCGATGGGTGCCGACTGCGCCGGCGCCGGTGTCGCTCTCGATGTCGAGCGGTGAGTAAATATTTTTACTGCAGAGAGCCATGATTAGCAAGACTTATAACCGGTATTTCTGGCTACTGGACACGCTCCTCCAAAGCAGTCCTCTCACGTTTGATGAGATTTGCAGGTTGTGGGTAGATAATCCTGCGTTCGATGGTATGTTGTCGAAACGTACTTTTCACGAGCACCGAGAGGGCATTCAGGAGATGTTCGGAGTGGTGATAGAATGTGACAGATCCAAGGGAAACGTGTATTATGTCAAGAACCCGGAAGTCCTGGAACAGAACAAATTAGCCAAATGGGCGTTGGATAATTATAGCATCCCGGAGGGTTTCGCGACTTACAACAGCTTGCAGGACAGAATCCTTCTGGAAGAGATTCCTTGTGGAACCAGATATCTTAAACCAATCCTCGAGGCACTGCGGACGAACACCGAATTGGTAATTGACTATCAGAAGTTTGAAGGCGAACAAGGCGAGGAGCACCGGCAGCAATTTCATGTCCAGCCCTATGCACTGAAAGTCTACGCTCATCGCTGGTATCTGTTGGGATACTTGAAGGAGCAGCAGGGACTTCGCCACTTGTCGCTGGATCGTATGCTTGATGTCGAAATCCTGAAGACCAAATTCGACATGCCAAAAGACTTCGATGCGAAAAAATATTATGAGAACGTGGTTGGTATTTATGTGGACCCTGAATTGCCCATCGAGAATGTGAAGATTCGTGCCTATGGCATTCAGGCTGAATACCTCCTCTCCACGCCGCTCCACAGAACTCAAAGTTTGAAGAAGTACTCTCGTGGGGAGTATGCAGAGTTCACCTATCGCCTGTGCCTGACGCCGGATCTGATTAGTCAGTTGCTGGCGATGGGTGATAGAGTTGAGGTGCTCGAACCCGAGGGGTTGAGAGAAAGGATGAAGGAGGAGGCAAGGAAGCTCTTTGGGAGATATGACAACTGACTGTTGATAGCGTTGATGAACGCTAGATTAGCAAAAAAAACACATTTTTCTGCTTCTTTCTGCGGAGTTTTTGCACATCAAATTGCAAAAACGCCCTTTTTTTGTGTTTTTTTACATTTCCTCTTCGTATATATATAATGGAGGGCTATTCCTCCTAACGCACAAAAAAAGTCAAAGATGGTCATAAACCTAAAAACCGAAACATTGCTCGAAGAGAGCCGCCGCAACCTGGAAGCGGTAGCAAGGCAGTATCTGGACCAAGGACTCACGTGGGAACAGCTCCTCGAACAGGCCGGCAAAGGACTGGAGAGGGCTGCCGAAACCTGGGACGAACACAAGCAATTCGCAGTCTACGCCCTCAAATTTATGCGCAAGAGCATATCGGTTGCGATAGCTGCTGTCCAGGCTGGCAAACCGATTCCCGGGGAGAACGCCCTGACGGCTCGCGAACGAGAAATCATGCAAAGTCTCGGAGAAGGTAAGAGCCTGCGGCTGATAGCCGAGCAACGCGGGCTGACGGAGAAGAGACTGAGAGAAATCATCGACAATATTAACAAAAAAATCCAAAAACAATGAGCAAAAACCAAAACCAAAAGCGCAAGGCCCAGCTGGCCGCCCGTGCCAAAGGCGAATCGTTCCGCTTCCAGGTGAAATACAACATCAAGCAGAAGGGTCTTGACCTCGCAGGGCTGGAGCAGGAACTCGAGGCAGAACTGGATGCCATCTGCCAGAACGGCCTGACGGACGACCTTTTCGCCCTCGCCGAAATCGTGAGTGGTGTGCGCCGCGAGCTCGGCTTCGAGCCGGAAGCGGACAAGTGCTCCCTGAACGGCACACTCGTGCCTTTCATCCTCGACATCACGTCGTTCTGCCCCGACAGCGCCAGCTATCTTCCCGGCCTCTTCGCCGCCCAGAAGCCCCTGCAAGTGACCATCGCCTACGATAACGAGATTCGCAACCGGGTAGTGGACTGGGTGAAGGCGCACTGCGAGGGCGTCACCACGCGACTGGGGCAGCCTATACTGAAGCGGCAGAATATGGTGGTCGAATTCAAGAGGGTGCTCAAAGGATAGGGCTGAAAATGACACACTTGGAACTCTTTCACGGACTTGTTGCCGCAGGCATGAAAATGCGCTACGGCAGCAAGCCCGGCCAGCAAGCCCTCCTGCGATTCCTCTGGGAGAAGAAGCATATCATTGATGCCGGCTTCGTGGACTACTACATCCTGGCATTCTGGATTTTCAGGCACTTCGCTGCCTCGGCGCAGATTGAATGTTGGGCGCGCGGTGGCATGCCGTCGTCCATCGTCTGCTACTGCCTGGGACTCACGGAGATAGATCCCGTCAGATATGCTCTTCACTCAGCCCGCTTCGTCAACGAAGCACCGCCCAAATTCCAGTTCGATATAGAGGCGAATCGGTTCGGGGAGTTTATGAAGGGAGCTGAGGATATGCTGCAATCTAATGCAGGAGATTTCGACATCCCAGCCATCCGCAAAACGCTGTTGCAAGACTTGACAGCGATGGAATATCTGAGCCACAAGCGGGAGCGCCCTCTGACGGAGAGTCTCGAAGACGAGATGGCTCGCTATGCCCTCTCTTTCCCTCAGACCATGGATTTGTATGAGGCTTACATCAATGGCACTCTTGGCAGTGACATCGTGATATATCAGGAGCAAATGATGGATATTCTTCGGCAGACCTTTCACGTAGGAAGTCTCAAAGCCAACCGAATACGCCTCGCCATCCAGCGAGGCGAGGCGGAGCAAGTGGAGGCCTTCAGGAAAGAAATCTTCGGCAACCTCAAAGGCATCACGCTGCGAGAAGCAGAAACTGCCTGGCAGCGTCTCACCAGCAACCCGCGGGCTTTCCTGAAAGCTCACGCAGTCAGCCGAGTCGTTTCGCGATATCATTATGAAACTGAAATATAAGGCATTCCACACCTCAGATTTGGGATTTGCGGAAGTAAATCTGGATGAAGAGGCATAAAGAATGTTAATTGTTTGGAGGAACAAATAAACTTTAATATTTTTGTGGCGTTAAACCTATAAATAATTACAATTATGGATAAACAAGATTTAAAAAAGCATGTAGATGCAATAATCGAGAAAACTTTTTTTCGCTTAAGTAACGCTTACCAACATAAAGAAGGTTATACAAAGACGCCCATCACTTGCCCCAAAAAAGAATGCAGATTAGTGTTTCCTGCATATTATAAAGACAAGGAAAAGAATGGAACAAGAATTAGTGAGCAAGAACTTCGTTTTTGCTTTGTAGAAGCTCTCAACGATTATTGTGATACTAAAGGGTTGAATTTGTTCTATTCTATAGAGACACCGACAATAGATAAATACTCTGGTTTTACTAAGAAAGAGGGATGTAATCCTAAACCAAATTCTGATGGTGGAAGGTCAGCGGAGTTTGATTTAGTCATATTCGATGAGAACCTTAAGCGTAAATGTCTCATTGAATTTAAAGCAAATAACGCTGATGAACATGAGCATCTAAAAGATTTTGTGAAGCTTAATAATTCTGAAGAAGGTGGTGATGATGTACTTCGCTATTTTATAGAGGTCATCAAATCATATACAGAAGGCGATTCAACAAAAAGAACAGTTGGTTCTTTAAAGAAAAAACTTGAGATTAATAATGGTGCAATCTTTTACTGCTATGCATTAGAAGGAAAAAGTGATCGTAGGAGTAAAGGGGATGTCCAAGGTGAAAATATTAGCGATAAAATCAATAAATAATCCATGACCATCACCATCCATCGCGGCACCCATCAGATTGGTGGGTGTGTGACGGAATATAAGCAGGACGGCTGGCGGCTCTTCGTCGACTACGGCGAAGAGCTGGCTGGTGGCCCTAAGTCTGGTGTGCTGAAGGTGGCTGGTCTGACGCACGGCGACCTCTCGAAGAGCGCGTTATTCATTACTCACTACCACGGCGACCACATAGGCTGCATCACTCAGCTGCCTGCGGAACTGCCTATTTATATGGGTGAGGTGGGATGCCAAATCCAGCGGGTTGTCTCGAACTACATGAAATCCAAGAGCCCCGTTCATCAAGCGATGCTTGAGCGACTGGAGCACGTCAGGACATTCAAGGAGACGGAAAGGCTCTCGTTCGGTCCATTCCAAATCCTTCCTTTGACCATGGATCATTCCGCCTTCGACGCCTACGCCTTCAAGATTTCTGCAGGCGGAATGTCTGTCTTTCACACCGGCGATTTCCGCCTGCACGGCTTCAGGAGTGGTAAGTATGAAAAGATGCTTCAGACGTTTGTGGGGAAGGTGGATTATGTGGTTTGCGAAGGCACGAATGTCTCGCGACCGGACGCCTCCAGCAAAACGGAGCGCGCGCTCCAGCAGGACTTCGAAACGCTGTTCCGGGAGAACAAGGGCTGTGTCGTCTACCTCTCTTCCACGAATATCGACCGGTTGTTCTCGCTGTACCACGCTGCCTTGAGGGCTGGACGACGATTCTATGTAGACGAATATCAGAAGTACGTCATGGATGCCGTTGTTAATAGTCGTTCCATCTGGACCCGTTCGCCGCTATATCAGTACGACGGCTTCAAGCCGGAGGTGCTCTGTTATCACAAATATAAAAAGAATCGATTCTTTGTAGCCGACAGGTTCAAGTACGCTCTTGCCAAATATGGCTACGTGCTCATAGCCCGCCCCGGTGAGCGATTCGATGATCTGCTGGCACAGATACCGGTAGATAAGAAGGTTCTTTCCATGTGGCGGGGTTATCTGAGAGAGGACTCGGAAGCCTACAACGAAAATCTCGCCAGGGCGCTGGAGGAGGATTACGAGTACCTGCACACCAGCGGTCACTGCGATATGCAGGAGCTCCCAAAAGTGTTCGCCATTCTACGTCCGTCTGCCATCATCCCCATTCACACCGACCACCCCGCAGCCTTTGAACGCCTTTTCGGCAGCGAGTGGCCTGTCGTTTGCCTCCACGATGGCGAGACTTTTTTGCCGGAAAAGTTGCTGATTCGTACATAGTATTTGTTTCGTTTTTGGGAAAATACATTGTTTTCAGTTCTCTGACTCCATTTTTTTCATTGTTTCTTTCCGCTTTTTCTCTTTTTTTTCTGTACCTTTGCGGTTGGAAACCAAAGAATTAACAGATATGAATACACCAGTTCCCACCACGGCATCTCCTGCTGCAGCCCCGTATTGGGTTGAATTAGAAGGATTGAGCGATAACGTTCAGTTGGAGCTCATCATGCTGCTCAGTGGCTCGCTGGTTTCTCCGGATGCGGCAAAGTCTAAGTCCTCAGAAGGGTGGGCCGACCGCTTCTGCGGGGCTTGGGAAGATCATCGCTCGGCAGAGGAAATCATGGAGGACATCCGTGGAATGCAGGGCAGAAAATAGAGGATTTCGACCTCCTTATCGGTTGTGCGGCAAAGGCAAGAGGTCTGACGATGGTCACGCACAACGTGAAGCACTTCGAACACATCGAGGGCCTTACGATAGAGGATTGGGTGTAAATCTCTAAAAGTTATTGAATCCTTGTGCCGGAGTAGCTGCCGGTGAAGGTGGCGGATTCTTTTCCGGAAACGGTTTGGGTGCCTTCCACGGAACAGGTGGCCGCGCTGCCGTCGCGGGAGAAGCGGTAGTCCAGGTCATCGACGATGGAACCACCGTGGTTGTCGTAGACCACAAAATGCAGATGCACGATGAGATCCTTGCCGGAGGTTTCTGCTGTCAGCTTGCTGTTGGCGTAAAATTCAGCCAGTTCTCCTTGCCCGATGAAGCGTACCTTGCCATCCGTGAAGTCGGCGATGAAGCTGTCGCCTTCTTGTTCACCCGCGAGGATGAGGTAGCCGTTCATCAGCCAGCGCGTCTCAGCCCAGCTGCCGAGCTCGCCGCCGTCGTCGCCGGGGTCGTCGCCGCTCTTTCCCTGTTGTGTTATCAGGATTTGTGCTGCCGTCTTGTCGCCGTAGTAGCCTGTGGCCTCCAGTAGAATGGGCATCGAACGGGCTTCGGCGCTCTCGTTCTGCTGAGCCTTCACCACGAGTTTGCCTTCCAGTTGTGAGCATGCGCACCAGCTTGGGGCTTGCGCCACCTTCCACGTCGTCTTGTAACCCGTCTTGATGGGAATCTCTGCGGTGCCGCCATCGCTCTCAAATGCTATGGATTCCCGGGCGGGCGAGAAGAGGATTCCGCGGGTGACGACATCCACAAAGGGGCTGTAGAACGTCTGGGACGAGACCATCGGCTCGTAGTATGCCGCCACGGCATATTTCGTGGCAGGCTCCAGCTTCTGGATCGTGCCCGGGGTGATCTGGAAGTCCTTGGTCACGGAGGTGGTCAGCCGGACCTCCTGCGAGCCGCTGTAGTAGCAGTAGCCGGCAGAAATGTAGCTGGCGTAGGACGTGTCGTCGAATTTCACTGCACCACGAAGGCTGACGCTGTTCTCGCTGATGTCCGTCACCTCCACCTCCACCTCCACTCCCTGGTTTCTGCGGATCGTGGCATTCAGCACGGCGGAGGACTGGTTCGCCACCTGCGCCATCTGCTGTGCTTGCTGCTTGCCCTGCGCGCTGTACTTCTCGGTGTGTACCGCAGGGTCAAACTCCCCGCTGCCGATTTTCAGGCGGTGTGCATTGTTGTACGCCCAAAGGGCGAAGTTGAGCGCGTCCTCGTTTATTCCCGTGACCTTGCAGAACAGCTTCTTCGATTTGCCCTCGAGGTACTCTTCCACATACTTCTTCTGTGCAATCTCGTCGTCGGCATACAGGTTGTAGCGCATCAGCGGAAGCACCACCTCGCCCCAGGCCGTACAGACGGCCTTCCCAGCTTTTCCCGCGCTGCCGAACTTATCCATCTTTTCAGAAATTTTCCCTATTTCCTCGCCTATGTAGTCCACCATATCGAAGAAGGGCTTCTTGATGGCATCGTTCTCGCCGCGTGTGGCGGGAGCCATCAAGGGCTTGCCCTCGCCGCTGAGTTGCAGCGTTTCGCGGAACTGCACGTCACCCGTGTCCCAGTTCATGTCGCACAGCGACAGCGTGCTGAATCCGTCGAAGTCCCCCGCAAGCAAGACTTCCTGCGGCAGGGCTTTGTCTGTCAAGGGGTTGTAGTGGGCGAGGATGATGTTGTGGCGCGAGACCATCACAAGCGCGTCTGCATCAGCGTCCTTGCTGATTATTTGCAGCATCAGTTTCTCGGGTTGCTTCGGGTCGTTGATTTCTGCGGTCATCATCCCCTCACGGGTGATGACCATGCGGGGGGTGGGGTAGGCCAGCTCGTCGGAATTGGTGAGCACAGACACCTCCATCCGGACGCTGCCCTCGGGCAGGGGTGTTTCGGTTGGGCTGCCGTTGTTGCCAGGATTGTCGCTATCCGGATTGGGGGCTGGAGCGGATTCGTCGTCACCGCCACAGGCTGCGAAAGCCAATGCAGTGGCAAGGAGGGTGAGTCGATAGGCTATACGTCTCATAACAGAAGTTTAGGTCTAAAGGGGATTCAACTATATATTTCGCTGCAAATATAAGTGCCAAAACCTTATCAACCAAATATTTTCTGAAGAAAATGCGGAGGATGCATCATTTTGGGCTTATGGGCATATTATGCCCCTCTTTATTTAAAAAAAGTTAAGTATTTGACTCTTTTGCGCGCGGATTGGAATATTATTTGTAAACTTGCAGCAGAAAATGGCCTTCAAGCCTCTGAAACAACACTTAAAACCTAAGAAATATGAAGCATTTTACCCTTGCTCTCGTGGCACTTGCCACCATGTGTTCTGCCGCTTTTGCACAGCCGAAAGCCCTGAAACCACTGAGAAACATCTACGCCAGTTCCTCCAAACTGAATATGGAACTCCTGCAGCAGGCCGAGAGCCCCGTGCAGCTCAACCGCATCCTCTTTGCCGGCTACAACACCATCTGTCTCCCTCTCTCGCTCAGTGCCGAGCAGCTGCAGCAGGCCGGTCGTGACCTTCAGGTCGAGCGCCTGGCTGCCATCCGTCAGGAAGGCAACGTCGTTAACCTCTACTTCCTCGACTGCACCGCCGAGGGCATGGAAGCCGGTGTGCCCTACCTCATCTACTCACCCTCGCTGCAGTATCTGCGCGCCCGCACCGCCGAGTCGCTGGAGGTGACCAGGCAGATCTCGCCCGTCACCGTTGCCGACCAGCAGGGCAACCGCGTCACCTTCACAAGCAGCTGGGAAGAACTCTCGGGCGACGGCCGCTATGGCATCCCCGCCAAGCAGGACACCGAGGTACTGCAGAGTGTGCTGAACCGCACCCAACCGAACCAGCGCTTCCTCCCCACCCGCTGCGGATTCGTCTGGGAGCAGCAGGCAACGACAGCTACGGAACTGCGCATCAAGCATGTGGCTAACCTCCGCGATATCCAGACCGACGTCCAGCAGCTCAAGGCTCAGGATGCCATCGTTGACGTCTATGACGTCGCCGGAACCCTCGTCCGCCAGCAGGTGCGCATGAGCACTGCCCTCAGCGGACTGCCCGCCGGCATCTACGTCATTGGTGGCGAGAAGGTGCTCGTGAAGTAAGGCGAGTCCTATTCAGAACTCACCTTAAACAACTTGTTCACCACCAGGGCGATGGCACCATCACCCGTGACGTTGCATGCCGTGCCGAAGCTGTCCATGGCGATGTACAGCGCTATCATCAGTGCCTGATCCTGCTCGCCGAAGCCGAGCATCGACGACAGCACACCCAGCGAGGCCATGATGGCACCACCCGGAACGCCCGGCGAGGCCACCATCATCACACCCAGCATCATCACGAAACCTACGAACATACCGCTTGTGAACGGAAGCCCCTGCATCAACATCAGGGCTACGGCGCAAGCGGTAATTTTCATGCACGAACCGCTCATGTGAATCGTGGCGCACAGCGGCACGGCAAACCCTGCTACGTCCTCGTCCACGCCCATCTTCACCGCCTGCCGCATCGTCACCGGAATCGTGGCGGCACTGGAGGAGGTGCCCAGGGCGGTGAAGTACGCCGGCAGCATCGTGCCCAGCAGCTTCAGAGGGTTGCGCCGGACGATACCTCCCGCGATGCAGTACTGTAGCAGCAGCAGCGCGATGTGCATGGCGAAGATAATGCCGATGATGGCGGCAAAGGTCATCACGATATGCCAGGCCTGGCCCGAGCGCGTCATCTCCGCAAAGATGCCGAAGATATACAGCGGCAGCAGCGGGATCACTGCCACGCCGATGGTCCGTTCCACTAGCATTCGCAGGTCGTCTGCCACACCCTTCATGCGTGGCAACCCCATGTAGGCCATGCCCAGTCCGGCCACGAAGGCCAGCACCAAGGCGCTCATCACATCCATTAGCGGCGGTATGGCCAGCGTGAAGTACGGCGGCGCCACAGATTCCGTGGCTCCCTCTACCGTGGCCACCGTGGAAGCCGTGATTAGATGGGGGAACACGGTGGACGACACCCCGTAGGAGAACAGGCCCGAGAGTACCGTGGAGCCGTAGGCGATGCAGACCGTCACCACCAGCAGCCGGCCTGCCGAGCGACCGATGTCTGCGATTGCCGGCATCACCAAGCCCACGATGATCAGCGGAATCAGGAACTTCAGCAGCGAAGAGAACAGGGCGTTGAACGTAGTGAACACACTCAGCAGCCACAGGGGCATGATCCTTCCCAGTATGATGCCGAGGAAGATGGCGATAAGGATGCGCGCCAACAAAGGTAACCGTTTCAGTTTCATAAGGCAAATATAATTTTTTTAGTTGGGGGCCTATAGAAAAAACAACGCCACGCCGGCCACGGCGATGCAAGAGCCGATGACGTCGCGCGGCGTGATGCGCTGTCCGAAGAGCCAGCGCGAGGGCAAAAGGATGAAAATCGGCGTCAGCGCCATCAGCGTCGAGGCGATGCCGGCCGGTGCCAGTTGCACCGCCAGCAGCGACAGCGAGACTCCGATGACGGGTCCCGTGATGATGGCTCCCGTGGCAGCTGCCATCGTCGTGCGGTCGTGCAACCCCTCGCGCAGGCGCTCGCGCGAACCTTTAAGATAAAAGGCGATGCCGAAGCCTGCCAGCCCTGCCACCGCGCGCACCATCGTCGCCGCCATCGGTAGCAGCGGTGTCTGCTCACACAGCCCCATGCCTACCTTCGAGAGCACGATGCCCACTCCCTGTCCCATACCGGCCCCCAGACCGAAGAGCACCCCTTTCAGGGGGATGTCCACATGAATCTTATGCTTGTGCTCTCCTTGCTCGTTGCGGGAGAGCACGGCCAAGCCTATTCCGCTGATAGTCACAACCATTCCGGCTATGGCCTGTAGCCCTAATGTCTCGCCCAGCAGCAGCCAGGCCGTCAGGGCCGAGAACAGAGGCGCCAGCGTCATGAACAGCTGTCCGAAGCGGCTGCCCATCAGCACGTAGCTCGAGAACAGGCACCAGTCGCCGAAGACGTAGCCCACAGCACCCGAGGCCAGCAGCCATGCCACCGCCTCGCCGTTCATTCCGCGGGGCAGGGGAGTGCCCGTCAGAGCCCACAGCAGCAACGCCAGGATCACCAGCGAAGCGCCCATGCGCAGCACGTTCATCTGCAACTGGCCCATGCGACGGCTCGCCACCTCCGCACATAATGCTGTGATGGTCCACGTCATCGCAACGATGATGGAAAGTATCTCGCCGTAGTACATGTCTCAAATCTTTCTGTTGCGGTGCAAAGATACAACTTTTTATCGAGAATCATCCTTTTTCATGCACAAATCTAATGATCATCTGAGTTTCGGTAGCTACAATTCTCTGATTTTGTAAGTTGATGCGCATAGTCAGTTTACATTTTAGACACAGAGGCACAGAGACACAGAGTCGATTATTTTTTCTCTGTCCCTCTGTGCCTCTGTGTTTAAACAAGTTGAGTACTTGCGAAAGCCTTATTGTTTACTAGGATGCAGCGTGCTGGATGAGGCGATGCAGCACGCTGCAGGACGGGATGCAGCACGCTGCAGGACGGGATGCAGCGCGCTGGATGGGCGGAAGGGAGGCCTGGGGCGGGGCTTACTGCTTGCGCTTCCAGGTCTGTGTCTGGCGGAAGGGGCCGAGGTAGCCGCGGACCTTGAGGTCCTTGCCGTCCACCCAGATGGCGCACTTGTAGCTCTTGCCGGTGTGTGGGTCATAGACCTTGCCGCCCTCGTAGCGATCGCCTTTCTTGGTGAGTCCGGTGAGGAGGTTTACGCCCATGAGCTTGCGGTCGCGGAGCTTTTGGTCGGGGTTCTTGGTGTCCTTGGTGTCGGGTCCGGCCTTGAGCCAGATGACCTTGCCGCAGACGGTGCCTCCGGCTTCGTAGATTTCGACGTTAGCGTCGCCTTCTTCGGTGATCCATTTGCCGAGCACGCTCTGCGCGTTGGCGGTGAGGGAGGTGATGGCGATGGCCATCGTGAGGATGATTTTTTTCATTGTGATTAACAGATTAACGGATTTATGAATTTACGAATTTACATATAGGGCGCCGTGACGCTGTCGGGGCAAGAGAGCATTTGCTGCGGGGTGCCTTGGAAGAGGATGTGTCCTCCGGCCTCGCCGGCACCGGGTCCGAGCTCAATGATGTGGTCGGCGGCGCGGATGACGTCGGTGTTGTGTTCGATGACGAAGACGGTGTTGCCCTGGCGCACCATCTGGCGGAAGAGATGGATGAGGCGGTCGATGTCGGTGGGGTGCAGTCCGTCGGTGGGTTCGTCGATGATGAATATCTTCTTCTGCTCGGTGAGGTAGGAGGCGAGCTTCATGCGCTGGAGCTCGCCGCCGGAGAGCGTGGAGAGGGCCTGGTTGAGGTGGAGGTAGCCCAGGCCTACGTCCAGCAGGGGTTGCAGCTTCTGCTGGATGGCCGTGCCGCAGAAGAAGTCGCAGGCCTGGCGAACGGAGAGGTCGAAGACTTCGGCGATGGAAGACCCACCCCCGACCCCTCCCTGAAGGGCGGGGGTGGGTCTACTGGGTTTTATCTTATACTGCAGTGCCTCCTTGCTGAATCGCAGTCCGCCGCAGGCTTCGCAGACGGTCTCGATATTGTCCATGAAGGCCATCTCGCTGACGATGACGCCCTTGCCGCCGCAGACGGGGCAGGCGCCCTTGCCGTTGAAGGTGAAGTAGGCTTCCTTCAGGTGGTGCTGGCGGGCGAAGACCTTGCGGATGTCGGGGGCCACGTCCATGTAGGTGGCGGGCGTGGAGCGGAGGCTGACGCCTATGTTCTTCTGGCTGATGTACACGATGTCCTCGGGCGAGGGGTATGCCCGCCGGAAACATTCCATCAGCGAGCTCTTGCCCGAGCCGGCCACGCCGCAGAGCACCGTGAGGCGGTGGAAGGGAAGGGTGAGGGAGAGGTCATGGAGGTTGTGGAGGGTGGCAGAATTTATAGTGAAAAATGAAAAACGGTCGGCTTCACCTCCGAGAGAACGGTCGGCTTCGCCTCCAAATGAAAAATCAGGATTATTCTCCAAGTCGGAAGGTAACTTATATTTTTCATTTTTCATTTTTTCATTTTTCACTCTTAACGCCTCCCCCGTCTTGGTTCCGCTCTTGAGCAGTTGGTCGTAGGTGCCTTGGAAGACGATGCGTCCGCCTTCGGCGCCAGGTCCGGGTCCAATGTCCACGATGTGGTCTGCGATGCGTATCATCTCGCGGTGGTGCTCCACGAGCAGCACGGTGTTGCCCGCGTCGCGCAGGCGCCGCACGCTATGCTTCATCAGTTCGATGTCCCGGTTGTGGAGTCCCGTGCTGGGTTCGTCGAGGATGTAGAGCACATCGGAGAGCGATGAGTTGATGTACTTGGCAATCTTGCAGCGCTGCGCCTCGCCTCCGCTGAGGGTACCCACGGCGCGGTCCAGGCTCAGGTAGCCCAACCCGATCTCTTCCAGTGCGGTGAGGCGGGCACCGATGGCTGCCTTCAGGTCCACGGCCAGGGGCGAGTCGATGCTCTGTATCCATCGGTTCAGGCGGGTGATGCTCATGGCGGAGGCCTCGGCGATGTTCACTCCCTCTATCCGACAGGAGCGCACGCGCTCGCAGACGCGCGAGCCGCTGCAGTCAGGACAGGTGCCCATGCGCAGCATAGGATTGAGCACGGCGGCGTGTAACAACCCCTCCTCGGAGTTGATGATGCTGCGGTACATACGGGGGATGAGCCCTTCGTACTTCGCCGTCTTGGGCCAGTTGGCGGGCGGGTTCTTCAGGCGTATTTGGGGGCTGTTGAGAAAGAGGTCCAGCTCTTGGGGCGAGTAGTCCCGGATCTTCTTGTCGAGGTCGAAGAGGCCGCTGTGGGCGTAGCGAATCCATCGCCAGCCGCCCTTGCCGAAGGCGATGTAGTGGATGCAGTCCTCGTCGTTCAGGCTCTTGTCGAAGTCCACCAGCTTGTGGATATCCAGTTCGCGGATCTCGCCCAGCCCGTTGCAGCGCGGACAGCTGCCCTCGGGGTGGTTGAAGCTGAAGGACTCGGCATAGCCCACGAAGGGCTTCCCCACACGGGAGAACAGCAGGCGCAGCAGCGCGGCGATATCCGTATAAGTGGCCACGGTGGAGCGGGAGTTCTGCGCGGGCTTCTTCTGGTCGATGACGATGGCGATGGGCAGGTTCTCGATGGCATCGACGTGAGGGCGCCCGTACTTCGGCAGGTACTGTTGGACGAAGGCGGGGAAGGTGTCGTTCAGCTCGCGGCGCGACTTGGCGGCGATGGTGTCCAGTACCAGCGAGCTCTTGCCGGAGCCGCTGACGCCGGTGAAGACAGTGATCTGGTGCTTGGGAATCTCCAGGGAGACATCCTTCAGATTGTTCTCCCGCGCACCGCGTATGATGATATGGTCAGAGGTCATGAGCCGTTTTCTGCTTTTCAGACTGCAAAGGTAGTCATTCTACTTCCAATCTTGCAAATTTTTGCGGACTTTTTGCCTCATTATGGAGAAAAAAGCGTACCTTTGCGGCCTCTGAAGAAAACAAAAGCGATAACCGATGAAAAGAAAATTCATTTTGGCATTATTTGCCGTCTGCTTCGGAAATAATCGTGGAGTCCTTCATGTGAAATTCACGGAATCCGGAAGTACGGAAACGACAGCCCCGCTGCATCATAACGATGCAGCGGGGCTGATTCTTTGCCGACAGGGGCACTGAGGTCAGTTGGCCTCGATGAGGATTTCGGAGAGGGTGGGGTGGATGTGCACCGTCTCGCGCAGCTGGCTCAGGGAGGCGCCGAGGGTGATGTAGGCCGTGGCTTCCTGCACGAGGTCTGCTGCGTGGGCGCCATAGGCGTGGCAGCTGATCAGGCGGCCCTCGTCGGGCTCGCAGCAGAGTTTCACCATACCCTCCGTGGCGTTCATCGCCAATGCCTTTCCATTGGCGCGGTAGAAGGATTTGTGGCACTCGAAGGGTACGGAGGCTTCCTTCAGCTGATCCTCGCTGGGCCCCACAGAGGCGGCCTCCGGCGTGGTGAAGATGGCGGCGGGCATGACCTCGAAGCGGATGTGGTCCTCGCGCCCGAGAATATGGTTGACGACATGATGACCCTGGTACTCGGCGGCGTGAGCCAGCATCTGGCGGCCGTTGACATCGCCGATGGCGTAGATGTGCGAAGCCCACCCTTGGGCTGCCACTTCAAAGTTGTCATCGACGGGTATGGCTCCGTTGCGCTCGAGAGTGATGCCGAGTGCTTCGATGTTCAGCCCCTCGGTGTTGGGCTTGCGCCCCGTGGCCATCAGGACGACGTCAGCCTCCACACATTCTTCCTGCCCTTTTTTGTTGGCGAAGAAGATCTTGCCGTCCTCGATGCGGCGGACGGCGCACTGCATGTGGAACTTTACGCCTTGCTTCTCCATCACCTTGCGCAGGCGCTTGGCGATGTCGCTGTCGATGGCCGGCAGACATTCCTTGAGGAACTCCACCACGGTCACCTCTGAGCCGAAGCGGCGGAACACGCTAGCGAACTCCATACCGATGACGCCGGCACCGATGATACACAGCCGATGGGGCAGCTCCTTCAGCGCGAGCAGCCCTGTGGAGTCCACGACGCAGGGATAGTCCAGGCCCTCGACGGGGATGTACTTCGTCGAGGAACCGGTGGCGATGATGATGTTGTCGGCCGTGTAGCGCTGACCACTGGGTGTCTCCACGGTGTGGTCATCGACGAAGGAGGCCCGCTCGCGGATGAGGGTGATGTTGGGATGAGACAGCAATGTTTCTACACCCGCGCGCAGTTGCTCCACCACCTGCGGCTGGCGCTCGATGGCCTCCTCGAAGGTGGCGGAGTGGACGTAGGTCTTCGTGGGAATACATCCCACATTCAGGCAGGTGCCACCAACGTGCTGCTGCTCGAAGATGATGACTTTCAGCCCGTTATTGGCGGCGTGGAGGGCGGTCTTGTAGCCTCCGGGGCCGCCGCCGATGATGATGAGGGAAGACATGATAGATAAGAGAAAAAAGAATAAGAGAAGAAGAGAAAAGATTTAAAGAGAATAAGAAAATAAGAGAATGTGAAAAGGCTGCACCTGAAACGTTTCCAAGCCAGCCTTTTCCACATTTCTAATTGTCTAACTATCTAATTTATATTTTTTAATTTTCCAAACTCTTCCAGTACGTAGTAATCGGGTGCTTGGCTGCCAGCACGTCGTCCACGCGACCGATGGGGGTGTTGTGGGGAGCGGTTTTGACGAGCTCGGGGTCCGACTTAGCCTCGGCGGCGATGGTGTGCATCACGTTGATGAAGGCGTCGATGGTCTCCTTCGATTCGTTCTCCGTGGGCTCGATCATGAGGGACTCATGGAAGAGGAGGGGGAAGTAGATGGTGGGTGCATGGTAGCCGTAGTCGAGCAGGCGCTTGGCCACGTCCATGGTAGTCACGCCGGTGGACTTGTCCACGAGGCCGTCGAAGACCACCTCGTGCTTGCACAACCCTTGGATGGGCAGCAGATAGTCGTCGCGCAGGCGCTCCTTGATGTAATTGGCGTTGAGGGTTGCCAGCGGCCCCACCTGCTTCACATGCTCGCGGCCGAGCGAGAGGATATAGGCGTAGGCCTTCAGCATCACTCCGTAGTTGCCGAAGAAGCTGCCGACACTGCCGAGTGAAGTACCGGCCCTCCCGTCATCCCCCGAGGGGGACACCTTACCGAAGTCCACTGTGAATAGGGGTGCCGTCCCCCCTTCGGTGGCCGTAGGGGGAGCTTCCATTTTAACTCTCGGATAGGGCAGGAACTGCTCCAGCCCCTTGCGTACGCCTACGGGTCCGCTGCCGGGACCGCCGCCGCCGTGAGGAGTGGAGAAGGTCTTGTGGAGGTTGATGTGCATGACGTCGAAGCCCATGTCGCCGGGGCGGCATTCGCCGAGCAGGGCGTTGAGGTTAGCGCCGTCGTAGTACATCAGGCCGCCGGCTTCGTGCACCATCTTGGTGATTCCCAGCACGCGGGGCTCGAATATGCCGAGGGTGTTGGGGTTCGTCATCATCATGGCTGCCACCTGATCGCCCATCTCATCAAGGAGCTGGCGCAGGTGGGCGACATCGACCGTGCCGTCCGGCAGACTCTTCACTTCCACGACTTCGAGGCCGCAGACGGCTGCCGAGGCGGGGTTGGTGCCGTGGGCAGAGTCGGGGATGAGGACCTTGGTTCGAGAGGGGTGGGCTTTCGCCTCGTGGTACGCCCTGATGACCATCAGTCCTGTCAGTTCGCCGTGGGCTCCGGCGCAGGGATTCAGGGTAAATTCGCTGAGGCCGGCCAGCTCGGCCAGGGACTGCTGGAGGTTGTAATAAACTTCGAGGGCGCCCTGGCACGTCTCGGCGGGCTGCAGGGGATGCAGGCCGGCGAAGGCCTTCATGGCGGCAATCTCCTCGTTGATGACGGGGTTGTACTTCATCGTGCAGGAGCCGAGGGGATAGAAGCCGTCGTTCACGCCAAAGTTGTTGTGGCTGAGGTTGGTATAGTGGCGCACCACGGTCAACTCGTCGCACTCGGGCAGGCGGGCAGCCTCGCTGCGGCGCAGTGCCTCGGGCAGCTCGGCGGTCGTGTGGGTGCGGTCGTAGTCCTGAGGCAGGCTGTAGCCCTTGCGTCCTTTCTTCGAGAGTTCAAAGATCAGGTTTCCGTATAATGTTCTGTTCATGCTCGTGCCTCCTTATGTTCTTTTAAGATTTCCACTAATTCTTCAATCTCCTCGGGTGTGCGCTGCTCGGTGACGGCGAGCATTAGTGTCTTTTCGCCCACCTTCACTCCTGCGAGGTAGCCGCAGTCGGTGGCTTCGGCCAGCAGGGCGTCGAGGTCGCCGTCGTAGTCAACGCAGAACTCGTTGAAGAAGGGCTTGCCGGGATAGGTGAGGCGGAACAGGCCGGTGGCGAGGAGCTTGTCACAGAGGCTGTGTGCTCCGGCGTAGCTCATCTCGGCCGCTTCGCGCAGGCCTTCCTTGCCCATGACGGCGAGGTAGATGGTCACGTAGAGGGCCATGAGGCTCTGGTTGGAACAGATATTGGAGGTGGCTTTCTGGCGGCGGATGTGCTGCTCGCGAGCCTGCAGCGTGAGGACAAAACAGCGCTGGCCGCGGCTGTCGAGGGTCTGGCCCACGATGCGGCCGGGCATCTTGCGGATGAGCTTCTCGGTGCAGGCCATATAGCCTACGCCAGGACCGCCGAAGGTCATGGGAATACCTAAGCTCTGGCCCTCGCCCACGGCCACGTCAGCGCCCCACTCGCCGGGAGTCTTCAGGACGGCGAGGTCGCTGGGGTTGGCGTTGATGACGAGGATGCCCTTCTGCTCGTGCACAGCGTCTGCCACGCCCGTGAAGTCCTCCACGATGCCGAAATAGTTGGGCTGCTGGAGGATGACGCCTGCCACGCCGCCCTCGGTGAGTTCCTTGTCGAGAGCCGCGCGCGAGGTGACGCCGCCGTCAGCAGGAACGAGCTGGATGGGGAAACCATGGAAGTGAGCGTAGGTCTCCACAACGCGGCGCACCTTCGGGTCCACGGTCTCGCTGACGAGCACGCGGGTGGCTTTCTTTGCGTTGGACCAGGCCATCATGGCTGCCTCGGCCGTGGCGGTGGCGCCGTCGTACATCGAAGCGTTGGAAATCTCCATTCCCGTCAGTTCGGCAATCATGGACTGGTATTCAAAGATATAGTGCAGCGTGCCCTGCGAGATTTCTGCCTGGTACGGCGTGTAGCTGGTCAGGAACTCGCTGCGCTGGATGAGGTTCTGCACCACGGAGGGAGCGTAGTGGTCGTAGCAACCGGCACCGGCGAAGCAGATGAGCTGCTGGGTGTTCAGCGGGTGCGTCAGCTGCTCGAAGAAGAGGCGAAGGTCGGTCTCGGAGAGAGCCTGCGGCAGGTTGTAGTCGCCCCGGAACCGCGCTGACTCGGGCACGTCGGCGAAGAGGTCGTGGACGGAACTGACACCGCACGCCTTCAGCATCTCCTTCAGGTCTTCTTCTGTATGTGGAAAATACTTGAATTGCATAGCTGAAAAATAGACAATGTAAAATTTAGAAAATAAGAACGGCGGAGGCAGCCTCTTCCTTTCTTATTATCTTATTTTCTTAATCTCTTATCTCTCACGCCTCACAATGTTTCTTGTACGCCTCAACATCCATGAGATTGTCAAGTTCGCTCTTGTCGCTGAGCTGGACCTTGATAATCCAGTTGGCGAAAGCGTCCTTGTTGAGCAGTTCGGGCTCATCGTTGAGAGCTTCGTTGACCTCCACGACGGTGCCGCTGACGGGCGCGATGAGGTCGCTGGCGGCCTTGACGCTTTCCACGGCGCCGAATTCCTCGCCTGCGGTGACTTCATCGTCCACTTCGGGCATGTCCACATAGACCACGTTGCCCAGAGCGTGCTGAGCGTAGTCGCTGATACCAATGTAACCAAATTCGCCTTCTACGCGAACGTACTCGTGTGACTCGCTGTAATAGAGTCCTGATTCAAATGTAGCCATAAAATAAAGGAGCGGACCCTCCCCCCCGCCCTCCCTAAGGGAGGGAGTGGAATGTATTTGACTCTTGGGGGATGTTCAGGCCCATTTTTTAGTTAATATTTGATTATTTGTCTGAAATTATTTGCTTACGATTCTTGTAAGGTAATCGCTCCCTCCCTCATAGGGAGGGCGGGTGATGGGTCCTATTTCTTGTAACTCTTACTATAGAACTGCTTCTTAACCACCACGCCCGGGAAGACCTTCTTGCGGATCTGCACCTGCAGGGGTGTACCGAGTTTGGCAAATTCCGTCTTGACCAGGGCCATGCAGACGCTCTTGTCCACGCTGAGGCAGTGGTAGCCGGTGGTGACTTCGCCCACCTGTTCGCCGGCCTCGTTCAGGACGGGATAGCCGTGGCGTGGTATGGCTTTGTCGGCCAACTCGATGCCGATGATACGCGCCGGCACGCCGTTGGCTTTCTGCTGCACGAGGGCTTCCTTGCCGATGAACTCGGCCTTGTCCAGCTTGCAGAACATCGAGAGGCCGGCCATGATGGGCGAGATGTCGGCGCTGAGCTCGTCGCCGTACAGCGGCAGACCTACTTCGAAGCGCAGGGTGTCGCGACAGCCGAGGCCGCAGGGCTTGCAGCGCCCGCTCTCCATGAGCTTGTCCCAGGACTGCTGGATGAACTCGTGGGAGCCGTAAATCTCGAAACCGTCCTCACCGGTGTAGCCCGTGCGGGAGATGATGATGGAATCCCCCTCTCCCCCAAGGGGGAGGGGCTCTGCGGGGTTGCTTTCCCCACATGGGGGGAGTTGGAGGGAGGCTGCCGTATAGAACTTCAGTTCCTTGCAGGGCAGGCCGAGCACTTCTTCGACGACGGCCTCTGCCTCGGGACCCTGCACGGCGAGCTGGCCGTAGTAGTCGCTCTGGTGGTCGAGGGTGATGTCGAATCCTTCTGTCTGCTGCTGCATCCAGGCCACGTCCTTGTCGATGTTGGCGGCGTTGATGACGAGGAAGAAATCGTTTTCGCCCATCTTATAGACCAGCAGGTCGTCCACCGTGCCGCCATTGGGGTAGAGCATCATTCCGTAGTAGATCTGTCCGAGGGGAGCGTCGGCGACGTCGTTGGTGAAGATGTGCTGCACGTAGCGCTCGGCGTCGGGGCCCGTTATGCGCACTTCGCCCATGTGGCTGACATCAAAGACGCCGCAGTGCTGGCGCACGGCGTTATGCTCGTCGGTGATGTTGGAGTACTGAATGGGCATGATGAATCCGCCGAAGGGCGACATCAGTGCGCCGAGTGCCACATGGCGGTCATAGAGGCAAGTTTTCTTTTCCATAAATGAAGTTTGGATTGAGATATTCTTGTTCGTTTATAGTAATGGCGTTGATTTCTTCCGGACTCAGGCGGTATTCGTGGTCGCAGAGCTGAGCGACGGCGAACCGCTTGAACTCTCCGATGGTCAGGTCGGTGTGTTCCTTCAGCAGGGTGATGCGTTGGCGCACGCTCTGCACGCCGTGCTTGTCCAGCTTCGCTTGCGGAGGGGTGATGGCACTGAGCATGTGCTGCATGTCCGTGTCGAAGAGCATCGTGCCATGGACGATGCTGTAGCCGGGGAGGTGGTAGAAGGCGTTGCCCGACACCTTGCGCCCGCCGATGAGCACATCGTTGTTCTGCGTGGAGGTGGCTGTTAGGCCCAGGGCGGTGAGCATCGAAACGACCATCTGCATGTAGCGGTCAAAGGTCTTCACCACTTCGTCCGAGCGGGTGATGTAGCTCATCATGACGTTCGACTGGTCGGCGAAGACACAGCCGCCACCGCTCTTGCGGCGATAGAACTGTATGCCGTGCCGTCGGCAGTAGTCGAGGTTCACCTCGTTCTCGATCACTTGATTGCGGCCGAAGATGACCGTGGGCTCCACCTGCCAGAGGAAGAACACATCGTCCTCCAGCCGGAGGCTGCGCGCTGCGAACTCCTCCATCGCCAAGTAGAAACTTAGGCGACGGACCTCGTCAGTAGGCAGTGTCAGATGGGTCATTTGGGGCGGTAAAGTGGTTTATCGGGTGCAAATATAGTCATTTCTTTTGAATGCACCTCGGAAAAACGCAAGATTTTTCTTCTTTTCACGCATTGAGGGTGATTTCGCCGCACAGAGGACGATTCATCTGCCTGCGAATGAAGTCTGTGTCGCTGCTGTGGGCCAGCAGATGCATCAATTTGGCGATGGCGCACTCGACCGTGGAGTCGTAGCCGGAAATGACGCCGGCATTCTGCAGCAGGAAGCCTCCGCTGTAGCGTGCCATCTCCACGGGACCGGCTGCGCATTGTGTGATGTTGATGATGATGATGCCGCGTCGGCTGGCTTCCGTCAGCACCTTCATCAACCACGGCAGCTGGGGAGCGTTGCCGCTGCCGTAGGTGCGCATCACGATGCCGCGCAGGTGGGGCGAGGCGAGCAGGTAGCGCACCGTTTCTTCCTGGATTCCAGGGAAGAGGGTGAAGACGACCACGCTGGAATCCATAGCGAAGTGAGGGGTCATCGGG
The DNA here is from genome assembly GCA_900318115.1 of uncultured Prevotellaceae bacterium. Lineage (GTDB taxonomy): Bacteria > Bacteroidota > Bacteroidia > Bacteroidales > Bacteroidaceae > Physcousia. The sequence goes on along the minus strand of ONJJ01000015.1, from coordinate 8,653 downwards.
CTGCTGAAGTCGGGCTGGAGGATGATGTCATCGTGATAAATGATATTCACGCCCGCATCGGCCAAGTGGGGCATATTGAAGCTGTCGAAGGCGTTGAAACCCTCGCTGTTGATCTTGGTGGCACGGTTGCCGCGCAGCAGCTTGCCGCTGAAATAGATGCACACTTCGGGCACGCGAGGGGTGCCGTCGGGACGGCGCGCCGCTGCTATTTCGATACTCGTGATGAGGTTCTCCTTGCCGTCGGTACGCAGCTGGTTTACAGGCAACTGCGAGCCCGTCAGGATAACAGGCTTCGTCAGGTTCTGGAGCATGAAACTCAGGGCCGAGGCGGTGAAGGCCATCGTGTCCGTGCCGTGGAGGATAACAAAGCCGTCGTAGCGGTCGTAGTGCCCCACGATGATTTCCACGATGCGGGCCCACAACTGCGGATTCATATCGCTGCTGTCGATGGGCTCGGAGAATTGATGGACATCTACGCCCGTCGTCAGTTGGGCAAATTCCGGCATCCTGGCGATGAGGTGATTGAAGTCCAGAGGTTCCAGGGCTCCCGTCGTCGGATTCAGACCCATGCCGATGGTGCCTCCGGTGTAGATAAGTAGTACGCGACCTGTGCGAGACAACATGAGATCTGACGATTTACGGATTTACGATTCAGCGTACGACTTTGTGGCCGTCTTGGATGAAGAATCCGCTGGCGGGCAGGCGTTTCAGAGGTCGGCCGTTGAGGTCATAGCTGCCTGCGGCGGAGGCCTTCGCTGATGTCTCCCCGGCGGGCAGCAGGCTGACGCTGTCATATAACTCCTTCAGCTGCAGAAGCCGTACATTGTCGATGTACAGTCGAGTCTGGTTCGCGGCGCCCGTGTTGGCCGTGGTGCTGAGTCCCAGACGTATGGTTACGGTCTTGACGTCTTCCGTCTCGGCCAGTTCAAAGGGTACAGCCATCTGCTGCCAAGTTCCGGCTGCGTCGGGGTAGGGCGCATAGACTTGCTGTCCTCCTGTCTCCACTCCGCAGAGCAGGGTGTTCTGGTTTCCGCCCGTGGTGGTGATGACGTTAGGTGCCGTTCGGCGGCTCTCTGCCGGGCAGTCGTAGCGGAGGTCGAAGGTGAGCAAATAGTGTCCGCCCTGTGGCAACTGAATCTGCTGGCTGATGGCATTAGTGCCCACGGTCCAGGAGTTCAGTATGCTGAGGCAACGGGTGCCTACGGAATCTTCGAAAGCAGCAGGCACGGCCATGATGCTGGCGCTGTTGCCCACCGAGGAGGGCGAGACGCAGTACTGCGTGAAGCTATAGGGCATGGAATAGAGGAGGGCAAACTTGCTGGCGGGCGAGAGCGTGCTCTCTGCCGTCCAGCCTTCCACGGGCAGCACCTGCGGGAACTGGCTGTCGGCGGCCTTCACCGTCTGCGTGTAGCAGGGGTTGTAGGTCGTGCCGTTCAGGGTGATGCTGCCTGTGGTGCCCCAGGTCTTGTCCTCCTCGAAATTAGGGTTTGCGATGTACTGGGCTGTAACGTCCACCCATTCGGCAGGCTCTAATTCTTCCTGATAGGCGTAGATCCGTCCGTCGTCGAAGCGGACGATGGCGGTCCCGAGGCTTTCCAACTCAATGTCGTTGGAGTAAGTCTTTCCTTCGCAGAGGTAGCTGACAGTGACTTTCTGCTTGCCTTGGCCGATATTCCGGACGTAGATCTGTGCGTCGTCGTTGTCGTTGAAGGCCTTGGCGGCGATGCCCGTTCCCCGGACGAACATCGTCAGGGGCTGCATCAGACTGTGGTTCTCATCGAGGGCGATGGTGGCGGTGCCCTTGCTGTCGGTGACGAAGGTCTCGCTGCGCAGCACGGGAGCTCCCAGTCCCTCGAAGGTGAGGTCCTTCAGCTCGGCCTTGTTCTTGCTGCCTCCCGCCAGGTTGGTCACGATGAGGTTGCGCTCACCGTCGGAATCGCTGACGATGAGGCCGTTCCAGCCTGCGGGCAGTTGCTCGGCCAGGGGGATGATTTGTGCGGCGAGTGCAGCGGTCTGTGCGCTGTCCACCTGGCTGAAATAGACCACGGCGGAGCGGTCCACCACCTTGTCTTTCGTGAACGACTCGCTCTGAGCGGAGTACAGAGGATAGAATTTCGAGCAGAGGATGCTGTTGTTGTTGGCCTGCTCGCCGAAGGCCATCTGCCCCGTGCCGCCCACAGTGGCGATGCCGATGCTATTGTCGATGTTTGCCCAGGCAGCCTCGAATTGAGTCATCTTCTTGCCGTCGGTCTGCGTGCGGCCGCCGGCGTGGTAGAGGGTGCGCTGCGGGCGAGTGAACTCGTCCGTGGTGATGGCCAGCAGTCCGCCGCGCCGACCTGTAATAGTGCCGTTCTGCAGGCCGCGGACGTGATTCATATATACGATGGCGTTGCCGCGCGTGGCGGCCAGCACGAAGCTGTTCTCCAGGGTGGCGTCGTTGGTGTTGATGCGTCCGTTCATCGTGAAGGCATTGCCTTCGAGGTGATAGATGCCATTGACCACCGGCGTTGCATTTGTTCCCTTGCCGCTGATGTTGTACCAACCGAGGATGTTGCCCGTGTTGTTGGCGCGGAAGGGGCAGATGATCTTGTTGCGGTCGGGGGTTGTGTCAGTGAAGTAGCCCGTGTAGCTCTTCAGCCCCTCGCTCCAGGAGAAGGTGACGAAGCGGTCCTTGCTGGAGGCTCGCACGATGTTCTGGGAGCGGAAGAGGTGAGCGTACTCGTACTCCTCGCTGAACTCCTTCCAGGTAGAGGGCTGCAGGTTGGCGGTGGAGGCGGCGGCGTGCATGAGGTAGGTCATCATCACGCGGTGTGCCTCTACACCCATTCGGCGCGAGCCTACGTCGGAGCGCAGCAGCCATGAGCCGTCGGAGGTCGTCTGCTGGCGGGCCTTGATGAACTTGTAGGCCATGTTCTCCAGCAGCAGGGCATTCCGGTCGCGCAGGAAGCAGGCCATGGTGGAGTAGGAGGTGATCTGGTCGAAGAGGAACAGGCTCCAGTCGTTGCCGTTGGGCATCGCCAGTTCGCCGTCGGCCAGCGCCAAACGGTTCAGCACCTCGTCCATCACCTTCTGCTGGTTGTGCATCAGCGCGTTGGTCTTCCATTTCAGCTTGTCGCCCTGGAAGAGGAGCATGGCCAGATGGGCCTCGCCCAGCTCCTGCTGCACCACGTTCTGGTACGAGGTGTGGAAGAGGTTGTGGTTCTGCAGCGTGAAGTCGTCGTAGAGGTTTGCTCCGCGGAAGTAGCTGGCCACGGTCTTCTGGTCGTATTCGGGGTCGATGACGGTCTGGTCCGTGGCGTCGTCGGCCTGCGAGTAGCTATTGATGGCGAAGTCGCGCAGGCGGTCGAACCAGCGCGCGGCCAGCGGATCGTCGGGATAGAGTCCGAGTGCGCAGGCAAGGATGTCTGCCTCCCAGCCGTTCTCTTCGGCCTTTGTGTCGCCGGCGTAGCCCGTGGGGATGCCGCGTCCGAGCTCGTAGTTGCACTCGGCCTTCACCATATTATATATGTACGCGCGTTGGTTGTCCGTCAGTTCGTCCTTCAGGAAGTGGGCTGCGTAGCAGAGTGACATGGCCCAGAGCGAGCTCTCCCAGGTGTTGTCCGAGGTGCTGACCGAGCCCCAATAGGCGTTCCTCGACGTCACCTTGAACTTATTGGCCTTGTGGCTGCTGTAGCCCCAGATGAGGCTCTTCAGTGCCATCTCCTTCACTTCGTCCCAGGTGATGCCTGCTGGCAGTGTTGTCTTGCCCTGTGCATATTTGTAGAGGAAGGCGCACACCATGGAGAAGTCGGCGTTCGGGCGCACCACCTTCTCGTCGTTGTTCGAGCCCTCGGTGTCCTTGAAGTAACCGCAGGCCTCGCCCTTGGAGGTCGGCGAGGTGCAGGGAGTGTAGAGGCCCTTCATGTAGGTGAGGTGGTTGGTCAGCATCTGCAGCAGGTCCTGCATCATCTCGGCTTCGGCCACGAACTTGTGGGTGATGACACCCTCGGTGGGCGAGGCCACATCGGTCTCGCGGCCCCCGACGATGGCGGGTTCCACGTAGCCGTCCGGCACGCTGAAGAGGCGCACGTCGTCCACGGCAATCTGGCTACCGCCGCTGACCCATGTGATGCTGAGCAGGATTTCTGCCTTCGTGCTCGCTTCTGTCTTGAAGCGCAGGCTCTGCTCTGTCCACTCGCCCGAGGCCATGCAGCCTGCCGAGCCCTGGTCGAAGGCGAAGCCTGTGCTGCCCAGCGACTTGCCGGCGGCGCTCACTTGCAGCGTGGCGGAGCTGGTGGCGGAGTTGGCGTAGTAGGCCTTGGTCTTCAGCTTCAGCAGGTATGTGCCGGCGGGCAGCGCCGTGGTCAGTGTCTGGCGGATGGTGCTGCTGCCGCCCGTCCAGCCCATACGCTGGAAGAGGGCATAACTGCCGTCGGCCATCGGCGTCTTGCCGAAGTTGTTGTCCGTGAAGCAGTCGGCGGTGATGAGCAGTTGCTTGTCGGGCCGCGTGGTGCTCCAGCCCGTGATGGTGCTGACGTCCCATCCGCGCAGGCCGTCGGCGCTCTCGCTCTTCTTCACGCCGTCTGTGCAGGCAGCGGCATCTGCCTCGAACGAGGGGTTGGTGAGGTATTGGGCCGTGATGTCTGTCTGGGCGATGATTGGTAGGGGCATGGTCAGCAGGGAGGCTGCCAGCAGGAGAGGTCGGAAGTGTTTCATTTCAGCCATAACGTTATTCGCTTTTTCGGCCTCAAAGATACAGCTTTATTCTGAAATTACGCGTGGAAAGAGAGGAAAAAGCACAAAAATGAGGCCAAAACGCAAATCTTTTCATCTTTCATTTTTCATTTTTTATTTTTCTTTGTACCTTTGCACCCGCTTTTGAGCACATCCCCGCCCACGGGCGGCTCGTGTGATGGCGAATTAAGCAAAACAACTTAATTTAGAGTAACACAAAAAACGAAAAGAAATGAAGACAATTGAAATCAAGGGCACTGCCCGTGAAGTCGGCGGCAAGAAGGCTGCCAAACTGCTCCGCAAGCAGGGGCTCGTTCCCTGCAACCTCTATGGCGAACTCAAGGACGAGAAGGGTCTGCCCAAGGCTATCGCTTTCAGCGTCAGCGAGGCCGAGCTCCGCAAGCTCATCTACACTCCCGACATCTACACCGTCAAGCTCGACGTCGATGGTCAGCAGTGCATCGCCATCCTCAAGGAGGCTCAGTTCCACCCCGTCAAGGACAATGTCCTGCACGTTGATTTCTACCAGATTACCGACGAGAAGCCCATCGTCATGGAAGTGCCCATCAAGCTCAACGGCCTCGCAGAAGGTGTCAAGGCTGGTGGTAAGCTCTCTGCCAGCGTGCGCAAGCTCAAGGTCAAGGCTGTCCACACGGCCATTCCCGAGCGTCTGGATATCGATGTCACCAGCCTGCAGCTCGGCAAGACCATCAAGGTTGCCGACCTCCACTTCGAGGGACTCGAGCTCGTCACCAGCCCCAGCGTCGTCGTTTGCCAGGTCAAGATGACCCGTAACGCACGTAGCGCTGCCAGCGCTGAGGAAGCTCAGGAATAAAGCATTCCGGACCATTGCCGCAGACCCTGCTCATAGGGACGAGGCGGTTACATTCAAGAATAGAAAGACGCAAGGAACAGCAGTGGGCTTTGCGTCTTTTTTTCATGAGACATAAATAGTAAATGTTATATTCCCCCATGAACATCTTTGATTCCATAAAAAAGCTATTCACAAAAGCGACCGGTCAACCTCAAAAGGGGGAACGGGAAGGGGGGCTTCAACCTATGGAAAAATTCCTTATCGTCGGCCTCGGAAACATCGGACCCGAGTATGTCGGCACACGTCATAACATCGGCTTCCGAATGGTCGACGCCCTGGCGGCATCCGTCAACGAGGACAAGGGGCGGCAGACCGAATGGGAGGACCGCCGCTACGGCTTCGTCACCCGCATCAGCGTCAAGGGACGTCAGCTCATCCTCCTGAAACCCAGTACCTTCATGAACCTCAGCGGCAACGCCGTGCGCTACTGGATGCAGCAGGAGAAGATCGAACTGCCGCACCTGCTCGTCTGCGTCGATGACATCGGCTTGCCCTTCGGACAGCTCCGCATGAAACCCGGCGGCAGCGACGGCGGCCACAACGGCCTGAAGCACATCGCACAGGTCCTGGGCACCCAGCAGTATGCTCGCCTCCGCTTCGGCCTCGGCAATGACTTCTATTCCGGCCAGCAAGTCGATTACGTCCTCGGCCAGTTCCCGCCCGAGCAGGAAGCGGTCATCCCCGAACGCACCAAGGAGACCTCAGCCGCCATCAAGACCTTCTGTCTGGCTGGCATTCAGATGGCAATGAATCAGTTGAATAGGAAGCATGGAACAGGCTCGCATTGACAAATGGCTCTGGGCAGCCCGCATCTTCAAGACGCGCACCCTTGCTGCTGCCGCCTGCAAGCGAGGGCAGGTAAGCATAGGCGGGGCGCAGATGAAACCATCGCGCATGGTCAAGGTCGGCGACGTCATCGACGTGCGCAAGCCACCTATTACCTACAGCTTCCGCATCCTTCAGGCCATTGAGCACCGCGTGGGAGCCAAACTGATACCGCAGATTCTTGAGAATGTCACGGCTCCGGAGCAGTACGAACTCTTAGAGATGAACCGCATCAGCGGTTTTGTAGATCGTGCACGCGGCACGGGACGTCCTACCAAGAAGGAACGCCGTGCCCTCGATGACTTCGGTGCACAGGCTGCCGACGTCCCCATCTTTTTCGGCGACTTCGACTTCGACCTCGGTGATGAGGACGAGGATGAAGACGGGAATGCAGCAGGCTGAAGGCGGCGATGCAACACGTTGGATGCGGCCATGCAACACGCTGGATGCGGCGATGCAACACGCTGGATGCGACGATGCAGCACGCTGGATGCGGCGATGCAGCATGAAATAAGAGTTGCCCGTTGTTCGTACGGGCAAACCGCACCTCCTGGCTACAGCTCCACTTCGGTGACAATCTGTCCGTCGAAGAGGTTGATGATGCGGTCGGCGTAGGAGGCGTCGCGCTGCGAGTGGGTCACCATCACGACGGTGGCTCCTTCCTGGTGTAGCTGGCTGAGGAGCTCCATCACCTCGCGGCCGTTCTTGGAGTCGAGGTTACCCGTGGGTTCGTCGGCGAGGATAATCTTGGGGCGGGAGACCACGGCACGGGCAATGGCCACGCGCTGCTGCTGACCGCCGGAGAGCTGACGCGGGAAGTGCTTGGCACGGTGGCTGATGTCCATTCGTTGCATGGCCTCGGCCACGCGCCGACGGCGTTCTGCCTTGGGCAGGCGCATATACAGCAGCGGCAGCTCGATGTTCTCTTCTACGCTCAGGTCGTCGATGAGGTTGAAGCTCTGGAAGACGAAGCCGATGAGCCCCTTGCGCAGGCGGTCGCGCTCCGGCTCGCTCAGCGGTGTCACGTCCTGACCGCCGAGTAGATACTGTCCGCCCGTGGGGGCATCCAGCAGTCCGAGAATGTTCAACAGCGTGGATTTGCCGCAGCCGCTGGGGCCCATGATGGCCACAAATTCACCTTCATTGATTTCGAGGTTCACGCCATTCAAGGCGATGGTCCGCACTTCTTCGGTCGTGAAGGAGCGCTGGAGATTCATTGTCTTAATCATAATTCTTTATTGTTCTTTGAGTATTTGATACGGTTTAATCCTCGTTGCCCTCCAAACCTGCTGCCACAGCGTCAATGCGCACAGCCCAAGGATGAGGGTGATGCTCATCAGCGGAATCCACCAGGCGAAGGAGGTGTGGATGGTGTAGGAGGCCATGAGGCGGTGGATGACGAGGAGGCTGACGGGAAGGGAGGCGACGGCGGCCACGGCGAAGACGATGAGGTAGCGGCGAGAGAGCAACATGGCGATGTCAAGGAACGTGGCACCATGCACCTTGCGGAGCGCTATCTCGCGGTAGCGGCGGCGCACGTCGAACATCATCAGCCCGAGGACACCCAGGCACGTCACGGCGATGGCCAGCAGCGAGAAGGTGATGAAGATACGCGCCGTGCGCTGGTCCTCGCGGTAGAGGTCGGCCTTCATCTCCGTCAACCATTTGCAGGGCAACTCCTTCGATTGGAACAGGTCGCTGACGGTAGCCTTCATGTAGTCGATGGCTTCCTGCTCATGACCGGTTAACACGTCGAGGAGCAAATGGGTGTTGGCCAGATGCTTGCTTTGGTCTTCCCGCTGATAGACAAAGACAATGGCAGGCTGGGGTTCGGACATGCGACCGGGATGGAAGTCGCGCATGATGCCCACCACCTCGTAGGGAACTAACGGTTGCTCGCTCAATGTGTGCCATTTCTCATCGTGCAACTGCCAGAGGCGCTGGTCGAAGTCCACCTTGTCTCGACGAATATCGCGTATGCCCAGTAGGCGTGCTGCCGTCTCGTTGACGATGCAGCGGTATTGTTCATCTTGGTCGATGGTGTCGTTGAAGGCACGTCCCTCCACCATCTGTAGGCCGAAGAGCGCTTGCAGCTTCGGGTTCCACAGCATGTAGGTGATGTTGTGGTCATTGGCCTTGATGGGCATACCTCCCGTCATGATGTAAGGGTCGGTGACATACGATTTGATATGAGGGCAAGCGTTGAGACGGTCGCGCAGCAGGCGGCTGTCGCTGTAGAGC
>ONJJ01000014.1 GCA_900318115.1 uncultured Prevotellaceae bacterium | reverse complement strand
CTCGTTTGCGGGTGCAAAGGTACGGCAACTTTTTCATTCCTGCAAGTATTTCGCAAACTTTTTTGCAATTTCAGCACAACTTTTTTCATTTTACATCTGCCCTCGCGCGCGTACCTTATAATATATAACACACGCGCACGAAACAATTTTGCCCCGAAATTTGCGCGTTTAATTCCAATTCACTACCTTTGCAGCCGAAATCAGCAAACCTATTTCAAATTCATAAAATAACAGAAACATGATTCATCTCCTGCAAGCAGCAGAAATTGCTGCAGACTCGACGAGTGTGGTTCCAGACGTCGAGAAGGTTGCCCAAAACTTCGCTGAGGGCAACGTACACTGGGACCAAGTAATCAGCCAGCTCATCAGCTGGTCATTGGACGCCGGCAAACACATACTGATAGCAGCTGTCGTCTATATAGCCGGTCATTATCTCATCAAACTGCTGAACTATCTGCTGGCAGGTCTGCTGGAACGCCGGAAGGTGGAAGTCAGCGTGCAGACTTTCGTAAAGAGTTTCGTGAGCATCCTGCTGCAGGTGCTGCTGATCGTGACCGTCTTTGGCGCCCTTGGAGTGAACACGACGAGTTTTGCAGCGCTGTTGGCATCGTTTGGTGTAGCTATCGGTATGGCCTTGAGCGGCAACCTGCAGAATTTCGCCGGCGGAATCGTAATTTTGTTCCTGAAACCCTATAAAGTAGGGGATTGGGTGGAAGCCCAAGGGACGGCAGGCACAGTAAAAGCCATCCAAATCTTCCACACCATCCTGATGACAGCTGACGGGAAGATGATCTACATCCCCAATGGCGCCATGAGCAGCGGCACCATCACCAACTACACCCTCACTCCTACCCGACTGGCAGAATGGACCATCGGAATAGAGTACGGCGAGGATGTGGAAAAGGCACGCCGTGTGGCACTGGAAATCATTAAGTCAGACAAACGCGTGAAGGACGACCCCGCCCCTGTTGTCTGGTTGAAGGAACTGAACAGCAGTTCCGTGGATCTGGTCATCCGCTGCTGGGTGGATAATGCAGACTACTGGGGCGTGATGTTTGAGAACCGCGAAAAGATATACAACAGATTCAACGAGGAGGGTATTGGATTCCCGTTCCCACAAGTTACTGTACATCAAGGAAGTTGAGAATTACAATAAACATTTATATATATGAAACGGTTATTTATTTTGACCCTTGCAGCGCTGGTGCTGCTGCCGACTCCGGCAGACGCAGGGCTGTTCAAGAAGAAAAAGAAGAAGGCAGCACAAACCGAGGCTGCCGCCAAAGCGGATGCCAAGAAGGATCCGCGTCCTGCACCTGTAGAAGGTCTGTTCAATGTGCAGAAGCACAAGGAAGACTACTACTTCCAGATTGCAGACTCGCTGTTGGGCCGTCTGTTCCTATGCACGACGCGCTTTGTCTCAACGCCCGTAAATATGGGCAAGTACGGCGGCGAACTGGTGTCGAGCCACGTGCTGTACTTCGAGAAGCACAACGAGCAGGTGCTGCTGCGCGCCATGGCCTACGATGCCACAGCCGACAGCACCGATGACATCCATCGCGCCCTGGTGGCCTCAACGGAAGATCCTATCATCGCCAGCTTCAAGGTAGACAAAGAAAGCGGCGATACCCTGCACCGTCACCACACGAGCATCAAGATGACGGATTTCCTTAAAGGCGACAACATCGTCACGGGTATTCCTGAATCAGGCAAAGAAGCCTACGGGCTGACAGGTCTGAAAGGCGACCAAGGCTACATAGACCACGTACACACCTACCCTATCAATACGGAAGTACAGACTGTGAAGACCTATGGTTCCCGCAGCGGCAACAACAGTTCCAATCTGGCAGGTCTGATGACAGGACAGGTAACCTTCCGATTGAACACCTCGTTTGTGCTTCTTCCGAAAGAGCCTATGCGTCCACGCTATTTCGATGAACGTGTGGGCTACTTCACCGAGAGCCATCGCGAGTTCAGCGACCGTCAACAGCAGGTGCGCCGCCGTGCTATGGCCACCCGCTGGCGTCTGGAGCCGAAGTCGGCAGAAGATGTGGAACGTATGAAACGTGGTGAACTCGTGGAACCGAAGAAACCCATCGTCTACTACATTGACCCTGCAACGCCGAAGCAATGGCGCAAGTACTTGATTATGGGCGTCAATGACTGGAATGTAGCCTTCGAGCAGGCTGGCTGGAAGAATGCCATCCGCGCTGAAGAATGGCCAGAGAATGCCGACTCACTGGGTATGAATCTGGAAGATGCCCGTTTCTCTGTCATCCGCTACCTTGCCTCGCCCATCGCCAACGCTTATGGTCCTCATGTCAGCGACCCGCGTTCGGGCGAGATCATCGAGACCCACATCGGTTGGTACCACAATGTGATGCAACTCATCCACGACTGGTATCTGATTCAGGCGGGTGCCGTGGACGACCGTACGCACAAAATGCTGTTCGACGAGGAACTGATGGGCCAACTCATCCGTTTCGTCAGCAGCCATGAAGTAGGCCACACACTGGGCCTGCGCCATAATATGGGTGCCAGTTCGGCAACACCCGTAGACAGCCTACGCGATAAGGCCTGGGTGGAGGCAAACGGCCACACCGCCAGCATCATGGATTACGCCCGTTTCAACTATGTAGCCCAACCAGAAGACCATATCAGCCAAGAGGGTATTTTCCCCCGCATCAACACCTACGACAAGTGGGCCATCGAATGGGGCTACAAATACTTCCCAGAAGTTACGACTCCGATTCTCTACACGGACGGAGAATACGTCAGCGAAGCCGACCAAGAGCGCCTGTTGCTGAACAAGATGACCATAGCAAAGCTGGCAGAGAGCCGCCGCTACTGGTTTGGCGGTGAAGGCTCCGACAATGACCCGCGTGCCCAAACCGAGGACCTCGGTGACGATGCCATGAAAGCCTCGGACTACGGTATCAAGAACCTCAAGCGCATCATAGGCGAACTCCCCCACTGGGTGCGCGAAGAAGGAGACCTTGGCACCAATCTGGAACAAATGTACTCCAGCCTCATCGGACAGATGCGCCGCTACGTAGGCCACGTAGGCAGAAACATCGGTGGAGTCTATCACAACTACAAGAGCGTGGAAGAGCCCGGTGATGTCTATGTACCAGAAGAGAAGGTCCGCGTGCAGCGCGCAATGAAGTGGTTGGATGAGCAGGTGCTGACGGAGCCGAAATGGCTGATTGATGTTCCTTATATCCAGCGCCTCACCTCCAATCCACAAAGCTTAATTGAGCCGCTGGCAAAACAGGCAATCAGTTCATTGTGCTCAGCTTCGACCTTCAACAATGTAGTTTGCTATAGCTATTCTTCCAACGCCTACCAGCCCGCAGATTACACGAATGACCTTGTACGTCTGCTCTTCAGCACCCCCAGCCCTAACCGCTGGCGCCGCTATGTGCAGTCACAGGCCGTGTCTGTCCTCATCAGTGCCTGGAACTCAGGGACGACGGTAGAATCTCGTTCCTACGTGACAGAGGCTCTGCAGCTCATCCAGCAGCGCGTGCGCCAGGCTGGCGGTGACCCAGCCACCCGTGCCCACTACAAACAGCTTGATTTGCTCATCAAACTGACTTTCGAGAAATAACATTAGATCAAGGATATTCAATGAAAGACTCCTCATGAGCGGCTTGCTCGTGAGGAGTTTTTCATAGAATGAGATGCTACAGGACAATGGAATAGGACCGACGTGGTTATTGCCCCGTAGCGTGGCGATAATCGAGGATTGAAGTCTGCAAGGCGATGTAGGCATCGGTTCTTTGGTCCAGGGTTTGCTGATAAAGCAGCTGTGCCTGTAGGAGGTCTGACATCGTTGACGTTCCAGCCTGATAGGTGTCTCGGTGGATGCGCAGATTCTCTGCGGCCTGCTCAATGCTCTGGCGTGCAAGGTCCAGTTGGCTTTGAGCCTCGATGACGTCGTTCCACGCTTTCTGCATACGGATATTGAGGAGCTGGGCATTGTCCGCAAGCTGTTCCTGGGCTTCCTGCTCCGCTATGCGACGGCGTCGGATGGCATGGCTGCCAGCCCACCAGTCAGAGATGGGGACGCTGACCGTGGCGAAGACCATGCCAAAGTGACGATCATTGTCCAAGAGGTTGTGATAGTTGTAGCCCGCACCTACAGCGAGTGAAGGAAGCTGCTTGCCGACTTCCATACGACGCTGCAAGGTGGCAGCCTCAGCATTTTTCTGCAGAAGCTGGTATTCAGGAAGGGAAGCCACAGCATCAGACGAAGCTGCCACGACGCCTGCGGACGAGAGCGAGGAAGCAGCGGAGGAATCATCAGGGAGCACAATGGTGAAGGTGGAATCACGCAATCCGCAAAACTGCGCCAGGAGCAAGCGGACAAGGGCCGTTCCATTGCTGAGGCGAAGCCGCTGGGATTGGATTTCATTCTGGCGCAACTGCACCTGCAGCAGGTCGTTGCGGAGGGCTACGCCTGCTTCTACAGCACTCGTGACATCATTCGACAGTGCTGCGAGCAGGGAGTCGACAGCATCGAGTGTCCGATTCTTCTCGTCCATGGACACGAGCTGCCAATAGTACTGTTCCACCTGCTTCTCCACATCGTTCTCCGAGAGACGCAGCTGAAGTTGGCTGGCCTCCTCCCCTATTCGAGCCAAATGATTGCCCAGAACTATCTGCCCTCCCGCAAAGATGGGCTGAATGGCAGAAATACCAGCGATGGTGCCGTTCTTCATCATCGTCATCGACATCGGCGAAGACAGGGCAGCCAGCGCCTCGGCAGGAAGCGTCTGGGCCAGCGATGCGCCGACTTCGGGAGTGATGTACTGAGAGGCGTCTATATCCATCTTTGCCATTCCACGGTTGGCGTTGAACCAAGCTCCCGTAGCGCTGACCGTAGGGAAATAGTGGGTGAACGCTTCGCGGCGCTGATGAGTGGCCGATTCTATTTCGAGACGGGCACGACGGAGGGATATGTTGTTGTGGAGTGCGGAATCGCGGAGTTGGGACAGAGAGAGGGAGGACTGGGCTGCAACTGTATCACAGCTGAAGCAACAGAACGAGATGAGAAGAAGGAGGATATGAAAGCGGGAGGGGGACATAGGGGAAATACTTATGAGAGGAATAATGGACATTTTACAGGAGAGAATGGTTGGTGGGGAATGAGGGGGCAACTGGGGATAGGGGTGTCAACCGGGATGAGAGGTAAGGGAGGGATTACTTCTTGATGGTGAGTTTCCAATAGAGGACCGGGAGCACAGTGACAACGAGGATGAGAGTTCCGATACCACCGGCGAAGATTGTGACACCGACAGGCATCCAGAAGGAAGTGCCTGCAATAATCATGGGAATCACACCCACGGCCGTAGTCGCTGTGGTGAGGAAGATGGGCACCATGCGTCGATGACCGGCATCATAGGCAGCATCCCGCGCCGAATTGCCCTCACGCATACGGTCGTCTGCGTGCTCGAAGATGAGGATTTCATTGCGCATGATGATACCCATGAGCGTTACGAGACCGAAGATGCTGGTGAGGCCTATGGTGCGGTTCATCAGGCCGAGACCAATGAGGGCACCAGGCAACATCAAGCCGAGAGCAGCCATACATAAAGAGGTGATGCCGAAGCGCTTGAAGTTAAAGAGGATGAAGAAGAAGATGATGACCATCGCAATGGCTACACCATAGTAGATCATCGGCATATTCTCGTCGTTGTACTCCAGTTCGCCGCCTACTTCAGTTCGTACGCCCTGTGGCAGAGGCAGCGCTGCGAGCATTTCTGCGAGGCGGTTCTCGACAGGAGCCGCATAAGTGCCACGTTCGAACTCTGCGGTGACGGTCAGGCAGCGCTGGCCTGATCGGTGCATGATACGGCTTTCTGTCCAGTGAGGACGGACGTCAGCCACCTGACGCAGAGGGATGGAGTATTTGGAGTTGAACGATGGAAGCTGGGAATTGAGGTTTGAGAGCTGTGCAAAGCCTCCTATGGTAGCCGAGGCAGCAGCCTGCGGCGAAAAGAGTCCAAGATCGGCAATGTCAGAGATGGTCTGCGTGGCGGTATCCCGGATAACAATAGGCAGTTCGTAGTCCCCCTCCCAGATGCTGCCGACGGTGAGGTCGCTGGTGGAGGTTGCCAGTGCGAGTGCGGCCGTGGTGCGGCTGATGCCCAGTTGAGCCGAGGCTACGGGGTCAAGTTCCACATTGATGAGGGGGAAAGGCTGCATGAAGTCCGAGTGCACCCATTCGAGCTCGGGGACCTCTCGCATCTGCGCCATAAGACGATCGGCAGCCTCGTGGAGCGAATCGATGTCCTCGCCAAAGAAGCGGAACTCCAATTCAGGAACCTCGAGGTAATCGAGTCTCTTGAATTTCACATAGGCCTCCGGATAGTGCTCGCTCAGACGAGGCTGGTAATCAGCCAGGAGGTCCAGCGTGGCCTGTTGCGAAGTGGTGTTGACGATGAACTGGGCGTAGTTTCGTCCTGCCATCTGAGGTGCATAGCAGGTCTGGAAGCGAGGTGAGGAACAGCCGATGAAAGACGTTATGCCAGTGATACGCGGATCGTCTTTTATGGCTGCATACACAGAGTCTGCGACGATGCGGGTATCTGCCAGCCCCTTCCCGTCCGGAAGGAAGATTTCAACAGCGAACTGGTCGCGGTCGCAGAAGGGGAAGAGACGAATCTTCAGCGTCGGAACAATGAGCATCGAAGCGAGGATACTGGCCAACCCAAGACCTATCGTCCAATAGGGACGACGGAACGTCCAGGCAAGGACACGGTCGTAGAACTCCTGGACGCGGTCTGTCAGGCGCTTGCCCTGCTTCCGACGGTCGGGCACGCCTATGATTTTCACACAGAGGAACGGGATGACGGCCACAGCGATAAGCAGCGAGATCATCAGGTTGATGGTGATGGTCCACGGGAAATCGCCGATGGCATCGAGAAAAGCACCCTTGAACGTGAACAGGAAAGGATAGAAGAGCGCACAGATACAGATGGTAGCCAGCGCCATCGGCATAAAATATTGTTCTACGGAATGGATGGCAGCCTGGACGGGCGGCTCGCCCTTGCCCACGTATTCGAGATAGCCATCGATGACGACAATGCTGTTGTCCACAATCATTCCGAGCACCACGATAAGTCCGGCCAAGGTGATAATATTCAGCGGAATGCCGGCAAAATACATGATGGCCACGCTGATGAAGGTGCTCAGCGGGATGGTGATGGCGGCCACGATGGCCGAGCGCAAGGGAAACAGCACCATCATCACAAGAATGATGACGGCCATGGACAGCAGCAGGTCGCGCAGGAAATCATGGATGCTACCACTCACGACCATCGGCAGGTCGGCAATCCGAGTGAGCGTGACATCGTCGGGCAATTCGCTGAAACGGAAATCATCGAGCACCCGATCCACCTCATCGCCATAGGCCATGATGTTGTGTCCCTTGCTCATCTCGAGGGAGAGGAGCACACAAGGATGGTTGTTCTGCAGGATGTAGCTCTCGCTGAGGTCATATTCGCGGCGCACCGTGGCGATATCGCGTATTCGCACCACCTTGCCAGAGGCAGGGTCGCTGAAGACGATCTGGTCGGCCACTTCCTGCTCGCTGTTCTCTGTGGGTTCGATGTGGATGAGTGTCTGCTGGTGATCGTTGACGACGGCCCCTGCCAGCGTGGTTAAGCCTGCTGCCTGCAAGGTCGAGAGCAACGATGCCTGCCCGATACCGAAGGCCTCGAGGCGGTCGCGGTCCACGTAAAGAGAGATCTGTTCTTTGTGTTCACCATACTGCCGCACATTGGCCACGGAGGGAATCTGGCGCAAGCAGTCGCTGAGGCGGTCGCTGTAGTCCTGCAACTCGCGGTAGCTACGCTCCGGACTCTCAATAGCGATGAGCAAGGCAGAGGTGTCGCCGAAATCGTCGTTGGCCACCAGCGCAAGGACTCCTTGAGGCAGACTCTGCTTATAGAGGGCGAGTCCGTGCTTGATCTTGCTCCAGACCTCATCTTTGTTGTTGACGTCATCGTTCAGGTGGACGAGCACCATCGCCATACCATTCTGGGAAGTGGAAGTGGTCTTGGCACGCTTCACCTCGGGATAAGTGAAGAGGAAACGCTCCAGCGGGCGCGTCACCTGCTGCTCTACTTCTTCGGACGTGGCGCCGGGGAAGACAGCGATGACCACCCCCTGACGGATGGTGAAGGGTGGGAACTCATCCTTCGGCATGACGTACATCCCATAGATGCCTATGCCGAAGAGAATGACAACGATGAGCAGGGAAATGCGATAGTACTTGAGGGGCCAGGCGAACCAGCTTTTAATCTTTTCCATGGGTTAATAGACGACTTTGGTTCCTTCGCTGAGTTTCTGATAGCCCTCGGTGACCACGCGCGTCCCCTCGGCAATTCCAGTACTGATTTCCACTCGGTTACCCTGCGGGGCTCCTATGGTGACGGACGAACGATGGGCAGTATTATCTGAACTCACAGTCCAGACAAAGAGCGTGCCATCCGGCCGACGTTGCAGAGAAGTCAGAGGCAGCGAAAGAGGACGTTCCGAAGTAGTAGCAACAGATGTTGCCTCGGACACAGAGCCGAGAGCCACCTTGGCAACCATGCCTGGCAACAACGCGCGTTCCTTATTTTCTACACGCACGCGGACATCGTAGGTATGTGTGAGTGCATCGGCTTGCACACCCTTTTCGATGCGGCCTCCCTGGAACTCACGTCCGATGGCTTCGACTAGAATACGGGTGGGCGACTGGGGAGTGATGGCAGCCATCTCTGCCTCGGGCACCGAGAAACGAACCTTGACGCTGGTGATATCGAGCAGTGTGACCACAGCCTGCGAGGGCATAGCCGTCTCGCCGGCACTGACATTTTTCCGACCGACAATCCCCGAGACGGGAGCCAGCAGTCGGCAGTCGGACAGATTCTTCTCTGCCACCGCGAGTTGTGAACGTGCCTGAGCGACCTTGCTCTGGACTTCCACCCACTGGGCATCCGTCATCGAGCCTTTTGCGTGGAGTTGGCCATATCGGGCCAGGGCGTCCTCAGCCTGAGCCATGCTCGCGCGAGCTCCTTCAAGGATGTTGCGCGCCTGGGTGTCATCAAGTTCTGCTATCAGTTGTCCGCGCGCCACGGCCTGACCTTCAGAGACCAGCACACGGCGGACGGTGCCCATGGTCGTAAAACTGACGGCAGTGGCTTCATTCTCTTCTACAACCCCGACATAAGATTGTGACGATTCCTTGGAGGCGGGTTCCACGACCTCCGTCCTGACACGTGTGGGGGCTTTCTCGCGCTTTTGTGCTTGCTGGCCACATCCCACGATCACAAAGACGAGGCATAGGCCAAGTACATTAAGTAGCTTCATTTCTTATGCTTTTTTTATCCGATTTTGGGCGCAAAGGTAGGTATTTATTTCCAAATCTGCCGCATGCACGTAGAAATATCTTTCCATAGAAGACATTCTTCGGGGAAAAATGCGTAACTTTGCGCGCAAAAAGCGAAAAGAACTATGTCTGAACTCGAACCGATGATTGCCGACCTCGCACTTATTCTCATCTGTGCAGGCGTCATGACCCTAATCTTCAAACGATTGAAGCAGCCCTTAGTACTGGGCTACATTGTGGCAGGTTTCCTGGCTTCGCCGAATATGCCGTACATGCCCAGCGTCACGGATATGGAAAACGTGCATCTATGGAGCGATATCGGTGTTATCTTCCTCTTGTTTGCCCTCGGACTGGAGTTCTCCTTCAAGAAGATAGTGAAGATGGGCTCTGCCCCCATCATTGCAGCCTGCACGACTATTATCAGCATGATGGTGGTCGGGGCGTTCACGGGCTATGCCTTCGGTTGGGGAGAGATGGACTGCATCTACCTGGGCGGTATGTTGGCGATGTCCAGTACGACCATCATTTTCAAGGCCTTCGACGATATGGGCCTGCGGCAACAACGCTTTGCGGGACTGGTGCTGAGCGTGCTCATCATTGAGGACATCCTGGCCATTGTGCTGATGGTGATGCTCTCAACCATGGCCGTGAGCCAGCAGTTCGAGGGCACTCAGATGTTAGGCAGCATCGCCTATCTGGTGTTCTTCCTTGTCTTGTGGTTCGTGGTGGGCATTTATCTGATTCCCCTGTTCCTGAAGAAGACCCGGTCCCTGATGAGCGACGAGACGATGCTCATCGTGGCGCTGGGATTATGCTTCGGCATGGTGGTGCTGGCCGCCAGCGTAGGGTTCTCCGCCGCCTTCGGAGCGTTCATCATGGGCAGCATCCTGGCCGAGACCATCGAAGCAGAGCGAATAGAGCACGTCGTCACCCCCGTCAAAGATCTTTTCGGCGCCATCTTCTTCGTTTCTGTGGGCATGATGGTGGACGTGTCGCTGATCATCGAGTACATCGTGCCCATCCTGTGCATCATCGCAGCCATCATGGTGGGTCAGACCCTGTTCAGCACCCTTGGCTTCCTGCTTTCCGGCCAGTCGCTGAAGACAGCCATGCAATGCAGTTTCTCCCTGACACAGATAGGCGAATTCGCCTTTATCCTCGCCACCTTAGGCACCTCGCTGGGCGTCACCAGCGACTTCCTCTACCCCATCGTCGTTGCCGTGTCTGTCTTCACGACTTTCACCACACCTTATATGATACGTCTGGCAGAACCGGCCTATGCCGTGCTGGAACGCCACCTGCCGACACGGTGGAAGAACGCACTCGACCGCTACGCCAATGGGGCCCCCGACGTGGTGGGACACGAAAGCCACTGGAACAGCTACCTCAAGCAAGTGGCTGTCATCATCCTTATCTACGGCGTGCTCTGCGTTGCCGTCGTGGCCATCATGTTCAACTTTGCCCAACCGCTGCTCGACGGCCTGTTGCCTGCCCCCTGGAACAACATCGCCTTAGCAGTCATCACGATCATATTGCTGTCACCATTCCTTCGTCTGCTGATGATCAAGCGCAACCACAGCGAGGAGTTCCAAGCTCTGTGGACCGACAATCACTTCAACCGGGCTCCCCTCATTGCCGTGCAGCTGCTGCGTATCGTGCTGGGCGCTGCCATTCTCAGCTACGTCCTGGGACACACCGTCCACTGGAGCGGCACGCTGGGTCTGTTCGTGATTATTGCCATCCTCTTCACCATCCTCTTCAGCCGCCGTATCAAGAAACAGGGACTGCTGCTGGAGCAGACCTTCACGGACAACCTTACACAGCGCGAACAACGTGCCAGCCAACAAGCCAATCGGCCTAAATTCGCCGGTAGCCTGATGCAGCGCGACGTGCACCTCTCCAACTTCACCATTCCCGTGGGCATCGATTGGTGCGGCCACACGCTGGCCGAGCTGAATCTGGGACGGAAATATGGCATCCAGATCGTCTCCCTCCTGCGCGGACCCCTGCGAATAAACATCCCCTCTGCCGCCACGCTCATTCTCCCTGGCGACCGCCTGCAAGTCATCGGTTCCGACAAGCAGCTGGCCACCTTCGGACAAGCTTTGGAACAACTGTCCGTCGCTGCCACCAAGACGGCAACATCCGTCGATGACGAGATGAAACTCCGACGTCTCTACTTGGAGTTCGGTTCGCCCTTCGTCGGCAAGACCATCGGAAATTGTGGTATTCGCGATGACTTCCACTGCCTCATCGTGGGCATCGAGTTCGAGGATGAGGAAGCACTCCACACACCCACTCCCACCCATACGCTGCACATCGGCGACATCATCTGGGTCGTGGGCGAAGAGGCAAACCTCGCCCGGTTGGAGATTGCAAAGGAAGCCCCTGCGCACACCCGTCTCGGGTCGGGCGTTATCCAGAAGTAATCATCCCAAACTGAGGAACGACCCTCAGCTCCCCACTCTAATCTCTAAACTCTACACTCTAAACTCTACACTTTAAACTCCACACTCCTTTTGACTCCCCTACTCGACCTCCATACTCACTCCATCGCCAGCGGTCATGCTTACTCCACCATTCAGGAGATGGCCCAGGCCGCAGCGCAGAAAGGACTTCAGATCCTGGGCATCACGGAACACGCCCCCAGCCTGCCCGGTGCCTGCAATGCCATCTACTTCCGCAACCTCCACGTCGTTCCACGCCAGATGTATGGTGTGCGGCTGCTGTTGGGAGCAGAACTGAACATCCTCGACACCCACGGCACGCTGGACCTCGACGAGCGCCACTATCGCTGCTGCGACCTGCGCATAGCCGGCGTGCATATCCTCTGCTGGCAAGGCGGCACGCGCACCCAGAACACCGACGGGATGCTGGCCGCCATCCACAACCCGTGGACTCATATCATCAGCCATCCTGGCGACGGCACTGCCGACCTGCTGTTCGAGCCCATCGTGCTGGCCGCGCGTGAGACCCAGACGCTGCTGGAAATCAATTCCTCCAGTATGATTCCCCTGCGCAAGAAAGAAGCCGCACGCCCCAACAACCTCGAGATCCTGCGCCTCTGCCGCAAGTACGATGTTCCCATCATCCTGGGGTCAGACGCCCACATCTCCTTCTCCATCGCCGACTATCAATACGCTCTTCCCCTGCTGGCCGAAACGGATTTCCCCGATGAGCTGGTGATGAACTATTGGCCTGAGCGGTGCATGGAATACCTGCACATCGATCTGTAGGAACACAAAACTGTCTGCAAGCAAGTAATTCTGCCTGCAGACGACAATTCGTAGTGCACCTTCCCGCCTATCTCGTCTTCAGCACCTCGCGCATGTGGTTAAAGAGGATGCCAAAGGCGGGATGAGCCATGCCTCCGTGGTCATAGCCCTGAATCTCATAGAGGCTGGTCTGCGTGTGTCCTACCAACTTCATCATGCGCGCCAGATACTGGTTTTCATCATATCGCCCGTAGAGTTCCAGTTCCCTGTCGCCACAGATGAGGACCAGCGGCGGGCAATCCTTGCGCACCCAGTAGAGCGGTGCATACTCGTCTATGGTCGGCTTCAGCGCGTCTATTCCCTGCATCTTGCGGACATTGTAGTGGGTGACCGCCTGCCCGCTGAAGGGGACGTAGGCAGCCACGGAATCTGCATCCACGCTGTACTTTGCCAGCCACGCCTTATTCAGGCAGAGCATCATCGAGAGGTAGCCCCCTGCCGAGTGCCCCGTGACAAAGATCTTGCGGGCGCTGCCGCCGTAGTCCTTGGCGTGGCGGAACACCCATGCAACAGCTTCTGCCGCATCGTCCAACGTCTGGTCCACCGTCACCCGCGGCAGCAGGCGGTAGTTGACTCCGACGACGACATAGCCTCTGTTCCTCAATTCATTAGGGATTTCCTTCGCTCCGGCCTCCAGTCCTCCTCCGTGGAACCATACGACAACAGGCAGATCGGTTTTCCCCTCCGGATAATAGACATCAAGCTTCAGGCGTTCGAGCGCATAGGCATCGTCCTTCGTGGTGTAGGCTATGTCCTTGGCCCAGCGGTAATCCTGAGCTGAGAGCGTTGCCGCCAGCAGGCAACAAACGCAGATAATGAGCAGTCTTTTCATCGTTCTTTTGTGTTTACGGATTGGTTTTTCGCCACAAAGGTAGGGATTCTTCCCTGCCCCGCCAAATTTTTTAAGAGATTCTTTTGTGAGTTCAAATTCTTTCCGTACTTTTGTGGCGCAAACCTTTTTCCGGCAGCAAGAAAAATGACCATCATACTGTATATCATCGCGGGTGCCGCCTTGGGTGCCCTCATCACGTGGCTCGTCATGCGCGGCAAGCTCAATGTCGCCCGCACCATCCTCGAAGAACGCACTTCCGAGGGAGAGCAGTTCCAGCAAGTCATCCGGCAGCGAGAGCAGGAGCTGGCAACCCAGACCGAGGCTCGCCAGCAACTGGATATCCAGGCGAAGGTGCTCAGCACCCGGCTGGAGGAGGTGCAGGCACAGGCACGACAGGCCATGGCCGCGCAGGAGCAACGCCACAGCGAGGCCGTGGCTGCACAGCAAGCTCGCTTCGACGAGACCATCGCCAAGGTGGCTGCCCAGATGAAGGACGCCACGAACGAGATGCTGCGCCAGCGCCAGAAGGAGTTTCAGGAGAGCTCAGGAACCAGTATCGGGCAGATTGTCACTCCCCTGCGCGAGACCATCGACAAGATGCAACAAGCCATGGCCGAGGCTCAGACGCGCCAGAGCGCAGACAGCGGGGCCCTCAAGACCATCATCCAAGAAATGATGCAAGCCAGCCAGGAAGCCCGGCAGAGCACCGACCGCCTGACCAACGTCTTCCGAAAGAGCAACAACGTGCAGGGAGTGTGGGGCGAGACGGTGCTGGACGAACTGCTGCAGAGCCAAGGACTCACGCCAGGCGTGCACTATGACTTGCAGCCCACCATCCGCGATGCCGCAGGCACGGCCGTGCTCGGCGAGGACGGAGCACGCCTGCGCCCCGACGTCATCCTGCATCTGGACCAACGGCGAGAGGTCATCATCGACTCCAAGGTCTCCCTGGCGGCATACATGGATTACGTCAACGCCACGGACGAGGGTGAACGCCAAAAACACCTGACGGCTCACGTGAACAGTATCCGAAGTCAGGTGAACCTGCTGGCGGGCAAGGACTACAGCGCCTACATCCAGCCGCCACACGTGCGGATGGATTATGTCATCATGTTCGTGCCCAACACAGGCGCCCTGTGGACGGCATTGAACGCCCAGCCGGACCTCTGGCGCAAAGCGATGGAGCGGGGAGTCTATATCGCCGACGAGCAGACGCTGTTTGCCGCCCTGCGCATCATCAGCCTCACCTGGACACAAATCCGACAAGCCGAGAACCACGAAAAGGTCTATGCGCTGGCCAACGAGATGATGGACCGCGTGGGGCAGTTCATGAAGAAATATACTGCCATCGGCACTGCTCTGGAGAAGGCGCAGCAGGCGTTCGAAGACGGCGGTCGCAAGCTGCAACCGCAGGGACAGAGCATCCTCCAGACTTGCGCCAAGCTGCAGAAACTCGGTGCCAAGCAGTCTGACAAGAATCCCCTGCCCCAACTGATAGATATCGACGAAGTGCCTGCCCTGGAAGCCAAGAGCAAGCAGGAAGAAGAGGCTGCGGACCCGCAGGACTGAAAGATTCATCGCCCTCTTGTTTCCACAACAATAAAATACGGATTGCACGAATCGGGAAGATGAGGATTCCTCGGTTCGTGCAACCCGCATAAATGCGGACTCGCGCCTTACAGCTGGTAGTCAAGCATGACGAAGCTGTAGGGTGCCAGTTCCATGGTGAACTTCTTCTGGACCTTCATGGCCTCGTGCTGCGGAGCTATGGGCTGCTGCTCGAAGTTGTTCTCTGCATCGGCAGCACCCGTCAGCAGGGTCTTCGTGCAAGCCTTCTTCAGGGGGAATCGGCTGAGGTCAATGTTAGCCTTCTTGGTCTCCCCGCTGGCGTTGCACAGCTTCACGTAGAGGTGGCGCGTCTTCACGTTCAGCACCACACTCTGGCCGTAGTGGCTGTCCTCCACGGGCTGAACCGTGCCGGCAGCATCGCCCTCGAAGCGGACGCAGTTGCCGTAGTAGTACTGACCTGCGGACTGGCCGAAGAACTGCTGCACGTAGTAGCTGCAGGTCAGGAACGGCCGTTCGTTGTCGAAGTAAATCAGGTCGGGGTTCCAGTTCGTGGCGTTCTTGCGGGCGAACAGCGGAGCATAGCTGGTCATGCAGACCACATCGCCGTTGCGCTCCACATGCAGCAAGTACAGGCCCTCGGCCAGCGCGTCGATGAGTTTCTTGTCCTTGGCGGCGTACTCGCCCAGATAGACCTTCGTCTTGCGGTCGCGCGGATAGCTGTCGTACTGGCGCGAGCGGAGGAAATAGCTGTTCGGCTCGTAGTAGTGCTCGTCCAGGATGGGCACCTCCAGTTCCTCGGCCAACTTCCATCCGTTGTCGAAGTCGGGATTGCCCTTGTGGGAACCGGGACCTGCCGTGCCGACGATGATGATTTCGGGGTGCTTCGCGCGTACCTTATTATATATGTAGCGGAATCGCTCGGCGAACTCCGGGGTGATTTTCTCCTCGTTGCCCAGTCCTAAGTACTTCAGTCCGAAGGGGGCCGGATGACCAGCCTCGGCGCGCAAGCGGGCCCACTTGGAGGTGGCAGGGTCGCCGTTGGCCCACTCGATGAGGTCCAGCGCCTCGTCCACCCATTCGTCCATTTCCGACATCGACACCACGTCCTGAGCCTGCCCCTTCATGCCCCAACCGCCGTTGGTGCCCTGACAGCTGACGCCACAAGGCAGGATGGGCAGCGGCTGCATTCCCATATCCTCGCAGAACTGGAAGTACTCGTAGTAGCCCAGCCCCATGGACTGGTGGTAGCCCCAGGTGTTCTTCAGCGGACGGCGTTGCTCCTTGGGACCGATGGTGTTCTTCCAGCGATAGGTGTTCCAGAAGCCGTCGCCGCCACCGTGCACCACACAACCGCCGGGGAAGCGCATGAACTTGGGGTGCAGACCTTCCAGCGCCTCGGCCAGATCCTTGCGCAGGCCATGACCCTTGTAGGTATCCTGAGGCATGAGCGAAACCTGATCCACGTCCACATCGCCCACCGTCAGCACCAGCAGTTGCAGCTGGGCGTTCGGCGCATCTTCCGCCGGAGCGAGCGTGGCCTCGTATTTCTTCCAGTCGGCGGAACCGACAGACATGGTGGCCTCTGCCAGCAGCTTGGGACTCTTGCCCCACCCCTGAGGAACAGCCAGCACCACGCGCACTTCCTTGGCCTCGCCACTGACATTGCGCAGGAAGGCAGAGAAGTCGTAGCGGGCACCTGCTTTCACGCTGATGCCGTCGAAGCCGCTGTTGCCCAGCCCTACGCCCGTCCAGCCGTCGAAGTCATAGTAATGCCCCACTCGCTCCACATGCAGGCGCATGTAAGTAGGATTGTTGGGATGAATGGGCGAGTCCATACGGGGCTGCATGTAGCCCAGCGAATGACCAGGGCGCTGGAAATGCCAGGCTGTGCCCGGACCCCATCCGTCGCGCTCCGTGGGATTGAACTCGAAGGAGCCGTTCTGCACCAGCTCTGCATACAGACCGCCGTCGGCCGCGGAACTGATGTCCTCGAAGAATATACCTATCAGCTCATCGCTGATTGCCTTGCCCCCCTTAGGGGCTTTCATGGGTTGCTGGGCGCCCAGTCCCATCGCTGCTGCCAAGAGGACAGCACTCAATACATAAGTTTTCATATTTACGGATTTATGGATTTACGATTATTTCCGCTGCAAATATACGACATTTCCGCGAACTCGCTGTCCTCCATTGTCCCCTTTTCTTTCATTTCCGTCCCAAAACGTTCAAAAATCCCTCTCATACGCTCCAAACAGACATATTATACCTTTCCAATCAAAAGCGAATGCGGAAAAGAGCAGGCTGCAGAAGGCAACAGAGCAGGCTGCGTGGACGAGTACCAGCGGTGGTACTCGCCAATACATCAGGACGTGTCGAGCGGTAAGCCCTGATGTATCAGGCGGCATGCCACGATAAAAGGAACGGAGCGCCACGAGAAAGGAACGGAGCGCCACGAGAAAGGAGGGAGGGCACTTACTTCTCTACGACTGCATGGAGGAGAATGACATCTTGCAGGGGACGGTCGAGGGAGTCGGTGGGAACGGCCTGGATGGCCTTGACGACCTTCATGCCGTCGATGACATGACCGAAGACGGTGTAGGTGCCATCGAGGTGAGGTGCTCCGCCTTTGGTGAGGTAGGTTTGCCACATGTCGTAGGTCATCTCGATGTCGTTCTCCGCCAATGAGGCACGTACCTTTCCGAGAGAATTCTCGCCCCAGGAGCGGCCATAGACGATGTAGAACTGGGTGGAGGAACTGCGCTGCTCGGGGTTGACATCGTCGCCCTCACGGGCAGCAGCCAGCGCGCCTCGCTCGTGGAAAAGCCAGGGGAGGTCAAACTCAGGAGGCAGGGTGTAGCCGAGGTCGCCGTTGCCCAGCTCGCGGTCGCGTGGAGGCGAGAGGAGCTGGCCGTCGGGAGCCGTGCGGACACGGCTGTCGGGGTCGCCGCCCTGAATCATAAAGTCCTTGATGACGCGATGGAAGAGGGTGCTGTCGAGGATGCCTTCGCGAGCGAGCTTGAGGAAGTTGTCGCGGTGGATGGGGGTCTCGTCGCTGAGCTGAACGCGGATGACGCCAGCCGTAGTCTCCAGACGGACAACGGCAGGACGGGACTTGGGTTTGGCTTGCGCGCCGAAGGGGAGGCTGCACAGCACAAGCACGAGCAGGAGGCGACCAAAGGCGTCGAAGGAACGGCGCGTGGACAGCCAGAGGGAGAGGATGAGGGAGAGCATGGAGGCGGACATTGTTATGATGACGATCATCATCTGGTACTTGATAGCGACGTCGGGCGAGGAGCCGCCCAGAATCTGGCCTATCATGGTGCCAGGGAGGGAGACGATGCCCATGACGGCCATATTGGCGATGCAGGGGGTGAAGCTCTTGGTGACGGCTTCGCGCATGAAGGGCTGCCAGGCCTCGAAGCGCGTGGCGCCGTTGCCGAGGAGGTAATAGTAGGTGGCCTGCTCACGCTGGATGCCGCTATAGAAGGTGCTGAGGGTGAGCACATTGACTCCGAGCATATTGCCCATCAGGATACCCATAATGGGGACGAAGTAGCGAGCGGTGAAAGGATTGTCGAGCTGCAGCACAAAAAGCAGGAAGAAGAAACCGACGACCAAGGCTGCGATGAGGAAACCGGCAAAGGCAGGCAGGGCAACGACCCGGCGCGGGAGGCCTGTACGCTGCACGGTGGTGTGGGTGGCGATGAGGGCCATGATGATGACCCAGAGGGTGTTCAGCCATGGGAGGTCCCACTCAAAGAGATAGCGCAGATAGATACTGATGAGGAAGAGTTGCACGATCATGCGCAGAGCGGCCACGAGGGTGGGTCGCACGAGGTCTGTCCGCAATTTCCAGAGGAAATAGAGCGGAATGAGCAGGAGCAGGAGGCCAATGGCCAGGGAAGGAAGAGTGATGTCCATGGAGTGCAGGGCGGAGAGGTTGAGGATTGAGAGGTGATGATTCTTGAAGGAACAAACGAGCCAGCGGGAGCCGAGGGGGAAGAGAGAGTTGAGCGTGGGGAGCTTGAAGGGCTAAAGGACTCCGACGGGGTATTGCATGGTGGAGCAGTGGAGCGAGCCGTGCTGACGGATAAGGATGCGGCAATCGACGGGGACGATGTCGTGGCGGGGGAAGGCGCGCTGGAGCTGGCGGCGAGCGAGTTCGTCGTTGGCGGGTTGGCCGTAGGTGGGCAGGAGGACTGCAGAGTTGAGAATGAGGAAGTTGGCGTAGGTGGCAGGGAGGCGATGGCCATCGTCGGGGTCATAGATGGGCGCCGGCATCGGCAGGGGGAGCAGACGGTAGTGCTCTGCTTCGCCTTCGCTTCCGGCAGCGCCGAGCACGCAGAAGGTGCGGAGCTGGGCTTCCATAGCCTGAAGTGCTTCGTAGTGTTCGTCGGAAGGGTCGGTGCATTGGACGTAGAGGATGGTGTCGGAGGGGGCCAGGCGGGCAAGGGTATCGATGTGGCTGTCGGTGTCGTCGCCTGCGAGGTAGCCGTGATCCAGCCAGAGGACGCGCCGAGCGCGGAAGTATTGGAGGAGGCGCTGCTCGATTTCCTGACGAGTGAGGCCCGGGTTGCGCTGGGGAGAAAGGAGACACTGACTGGTGGTCAGCAGGGTGCCACGTCCGTCGCTCTCGATGCTGCCGCCTTCGAAGACGAAGTCTAAATGGGGAACATAGCGGCCGCGAAGGGGGGAAGAAGGATGATCCGCGCGAATACGCGCGGCACCCAACCGGGGAGAAGAGGGGGAAGAGGAGGGCGAGGAGGGCACGGCAGAAGAGGACGAGGCGGCGGAGGAGGGCACGGCAGAAGAGGGGGAGGACGAGGAGGAGTGCACGGCAGAAGAGGGGGAGGCGGAAGAGGGCACGGAAGAAGAGGACGAGGGGGAGGCAGAAGAGGACGAGGAGGAGGCAGAAGAGGACGAGGAGGAGGGGGAAGATATGGAGGGAGAGGCGAGGTGGCGGCAGATTTGATTGTCGAGGTCGGAGGGGAACTTATTGCCCCAGCCATTGAACTGGAAATCAAGGAGGAGGGGACCTTCGGGAGAGACGAGGGTGAGGAAGGCATGGTCGCGAGCCCAGGTGTCGTTGGTGGGACATTCGAAATAGCGGACGGCAGGGAGGAGGCGGGCAGGCAGACGTTCTGCGAGGAGGGCGCTGATGCGGTCGGGCTCGGGAGTGACGATGAGCAGTCGTTCGTCGTGGTTCAGGATTTCGAAGGCGATGCGCACGAAGCAGTCGTCAACCTCACTGAGGATGGGGGCCCAGTCCGTGGCTGCATGAGGCCAGGTGAGCTGCACCCCGCTTTGAGGGTGCCACTCAGCGGGGAAGAAGGTGTCGCGCAGAGCTGCTTCCTCGGTCTTGGGGAGCTCGGGAAGTTCGAGATGCAGCGTGAGGTCGCTGATAGAGGGAGTTGTGGGGGTGTAGTGGAGGGGCATGGAAGAAGATTTTTTTCGGCGGGAAAACCGCCGAACACAGTGAGGGAGAAACGCGAGGCGGAGGGAAGGAGATGTCAATTACGGAAGCGGGGCCAAGGGGACAGCGGAGGGAAGGAGATGTCAATTACAGAAGCGGGGGCAAGGGGACAGCGGAGGGCAAGAGGAAAGCGGAGGGAAGGGGGAAGCGAGGGCAAGGGGGAAGCGGGGAGGCGGAGGTTAATCTCGGAAGCGGAGGGAGAGGTCCTGATAGGCGTCGATGCGGCGGTCACGGAGGAAGGGCCACCAGCGACGCACCTGCTCGGAACGCTGGAGATCGATGTCCACGAGGAGGTTCTCGGGTTCTGTCTGCGAGGCCTCGGCAAGGATTTCGCCCTGCGGCCCTGCCACAAAGCTGGTTCCCCAGAACTGGATGCCACGCGTCTGACCGCTGGGATCGGGCTCGTGCCCTACCCTATTCACGGCAACGACAGGAAGTCCGTTGGCCACGGCATGACCGCGCTGCACGAGTTGCCATGCCTGACGCTGACGTGCCTGCTCCTCTGGGGTGTCGCTGCTCTCAAAGCCGATGGCTGTAGGATAGATCAAGATGTCAGCCCCAGCCAAGGCCATCAGCCGTGCTCCCTCGGGGTACCACTGGTCCCAACAGACCTGCACGCCCAGAGAGCCGACACTCGTCTGAATGGGACGGAATCCGAGATCGCCGGGCGTGAAGTAGAACTTCTCGTAGTAGGCAGGATCATCGGGGATGTGGTTCTTGCGATAGATGCCGGCAATGGTGCCATCGTGCTCGAAGACGACGGCTGAATTGTGGTAGAGCCCGGGCGCCCTGCGTTCGAAGAGGCTGGTGACGAGGACTACGTTGTTCTCGCGCGCACACGCACTAAAGAAAGAGGTAGAGGGACCTGGTATGGGCTCGGCGAGGTCGAAGTTGTCGACGGACTCCACCTGGCAGAAGTAGGGTGTGTTGTGCAACTCCTGCAAGACGACGAGACGGGCACCAAGGGCTGCGACCTCAGCAATGGAGGCGGCCAGACGCGAACGGTTGTCTTCCACAGAGGGTGTGCAGGATTGCTGGATGAGGGCGGTGAGCATGGGATGTTGGGGATTAATTTATGAGAAAAAGGAAATGAGGAACGAAAGACGAAGGGCGAAGGACGGAGGACGAAGGGCGAAAGACGGAGGGCGGAGGACGAAGGGCGGAGAAACGGAGGCGGGATGTCAGGCGATGGTGATGACCTTATCGCAGAAAGCCAGGAGGGATGGATTGTGGCTTACGGCGAGGGCCGCACAGCCTTCCTCGTGGCAGACCCGCAGCAAGGAGAGTGCCACGCGCTGTGTGCTCTCCTCATCGAGGGCAGAGGTCGGCTCGTCAAGGAGCAAAAGGGGCTTGTGCAAAGCCAGAGCAGCAGCCAGGAGGAGGCGCTGGCGCTGACCGCCAGAGAGTTTGGCAGCAGAGAGTTCCAGCAAGCTGGCCTCCAGCCCCAGCGACTTCATGATGGACGCCAGGGAGTTGCTGCCATCCAGAGAGACATTAATCTCCAATCCGTGGGTCAGGCGAATGAGGTCTGCACCAGTGGCTGCCGGGGGCTGCAGTTCCTGGGGAACATAGGACACCTGCCGGCGGATGGCTGCAACATGATGGACATCCAGCGGGAGCCCGCAAATCTCTACAGACCCTGCCGCCAGCGGCACAAAGCCCATCAGGGCACGCAGCAGCGATGTCTTGCCGCGACCGCTCTCTCCCGCGAGGCCAACGAACTGACCCCGGCCCACATCGAGGTCGAGGTCACTAAAGAGTACGCGGTCGCCAAAGGCGATGGAAGCAGAGCGGACGGCAATCATCAGTTGGCGGCCGTGAATTCTTCGAGGAAGCGGACGTCGTTCTCGGAGAAGAGGCGGAGGTCCTTCACCTGATACTTGAGGTTGGCAATGCGCTCGATGCCCATGCCGAATGCGTAGCCGGTGTACTGAGTGCTGTCGATGCCGTTGGCGTCGAGCACAGCAGGATCCACCATACCGCAGCCGAGAATCTCGAGCCAGCCAGAGCCCTTGCACATGGAGCATCCCTTGCCTCCGCAGATGGTGCAGCTGACGTCCATCTCAGCCGAAGGCTCGGTGAAGGGGAAGTAGCTGGGGCGCAGTCGGATCTTGGTGTCGGGTCCGAACATCTCCTGGGCAAAGAGCAGGAGCACCTGCTTCAAGTCCTTGAAGCTGACGTTCTTGTCGATGTAGAGTCCTTCGACCTGATGGAAGAAGCAATGGGCACGTGCACTGACGGCTTCGTTGCGATAGACGCGTCCCGGGCAGATTACTCGGATGGGCGGTTGCTGCTTTTCCATGACGCGCGCCTGGACGCTGCTGGTGTGGCTTCGCAGGATGATGTCGGGGTGTGCTTCAACGAAGAAGGTGTCCTGCATATCGCGCGCAGGATGGTCGTCGGCGAAGTTCATGGAGCTGTAAACGTGCCAGTCGTCTTCGACCTCGGGTCCCTCGGCGAGGGTGAAGCCCAGTCGGGAGAAGATGTCCACGATCTCGTTCTTGACGAGGGACAGCGGATGGCGCGTTCCCAGGGGGATGGGGTACGGCGTGCGCGTCAGATCGACATCGTCCGCCACCGTTTCCTTAGCGGCAGCGGCTGCCTTGAGTTCGTTGATGCGCTCGGTGGCGCGCGTCTTGAGTTCATTGATTCGCATGCCGACTTCCTTCTTCATCTCGGCCGGCACGGAACGGAAGTCATCCATGAGTCGGCTGACTTCACCTTTCTTGCTAAGATACTTAATGCGCAGGGCTTCTGCCTCCTCAGGAGTAGCGGCCGTCAGGGCATTGATTTCTTCGAGCAGTTGCTTGATTTTTTCGAGCATATTTCGTGAGTTTCTATTGATTTATCTTCAAAAACTGCGCAAAGGTAACGATTTTCTGCCGAAAAATGCACGTTGAATGGAAAGAAAAGCGTATTTTTGCGCGATTTTATCAAAAAGGAAAGAAAAAGCACTGCAAAAATGAAACAGAAATGGGTCCTTTGGGCTCTTTTTGGCAGCCTATTCGTTGCGGCTTGCATCAAGCAGAAACAAGAACAGGAAGCCCTCGCTCCGGAAGCGCCGCCTGCGCTGACCGACGAGCAGGAGGACTCGCTGTTGGCAGAAGCGGACACGCTGCTGCTTGATGAGGAACTGGCAGACGAGCCACTGCCTACTTCGGCGGACGAGCTGTTCGACGATTTTCTCTTTCTTTTCGACCACAGCAACCGATTCCAGCGCCACCGCGTGCGCTTTCCCTTACCCGTAACGGAGGCCAACGGCGACCGCCATGAGATAGAGCGCCGCCAGTGGCAGCACCATTCAATGTCGCTGGGGCAGGATTTCTGCACCGTACTCTGGAACGGGCACCGCCAAATGGAGATGAGCAACGAGATGCAGAACGAGGCACGCGTGGAGCACATCTATCTGCACAGCCGTCTGGTGGAGGTCTTCTACTTCGAGCGCGACAGCCTGAATGGCCAATGGATGCTAACCGCCCAGCGCTCTGTGCCCTTGGACGACTACGAACTGACCAACTTCATCGACTTCTACCGCGAGTTTGCCACGGACAGCGTCTTCCAGCGCCGCCACGTCCACGACCCGCTGCGTTTCTCCATGGCCAGCGAGGACACCGAGGAAGGCATGGTGCAAGGCACCATCGATGTGGATCAGTGGTTCGAGTTTGCTCCCGAGATGCCTCAAGCCGTGCTGGTCAACATCAACTACGGCCAGCAGTTCCACAACCCCAACCGAGTGGTGATGCAGATGCGCGGCTTCAGCGACAGCATGCAGAATCTGTTCGTCTTCCACCGCGACGGCGGAGGCAGATGGCGGCTGACGGAGTTCGAGAATTAAGGAATGAAGCTGGTAAGCAGATAAATAGGAAATGAAGCTGGTAAGCAGATAAATAGGAAATGAAGCTGGTAAGCAGATAAATGAAGATACAAGAGAACTGCCCACTATAAATGAAGACACAAGAGAACTGCTCGCTCCTTGAGCACAACACATTCGGCATCGCAGCCCGGGCTCGCCACTTCGTGGAATACGACAGCGTGGAGGAGCTGCAAGACTTCATCCGCCAGCGGAACCTCCGCGGCGACAGCTCTCCCCTACTCCATATCGGAGGCGGCTCGAACCTGCTGTTCCTGAAGGACTTCGACGGAACGGTGCTCCACAGCCGCATCCTCGACCTCCATATCACGGAGGACAACGATGAAGAGGTGAGCGTGCGCGTGGGCGCAGGTATGGTATGGGACGACTGGGTGGAACTGGCCGTTCGCAAGGGATGGTTCGGACTCGAGAACCTGTCGATTATTCCAGGCGAAGTGGGAGCCAGTGCCGTGCAGAACATCGGCGCCTATGGTGCTGAAGCCAAAGACTTCATCCTGCTGGTGGAAGCCGTGGACCTTCGAAGTGGCGAGGTACGGCGTTTCAGCAACGCCGAATGCCAGTATGCCTACCGCCACAGCATCTTCAAGACGGAACTGCGAGGCCGCTATGCCGTCACTCACGTCCATTTTCGGCTTTCGCACAAGTTCCAGCCCAACCTCGGCTATGGTGCCTTGCGCCAAGCCCTCGCGAAGAGTGGCATGGAGGAAGCTCAGGTGGACGCCGTCCAGCTCAGGAAGCTCATCATCGACCTGCGCAACAGCAAGCTACCCGACCCGAAAGTGGTGGGCAACGCGGGCAGTTTCTTCACGAACCCCATCGTACAGCGAGCTGACTACGAACGAATTGCAGCCCAATGGCCCGACGTCCCGCACTACGAGGTGGACGCGGACCACGTGAAAATACCTGCCGGATGGCTGATTGAGCAATGCGGATGGAAGGGCAAGGCCCTGGGGCGCGCCGGCGTCTATGAGAAGCAAGCCTTAGTGCTGGTGAACCTCGGCGGAGCCACCGGTAGCGACATCGAGCAACTCTGCCGCACGATTCAATCGGACGTACAGCAACGCTTCGCCATCAACATCATCCCGGAAGTCAACTTCATCTGAACCGTTTCAGGAGGAAACGGGGATTGCAGCTGCGGAATTTCATATCATCTGAACCGTTTCAAGAGGAAACGGGGATTGCAGCGAATATAGACGCCAAACGAGAAATTGTTCGAGAAGGCAGCCGCATCCACCTGGCCGTCGGCATGAGTCAGACGACCAGCAGCGAGCGGATACACATCTGCCTTCAACCCCAAGGTGTAGTGGCGCGCAAAAGTATGATGCCACTCGACGCCCACATGAGGAGTTAACATTCTCGAAAAGCGGGCACCGGGCTCTTTCTGCGAGAGTGTGGAATAGAACGGAGCGCCATAGAGCGACACGAAGTCACGGGCAGCAAAGAAGCTGGCGAAAGCGCGGAAGTCTTTCGCGAATTCTGCCGACACCGAAAGGGAGCCGCCCACCCCAGTATTGAAAGGCCAGAGATGACCACTCTGCTGCCAGCAGCCCAGCACGGCAGCCTCAGCAGTCAGGCTGCGGAGCACCCGTCTGCCGGTTTTCCACTTCATTCCCAGCCCTACTCCGCCATTGGTGATTGTCTGCACACCCATGGAAGTCGTGTCTTGTTCACCGCCGCGATGCTGCACAAGGATGTCGATGGGGATGTACCAGGCAATAGTACTTTGAGGGTCATTTAATTGTACGCGCTGGTTAAAGCCAACCGTGAAAGCTTCCTGATGCGTGTCTTCCTCAAAGATATAGCTCTGCCAGTTCAACCAGGCATCCAGGTGCCAGCGAGGCAGATCGGCAATGAGTTGGAAGCCCATTTCAGGGTCTTGCGTGAGATTAAGTTCCGGATTCATCAACGGTTCCATCACCCGGTGGTTGGCTCCGCCAAAGATGTCTCCCAGCACAAACGTCACCTTCCCCAACCGAGCCTGAGCGCGGAAAAACGGCAACAGGTGAGCACCGCTCTGATACTGATTTCCCTTCCATCGGCCGATGTCGTGGTAGGCGTAGCAAGGATATTTGTTGGCACCATCAAAGATGAGCGCATGAAGTCCGAGCTCGAGGCGCACGGCATCCAGCGGCTGATAGGTCAACTTGGGCTGCAGCCACAACCCCGGCAGGGAGTAGCCACGGGCCTGCTGGCCTTCGAATTCATTGTCCTTGAAGAACGAAATATTATCGAGCTCGAAGGAGAGCGTGCGCGTGGCAGCATAATCCAGCCGATAGTCTGAGGACGCCATGCGGGATGCCAAGTCCTGAGCGCCGGCCTGGAAGGCGACAAGCAGGAGAAAGAGTGAGAAAGAGGTACGTCTGCGCATACGTGAAAGGGATTTTGCGTGCAAAAATACACTTTGTTTGCCGATAAACCACACTTTCTGCCCAATAATTTTGCCGAGGTCGGAGAAATACAATAATTTTGCACGCAAAAGACCCTTCTCATGACCAAAAAAGAACGTTATGCAGCCGTCGTCGCCTACTTCAGTCAGGCAATGCCCGAGGCCGAGACCGAGCTGCACTTCCAGTCGGATTTCCACTTGCTCGTGGCCGTGATGCTCAGCGCCCAATGCACAGACAAGCGTGTGAACCTCGTCACCCCAGCCCTCTTCGAGGCCTACCCCACCGCCGAGGCCATGGCTGGCGCCAGCGAGGAATCGGTGCTGGAGTACATCAAGAGCGTCAGCTACCCCAACAGCAAGGCGCGCCACCTCGTCGCCACCGCCCGCCAACTGGTGGAACGCTTCGGCGGTCAAGTGCCCGAGACGCTGGAGGAACTGACGTCGCTGCCGGGTGTGGGTCGCAAGACGGCCAACGTGGTCATGAGCGTCGCCTTCGGCCAGGCGCGTATGGCCGTGGACACCCACGTCTTCCGCGTCAGCCACCGCCTGGGTCTCGTAGGAGCGAAAGCGCGCACACCACTGGCCGTGGAGACGGAGTTGGTGAGGAATTTCCCCGAAGACGTCATCCCGCGCGCCCACCACTGGCTGATTCTGCACGGCAGATACGTCTGCACGGCCCTGCGCCCCCATTGTTTGGAGTGCGGATTGCAGCGCGCGTGCGCGTTCTTTAATAAAAAGTCTTAATTTCTTTGCTCGACTCAGCAGAAAAGTGTATTTTTGCACCCGAAATCAAGAAACATCCATTTTTATAACCAACAAACAATTAACAACAATGACCATTCACGATTACAAATTCGCTGGCAAGAAAGCCATCGTGCGCGTGGACTTCAACGTGCCCCTCGATGGAAACGGAAACATCACAGACGACACCCGCATTCGCGGAGCCCTTCCTACTCTGAAGAAGATTCTGGAAGATGGCGGTGCCCTCATCATCATGTCCCACATGGGCAAGCCGAAGGGCAAGGTGAACCCCAAGCTCTCTCTGCAGCAGATTGTTCCCGCCGTGAGCGCCGCCCTCGGTGTTCCCGTTCAGTTCGCTCCCGACTGCGCCAAGGCTCAGGAGCAGGCAGCCGCCCTGAAGCCCGGTGAAGTCCTCCTGCTGGAGAACCTCCGCTACTATCCCGAAGAGGAAGGCAAGCCCGTGGGCATCGACAAGGAAGATCCCGCCTACGACGCAGCCAAGAAGGCCATGAAGGAGAGCCAGAAAGAGTTCGCCAAGACGCTGGCCAGCTATGCCGACTGCTATGTGATGGATGCCTTCGGCACCGCTCACCGCCGCCACGCCAGCACCGCCGTCATCGCCGACTACTTCGATGCAGACAACAAGATGCTCGGCCTGCTGATGGAGAAGGAAGTGCAGGCCGTGGACAACGTCCTGACCAACATCCAGCGCCCCTTCGTCGCCATCATGGGCGGCAGCAAGGTCAGCACCAAGATCGGTATCATCGAGAACCTGCTGGGCAAGGTGGACCGCCTCATCCTCTGCGGCGGCATGACCTACACCTTCATGAAGGCCCACGGCGGCGAAATCGGCAACTCCATCGTTGAGCTGGACAAGCTGGATGTGGCCCTCGGCGTGGAAGAGCTGGCCAAGAAGAACGGCGTGGAGCTGGTCCTGGCCGAAGACAGCGTCTGCTGCACAGGCTATGACTTCGCCAACTTCTGCGTGAAGCCCGGTGCCGAAATCAAGACGTTCCCCTCCAACGCCATCGAGGAAGGCTGGGACGGCCTCGACGTCGGTCCGAAGAGCCAGGCCAAGTTCACCCGTGCCATCGAAGGTGCCAAGACCATCCTCTGGAACGGTCCTGCCGGCTGCTTCGAGTGCGACGAATTCACCGCCGGCAGCCGTGCCATCGGCGAGGCTGTTGCCAAGGCTACTGCCGAAGGCGCTTTCTCCCTCATCGGCGGTGGCGACAGCGTCGCCTGCGTCCACAAGTTCGGTCTTGAGGACAAGGTCAGCTACATCAGCACTGGTGGCGGTGCCCTGCTCGAAGCCATCGAAGGCAAGGTGCTCCCCGGCGTTGCTGCCATCAAAGGTTAATTCCCAGAATGAGCAAAATCATTCCCCACTTCAGGTATAGTGCAAAGTGCATCGTGCGCTTTGCACTATACATTCTTTTGTTCACCTCCTGCCACTCCTCTCCTCCCCCTTCGCCCGAGGAGCAGGCGAGGCGTGACTCTGCTGCTCTGCACGTGGCGCTGATGCCCGTGGCCGACTGCTTCCCCTTCTATCTCGCCCAACGTTGCGGCATCTACGAACGACTCGGCCTCGACCTGCGCATCCTCACCTTGCAGGCACAGCTCGACACCGACACCGCCCTCCTGCGCCGGCGAGCAGAACTGGTTTACAGCGACTTGGCGCGAGCCATCATGATTCAGCAGACCGATACGTTCGACCTCCGCGCCATCGCTGCCGCGCCTGCTGAGCTGGAACTCATCACAGCCCGCCGCGGTCGCGTGCGCAATATCTCACAACTGAAGGAACGCATGGTGGCCGTGGCCCGCCACAGCATCACCGACTACTGGAGCGACCGCCTGATGGACTCCGCACGCATGGAGCAGACTGCCATCTTCCGCCCACAGATCAATGATGTCCGCATTCGCACAGACATGATTTGCAACGGCACCATGGATGCGGCCTTCCTGCCGGAACCTTATGCCAGCGAAGCACGCCTGCGGGGCAACGC
Organism: uncultured Prevotellaceae bacterium; assembly: GCA_900318115.1. Taxonomy (GTDB): domain Bacteria; phylum Bacteroidota; class Bacteroidia; order Bacteroidales; family Bacteroidaceae; genus Physcousia. The sequence goes on along the minus strand of ONJJ01000014.1, from coordinate 41,318 downwards.
CCGCAACTTCTCGACCCGAGGACTGCGCCCCCACCTGGGTGCATTCCTGGTGCCTTCGTGGGTGCTCCGCGACAGCACCCGCACGCGCCAGCTGCAACTGCTGTTCCAGGGTTACGAAGAAGCACTCGCGCTGCGCGACAGCCTTCCCTCGCTGCTGCGCGAGCTGTGTTTCACACCGGATTCCATCATCGATTCTGTGGCACGTGCCATTCCCGCATTCCAGCCGCTGACACGCCCCTCCGAGGACAATGCCGCAGCCGCACTCCGATGGCTACGCTCGCGCGAGAAAGCACGGAGCAAATATACTACAGACACCCTAATAACTGATTTCCATGGACTTAAAAGCACTCAACAAGCTCTACGGCGAAGCCGTTGATGCCATTGCCGAGCATCGGATTATCGATGCCATTTCGCTCGCCGAAGCCATTCAGAAAGACTGCCCGAGCATCAGCGACGAGGCGGTGTTCAGCCAGCTGCATTCGCGCTACGAAGACCTCGTGGGCGCGTTCATTGCCGACGGCTTCGACGCGAAGAAAGAACAGGCCTTGAGCGAAATCTACGACGAACTCATTAGCCATCTGCATAAAGTCAAGGCAAGGTGGCAGATGGACCATAAGGCCACCAGCTATGGCAGGATGGCTGCGCAACTCTCGGACATCACGGAGAAGGACCTCACAGACCAGCTGCGCCGCACCACGCTGTGCAAGCTGGAGGACCCCGCCTACGAAGAAGCCCTGGATGCAGCCTTCAGCATCGCCTGGTGCTGCGACATCCAGGTCACGGACTCGCTGGAGAAACAGCTGGAGCAGACGGACAACTTCGTCAAGCGTGTGCTCGTCGGAGGTCTGCTGCTGGGCGTTCTCGACAACTATTCCATTGAGAAGATCCGACTGCTGATCTCCCTCGACGTCCAGGCGGGAAAGAGCCTGACCAACGCCTCACTCGTGGACGACGAGGCCCAGAGACAAACGATGGAAAGCGAAGCCACGGACCTGATTGCACGCGCCAACGTGGCGCTGATACTCATCGTCCAGCACTACTCGGTCTTCATCGCTCACTCGCAGGACCTGTGCGATGCCCTGCGGGAGCTGTTCCACAGCCCGTTGACAAAGGATTCCGCATCGGACATCCTGAACGCCTTCGTCTGTCAGTCCATGACCGACCGCGCAGGCAAGCGCGTGGACGACATCATGTCCATCATCAAGCAGGTGGTGGGAGACCTGCAGCCCCGCCTGGGGTCCAACGCCAGCAACGACCCCGACGGCGAGCAGCATGGCGACGGAGTCAACATCAAGGTGAGCAAGTTGGACAAGAAGGCAGGCAAGAAGCTGTTCCGCGAGATGGTGAACTACGCAGAGGATGTGGACTTCATGCGGCAGAACGACATGGACGTCAACCACATCAACTTCACGAACCTGAAGCGCTTTGAATTCTTCAAGCACCCCGCCCATTGGTTCTATCCCTTCGACCTCAACGAGCCTACCATCCAACGGGGGCTGCACCACCCCAGCGGCAAGCTGGACGTGATGACGCTGAATATCATGGACCACAGCCGTTTCTGCGACAGCGACCGCTACTCCTACGCCTCCATGATGGCTTTCCTGCGCCGCGAAAAGGGCAAGTCCATGAGCGACAGACTCATGGAAGAACTCGGCGAGGCGGAGGACGAAGCGGAGCAGCCCCTGGACCCCGAGGAGAGTGCGGAATACCGCCTGAATCCCTACGTCAATTTCTGCCAGACGTGCTACCGCTTCTTCCACAGCCAGATCATGGGCGATGACTACGCCTTCGTCTTTGCGCCGACGGATAACATACTACTTCCGCTGCAGCCCCTCTTCGAAGGGATGTACACGGAATTCAGCGAAGTGGAAGAGAGCATCAATTCCTACCTCCAGATGGGCGACTTCGACCACTCCATCGTCCTGCTGGACTACATCATGGAACGCTACGGCACCACCGCCAAAGCCTTAGAGCTGAAGGGAGTGGCCCTCATGCAACTGCGTCAATGGCGCAGCGCCATCAGTTGTTTCCAGCAAGAACACCTCATCCAGGAGAATCCCGGAGCGCGGCTGGCTGTGGCCCGCTGCTACGAGGCGATGCAGGAATGGGAAAGTGCCCTGCCGCTGTTGGTCGAGGCAGACCAGCGCAATGAGAGCAAGGACGCCGACCTCATCGAGGAGATAGCCCGCTGCCTGGTTCAGCTGCGCCGCTGGGACGAAGCCGCGCAGCGTTTCTTCCAGCTGGAATTCATGGGCGAGCACCTCAGCGTCTGCCAGCGCGGCATCGGTTGGTGCTCGCTGCATCAGGGGAAATACGAACGTGCGGAGCAATACTACCAGAAACTCATCGACGGCTCGCGCCATGCCCAATGGGAGGACTACATCAACCTCGGACATGCCCTCTGGCTCCAAGGACGCACCTCCGAAGCCGTAGAGGCCTATCGCCACTTTGCCACGACCTTCAACCGCTCGAAGAAAGCGCAGCGCCAGAGCTTCCGCCATTGGTCGGAGGCGTTTCGCGAGGACGCCCGCAACCTCCTGGCAGCGCATTTCAGCGAACGCGACATTGCCATCATGCAGGACGCCATCACCTTGAAATGACGTCAGAGGGGAACGCGGAATGATGTCAGCAGAAACCTTGAAATGACATCAGAAGAAACCGCGGAAGAGGCTGAAGAAGTGGCCGATGAAGCGGTGGCCGAAGTTGTAGTTGCGGCGATAGTCCTCCTCGCGGAAGGGAGTGCAATGCAGCTTGTCGTCCTCGAAGATATGCTGCAGTTCCTGAGTGGTCGGGCGGTCGAGGATGAAGCTGTTCACCTCGTAGTCAAAGAGGAAGCTGCGCGCATCGAGATTCGTGCTTCCGATGGTGCACAGGCGGCCGTCCACCATCATCACCTTGGAATGATGGAATCCCGTCTGGTTGTAGAGTACGTCGGCTCCTCGCTTGGCCAGTTTTTTCATTTCCAGCGCAACAATGTCGGGAGTGATGGGCACGTCGCTCTTGGCCGAGACCATGATTTCGACCTTCACGCCCCGTTTCAGCGCCCTTCGCAGTGCCCGTCGAACGCTCTTCACGTTCGTGGGATAGGGGTTTACAATCTGTATGAGTTCCTGCGCCGCATCGATGGCAGCCACGTAGGCCTTGCGCATGTTCTTGGAGCCTGCGTAGGGACGGCGTTCCACGACGCCTATCAGTTTCCGGCCGGCCGTGGCACTGGTGTCGCCCAGCAAGTGGAATTCCGAGGCGGGGCGCACGCGTGGAATGAAGCGTTTGTCCGTCTCGGGCAGGAAGGAGGTGCCCACGGCCTGGGGAGCATAGATCTCGTTGAGCAGCACCTCGCCTGTCTGCTGCCACCACATCCGGGCGAAGATGGCCTCGTAGTGCGCCACGACGTCGCCCGTCAGCTCCATGTGGATATCGCGGAACTCGCCGTATTCGGGCCGCCCGTGGATGTAGTAGTCGGCCACGTTCATGCCTCCGGCATAGCCCACGGCGCCGTCGATGACCACAATCTTGCGGTGGTCGCGGTGGTAGGCATGGTTGATCCAGGGGAACTTCATGGGGTCGAACTCCGCCACCTTGATTCCTGCCTCGCGGAACTTGCGCAGGTGGCGCTCGCGCAGGGGGCTGTCGTTGCTGCTGTTGCCGAATCCGTCGAACATGGCGCGGACCTCCACTCCCTCGCGGGCTTTCACGGCCAGGAGGTCGAAGAGGGCGAGTCCGATGCTGTCGTTGCGGAAATTGAAGTATTCGAGGTGGATGAAGTGGCGGGCCTGACGGATGGCGGCGAACATGGCGTCGAACTTCTTGCGCCCGGTGTGGATGAGCACGACGCTGTTGTTGTTCGTGAAGGTCACGCCCAGTTCCTGCTCGAAAGCCCTCCGGATTACGCTGTCGGAAGTGAGGACAGAGGAGGAAGGCTGGGGAGCCGCGATAGAATCGCGGAGAAGAAACGGGACTGCGCCGCTGGAGAAACCTTCAGGGGACACCTCTGAAACCACTCCCTCAAAAGAAGAGGAAGAGGAATCAAGGGAAGAAGAGACCTTGGAGGGGGAACTCAAGGGGAGAGGAACGGCGGCGCAGGAGGAATCAAGGGAGGAGGGGACGGAAGCGGAGACCTCGGACGGATCCCCGACCGAGCCCCAAAGAGGCAACCACACGCAGACAGCAATCAGCAAAAACAGTCGTCTCATCTATACCGCACAAGAGAAGGAGTCCACAATTCCGATGAGACGGTGCATCTCATCGGTCACCAGCACAGCATGAATCTTGTTGCGATACATCAGTTGCTGAATCTCATTGATTTTCATGTCCTCACGGACACATTTGGGCGAACTGGTCATCACATCGGCCACGGTGACCGAGAAGAAGCGATCCTGCAGACGTTCCATGGCCCGGCGGACGTCGCCGTCCGTGATGATGCCTGCCACACGCCCGTCGTCCGTCTGCGGCACCACCAGTCCCAGCCTGGACCGGCTGACGAGGATGACGGCCTCGGCGAGCGGAGTGTTCAGGGGGCAAACGGGCAGGTCCTCCGTGCGCATCACATCGCGTGCGGTGGTGAGCAGGCGGCGTCCCAGCGAGCCTCCGGGGTGGAACTGCGCGTAGTCGCGTGCCTTGAAGTGGCGCACCTCCATCAGGGCTATGGCCAGTGCGTCGCCGATGGCCATCTGCGCCGTGGTGGAGCTGGTGGGAGCGAGGTTCAGGGGACATGCCTCGTGGGTCACGTGCAGCAGGATGTGCAGGTCGGAATGGCGAGCGAGGAGGGAATCGGCGTTGCCCGAGATGCCCACGAGCTTGATGCCCCGCTCCTTCAGCGAGGGGATGATGCGCAGGAGCTCGTCGGTGTTGCCGCTGTTGCTCATGGCGAGGACGACGTCCGTGGTGGAAATCATTCCCAGGTCGCCGTGGAAGGCGTCGAGGGGATTGAGGTAGAAGGAGGGCGTGCCCGTGCTGGCCAGCGTGGCAGCCACCTTGGCCGCTACGTGCCCGCTCTTGCCCACGCCGGTGACGATGACCTTGCCCGTGCAGTGGGCTATCAGTTCCACCACCCGGTCCAGCGCATCGTCCAGCTGGGGTATGATGTTCAGGATGGCGTCGGCCTCATCGCGCAGGCATCGGATGGCGACCTCCTTGACATTGATATTATTGACCATGTTCTTTAACTTATCAGACTCACGACCACCCGTTCCAGGTCCTCCAGGCGCAGCATGTTCGGTCCGTCGCTGAGTGCGCTGTCGGGGTCAGGATGCGTCTCGAAGAAATAGCCCGTGGCGCCGAACGCCTTGGCAGCCAAGGCCATGGCGGGCACGAACTCGCGGTTGCCTCCCGTGCGGCCTCCTGCGGCACCAGGCCGCTGCACGCTGTGGGTGCAGTCCATGATGACCCTCGGCGTCCAGCGCAGCATGTCCGGAATGTTGCGGAAATCGACCACCAGGTTGTTGTAGCCGAACGCGTTGCCGCGCTCCGTGAGCCACACGTCCACGGCGCCGCTCTGCCGGGCCTTCTCCACCGGGTACTGCATGTCCGCGCCCGAGAGGAACTGCGCCTTCTTCACGTTCACCACACGGCCCGTGCGGGCAGCAGCCACCAGCAAGTCCGTCTGCCGACAGAGGAAAGCCGGAATCTGCAGCACATCCACGACCTCCGCAACAGGCTCTGCCTGATAGGACTCATGGATGTCCGTCAGCAGTCGCAGGCCATGCTTGCTGCGCACGTCCGCCAGCATCTGCAGACCGCGCTCCATCCCCGGTCCGCGGAACGAGGAGAGGCTGGTACGGTTGGCCTTGTCGAACGAGGCCTTGAAGTACACGTCGATGTCATATTTCCGCTCCAGGCGGACCAGTTCCGAGGCCACGACGTCGAGCACTTCGGCGCTCTCGATGACACACGGTCCGGCGATGAAAAGAGGTTTCAAAGGGCTGAGAGTTTTATGCATTTTTGCTTTTCAGCGTGCAAAATTACAGGAAAACGCGCGCGTAAGCAAGTTTTCGGAGAAAAAAACGCCGTTCGTTCCGATTATTTGAACAAAAAGAACTACTTTTGCACCCGAAAACGATTTGAATTATGTCCAAAGTCATTATTAACAACTACGAAGATTTCGAGAAACTGCTCGGCAAGGAAATCGGTTCATCACCCTATCTCAAGGTTGATCAGGAGCGCATCAACCTCTTCGCCGACGCCACACTCGACCACCAATGGATACACGTCGACGAAGAACGCTGCCGCAAGGAGAGCCCCTTCGGCCAGACCATCGTCCACGGATACCTCACACTATCACTCCTGCCCTACCTCTGGGACCAGATCATACAGGTCAACAACCTCGAGCGACTGGTCAACTACGGCATGGACAAGATGAAGTTCGGCCAGCCCGTGCTCAGCGGGCAGAGCGTGCGCATGACCACCCACATGGAAGCCTTGGCCAACCTGCGCGGAGCCATACGCATGAGCATCCGATTCCGCATCGAGATCCAGGAGACCGGCAAGACCGCCCTCGAAGGCGTGGCCACCTTCGTCTATTTCTTCAAGAAACAAGCCTGAGCCCCCACTCCGCACCCAGTCAACAAAACCCCCAATCCCCCACCTCACCCACACAGCAACACACAACCCTCCACCCCCTATGGCACAAAATAAATTCCGCGGTCTGGGCATCGCACTCATCACCCCCTTCAAGGCCGACGGCACCATAGACACCGACGCCCTCGTCCGCCTCGTGGAATACCAGATACAGGGCGGCGCGGACTTCCTCTGCATCATGGGAACCACCGCCGAGACCCCCACCCTCACCCGCGACGAGAAACGATGGCTGAAGGCGCTGCTCGTAGAGCGCGTGGCCGGAAGGGTGCCGCTGCTCATGGGATGCGGAGGCAACTGCACTAACGCCGTGGTCCAGGAACTGCAAGACACCGACTGGACGGGCATCGACGGCGTGCTCTCCGTCTGCCCCATGTACAACAAGCCCTCGCAGGAAGGACTCTACCAGCACTTCCGCGCCATCGCGCAGGCATCGCCCGTGCCCGTAGTATTATATAATGTACCCGGGCGCACGGGCGTGAACATGACCGCCGAGACCACCCTCCGCCTGGCGCGCGACTTCGAGAACATCGTCGCCATCAAGGAAGCCAGCGGCAACATCACCCAGATGGACGACATCATCAAGAACAAGCCCGACGGCTTCGACGTCATCTCCGGCGACGACGGCATCACCTTCCCCCTCATCACCCTCGGCGCCGTGGGCGTCATCTCCGTCATCGGCAACGCCCTGCCCCGCGAGTTCTCACGCATGGTGCGACTGGCCCTGCGCGGCGACTACGCCTCGGCCCTGCACATCCACCACAAGTTCGCCGAACTCTTCAAGCTCCTCTTCGTCGACGGCAACCCCGCAGGCGTCAAAGCCATGCTCCACGCCATGGGCATGATAGAGAACCAGCTGCGACTGCCGCTGGTGCCCACCCGTCTGACCACCATGGAGCAAATCTCCGCCATACTCAGCGAACTGAACATCAAGTACTGAGAGGAGAGAGAAAAGAGGAAAGAGAAAAGCCGCGAAATCCGCAATCTTTTTTTAGGACACAGAGGCACAGAGAAACAGAGTTCATGCTTTTCTCCGTGCCTCTGTGGCTTTGAATCATATTCTTTAATTTTTTAATTTCCTCATTTTTTAATTTTTCCTTTTCTCCGTGCTTCTGTGGCTTTGTACCTTTATTTAAATAGATACTTGAAGGGCAAACGTCGCCAAGCGCCAAGCGGACGATAAAATTGACGATAAAATTGACGATAAGATTGACGATAAGATTGACGTCCTTAATAATAGCGATTTTGTCGTCAATCGACGTCAATCTTTACGTCAATCGGAATATAATCTATTCTTTCAATCCTTGTATTTTTGAATCTTCGAATCTTTCAATCCTTGAATCTTCGAATCCTTCAATCCCCGCCGACCTCTCATCCGTAGGCCAGCGGGGATTCCCTTAATTCTTTAATTTTCTCATTTTTTAATTTTCTCCTTTAAGGCTCGTCGTTGCCTTCGCCGCCTTCGCCGTCCTCGGGAGCGGGCGTCCAGTCGGCGGTGGTCTGTCCGGCCTTTGCAGCCTTCAGGGTAGCGCGCTGGATGGCTCGCGTGGTGGTCTCCTCGAACTCCGCAACATCGCGCAGCCCCTTGATGTAGCGTCCGGCACGGATGCCGACGGGCATGGCGAGGATGTTGGCGGTGGTGAACTCGTCGCGGCTGACGGCGCCCTTGCAGCGCAGGCGGGGAGTGAGGGTGATGAGGTTGTCGAGCTGCACGCTGTAGCCCTGCAGGAGGAGCTCACGGATGCACACGGCCATGTCCTCGATGATACCCTTGAAGGTGCCCTTGGAGTAGGTGCCGTAGTGTTCGTTCATGTGCTCCGCCAGGTCGTCGAGGGTGTACTTTCCGGTGAGCTGGATGGAGGCATAAGCCTTCTGGGGGTCGTCCTCGTGCTGAGGATTGGGTCTCATAGAGACGCTGTACTGAATCTTTTTTGCTGCCATGGTGGAAACAAGTTTTAGAGTGATTGAAAAAATGGGTTGATTGAGCGTTAATCGCTATCTCCGGGACTCGTCCGTCAGCTTCCTTTCCGGCCTTGGCCTTCGGCCTTCGCGGTCTCCGACTTCCTTATCCTTTTGACACTGCAAAGATACGCATTTTTCGCGAAACTACCAAATATTTTCGCCATTATTTTCAAATTCAACCGCAAAAATTCATTAAATATTTCTGACGAAAGATATTGACAAAAACGAGCGGTCGTAACAGGCAACACGAGCGGTCATAACAGGCATCATGACCGCTCGTGTTTCGCGTCTTATCCTTGGGCGTTCGTGAATCTGCTATACTTTGAATAGCGATTCTGGAAGTGTAGCAAAATATAGCGCAAAGTGTAGCAGCGCAATATAGTATTTAAATCATTGCCACATAGATAATTACATTCTATTTAAATGCTTCTGCTACACTTTTACACTTCTAAAAGGGGAAAATCAGAGGTATGATAGTAAATAGAAAAGAATGGAGCATCAGAGACCCTGAAGAAATAATAGCAAAAAAAGTATAGCACAAAAGAGACCCGCCACAGGGCGGGTCTCCAAGAATAGTGATCAGAATGGTGCATCAGCTTCCTCGGTGCCGTCGAACAGTGACTCTAATGGTTGTTCTGTTATCGGCTTCCTGGCCGTGGCAGACTGAACGTAATAGTAGCGGACTTGACTGTTGTTTTCTCTTTTCACCCACGGATCGCCGTCGTTTTGCTTGCCCGTTATGGATGCAGGATTGAGGCAACTTATGTGCGGCGAAAACTCGCAGTACGCCTTCAAGTGCCGGGTTAACTTCGTCGGCGAGTAGTTGAAGTGGGTCTCCTGATTGAAGTTAGCCAACACATCCGCGCACTTGATTTCACGGTCGAGATTACCGCTGTCAGGTGCGAAATACTCGTTGGCCCACTGTTCGAAGTCCCTTCCTACAGCAGCCCGCTGCTCACGCTGTTCGATGCGGGACATCGGCGGCAGGATGCGGCGCTGCTCCACGGGCAGCGAGAGGTAAAACTGCAGGCACTGCAGCAAGAATGCTATGTCGGCCTGCCAGTCAGCCTCAGAGTACTCGGTGCCCATGAGGTTCTGGCCAAAGTCGTCGCGGATGGTACGCGTCTCGCGATAGGTGTTCGTCTTGGTTGACACATGATAATAATCACTGAATGTCTGCGGCCAAAGGCGTCCGTCCGTCGAGGGATCATGTTTGCGTAGGACATAATTTGTAGCGAAACAGAACTTGGGACTTTGATCGAACGGGATGAGCCGTGGGTGATTTCCCTTCTCCTCATAACGCAGGTCACCAGTAATTTTTCCAAAGAAGAAATCCAGGTTGAGTTGCTTGGCGCACTCGTCCACGATGATGAGGTCGGTAGCCTCCGTGACGCCGTCGAAGATGAAGCGGTTGTCTACAATCGCAGGCACGCGGGCGTCAAGGAAGAACATGTTGAGTAGTTGGCTTATGGCCTTGAGAAAGAAAGACTTGCCACTGCGCCCGTTGCACTCATCCTCGGTCTCGCCCATGGTGCTGTCCTGGCAGATGACGGCCCATGCCTGCGACTCGGATTTGTAGCTGTGGAGCAGATATCCAATGGCGACCAGTTTACTGATTAGGCATTGTAGTTCCTCTGCAATTTCAGCCTCGGAAAGTGGGAGTCCGAGCTCATCAGCCTTGCGCCAATATAGGCGTGAGGCATTGACGACGAATTTCAGCAGTTTGCTCGGTTGGTCCGGAGCAATAGTAAGTTTGAAAGTGCCGTCCGATAGCGGTTCTACCTCGAACATCGGCGGGAACGGGCGGTAGTCGTGGTCGATGATGTTCTCTGCCCACACATAGCGGTCGGTCAGTTCTTGATACCGGTGCATGACGCAGCCGTCCTTGTCCACCTCCACCCAACAATTGCGGAAATAGAACCTTTGCGAAGTGGGGGTCGCGCGGGTGAAGTCCAGGTCGTCGCGTTCGCGCAGGGTGGAAGTCTCGTTATTGGGCAGGTCGTGGCTGCGAAGCAGTTTGTTCCGCAGTTGCTCATCCAGCCCCTGTTGCTCGCACCAATTGTTGAGGAAGACGGAAATGCTCTTGGCCTTAATCCGTGTAACCACATTGTCCACGATGCGGACGTACTGCGGCTTCGGTGTCTGGTCATCCTTTGTGGTACAGAATCCCTGAAGGTCGAGGAAATAGTCCAAGCGGGTGCGGGAGATGATGTACTCAAAATGTCCGGGTCGCTGCTTGTCCTCTTGGCGGAGCCAGAATTGGGCAATCTTCGCACGGTCGATGAGCAACTTCATGGCCTTGCGGTTGGGATGCAGCTGGATGTAGTCCTTCAGATCCTTGCGCTGGCGGCCTCGGTTGTCGTGAAGCTGCCCTAGGTCCTTGGGCGTAAGCCATGACGTGTAGATCATAGGCAGTCGCAGCGCCAGTCGCTTCCCTTGTCGCACGCCAGTGCTGTCGATATCAGGGATGTTGACCACGCGGCGCGCATATTTCAGCAGCAGCTGTAAGTCCTCTTCCCTCAGTTCCTCCGTCTCACTGCCCATCCACACTGGCTGGTAGCCCATGCTCAGGCAGTTGGCGGCATCGCTGCCACCGCTGACCAGCACCACTTCGTCCAGTTTCTCCTCGCCGCGCTGCTGGAATGTACGCCGCAGGGCATCGAGTCCGAAGAGGTAGTTTTGCGGCTTTTGTCCTACGATGCTGAAACGGAACGCCTTGTTGGGATTCTTGGGCTCGTAGAGCTTCTGGAATGACTTCTGCGCGCCAGTATTATCAAGGTACGTGCACGCCTGCGCGAAGATGGGGAACGTCGGCGTGGCCTTCGTGACGATGGTCTCGCCATCCTTGCAACGTGCCACGGAAACCACGGCCTTCCACCCCTGCTGTTCCAGGTGCTCAGCCTTGACACATGGGCCCCACACCTGAAGCTCGTCGACGGTGAAGCCATCGCGGGTAACCACTCTCGGCGGTTGGCCAACCTCGTCGGGTGTAGCCGGACGTCGCTCTATCTCAGGACGGTTGACTTTAGAAGATAGTTCCTCCGCCACGCCGTACTCCTCCATCAATTCGTGAAGGGCCAGGGCAAAGTCTGACTGCGAATAGCCCCGATCCATCATATAGAGGTCAATAGGCGATAGACAGCGCTCGCCTTCTCCGAGGCCATAGTCCACGATTCGCCAGTAGTCACACCTGTTATCGGGCGGATAGAGGTGCGCAGAGGCGGTGCGCTCTTCTGTGCGGAACTTGAAGTTCCGCTTGTTGCCAACTGCATCTGCCGCTTGAGGGCAAACGCTCAGGATGATTTCAAGTCCGCTGTTGGAGGCAGCATAGACTTGCTGCAAAGAATCTTGTCTGTTCATGGTCTTGCTTTTTTGATAAAGGTTCCACATACTGCTGTCCTCCGACCCAGCCTTACCCACGCATTCCACGCGGCGGCCGGTGTCTCCGGCAGCAAATCACTGATGGCCTTATAGGCCTCGATGAGGGCGCGCTGGCCCTCGTTTGATGTAATAACTTCCTTTTTCATGATGCTTTTTTATTTTAAGGAAGTTGTGTGGTCTCAGGATTACTTGCCGTCGCTCACCTGCTTTGCCACCACTTCATGATTGGCACGCGGCTTCGTGCCTCAAAAGCTGGTGCAAAGGTACAAAATCGCCCAAAATGTGTCAAGGGCAGCCAACGAAAATACTTCTTCAATACTTCACGAAGGTGCATCAGGTATGGGTAGGTATAGGGTAGGTAAAGAATACTGGTAGTACCCGGTAGGGCAAAATACGCACAATTATGGCGCAGCATCAATATGCGTTTCGGACGCCCTTTTGGCTCTGAATTAGGGGATTTTCATTAAATTATTGCAATAAAGTTATATTTTCCTCCAAATTTATTTGGCCGTTTGTAACTTTATTGCTACTTTTGCAACGTCAAACCGAAAGGCGCGATAAAAGTTCTTTGAAAGCATGAAGTATAATGAACTTCATCGGAAGCTGAAGAAAGCAGGCTGCTTTCTGCTTCGACAAGGTGGTCGGCATGAGTTGTGGTTTAGTCCCATCACGGGAAAGACCCATATCTTCAGCCGACATGGTTATGAGGAGGTACCGAAAGGCATCCTCCGGGACATCATGAAAACGTTGCTCGGGGAATAACCCCGGGCAACCTTTCTGCCAGAAGACATGACGGATTGCCGGAGAAGAACTTTTTCAAAAAGAGAGCTAAACAAAAAAATATATGGCACAAAAGGTTACTATCGTGGTAGAAAAAGGCAAGGGTGATAAGAACTTCGCCTGTTTCATGGCGGATGAACTGCCAGGGTTCGGACTGGCAGGCTATGGACACTCTGCGCAGGAAGCTATTGACGATCTCCACGTTGCACTCAAGGAGACACGTGAAGAACTGACGAATATGGGGCAACAGATGCCTGAACTGGAATTTGATTTCAAGTTTGACGTGGGATCGTTCTTTGACTACTACCCGCTGAATGTAACCGAAACGGCAAAGCGCATTGGAATTAACGCATCACTTTTGCGGCAGTACGTGAGTGGCGTTCATGTGCCGCAGGCCAAGCAGCTCCAACGTATTCACGATGGTCTGGTGCGTATGTTTCAGTGGATGGATGCCGACTCACTCATCAGCAAACCTACCACGGCTTATGTCCAGATTTAGAAAAGATAATGCCCGTTCCATGCCACCAGCATGAACGTTCATTATACAGCTTATACAAAGAACTTTTGAGTCCCCTGCGCCGTGAGGTGCGGGGGATTTTCAAACTGTGCTTGGGAAAGGATGTTTGCGGTCACCCTTATTAATATAATTCTCCGGCTTCACTCCTTCACAATAGAACAATGGCTTGTCCTGTAGCCATTCTTTGCCCACGGTTTCTGTTAAGAGACCGATGACATCCTCGGCCAGTTTACGATACTCTAAGCCTATATTGCTGCCTGGTACAGTGCCTGCATACCAGTTTTTCAGAGGTTCGTCCCGAAGTTCTTTTTTGATTGACGTGAATTTGAAGTGCTGGGCATTCTTGTCGTTCCATCCACAGCCCCAATGCAGATTTGCCCATCTGAGGAAATCTGCCTGAGAACCCACGACCCATTCCAAATAACTTAGCACGGTATAATAGACAAAGAATCGTGGACGATAATCCTTCAGATTAGGCCGGTACATATCTTTCAGTTCATAAAACAACTTCTTTGGGTCTATCCGGCTGTCAAAGACAGTATCCTGACTGTTGTCCCAAAGTTGATTTGGAAAAGATTCTGCAACTCTCTCCTTGTTCCTCGAGCTGGGCCTCAATTGGGATTCCAACTGCTTTAAGTACGCCCTTCCTTTATCCAGTAATCTGACATCATCGTATGAACTATCGCCTTCGCACCAGGCGACTTTCACATATCCTTCACTTTCAAGATTGTCTAATATAGTGCGTATTTCGAAGTTTTCTAAATCTTCTAACTGAAATTCATCTTTAGACTCGATTGCGCGCATGACCTTTAATTCATCGCATACGTAGTAGCCCAATTCTTCCCGACGCATTTTCAAGTAGTTGATATAGTTCTCCATTAGACGTTGCAACAACTGTACGTCTGATTCTGTAACATACTCGAACAAGGCTTCTGAAAGTACATTAAGCCTCATTTCATGTGGAATAATATACTTTCCGAAGAACTCACGATCCCAGTCTAATTTCCAAGCGTCAGGATCATCCTTATGCTCAGCCTTGAATCCATCATATCTGATTTTAGTATAGGAATCGAATTGTTCTCTGATAGACATTGAAGTATTCGGTTTGGTTAAGAACAATCTGGAAAAAATTTCATTGTTCTTTCTGTGCTGCAGCCAAACAGCAACAATGCCAACAGCCACGACTGGAGCGCTGTCGTCGCGTTCGCCAGCATATCTTTGATCTCCATTTTCGTTACTTATGAGTTCATAAAAACGGAAGATGCACTTCCCTTCAATATCGGAAATGGAACCGGCTTTACCATTGCGCCATTCGTTACATAAGCAGAAAGTATTGCAGCCTTGAGCAATCTTGTCTAATAAACTTTCATTCATTATTGTAATAATTTTCAGTTTATATGTTTAAAACGCTACAAAAATACAAACATTTCTCTGATTCTGCAAATAATTTTGCCCTATTACTCCCACTTTTTACTACTTTTATGACGGCATATAAAAAATTGTTGTTATCTTTGCCCCCGAAAAGGCACGAATTAGGCCATAATGCCTATGCAAACTCAGCGGAGGTGCCCTATTCATTTTAATATAAGAACATTTGCTTATTCAAAGGACGTCCTTGAAGTTTGGCCACTGATAGACGAACCAACGGAAGAAAGCAGGTGTCCACTAACGTGGATATCTGAATTGTCTGTTGGTACGGGTTAGGCCAAACACCCAAGGACGTGGACGAGGAAGATTGTCCACGTTTTTTGTTCGCATAGAACAATGGGGTGTTTGGGTTAGCTGTACGTTCTTATCGAAAAGCAGAACGTATAACCAAAAATGAACTAACCCTATGGTTGCACGCACATCCAGGCTGCAAGGCAGCAAGAAAAAGAAAGATGACGAGTACTACACCTTGTTCCAAGACATCGCAGATGAAGTGAGCCTGTATCTCCCTCAGTTGCGAGGTAAGCGGATTCTGTGTCCGTGTGATTGGGATGAGAGCTACAATGAGGAGATTGTCTATAAAGAAGAGGGATATGTGTTGGGGCGTGACTTGTTTGGCTCAGAAGGAACCATCAAGAACATTGATATAGCCAAGACGCGAGAGAAGATACAGAAACGAATGGACAAGGTGAAATGCCAGTTCGTGTACTATCTGCTGAATCAGGCAGAGGAATGGGGCTTCCGCTCAATCAGCGTAAGTGGCTACAACCCACAAAAGAACGAGGGCGTACGCTTTCAGGACATAGATTACAGCTATTACGATGTCATCATCACAAATCCGCCATTTAGCCAGTTTGATGAGTTCATCGACTTGCTGATAGAGAACAGCAAGGAATTCCTGGTTATTGGACCCCAGACGGCACCTACAGAGAAAAGCATCATCAAACATTTCCAAGAAGGAAACATACGCATTGGTTATCATTATCATCTAAGCGGTTTCAATCGTCCTGATGGTACAACCTTACCCAAACAGCACAACACTCCACGAAGCTGTATGTGGTACACCAATATGCAGGTTGACCCAAAGGTTAAGGAGCTAATACTAACGGCGTCCTATGAAGAGAATCCTGAAAAGTATCCCAAATACGTAAACTATGATGCTATAGAAGTTCCTACCGTAGCTGACATACCATACGACTATTATGGAGAGATGGGAGTTCCTATTACGTTTATGCAGAAATACAATCCCAAGCAATTTGAGATTATTGGGTCAAGTATTCAATTGGGGAAACCAATTAAAGATTTGGTAGAAAAGGATGCCACCTATGAAAAGGGAGGAATCCGGTTCTATCTCAAAGAAGGCGACAAGCACTACCGTCGTCTTTGGGACAGAATGGTAATAAAAAGAAGAAAGGAGGACTAAACCATGACAGTTAAAGAATTATATGATAATGTCGTCAATGGTATTATCATTAGTGATATCGAATTGCAGAGGGCCATTGTTTATGATGCTGATAAACAAGCGTTGGTTATTGACAGTATTTACAAGGGGATACCCTTGCCTGCATTTTATCTTTGGAAACGCGAAGATGGAATATTGGAAGTCCTGGATGGAAAACAACGCATAGAGGCTATCAAGAAATTCAAGCAAGGGAATCTGCTATATGAAGGCAAGACGTGGAAGGCATACGCCTATGATAGTGACTTACAACAAAAGGTAGATGAGGCAGAACTCACAACTATCATCTGTAGTGGAACTGAGGAAAAAAAACGCGAGATATTCAAACGCATCAACACATTAGGCGTTCCTCTCTCTAAGTTCGAAGTACTCAATGGATTATACCACGGCGATTATATAGAGGGGCTGAACGACTACTTTGCACAAGACACCAACGTACGTAAGGTTTTGCCTAATGCAAGCGTTGATAGAGGAGATAATAGATATCATTTGCTTGAATATATCTATTATGTTCGTAATGGCGGTGTCTTTCCTAAACGAAGCGAATTGGATGATTATGTTCAGCAGCACAAGGACGAGTCATTTAATGAGGAAGTGAAAAAATTAAAGCCCTATATTAGTTTCATTCGTGATGTATTTGGTGATAAATCCAAGATAGGTGTTAACCTGAAGTTTATGCTATCGGTAAAATACCTTAAAGATCGTGCCATCTGGCTAATGAACAAAGATGCCATTGTCAAAGAATGTAACGCCTTTATGCAAAGTGAAGGCTACAAACTATCCCAAAGCAAAGATGAGGATATTGAAGCAATGATACTTGGGATAGTTGGCAACTTGCGCGTTGACCCAAAAAGGCGTTTTACAGAAGATGACAAAGCAGAACTGATTTCTAAACTCACGCCTAATGCAGATGGCATGTATGAGTGTGACGAATGTCATCAACACTTCACCATTGACGAGCTGACTATAGACCACATAAAGGCATGGAGCATTGGTGGTAGAACTGTTCTCTCTAATGCGCAACTACTTTGCAGGGCATGCAATAGCAGAAAAGGGAATAAATAAGGACTGATGACTTTATACTTTCAGCAAGTCCTTCACCGAGAAAATGCGGCTGAGGGCTTCGAAGGAGAAGTACAGGTCGTCCATAATCATCCATTCCTGACGCTGCTTGACGCTGAGACGCTTGATGTCAGGAAACATGGAGACTGGAACGATGATTTCACGGCCATCGGTCAGGAAGGCTGCCATAAAGCCGCGCTTCACGCTGAAGTCCAGTTTCTTTATACCCAGATTTGTGTCCTTATATTTGCACATATGAGTAAGTTATCTTGGCTGAAGGCTCTGGCGGTACTCACTGGGCGACTGGCCAAGATGCTTGGTGCAGTAGCGGCTGAAGTTTGAGAGGGAGGTGAAGTGCATCAGGTCGGCTATCTGGGTGAGCGACAGGCGTTCGTCATTCAGGTAGTCTTTCAGTATGGGGATGGTGTGGCGGTCGATATGCAAGTCTGAGGATTCCCGCTGGGCGTGGGCCTCGAAGATGTCGTACATCATGGTCAATCTCTACATCGCCACTTCGGCCTCGACCTTCTCTTCCAGTGCCTCCTTGATATAGGCATTCAGCGTCACGCCGGCCTGGCGCGCGAGGATGGCAATTTGGCGGTGGATGGCTGGTGTCAGACGGACGTTCAGCACACCGCTGTAGCTCTTGTCGGGCTCTATGCCTTCGTCCGCACAGTAGGCCAGATAGTCATCCACGGCCTCGTGGAAGGCTTCGGTCAGTTCCTGCACGCTCTGGCCTTCGAAGTTCACCAGTCCGTTGATGCCCTCTATCTTTCCGAAAAACACGTTGTCCTTCTCGCTGAAGGCAACCGAGCCAAGATAGCCCTTGTAAGTCATTGTATTCATGTCGTTGTCCTCCTTAATTGTGCCACAAAAGTAACTATATTTTAGTTGCAATCCAAATAATTCTCCATAATTCTTCACTTTCAGGCACTTTTTCTTCATTTTCTTGCAGCAGATAACGATTTTATAACTATCTATGCACCCGAACACCGCCAAATAGGTAATACTAAGAATCCCCGCTGCAGAGCACTCTGCGACGGGGAATTTCTTTGTCCTTTATCTCTATCTCAGCCCATCAAGAAGGTACTTTTTTGCCATCGTCTCGTTCATCCATTGATATCAGTTCGCGCTCGTAGTCTGCATTGCGGGCGTCCTTGACTGCAGCCTCAATGCGTTCGCCGTCATCCCCGCTCCAAGCGCCGTAGAGGGCGTTCAGCTTTGCCAACTTCATTTTTTCCTCCATAGACGACAGTTTTTGTGCGTTCGACATTTCGCTTGAAGATGGGGTTGCGGATGGCTTGTTCTTCCACGAGGTCCACGCTGCGGCCGAGAGCTGCTTCGAGCGAGTGCTTCAGCTCGAAGTAGTTGGTGAGGTAGTCGGGGATGGCGGCGGTGTCGAAGTCCACGAGGAAATCGATGTCGCTGTGGTCGTTGAAGCGGGGAGTGAGCACGGAACCGAAGGCATAGAGGTGGCGAACCCTGTGCTTGCGGCAGAGGGCTGTGATGTGGTCGCGGGTGCGTTCGAGGATATTACTCTTCATAGGTCCGTGGGATGCTTAGGAATAGTTTTTCCGCCGCAAAGGTACAAATTATTTCTCATTCGCCGCGCTTTCGGGCAAGGAATTTTGCTGCGAGGCGGGAAAAAGGGGGAAGAAGGAGGTTTCGTGCGCAGGGGATTCGTGTGCAGGGGATTCGTGTGCAGAGGATTCGTACGCTGGGGATTCGTACGCTGGGGATTCGTGCGCTGGGGATTCGTGCGCAGCATTCGTGCGAGGCTTAGTGCTGCCAGGCGGTGCCCTCCGACGGGAAGAGGATGGCGCGGTCGCGCTGGAGGGCTGCGGGGGCCCAGTCGTCGGGGATGAAGCGCCAGTTGTGGCGGGTGCGGGGACGGATGCGGCCTTTCTGGCGGATGCGTTGGATGAGGTGGTAGCGCAGGTCGTGGTCCGTGCTGGCGACGACTCGCGACGGGAGTTCGGCGAGGGGGATGCCGGCGCCGCGGGTGAGGAGCTCGCCGCCTCCGTTGCCGCGATAGCTGTTGGTGGCCACGAGGTATTCGCGGTCGAGGTCGAAGGGGCGCCCGTCCTCCATGGAGAGGATGGTGACCTTCTGCCCGTCGGGCTTGGAGGCGTCCACGGTGTAGCAGATGCCTGCTGCGGAGTCGAAGTTGAAGGCCATGTTCTTCAGGCCGAGGCGGCGTCCGCCGTCGAGCACGCTGTCGAGGAGGAGGATGTGGTCGTCGGGCGAGTGCATGGTGGCGGTCCAGAGGTCGTAGCTCATCTCGAGGAAGCCGAGTATCTCGCGGCCTGTGAGGCGCATGGTGTAGAGGAGGTTCTCGTACTTGTAGAGGGCGAACATGTCGGAGATGTGTGTCATGCCCGCGGCGATGGTGGCGTCGAAGGAGAGGGGTGCCGCGAAGGATATTTCAGCTCCCTGACTGATTTCGAGCTGTAGGTCGTGGATGAGGTCTATGAAGGCTGATGGTCCGAAGAAGGCGTCGCGCTCGTGCACGGCGGCCTCAAACACTCCCACGTCCTCCTTCATGTAGGCTGCCACGGCGTCGCGCTCGCGGGGGAACCAGTCGTCGGGGTTGACTTCGCAGGTGCCCGCCTGCTGGAGTTCGCCGGCGTCCAGGATGCGTCCTTCGGTGCTGACGCTGAGGATGCGTTCGCCGCGCCGTTGCAGCCGGATGTCCACCTGGCAGATGTTGGCTCCGGTGCTGGTGGGTCCGATGCAGAGTATGCTGTCGCCGTCGGGCGTGGCTACTCGCTCCATGTGGCGTCGGTGGTCGTGGCCGTAGAGTACGAGGTCGAGTCCTGACACTTGCTGCGCCACCATCCGTGCTTCGTTCTCGCAGTAGTCGTCGGTCTGTATGCCTCCTTCCTCGTCGATGCCGGAGTGGAAGAGTCCCACGATCAGGTGGGGGTGTTCCCGTTCCTGGATAATGGGGACCCAGTGCTTGGCCGCGGCCACCATGTCGTCGAAGTGCATGCCCGTCCAGAGGTTGCGGGGCACCCAGTTGGGGATGGCGGGCGTGAGCAGTCCGAGGAAGGCTATGCGCACGCCCTGGCGCTCTATAATATAATAAGGTGTGAGGTAGGGCTGGCCCGACGTCTCCCGGACGACGTTGGCTCCGAGCACGGGGAAGTTGCATTGGCTGACCCACCGGTCGTACACGGGGTGCCCGGTCTCGATGTCGTGGTTGCCTATCACGGCTACGCCGTAGGCCATGCGGTTCATGGTCTGGGCTACGATGTGCGGGGCGAGGGTATCTACGAAGTTGTAGTAGTAGGCTGCGGGGTGACCTTGGAGCACGTCGCCGCCATCGGTGAGGATGACTGCGCCGGGCATTTCCGCGCGGCACTGTGCCACGTACTGCCCCAGCCGAGGCAGGGAGTCGAGCACGTGGCCGTGGACATCGCTGGTGTGGAGGATGCGCAGGTGCAGGTTTTCGGTGGGCTGGGTGGAGCAGGAGGTGAGGTTCAGGGTCATGGCGATTGCAGCCAGGGCTGCGAGGAGTTGAGATTTAGTTAGTTTCATGATTAAGTATTGAGTCGGAGATGAACAGATTCCGCCTAATGGTGGACGATGCCCCGTTCTGCCACCCATGCATCGAGGGCGTGGCGGTAGTTGTCGCCCACGCTGAGTTGCGTGCCGTCGGTCAGCACGAGGTATCCTCTGCCCACCTCGCGGATGGCAGCCAGGGCAACGATGTTGGAGCGGTGTATGCGCATGAATCTGTCGGCCGGCAGGCGTTCCTCCATGGACTTCATGGTGGCCAGGGTGATGACGGGGCGGGGGCGGTCGGTGAGGTATATGCGCAGGTATTCTCCCATGCCCTGGATGTAGCGCACGGCCTTCAGGGGCAGCGCAATGTCCATGCGGTCTGCTCGGACGCAGAGGACATCGCCGGCGTCCTCGCTCTGCTCTGCACCGCGCGCCTTCTGCAACAGTTGCTGGCGGGAGCGCAGGCGTTCGGCGGTCTCGGTGAACTCGCGGATGGTGTAGGGCTTCAGGAGGTAGTCCACGGCCTCGACCTTGAAACCCTCGATGGCGTACTCGCTGTAGGCGGTGGTGAAGACCACGAGCGGCGGTGCGGGCAGCGATCGCACGAAATCCAGCCCGCTGAGGTCTGGCATGTTGATGTCGCAGAAGATGGCGTCCACCTCATTGGTGTCCAGCACGTGCTGCGCTTCCACAGCACTCTGGCAGAGGGCGACCTGCTGCAGGAAGGGCACCTTGCTGATATATGCGGCTATCTGGCGCAAGGCCAGCGGTTCGTCGTCTATGGCTATTACTCGGAGCATGGGGGTGTAGAGTGTAGAGTTTAGAGTTTAGAGTTTAGAGTAGTTTTGGAGTTTAGAGTTTAAAGTTTAGAGTCGAGGGGTATGTCGAGGCGTACGGCATAGGTGCCAGAGGTTTCCTGAAAGTCCAGCCAGTAGTTTCCGGGGAAGAGGAGGTCCAGGCGTTGCCGCACATTGCGCAGTCCCAGTCCTCCGGCACCGTCGTCCGTAGGCTTCATGTCGGCGAAACGGCTGTTGGCGCAGCTGAAGACCAGACGCCCCTCCGCGGCCGCGATAGCGATGTGGACGAACGAGGGCTGCTGGTAGCTGACGCCGTGCTTGAAGGCATTCTCCACGAAGGAAGCAAAGAGCAGCGGAGGCACATTGCCCGAGGGAACGGGCGAGGGGACGTCGAAGCGCACCTCCACCTGGTCATCCAGGCGGATGCGCATCAGCGCGATGTAGTTGCCCACGAAATCCACCTCCTTCTGCAGCGACACGGTGGGGCGCTCGGCATCGTACAGCGCATAGCGCAGCAGGCGGGAGAGCTCCACCACGGATGCCTGCGCGCTCTCGGAGTCGATGTCTATCAGGGCGTGGATGTTGTTCAGCGTGTTCATCAGGAAATGCGGATTCACCTGATAGCGCAGGTAGGCCAGCTGATGTTCCAGGTTCTGCCGCTCGAGCTCGTCCAGCTTTTGCTCATTGGTGCGCTGGCGGAAGTAGAACTTGATGCCCAGGTTCATCCCCAGCATGAGCACCAGCACGATGATGGCCACGAGGTCGTGCTCTCCCATGACGGCGGGAGGCCGGTGGCCGTCTGGCCGCAGGTGCGGTTCGGGGTGGCGGGGAGGAGGGACGTCGCCGCGGAGTTCCTGGGGACTGGGGCCTTGGGGGCCTCTGTGCATGGGCGGGCGCGACGTACATTGATATACAGAGAAGAGAGCAACCACCGCGAGCACACCCGCAAAGTAGTAGGCGTTACGTCGGCGATAGACCATCAGCGGTGCCAGCAACCAGTTGTGCACCACGAATGCCAGGAAGAAGGGAATCAGACCCCTCCACGCTCGCACGACACGCGACCACTCGAACAGGCTCTCGCCGCTGCTGTGCGCAGCCAGCCACTCCGACAACAGGGGAGCCACCAGCAGCAACAGCCAGATCATGGCGTAAGTCAGATTCTCCTGACGGGAGGAAAGGGAGGATTTAGACATAACTTCGCGTTCAAAACGATGCAAAGTTAGCAATAAAACGTCAGACTTGAGATTTTTTATCAATAAAACCATGCTTTTTATAGACAAAAAGCGTAACTTTGCGCCCGCAAAACGGAAAACTCACACAAAAAACATACAAACGAACAATGAACAACGAATGGTTTGAATGCAAAGTCCGCTACGACAAGACCATGGAGACGGGCTTGCTCAAGAAAACAACAGAGACCTACATCGTAGAGGCACTCAGCTTCACCGAGGCCGAGCGCCGCTTCATCGAGGAAATGACGCCCTTCATCAGCGGCGAGTTCACCGTCACGGACATCAAGCGTGCACGTCTGGCGGAGCTCTTCGAGAGCCAGGATGCTGCCGCCGACCGCTGGTTCAAGGCCAAGGTGGCATTCATCACCCTCGACGAGAAAACCGGCGCCGAGAAGCGCACAGCCCAGCAGGTGCTCATTCAGGCCACAGACTTCCGCGATGCCGTCAAGAACCTCGACCGCTGCATGGAAGGCACCC
Source organism: uncultured Prevotellaceae bacterium (assembly GCA_900318115.1). Classification (GTDB taxonomy): domain Bacteria; phylum Bacteroidota; class Bacteroidia; order Bacteroidales; family Bacteroidaceae; genus Physcousia. The sequence goes on along the minus strand of ONJJ01000014.1, from coordinate 18,143 downwards.
TCGGCGACTGGGTCATCGTGACCATCACCGAGACCCCCATCATGGACGTTTACCGCTACAAGCAGGTCGACCAGAAACCTGAGTTCGAGCAATGATAGCAGAAGAAATACACAACATCACACAGGCGCTGCCCGCCGGAGTGCGCCTCGTGGCCGTCAGCAAGTACCATCCTGCCGACGCCATCCGCGAGGCCTACGCCGCCGGGCAGCGTCTCTTCGGCGAGAGCCATGCCCAGGAACTGCAGCGCAAGCACCAGGAGCTGGCAGACCTGCAGCCCGAATGGCACTTCATCGGACACCTGCAGACCAACAAGGTCAAGTACATAGCCCCCTACGTCCACCTCATCCATTCCATGGACTCGCCCCACCTGCTCGCCGAAATCAACAAGCAAGCCCTGAAGGCCGGGCGCATCATCCCCTGCCTGCTCCAGCTCCATGTGGCCGAGGAGGAGACCAAGTTCGGATTCACCACCGACGAAGCCCTCGCCTATCTCGACAGCGGAGAGTGGCAGCAGTTCAAGGGTGTCAGCATCGCTGGCGTCATGGCCATGGCCTCCAACACCGACGACACCCGCCGCATCCGCGAGGACTTCCACCGTGCCCGCCTCTTCTTCGAACAGCTGCGCCGCGACTACCTGCCCGATGCCGCCGAGTTGTCCATGGGCATGAGCGGCGACTGGCACATCGCCATCGACGAGGGCTCTACACTCATCCGCATCGGCACGCAGATCTTCGGCGAGCGGCAATACTGACCTCGCCGAATCAACAGACCCGCAGCCATCGCCTCTCCCACTCTACGTCTGAGGACGCCTACCCTACCCCACGACGCATTAAGACTTACCCCAAATCGGTTCATCCGGACTGATTTGGGGTAAAAGCTTTCTATAGCCGAAACATCCTTCCGTGCCTCACTCCTGAATCATCTCCAGGAACTGGTCCTCGGAGAGGATGGGGATGCCTAACTTCTGGGCTTTCTCGAGTTTGGCGGGTCCCATGTTGTCGCCGGCGAGGATGAAGGAGGTCTTCTTGCTGATGCTGCCCACGTTCTTGCCTCCGTGCTGCTCGATGAGAGCCTTGTATTCATCGCGCGAGTGGTGGGCGAAGACGCCGCTGATGACGATGCTCTGGCCCTGCAACCGGTCGCTCTGCGCGGCCAGCGCTTCCTCCGAGAGCTGGAACTGGAGACCATGGGCACGCAGCCGTTCGAGCAGGAAGACGTTGTCGGCATCCTGAAACCAGCGGATGACACTCTCCGCTATGGCCTGCCCCACTCCGCCGACCTGCAGGAGATCGTCGAGGGAAGCTGCGGCGAGGGCATCCATGGACTTGAAGGCACGGGCCAGGGTCTTGGCCATCTGCTCGCCCACAAACCGGATTCCCAAGGCGAAGAGCACGCGTTCGAAGGGCACCTGGCGCGAATCGGCGATGGCCTGAATGGTCTTGCTGGCCGAGCGCTGGCGTTCGCCGTGGGCGCCATTGAGCTGGTCCACGCTGAGGTCATAGAGGTCGGCGATGTCGTGGACAAGTCCCCGGTTATAGTAGTCGTCGATGGTCTCGGGGCCGAGTGTATCGATATTCATGGCACGCCGGCTGACGAAGTGCTCTATGCGCCCCTTGATCTGCGGAGGACAATGGCTGTCGTTGGGGCAGTACCAGGCGGCCTCGCCCTCGAACCGGACGAGTTCTGCGCCGCACTCGGGACAACGGCGGATGAACTCCACGCGTGGTCCGCGCTCCGAGGTGACGAAGGCAGGGTCCACGGCAACAATCTTTGGAATTATTTCGCCCCCTTTCTCCACCAGCACGTGGTCGCCTAAGTGGAGGTCCAGCTGCGCCACGAAGTCTGCATTGTGGAGGGTGGCACGCCGGACGATGGTGCCCGAGAGTTGCACGGGATCCATGTTGGCCACGGGGGTGACGGCACCTGTGCGCCCCACCTGGAAGGTGACCTCGCGGAGGATGGTGCTCTGCTGTTCGGCCTGGAACTTGTAGGCGATGGCCCAGCGGGGCGACTTGGCGGTCATGCCCAGCGCACGCTGCTGACGGAGGCTGTTGACCTTCAGGACAATGCCATCGGTGGCCACAGGCAAATCGCGGCGCGCCGTGTCCCAATGGTCGATGAAGGCGTAGATTTCGTCGAGGGTGCGAACCTTGCGCATGGCGTCGCTGACCTTGAAGCCCCAAAGCCGGGCCTGCTGCAGGTTCTCGTAGTGACCGTCGGCGGGCAGGGTGTCGCCGAGGAGGTAGTAGAGGTAGGCATCGAGCTTGCGCTCGGCAACGACGGAGGTCTGCTTGCTCTTGAGGGTGCCGCTGGCGGCGTTGCGGGGATTGGCAAACAGAGGTTCCTCGCGCGCCTCACGCTCGCGGTTGAGGGCCTCGAAGGAGGTCCAGGGCATCAGCACCTCGCCCCTTATCTCGAACTCGCGGGGCCATCCGCCGTCGGGCGACAGTTGCAAAGGTATGCTGCGGATGGTGCGCACGTTGGCGGTGACGTCGTCGCCCTGTTCGCCATCGCCGCGGGTGAGGGCGCGAACGAGCCGTCCGTCCTCATAATGAAGCGAGATGCTGAGTCCGTCGAACTTCAGTTCGCAACAGATCTCGAAGGGCTCGTCCTGCAGTCCCTCGCGCACGCGGTTATAATATTCGCGTACCTCTTCTTTATTATAGGTGTTGGCCAGCGAGAGCATGGGGCGCGTATGGCGGAAGGTCTGGAACTCGTTGCTCAGGTCGGACCCCACACGCTGGGTGGGCGAATTAGGGTCGAAGAGTTCAGGGTGGCGCGCCTCCAAGTCCTGCAGTTCACGCAGGAGTGCATCGAAGTCCTGATCGGAGATGGTGGGTTGGTTCAGTACGTAGTAGTTGTGATTGTGGCGATGGAGCTCTGCTCGCAGGGCCACGATGCGTTCTTGCTCGTTCATATTTCCTTTGGGCTTTACGCTGCAAAATTAAGTATAAAATTTGACGTAATCGAAAAAAAGGCGAAAAATGATGCGAAAGGGCTTGCAAATATCAAAAAAAAGCTGTTACTTTGCAGCCGCGAACACGAAAATTGACCTTATGACACCTATAAGACAATACTTACTGAACCAAAAAGAGGCTCTACAGAAGCTGGCTTGCCTCTACGCATATATAGGCGGTGACCTGAAGGACGACGACCGCACCCAACTGAGCGTCCATGGCAGTTGCATGCTGGGCGAATTGTCCATCTTATCGGGCGAACTCATCAAGCAGAATCTGGTGGTGCACCACCCGGCCACACACTTCGGTCCTGCGCAGCAGATGATCCGCCCGCGCATGTATGGCGAAGTCCTGCTCTTTGCCCTCGAAGAGCATCCCGAGTGGCTGGACGAGTTCGACACGTGGCCGCTGACCCGCTACCGCGAATTCGACGCGCTGCAGAAGACCGTTCGCCGTCTGTATCTGGGCAAGGCTCCGGCCCCCCTGGTGCTGGACAGCACCCTCCCACCCTACCTGCTGAGCCTGGTGCAGGAACGATGCTTCGAGCCATTGGTGACGATGATTCGCGACCACGACTTCCCGGCCTTCATCTGCGCCGTAGTACACAAGTGGATGAAGGACGACAATCCCGACCCCGAAGAGATGCTGCGCCGACAGCTGAGCCTGCGCAAGCTGGACAAGACCGACCCGGACGTGAGGGAGATGAACGCCCTGGTGAACTACCACCGGTTTGTATGCCAGGGAGTGTACACGCCACCCACGAGTATCCGGATGACCTATTCAGACCTGCTGCTGAAGGGCGTCCACGCCATGACGCAAGGCAAGAGCGACCTGGCCTGCAAAGTCTTCTCCGAGGCCACCACGGCCTTCTCCCGCGCCAACAAGGAAAAGAGTGAGGAGGACCGGTTCCTGACAGACGGCATCGCAGCATTCTACTGGGTCATCGCCACGTGGACCAGCAAGGAGAGCAACAGCAAGAGCCGCCTGCGCACCTTTGTGGCACAGGCCAAGGAAGCCAAGGGAACCGCCCTGCGAAAGGTGGGAGCGGCCGTGTTGCTGGCCGACACACTCATCAGTCCCACATGCAGGATGGACCTGGAACTGCTCAGCCAGCTGATGAACCCCATCGACCTGGCCGACCAGGAATTCATCCTCCAGCAACAGCTGGTGAAGCTGCTGGCTGCCCAATTCGCAGACTACCAGCTCACGAGCGACAACTTCCAGCCCCGCTCCGCCTTCCTCCGCCACGAGGGTGCAGAGTACCTGAAGCTGAGCAAGTTCGAGAAGAAGACCTTCTCCACCAACTTCGGCAACAAACCCGTCTGCAACTTCATCCGGATGAAGGATCCCTGGGAGCAGATGCTGGACCGCCTCATCGCCTCAGAGACCAAACTGCACAACGAGGGTGAGGAAGGTGAGCATCGCGTGATGTACATCATTCTCAGCGACGGCGAGAGCGTGGAACTGCGCGAGCAGAACCGACTGCGCGACGGGCGATGGGGAGTCGGAAAAATGCTTCCCTGGAACCGATTCATCAGCGGCACGGAGCCCTTCATGGACCGTACGGACCAGGCCGTGGTGGCCGACATCCGTTTCCTGGGAATGAACCGCCTGACGGTGGGCGTCATCCTGCCACACCTGGTAGGATCCGACCGCGTCTATACCGGCGAACAAAGCCCCTACCGGCGCGTGACCATCGAGCAGCAGAAGCCCTACGTCATCGTGGAGCGCAAGCCCGAAGGGGGATTCCACCTGCAGTCGAACATCGAGTTCAAGGATCTGCTCTCGCAGACGAGCGTCTATCATCGTGTGGATTCCATGCAGTATGTCCACTTCCCCATGAGCGACCACGAGCGCGCCGTGCTCAGCGAGCTGCTGTCCGTCAGCGACCTCCCTGCCGAGGCCGAAGAGAAGCTGTCCAAGCTGCTGCCGATGCTCGTCAACGTAACAGACATCCACAGCGACCTCGTCCCTGAAGAACAAGAGTTGCTGTCGCTGGAACCGCAGAACACCCTCATCATCCGGCTCACACCCGACCCCACGACCCAGACGATGTTCGATGCCTACGCCATCGTCCGACCGCTCAAAGGCGGCCGCATGGCACTCACTCCGGCCCAGGGCGAACGATGCATCATCGACCAGAACGAGACCTCCCGACGAGTGCGCATCGAGCGCGACCTCGAAGGCGAAGCACGCAACCTCAGCGTTTTCCTCAACTTCTGCCAGGAACGCGACATCGAACTGACAGAGAACCTGGGAGCACACCTCAGCACGCCACAAGTGCTGGACATCCTGGCCTACGTCAGTTCGCACCCGGAAATCAGCGCCGTGGAATGGCCCGAGGGAGAAAAACTGCGCATGCACCACGCCAGCCAGCAGAGCGACTGGAACATCAGCCTCAAGCCGCGCGGCAGATGGTTCGAGGTGGAAGGACAGGTGCACCTCGACGACAACAGCATTCTCACAGCACAACAACTCCTGCAAGCCATAGGCAACAGCCATGGCGGATACGTTCAACTGCAGGACGGCGACTACCTTTGGCTCTCGGAGAAACTGCGCAAGCAGCTCGATGCCCTCGAGAGTCTGACCACCATTGAAAACGGACGCCCCTCCATACCCTCGCTGCAGACAGGATTGCTCGGAGACATTGTCAGCGGAGAAATTGACATCCACCACGATGCCAAGTTCCTGGATATGAAGAAGCGCATAGAAGAAGCCGAAAAGACCACGCCCAAGGTGCCCGAAAAGCTGGAGGCCACACTCCGACCCTATCAGGTGGAGGGCTACCAATGGATGAGCAAACTGGCCATGTGGGGCGCAGGGGCGTGTCTGGCGGACGATATGGGTCTGGGAAAGACCGTGCAGACCATTGCACTCCTGCTGGATCATGCCAGCGAGGGACCATCGCTCGTGGTGGCTCCGGCCAGCGTGGCACCCAACTGGCGCAACGAAATCAAGCGCTTCGCACCAACGCTCAACCCCTGTGTCCTCAGCGAACAGCCCAACCGAACAGCCGCCATCGAGGATGCCACAGCGAACGACATCGTCATCATCACTTATGGACTCGTGGTAACCCTCCATAACCCGCTGACCAACAAGCAATGGAACTGCGCCGTGCTGGACGAAGCCCACAACATCAAGAACAGAGGTACCAAGACCAGCGCCGCATGCATGAAGCTTCAGGCGATGAACCGTCTCATCCTGACGGGTACACCGGTCCAGAACCATCTGGGCGAACTATGGAACCTATTCCAATTTATCAATCCCGGACTGCTGGGCACCTACGAACAATTCAGTCAGAAATACATCATCCCCATCAGCAACCTTCAGGACACCGAACGTCAGCAGCAACTGCAAACGCTGGTGGCACCCTTCATGCTTCGACGCACAAAGCAGGCCGTGGTACAGGAGCTGCCTGAGAAGACCGAAATCAACATCAATGTGGAACTCACCGACGAGGAGATGGCATTCTACGAGGTCATCCGCCGCGATGCCGAACAGAAATTCAAGGAGGAAGGCGACCAACTGACCATCAACGCCCTGGCCGAGCTGACGCGACTGCGCCGCACGGCTTGCTCACCGGAGCTCCTGGACCCCACCTGGACTGCGGGCTCAAGCAAGGTCACCGCCTTCATGGAGCTGGTGCAGCCCATCGTGGAAGGAGGAAACAGCGTGCTCGTATTCAGCCAGTTCACATCCTTCCTGCAGATTGTTTCAAGCACGCTGAGGAAGAACAACATACCCTTCCTCTACCTCGACGGGAGCAACACCATCAAGCAGCGCGAACAGCTGGTGGCGGACTTCCAGAAAGGAAAGTGCCCCGTGTTCCTCATCAGCCTGAAGGCTGGGGGCGTGGGACTGAACCTGACCGCAGCAAACTATGTCATCCACCTGGATCCATGGTGGAACCCCGCCATCGAGCAGCAGGCCACGGACCGAGCCTACCGCATCGGACAGAAACAGGCCGTCACCGTCTATCACCTCATCAGTCACCACACCATCGAGGAGAAGATACTGCGTCTCCACGAAAGCAAACGCGCACTCTCTGACAGCATTCTCGAAGGCGCCGACCAGAACTTCAAGCTCACGGCCAAGGATATGCTCGAAATGCTTTCGAATCAATGGTAATAGCGCACACAAATCCGTAAAGACGCAAATCCGTAAATCTGTAAATCCGTTAATCCCTAAATCCACCATAATGCGAATAGACATTATCACCGTCATACCCCAACTCATCGAGGGTTTCCTCCAAGAGAGCATCCTCGGACGCGCCCAGAAGAAAGGACTGGTGGAAATCCACCTGCACAACCTGCGCGACTATGCCGTGCGCAAGGACCGCCGCATCGACGACTACCCCTTCGGCGGATTTGCGGGAATGGTCATGCAATGCGAACCCATTGACCGCTGTATCAGCGCACTCACGGCCGAGCGCCACTACGACCAGATCATCTTCACCACGCCCGATGGCGAACAGTTCGACCAACCCATGGCCAACGAACTCTCACTCTGCGAAAACATCATCATCCTCTGCGGACACTACAAAGGAATAGATTATCGCATCCGTGAGCACCTGATAACCAAGGAAGTGAGCATCGGCGACTATGTCCTCACGGGAGGTGAACTGGCAGCCGCGGTCATGGCAGACGCCATCGTGCGAATCATCCCCGGGGTCATAGGCGACGAACAGAGCGCCCTCTCAGACTCGTTCCAGGACAACCTCTTGGCCGCACCCGTGTACACACGCCCCGCAGAGTACCGAGGGTGGCGAGTGCCCGAAGTGCTCCTCTCGGGACACGAAGCGCGCATCAAGGAATGGGAACTGCAGCAGAGTCTGGAACGCACACAACGGCTGCGCCCAGACCTCCTGAAGAAGAAGTAAAACGTTAAAAAATGCCAAGAATGGGCCCAGCCATCGCACTTTGCGCCGCAAACGGGAAGCTTTCATTCCCAGAAAGCCTATCTTTGTGCCCTGAACAACGTCTTTTGAACTTATGGCAGAACAAAAAAAGCTCAACTTATACATCATCGCCGGATGCAACGGCGCCGGCAAGACCACTGCCTCATTCACCGTCTTGCCGGAGATGCTGAATTGCCGGGAATTCGTCAACGCCGACGAGATTGCCAAGGGTCTCTCGCCCTTCAATCCCGAGGGCGTGGCTATCCAGGCTGGTCGGCTGATGATCGACCGAATCATCCACCTGCTGAAGGAGGGCGACACCTTCGCCTTCGAGACCACCTTGGCCACTCGCTCCTACATCAAGCTCATTCAGCAGGCCCAGAAAAGAGGCTATTTCGTCACACTTTTGTTCTTCTCGCTGTCCTCACCGGAGCAGGCTGTGGCCCGAGTGGCCAAGCGTGTCAGCCAGGGCGGCCACAACATCCCGGAAGAAGTCATCTATCGCCGCTTCAAAGCCGGGCTGCAGAACCTCTTCCAGCTGTATATGCCCGTTGTGGACTACTGGACACTCTATGATAACTCCACTGTGCCATCCTACAAGATTGCCTGCGGATGGAAGGACCAACGGATCAACGTCATCGACGAAGAACGCTACACCACCTTGTCAGAAACCTATAAAGCCCCCGAGAACGATGAGTGACAGAGAAGTATTTGAAATGCAGAAGAAAATCGACAAGGGAATTCTTCTGGCCCAGGAGAGAATGTTAGAACGCTCGCGCCTGTTCCACTCTACCGTCGTTGTCGCTCGAGAAGGGCGCGTCGTAGAAGTCAGGCCGGAGGAACTGTTGGCGACCAGGCAATAGCTCCGCTCTTGGAACGAAAAATCATACATGTAGACATGGATGCATTTTTTGCATCCGTGGAGCAGCGGGACTTCCCCGAATTGAGGGGGAAGCCCATCGTTGTAGGGCACGACGGACCACGAAGCGTGGTGGCCACAGCGAGCTATGAGGCACGTCCCTTCGGAGTGCATTCCGCACAACCCATAGCTACCGCCAAGCGACTTTGTCCCAACCTCATCATCGTGCCTGGACGCTACCACGTTTACAAGGAGGTGTCGGCCCAGATGCACGCCATCTTTCACGAGTACACCGACCTCATCGAACCCATTTCGCTGGACGAGGCCTTCCTCGACGTCACACAGAACAAGACAGGGCAAACGATGGCTGTGGAAATTGCACGCGAGATAAAGCAGAAAATCCGCGAACGACTGCAGCTGACAGCATCGGCGGGCGTCTCCTACTGCAAGTTCCTGGCCAAGATTGCCTCTGACTTGCGCAAGCCCGATGGCCTGAGCACCATTCATCCTTCACGCGCCCAGCAGTTCATCGACAACCTGGGCATAGAGAAGTTCTGGGGAGTAGGACCGCGCACAGCCGAGGCGCTGCACCAATACGGAATCTTCAAGGGGAGTGACTTGCGCCAGAAATCCCTGCCTTACCTCATCGAACGCTTCGGAAAGATGGGAGGAATACTCTACAACTTCGCACGAGGTATCGACCTGCGCCCTGTGGAGCCCACCAGGGAGCGCAAATCCGTGGGCTGCGAACAGACCTTCGAGACCGACCTCACAGAGCCTGACCAGTTGCGCGATGCCCTGAGCCGACTTGCCACCGAACTCGCACGAAGACTGCTGCGAACACAGTTCCGGGGAGGCACGCTGACCTTGAAAGTCAAATTCGCCGACTTCCAGCAAATCACCCGCAGCCTGACACTGCCTGAACCCGTGGAGCCTGAGGCGGAACGCATCCTCGAGCTGGCGCTCATTATCCTGCAGGATCCGACGACCACGGCGCAGCCTATCCGCCTGCTGGGGCTCTCCGTCAGCCATTCGGCTCACGACGAAGCAGACGACGGCACCAAGGGAACGTCCTTCACCCAACTGGAATTTGACTTCCTCCCGTGGGAGGACGAAATCATGGAAGGGAGTCAAGTCTAAGGTCAAAGGGATGTGGTAAGAAACCAATCAAAACGAACTGACACAATCTTCAGGACACAGAGGCACGGAGACACAGAGTTTATATATTCTTTGTGACTCTGCGTCTCTGTGTCTAAAATGTAAACTAATTGTGTGCATATAAAGTTTAAGGGAAATAAGATATAAGGCATTCAAGTTACCCAGGAAGAAAAAGAAACCCCGCTGCATCCTTCGATGTAGCAGGGAACTTTGTGGAGCATGCGAGACTCGAACTCGCCACCTCTTGACTGCCAGTCAAACGCTCTAGCCAGATGAGCTAATGCCCCATTTCTCTGTTTTGCGCTGCAAAGGTAATGCTATTTTGTCGTTCCGCCAAACTTTTTTCTCTTTTTTTTGCGCGATAACGCAAAAAAAGTGTACCTTTGCAGAGAAAATGGAGCCTGAAAAGGCACATAGAACAAGAATAACGGAAATTGAAAACATCAAAAGGAGTAAAAAACTATGAGTATTATCAAGTGCCCTGAATGCGGTCATGAAGTGTCGACCAAGGCACCCACATGCCCCAACTGCGGAGTCGCCATTCAGAACAATATCAAGCGTTGTCCTATCTGCAACAACCTCGTACTGATGGATGCCGAACAGTGTCCCCATTGTTCGGCTCGTTTCCTCGTCGAGAAGACAGGACCAGCCCCTGCCCCACTGGCCACACCTGCCGCACCTGTTGCCGCCGCCGCACCCATCCTCGCTGCCGTGTCCCCCACGGCTTCCGCCCCTGAGGAACAGCCGCTCCCCACTCCCAAGGAACCATCGGTCCCCACTCGTCCCGAAGCGGAATCCAGCGGCCCGTCCACCGACGGCACCTCCCCCACCCCGCCGAAGAAGGAGAAGTCCTCCCCCTGGTGGCTCCTCGTGCTGGCCATTGTCATGGTCGCCGTGGGCGGTTTCTTCTATTTCAGTTACAGAATGCACGAAGCCACGGAGGAGAAAGACTACGAAAGCCTGAAGAACTGCACCGAAATAGAGAACTACCAGGACTTCATCAACCGCTACCCCGAAAGTCGCCACATAGAGAATGTGCGTTCGCGACTGAAGGAGCTGCAACGCATAGAGAACGAATGGCGCTCTGCCTGCAACGCTAAAGACAGCCGCCAACTGCAGGACTTCATCGACCAAAACCCAACCTCCATACACAAGTCCGCAGCACTCTTCAAAATTGATTCGCTCGACTGGCTTGAGGCCGACCGCAAAGGATCTGCTGCCGCATACAACCTATATATTGAGCGCCACGAGGACGGGGAGCACATCGGCCAAGCCTACATCGAGCGTGACCGCGCCAGCGTGAGGGAGGCCAAGGCACGGCTCGACTCCATCAACGCAGCACAAAACGAGCTGCGCGATTCACTCGCGTTCGTCCAAGCCGGAATTCCAGCCGCGCAATAAGTAAGCCAAAGGGAATCAGCGCCTCACGAGCTGTACGACATTCTCCACGTGCTGCGTGTGAGGAAACATATCCACCGGTTGAATACGCGTGACCTTGTAGTCTGCATCCAGCAGCGCAAGGTCGCGCGCTTGCGTTGCAGGGTTGCAGCTGACATAGACAATGCGCCTCGGAGCAGCTTTCAGGATGACCTCTATCACATCAGAATGCATCCCGGCACGTGGGGGATCGGTGATGATGATATCCGGGCGACCGTGCTGCCTCACGAAATCCTCGGTGAGGATATCCTTCATGTCGCCTGCAAAGAACTTCGTGTTCGTGATGCCGTTCAGGTCGCTATTCACTTTCGCATCTTCGATGGCCTCCGGAACATACTCGATGCCTATCACCTCCCGCGCCTGTCGGGCCACGAAGTTTGCTATCGTGCCCGTGCCCGTATAGAGGTCATAGACCAGAGGCCGTTCTGCGGAACCGTTCTCAGAACCGACGAGGTTTCCCGGGTTTTCATCTTCACTCCCAAAGGCAAACTCCCGGGCCACCTTATATAACTCCAGGGCCTGCTCCGTATTGGTCTGGTAGAACGATTTCGCTCCCACCTTGAAGCGCAGGTCTTCCATAGCCAAGAAGATGTGGTCGTCGCCCTTGAACACCTCCACCGGAAGGTCACCGAAAGTGTCGTTCCACTTTTTATTATCCACATACAGCAATGAAGTAATTTCCTGAAAGTTATCAGCAACAGCCTCGAGCAAGGCTTTAGCCTGCGAACGCTCCTCCTCCGTCATCATGCAGAACTGAATAAGCAACATCAGTCCTCCTGTGTTGGAAGTGCGGATCATCATGCCACGCAGCAGTCCCGTGTGCTCCCGCTGGTCGTAGAAAGTGAGTCCATGCTCATAGGCATAATCACGGATGAACAAGCGCAGGCGGTCGTTCACGGGCTCCATCAAGTGGCATTCCTCGATGGGCAAAATCTTATCGAACGACCCTGTCGTGTGAAATCCCACACTTTCCTGATGCTCGAACTGCACGCCCGAGCGAATCTGCTCCTTCGTCAGCCAGCGACGGTTGCAGAAGCCGAACTCAAGTTTGTTGCGATATTCTTGCGTCTTCTTGGAGCCCAGAATAGGACTGCACTCCGGCAGTTCAACCTTACCTATGCGCGTCAAGGCATCCATCACCTGCTTCTGCTTGGCACGTAGTTGCAGCTCATAGGGCAACATTTGCCATTTGCAACCACCACAGACACCAAAGTGGGGGCAGAACGGCTCCACGCGGTCCTTGGACGGGCGCACCATCCGGACCGCTTCGGCCTCTGCGTAGGAGTGTTTCTTACGCGTCAGCTGCAAGTCCACCACATCGCCTGGCACCACGAAGGGGACGAAGACAACCATCTCGTTCACGCGCACCAAGGCCTTTCCCTCGGCAGCGACGTCCGTAATCTCAACACTCTCCAGCAAGGGGAGCTCTTTGCGTTTTCTGCTCATATCGTTTTCTGGGGTCTTTATTCTGAATTCCTTGAATTTCGCCGCAAAGGTACTCCAAACTTTCCATCCGACCAAAACTTTCCTCCTTTTTGATTCTTTTGGAATCATTTCTAAGCATTTTAGCATCGATAAGGGAACATTTTAAAGCCGATAAATGAACATTAAAAGCCATAAGAAGATGAATTTCCAGAAACGGCGCTCCCGAGGAGGCCAAAACTCAGAGGCAGAAGAGCCCGATTGATTCACGAACAGACGCAGCAGACCTCTATTTTGTTCCATTTATTATATATAAGGTGAATTTTATTTGCAAAGAGGGAGTGTTTTTCAATGATTATTTGTATTTTTGCCCCCACAATCCGAAAAGAGAAAAATATCCTATGATAAAACTATCACGAAACATACTCCTGATTTTCGTAGCTCTCGCCTCTGCTGCCGTGCAAGCCCAAGAGAGTGATGAGACCACATTCGAAAGTGCTCGCCAGGCGGTGGAAAACATGCGGGTAGGATGGAATCTGGGAAACACCTTCGACAGCAACAGCGGCGACACGCTGAATATGTGGATTGAACACTGGACCAGCCGGACACCGGCGGACTACGAAAAGGCTTGGGGACAGGTTCCGACCGTGCCCTCACTGTTCAAGATGTTCAAAGAAGCAGGATTCAATGCGATTCGAGTGCCCGTGACCTGGTATCCCCACCTCGAGGCCAAGTTCCACTTCAGCACCAGCAGCAACAGCATCTGGTACCCATCCAAGGATCCGCTTGGCACACAGATCAACAAGGTGTGGATGAAGCGCATACACCAAGTGGTGGACTACATCATCAGTCAGGATATGTATTGCATCCTGAATGTCCACCATGACACCGGCGCTGCCAACACCGCATGGCTCATTGCCGACGAGGACATCTACGCACAACAGCGCGAACGGTTTGAAGCCATCTGGACACAGATTGCCGAGGAATTCAAAGACTACGACGAGCACTTGCTCTTTGAAGGATACAATGAGATGCTGGACATCAAACGCTCCTGGTGCTTTGCTTCGTTCGCCAGCGAGAAGCGCTACGACGCGGCTATGGCCAAATCCGCTTACAATGCCATCAACAGCTACGCCCAGAGTTTTGTCAACGCCGTGCGCGCAACCGGCGGGAACAACGCCCAGCGCAACCTCGTCGTATGCACCTATGGTGCTTGCGACGGCAACGGTAATTGGAACAGCCACCTGCAGGATCCACTGAAGCAGATGAAACTGCCGGAAGACCCTGCCGAAGGGCATCTCATCTTCGAGGTACACTCCTACCCGGACATCACGAACCTCAGCTCGGCAAAAAGCACCGTCAATACGACCATCAGCAACTTGAAGTCCAACCTCATCAGGAAGGGAGCTCCACTCATCTTCGGAGAATGGGGCATCAGTGCCGGCGGAGACAACAGACAGAACCACGTGGACTTTGTGAAGTTCTTCGCCCAGCGATGCAAGGCTAACGGCATCGGGCTCTTCTACTGGATGGGACTCTCCGACGGAGAACATCGATCCGTGCCAGAATTCAACGAACCCGACCTCGTGCAATCCATGATGGAAGGCTACTATGGCGAGGGTGGATACGTCGGAATCTCCAACCTCAAGGAGACCGACCGGACACAACCCGCGCATTCCCGGATGAGCGACTTCTCAGAGTACTACGATCTCAGCGGACACCGGCTGGCACGCCCCCACCGTGGCCTCATCATCCAGGGAGGGCGCAAAATCCTAATTCATTAATCCGCGCAACCGATTTGACAATTCTACGTCCCTTTGCAGAGCAGAATAATAGTACGCCACAGAGGGCACAATAGCTGAAAAAGACGACGAAAAAGGGAAAAATAACGGGCTGCAGAGAATTATTCGGCAATTTTCTTGGAACGTTTGCAAAAAAAGAGTACTTTTGCACACCTTATTAATAACTACATCACATTTCACACAATTAATAATTCATTAACGAATGAGTCAGAAAAGAGTTTTCACCTTTGGCAATGGTAAGGCCGAAGGTAACGCGCAGATGCGCGAACAGCTGGGTGGCAAGGGTGCCAACCTGGCCGAGATGAACCTCATTGGCGTTCCCGTTCCTCCGGGCTTCACCATCACCACCGACGTCTGCAACGAGTACTACGAGGTCGGACAGGAGAAGATCATGGAGCTGCTGAACGACGACGTCATGGCAGCCGTCAAGCACATCGAGACCCTGATGAACTCCAAGTTCGGCGATGCACAGAACCCGTTGCTCGTCAGCGTGCGTTCCGGTGCACGTGCCTCCATGCCCGGTATGATGGACACCATCCTCAACCTGGGTCTGAACGATGAGGTCGCTGAGGGTATGGTCAGAAAGACCGGCAACCCCCACTTCGTATACGACAGCTACCGCCGCTTCGTGCAGATGTACGGCGACGTCGTGCTGGAACTGAAGCCCGCTAACAAGACCGATATCGACCCCTTCGAGGAAATCATCGAACAGGTGAAGGCTATCCGTGGCGTGAAGCTGGATAAGGACCTCAGTGTCGATGAATTGAAGGAACTGGTCGTCCGATTCAAGAAGGCCATCAAGGAACGTACCGGCAAGGACTTCCCCAGCGATCCCATTGAACAGCTCTGGGGTGCCATCTGCGCCGTGTTCCGCAGCTGGATGAACGAGCGCGCTATCCTCTACCGTAAGATGGAAGGAATACCCGACGAGTGGGGAACAGCCGTAAGCGTCATGGCCATGGTATTCGGCAACATGGGCGACACCAGCGCAACAGGTGTTTGCTTCAGCCGCGATGCCGCCAACGGCGAAAACCTCTTCAACGGTGAATACCTCGTCAACGCTCAGGGCGAAGACGTCGTAGCCGGTATCCGCACTCCGCAGCAGATCACCAAGATTGGTTCGCAGCGCTGGGCTGAGCGCGCTGGCATCAGCGAGGAAGAGCGCAAGGCCAAGTATCCCTCCATGGAGGAAGCCATGCCCGAAATCTATGCCGAACTCGATGCTATCCAGAACAAACTCGAGGAGCACTACCGCGATATGCAGGATATGGAATTCACCGTCCAGGAGGGTAAACTCTGGTTCCTCCAGACACGTAACGGCAAGCGCACCGGTGCTGCCATGGTGAAGATTGCCATCGACCTCCTGCACGAGGGCAAGATTGACGAGAAGACCGCCATCATGCGCTGCGAGCCCCAGAAGCTCGACGAACTCCTCCACCCCGTCTTCGACAAGAAGGCTCTCGCTTTCGCCAAGGTCATTGCCCAGGGTCTGCCCGCCAGCCCCGGCGCCGGTTGCGGACAGATTGTCTTCCACGCTGATGACGCTCAAGCCTGGCACAACGATGGCCACAAGGTGGTCCTCGTACGTATCGAGACGTCGCCCGAAGACCTCGCCGGTATGAGCGCTGCTGAAGGCATCCTCACCGCTCGCGGCGGCATGACCTCTCACGCAGCCGTTGTGGCTCGCGGTATGGGCAAGTGCTGCGTCTCTGGCGTAGGCAGCCTCAACGTTGACTACAAGGCAAAGACTGTCGAAATCGACGGCGTCGTTTACAAGGAAGGCGACTATATCTCCATCAATGGTACCACCGGTCAGGTTTACGCAGGCGAAGTTCCCACGAAGGCTGCCGAACTCAGCGGCGACTTCAAGGAGCTCATGGACCTCTGCGACAAGTACACCAAGTTGCAGGTCCGCACCAACGCTGACACCCCGCACGATGCAGAAGTCGCCCGTGCATTCGGTGCCAAGGGTATCGGTCTGACACGTACAGAGCACATGTTCTTCGACGACCAGAAGATCATCGCCATGCGTCAGATGATCCTCGCCGACACCGCCGAGGGTCGCGAGAAGGCACTGGCCAAGCTCCTCCCCTATCAGAAGGCTGACTTCAAGGGCATCCTGAAGGCTATGGATGGACTGCCTGTCAATATCCGTCTCCTCGATCCTCCCTTGCACGAGTTCGTTCCCCACGATGAAGCCGGTCAGCAGACCATGGCCAAGGAAATGGGCGTTGACCTCGCTACCATCAAGCGCCGTGTGGCCAGCCTGGCCGAGAACAACCCGATGCTGGGTCACCGTGGTTGCCGTCTGGGCATCACCTTCCCCGAGATTACCGCTATGCAGACCCGCGCCATCCTCAGCGCCGCTTGCGAGCTGAAGAAGGAAGGCTTCGATCCGAAGCCCGAAATCATGGTGCCCCTGATTGGTATCCTCTATGAGCTCAAGCAGCAGAAGGCCATCATCCAGAAGGTCGCCGCTGAAGTCTTCGCCGAGTACGGCATCGAAGTTGAGTTCGAGATTGGTACGATGATCGAGATTCCTCGCGCAGCCCTCACCGCCGACCGCATCGCCACCGAGGCCGAGTACTTCTCCTTCGGAACCAACGACCTCACACAGATGACTTTCGGCTACAGCCGCGACGATATCGCCAGCTTCCTCCCCGCTTACCTCGAGAAGAAGATTCTGAAGGTAGATCCCTTCCAGGTGCTCGACCAGAACGGTGTCGGCAAGCTCGTGAAGTACGCCGTTGAGAAGGGCCGCGAAGTTCGTCCCACTCTTCGTTGCGGTATCTGCGGCGAACATGGTGGTGAACCCAGCTCCGTCAAGTTCTGCGCCAAGATCGGCCTCAACTACGCCTCCTGCTCGCCCTTCCGCGTGCCCATCGCCCGCCTCGCAGCCGCGCAGGCTGCTGTTGAGGAGTAATTATCACTCTTACAATAATGAGAGGGACCTGTCCAATTGGGCAGGTCCCTTTTTAGTATCTCATTTGAGTGAATGTTGAAATACTTTTTTATCCGCAGAGGAATCAAGTGTTGGGTAACATTCCTCAATGGTGTGTCAAACGCGTGTCAGACTAAATCATTCAAAAAGGAATTTGATACATTCGTTTGAAAAAATGCGTTAAAACATATAATATTCGTTGGAAAAAGTGCGTTGGAATGATGGCTATTCGTTTGAAAAAGTGTATCTTTGCAGCACAAAATCGTTTTAAAACATGTTGAAAAGGAAAATACAAGACTCTCTTATCCAGTGGAAAGACTCTGCTGGACACAAGCCTTTGGTGATAATGGGCATTCGTCAGTGTGGTAAGACATTCATAGCACAGCACTTCGCAGAAACAAACTACAAGACTGTTGTCTATATCAATTTCATAAAGCAGCCTGAGCTTATCACAGCGTTTCTTGGTGCAAAAGATGTGAACACCATTTTATTGAACTTGTCCGCACAGATTTCTGGAGTGACTTTCACTCCCAGAGAGACGTGTTTTATCTTTGATGAAATACAAGAATGCCCTGAAGCACGCACTTCACTGAAGTTCTTCAAGGAGGACGGACGCTTCGATGTGATTGCAACAGGTTCACTACTTGGAGTGCAGGGGTATGGTGATGAA
>ONJJ01000052.1 GCA_900318115.1 uncultured Prevotellaceae bacterium | reverse complement strand
TCCAATTGGTGAATCTTCCGAAGAAGCATCGTGACTTCGCTTCCTTCGCTGCCTGCTACTTCAACACCAAGTCTAATGCTACGGCCGAGACCAGTATCAAAATGAGGGGACGCAGCCTCGATAGTGACGAGGGCGGCATGCTGCATGGCACGAATCTGGTTTCCTACATTGATATGATCTTGGATCGCAATGGCTTCAACGACACTGAGGAGGTCGATGTGAGTTTCCGCGAGGATCGGGGTACTACCTTCCATCTGACCAACATGAATGTGAAGCCCGGTCACAGCTATGCCCTCGTGCTCACCGGCAACGCCTATGAGATTGAGAATGGTCGCCGCGTGTGGTGCTCTTATGTAGATACCACCGGTCAGGCCAAGAACTACGATATCCACTGGAAGCAGTCGAAGATCTGGTTCTTCCGCGTCAAGGACGAGCAGCAGAACACCGTCATCGGCGATTCCATTCGCGACCTCGAACCCTATGTAGCCCTGGCATATCCTTCCGTCGATGGCACCAAGGTGACCAGCGGCAGCGAAGGCTACACCACGGCCTACATCAGCGACGTGATGCATCCCACCATCGCCCTCAACCGCGACCTCTCAGCGGAACTGCCTGAAGCCAGCCTCAAGTGGAAGCTCACCGCCTACCATGAGAGCGACACAGCCCGCTGGCACCAGACACAGGAGCGCGACGCCGTGTACCTGCGCCGCGGCAACTGCATCAATCTGGAGCCCGGCAGCGTCTTCGACCGCTTCTCGGAGTTTGCCACCTCGGCCTCGCAGGCTGTCTCAGCCGGCAAGACCTACAACTTCAGTGACGAGCTCTATCACCTCCAGCTCGTTCACACCTACGAGGCAACCGTCAATGGCGAGCCGCGCGACAGCTTGGTCAACTTGGTAGATCTGTGGCTGACGGGCGCTCCCCACGATGTCACGATTGCTGGCAAGGGCTCCGTCGATGACTCGTGGCTGCAGACCACGTCGAAGGACCTGACGGGCGAGTTGCTGCCTTACGTCCGTCCGTTCGTCGGCGCGCGTCCGTGGGAGGAACCGACCATTGAATACGAGAGCAGCGAGCGCAGGCTCACTGACTCCGGCATCGTCTTCGACAACAGCTATCAGTACAAAGGCAAGCCCTACCGCCTCATCGATCCCTATCTCTATCTGGCCTACTTAGGCAAGTGGACCTTCATCCCCGACCGCGCCATCAGTGCCTACGCCTGGGATAATGCCGAGATTCCATTTGGCTCGGAATCCCTCATCT
Organism: uncultured Prevotellaceae bacterium; assembly: GCA_900318115.1. Lineage (GTDB taxonomy): Bacteria > Bacteroidota > Bacteroidia > Bacteroidales > Bacteroidaceae > Physcousia. The sequence continues at coordinate 13,082 of ONJJ01000052.1, read as the reverse complement.
TCGAGCGCAATGGAACGGTTGTCAACGCGGAATTCATGAAGGACGAGAACTCCAAGTCCCTCGTGGAAGTGCGCAACGAGATGTATCGGACCTGGAATGATTGGTACTACAACAACAGCGCCAACAACCCGATGTACCCGCTGCCCATCACTGCTCAGACCGTGGGCGGACCCACTGTGGTGAACCAGGACGGCCGTGCCTCCACCATCACTCCGTTGAACCTGAACCACTACACCGACCAGTCCTACAACCTGAAGAACCTGGTCAACGACTTCACGGCACCGTACGTCGTCGCCAACAATATGTGTCAGGTTCTCCGACACTATGCACGCGAGCTGTTTAGCGAATTCGTCTGGAGCTTCGACAACCCGGAGGCGTCGAGCGACGATCAGCTGTTCAATTCCCTCATCGACAAGAGCGTACTCACATGGAACAGTCTGCACCGTGGTCAGTACATCACGGTCAACACAGGTGATGTCACTGTCAAGGTGCCGTTCTATCAGCTGCCGCTGATTTTCGGCGACTGCTTTGGCGACAATGCCAAGTATAATGGCAGGAGTTTGTCGAATTCTAACCGTTCCTTCCGCTATACCATCGGCCAGAACGACATCACGAGCAAGTCGCGCTGGCCTTCCAGGACGTCGAACCTCCTGTTCTTCCGACTGACAGGTCCCGATAAATGCTGGAGCTATACTCCTCAGGCTTTCAACCGCTACCAGGCAGGTGTAGCCGACAACTGCTATATCAACCCCGCCGGTTCCGCCGGGGAAATGGAGGTCGCCTGGGACGAGTTCGACCTCGAGACCTCGCTGGAGGCCGTCGCCAGTTTCAAGGCGCGCATCTATCGCGTGGACTCCTACGACCTCGGCACCGCCCAGTACACCGTCAGCAATGTCGGCGGCGGCCCGTGGATCCACGAAGTTGCCATTGATGCCAACAGTGCCGTGGCCTCGAACATGAATGAGATGTACGGGCAGGCACGCGAGGCAGAGCGTCATTTGGCTACCCACCACGACAAACCCGTTCCGCAGGTCCTCTGGTCCGAGGACGGCGAGTCGCTGACCTTCCTCTATTCCGACTCCATCTATAATGAAGGCTCCAAGGTCAATGGCCGCAAGATTCAGAAGGTCTGGGCGGGCGATGAGGTCTCCTCCGCTCCGTGGCAGTCCGAGTCTATGACCCGCAAGGAGAACGACGCCTGGCGGAACCTCGCCCTCAACCATTTGGTGACGGAAGTGACCTTCGACCCCTCGTTCGCCAAGGCTGACATCCGCACAACCGGTCGGTGGTTCAACGACTTCGTGGTGCTGACGACCATCAAGGGCCTGCAGTACCTCAACACCTCCAAGATCACGGACTTCTCGAGGATGTTTGCCCAGTGTGTGGCACTGACGTCCATCGACCTCAGCTCGTTCACGGCTCCGAACGCCACCCAGATGTCCTATATGTTCGCCGGCTGCAAGAAGCTCCAGAGCGTCCGCTTGCCGGCCACCGGCGCCAAGCTGGAGGGCATTCAGGGCCTGTTCATGAACTGCACGGCCCTGACGGACGTGAACATCGAGAACCTCACAGCCTCCAAGGCCGCCAACACCGAGCGCCTCTTCTACGGCTGCTCCCAGTTGCGCCAGGTCCGCATGGACAAGCTCTCGCCGGAGGATGTGAAGGACTGCGATATGATGTTCCGCGATGTGACCAAGAACGTACACGTCTATTACGCCTACGACCTCGACGAGCGCATCAAGGATCAGATTCCCGGCACGCGCCACGAGCTGGACAATCCCGTCAAGGCTATCTACGCCACCAACGCCCGGGGCGAGAACATCCTCCTCTTCATCAATTCCTCCAAAACCTACTCCACTGGCTCCACCTATAATATACAAGGTGCCACGACGACCTATCCGAGTATGCGGATTGTCAACGTCTGGAGCAAGGAGAAGGTGCTCGACACCCGCGCAACGGCTCCCTGGAGCAGCTACCGCACGCGCTTCACAAAGGTCATCTTCGACCCGTCGTTCAAGGATTCTCCGACCTCCACCGCCCGCTGGTTCGACGGCTTCAGCAACCTCACCGCGATAGAGGGTCTGGAGAACTTCAACACCAAGAAGGTCACCAACATGAGCTTCATGTTCAACGGATGCAGCAAGCTGCAGGCCATCGATGCCGGCAAGTTCCAGACCGGCGAGGTCACGAATATGTGCTCTATGTTTGCCGGCTGCTCCAGCCTCGTGGACCTGACCATTGCGGGCTTCCGGACCTCGAAGGTCACCGACGTCTCGTCGATGTTCGAGGGTTGCAAGATGCTCGTGGCCATAGACCTCGGCACCACGTTCTACACGTCAGAGGTGAAGGACTTCACCCGGATGTTCAAGAACTGCTCTGCCGTGCAGACGATCCGCTTCAACTGGGGCTTCTCCACGGAGAAGGCAACCTCGACCTCCGAGATGTTCGCCGGCTGCAGCAAGCTCACCAAGTTCGAGCAGCGCAACCCCTTCGATATGCAGACCGTGAAGGATATGTCTTCCATGTTCCAGGGATGCAGCTCGATGGATAATGTCCTGACGAACTTCGTCGCTGGAGCCCAGACGCGCGACGTCACCAATCTGAGCAATATGTTCAAGGGGTGCTCCTCCGTGCGCACCCTCGACCTCACCAACTTCTACACCGCTGAGGCCGTGAACATGGCAGGTATGTTCGACGGCTGCACCTCACTGCAATCCCTGAACCTCTGCAACCTCAGCTCCGAGTCCATGAAGCAGTGCGAGGGCATGTTCACCCGCGTGCCAGGCTCCACAACCATCTATCTGAGCTACGATATCAGCAAGAATATCTATCCCGCCCAGGTGAAGGAGCAGACCCACCCCAACCTCGTCATCATCTATCCCGCTCAGGTCCTGAAGGTGAAGCGCGGCCAGGAGGTCAACCTGGTCTTCCTCAGTTCCCGCAACGCCTACATACCCGGCAGTACCTGGAATGGCTGGGAGGTCCTGGAAGTCACTTCCGGCATGAATGTCATCAAGTCCTTCCGCCGTGTGGCAGGCGATATCGAGTGGATACCTTATTGGTATGAGCAGTTCAACAACCCCGTGACGAAGGTCATCATCGACCCGTCGTTCGCGCAGGTGCGTCCGCTGTCCACCGCCACCTGGTTCGCCCGCATGGACAAGCTCACCTCCATCGAGGGTCTGCAGTATCTCAACACCAGCGACGTGGAGAATATGTCCACCATGTTCGCCGGCTGCAAGAGCCTGAAGAACATCCCCGGCATCGAGCGACTCAACACCGCCAAGGTGCGTGATATGTCCGCCATGTTCTCGGAGTGCGAGAACCTGGTGAGCCTGGACCTCTCCAACTTCAACACCTCGCAGGTGACGACCATGGCCGGTATGTTCAGAGACTGCAAGTCGCTGACCCGCCTGGACCTCTCGAACTTCGATTTCCAGAATCTGGAGAAAATCGGTGGTATGTTCAGAGAAAGCGATAAGTTGCAGCGCATCATCTGGCCGTCATCTCCCATTACCAAGGTGACCTCTATGGCTTGGACCTTCTACGGCTGCAGCTCGCTCGCGGCACTGGATTTGAGCCGCTTCGAGATTTCGGCAGCGGAAGAATTTTCCGGCACCTTCAGGGATTGCTCTAAGCTGAGACTCCTCACACTGGGCGAGAAGTTCAATGTGGAGAAGGCATACCTCGGCAATGAAGCCTTCAGCGGCGTCCACGACCTGGTCGTCAAGGCCCCCGGCAGCAAGCGGGAGCTGATGCACAACGCCTTCGTGGCAAAGCTCGGATTCATCGATGGCCAGACCGGCTGGTTCGACAATGGCGAGCTGGATCCTGCCGTCGTCGCTGCAGCCCAGGCCGCAGCCGAGGAAGCACCCGAGGATAACAGCGGCGTGCCGCAGGTCTTCTGGTCGTCCGATGCCAAGAAGCTCATCTTCTACTACGGTCCCCAGCGGAGGGTTCGAGAGGAGTTCGAGCCCGGATGCCACATCACTGCCCTCTGGAAAGGCGACGATGTGATTAACGCCTCCTACACCGTTGCCTACAATGCTCCTTGGACCCAGACCCTGAAGGATGCCAAGACCTACATCACCGTCGTCTTCGACCCCAGCTTCAGCACGGCACGACCGAAGAACACCGTAGGATGGTTCCGCAACCTCATGGTAGATGACATCGTGGGATGGGAGAACCTCAACACCTCCGAGACCACGAACATGACTGCCATGTTCCGGGAAATAGCGGCCCACAACGTGGACCTCGACCTCTGGCCGATGAAGACCTCGAAGGTGACCAATATGTATCAGATGTTCTATGGCAGCAGGATCAAGAGCCTGAACCTCATGGGCTTCACCACCGATCAGGTGGAGAACATGGCCCTGATGTTCTCCGGCGCCCGTATCCTCAGCGGCAAACTTGACCTCTCCAATTTCAATACCAGCCGTTTGCGTTCGGCCACGGATATCTTCAAGTTCGACCTCGTCAACGGCAAGTCGGCTGTCAGTCAGTTGTTGCTCGATGGAGGCTTCGTCCTTCGCAATCTCGTCTCCGGCATCAAGGGCTTCACGGGCATGACAGGCATCGAGGTGCAGGTCCCCAGCCGTGACGCCTACTCCGTCGTCCAGTCGTCGCTCACCGATAAGCTTGGCTTCGTCGAGGGTTCCACCGGACGCATCGTCGTCCCGGGCAGCGAACTCGTGCAGGCCATCTGGACCGAGGGCAACACGACGCTGACCTTTGCCATGCAGAGCGAGTACAAGGTCGGCGAGATGCTCAATGGGCAGAAGGTCACCGCCGTCTGGAACGACAAGGACGTCACCGCCTCGCCTACCAACGGCAGTCCGGCCTGGAACGGCACCGTCCGTGGCAAGCTGACCAAGGTCGTCTTCGACCCGTCGTTCAAGGCGGCTCATCCCACCAGCATGAGGTCCTGGTTCAGCGGATGTTCCAAGCTGACCACCATCAGCAACCTCTCCAACCTGAACACTTCCAAGGTCACGAATATGGCCTACCTCTTCAATGGCTGCTCGGCACTGACCAGCCTGAATGTCTCGAATCTCAACACCTCGGAGGTCACGACCTTCAGCAGTATGTTCAATGGCTGTTCGTCGCTCACCAGTCTGGATGTCTCCAAGCTCAATTCCTCGAAGGTCACGGACATGAGCAGTATGTTCTACGGTTGCAGCAAGCTCACTTCGCTCACCCTCACCAACCTCAACACCGCCCAGGTGACCACGATGGCGAATATGTTCCGGGGCTGCAGCTCGCTGACCAACATCAATGTGAGCAGCTTCGACACCCGCAGAGTCAAATCCATGCTCTCTATGTTCCAGGGCTGCAGCAAGCTGAAGACCATCAATCTGAGCAAGTTCAACACCCAGAATGTCACATCGACCAGCAGTATGTTCGAGGGCTGCAGCGCCCTGACGAAGCTGGACATCAGCTACGTTGGTGCTCCAAACTTCAAGATGAGCCAGGTCACCAACGCCTCGTATATGTTCCGTTCATGCGGCGCCCTCACTTCCATCCATATGCAGAGTATCGGTAAAGCCAACATGATGTATATGTTCGAGAACTGCACGAGCCTGACCGACGTCGGTATCAACGCAGCCAATCCCACGTCGTTGGCCTACACCTTCAGGGGGTGCACCGCCCTGACCAGCATCACGCTCTCCTGGAAAGCCGACGATAATACGAGCACGAGCTATATGTTCAGCGGCTGCACTAAGCTCGAGTCTGTGAATATGCGCTTATTCTCCACCCGCAGCGTCAAGAACTGGAGCTATATGTTCAATGGCTGCTCACGCCTGAAGACCTGGACCGTCGGCCAGTACTTCAATGCCGACGCCTGCACGGACTCCCGCTATATGTTCTCCGGAGCCAGCGCCCTGAAGGTCGTCATCTCTCTCTCTAACAGCCAGCTGTACCTGCGCCCCGACATCGAGAGGGGAGTCCGGAACAAACTCAACTTCAAGGGCACCCTCCAGTGACGCTGACAAGAACAAGAAACAGAAACGAAAACACCACCAAAGAAGATGAATCATAAGTCAGTTATCATCAGTCTGATCATGCTCGCCGCGGGCATCGCAGCCACGGCGCAGAACACCGGCAACCCCCACAGCACCGTGGGACAGAAGCGGAACGTGCCCCTCGTGACAACCAAGATACGACTCCTCACGCGTGCCTACGGCGACAGCATCGTGCTGCGATGGATTGCCGAGGACTACGTCTCGTGGAAGTACCTGGCAGACTTCGGAGTCAACATCCTGCGAGTGCAGAAGGGCGAGCAGCGAGGCCTGACCATCGACACCCTGGCTTATGCGCTCAAGCCGCTCACCCTGGAGCAGTTCCAGGCGAAGTACGCCCCCGGCGACTCCCTGGCGCTCATCCCTCCCGGAGTGCTCTATGGCGATGCCAAGAACTACAAGCGCGACCCGGGAATGATGGGCCGTAGCATGGAGTACAACAGCGAGCAGGACATCTCCTTCGCCTTCGCCATGATGGTTGCCGAGTGGCGCAAGGACCTGGCCACGGACATGGCCGTCCGCTTCACCGACCGCACGGCGCAGCGCGGAGCCACCTATGACTACTACGTCCAGCCCACCGTCTGGGAGAATGGCGGCAAACTCATCTTCGAACCCGGCGTCGTGGAGAACGTGGTCAACGAGCCTTATCAGCCCAAGGACTACCGACCCCGCATGGTGGATTCACTGTCCACGCCGAACACCATCGTCCTCGGGTGGTGGGACAGCGAGCATTCCAGTTTCGAAATCGAGCGACGGCGCGTAGCCTCGCTCAGGGGCGAGTCCATGGAGGAACCCTGGAAGCGCATCACCTCCAAACCCTACGTCTCCATGGTCCAGCAGCCCGAGGGCGAAGACTACCTGATGTTCTCCGACTCCGTGCCCGAACTGGGCGTCTGGGAGTATCGCCTGCGCGGCTACGACGCCTTCGCCGAGCTCACCGAACCCTCTCAGCCACGGCGCATCGTCGTCCGGGACATCCTGCCGCCATCGGCACCCGTGCTGCGCCAGATTATCCTCAACCGTCCCGACGAGACTGATCCTATGGCCAAAGTCATCGCCCACATCATCTGGCGCAAGGATACCCTCGAGGAAGACCTCGCCGGATACCGCATCTTCTACAATGCCTACCGCAACGAGGGTGATCCCTGGCGACCTCTGAATATAGACCTCCTGCCCGTCACCGACACGCTCTACACCGTGGACGTCACAGGAATGCGAACCGGTATGTTGTACATTGCCGCCTACGACGATTCCGGCAATGAGAGCCACAGCTTCATGCAGCAGATACGCCTCACCGACTACAAGGCACCCGACCCGCCGCGAGGACTCCGCGCCACCATCGTGCCCATTGATGTCGACACCCTTCAGCGGAAGGGAGAGCTCAAGGCCAATATCGTGCTCACCTGGAATCCCTGTCCCGACGACGATATTGCTTACTACGACGTAGCTGCCGCCAACGACACCACCCACACCTTCATCACCATCAACCAGGGCGGTATCCATGAGAACCTCTACACGGACACCATCGCCCTCGACGCCAACCAGAAGTACATTTATTATAAGGTGCGCGCCACGGACTTCTCTACCAATATAGGTCTCTGGAGTCCCTGGCTGCAGGTACGCCGTCCGCATCTGTCGCCGCCCACCGTGCCTCACCTCTATGCCTCCTCCCATTCCAACGAGCGCGGAATTCATCTTGAGTGGGTCGTAGGTCCCGACGAGGACATGAAACGACATCTTCTCTACCGCCGTGTGGGTGAACAGGGCAAGTGGCAGATGATCGGACGTTTTGATGCCGACTCTGTGCGTCTCCACGACAACACCATCATCGTGGACGACAACCCGCCATACCTCCAGAACGACCGCTACTACTATTATGTGGAGAGCGTCAATGCATCGCCCTTCCGCTCCAATTCCCTCGCCGTGAGCTTCAACCACCGCGGGCCTCGCGTGTTCGACATACCCGTGAAGCTCAGTGCCTCCTATCTCCCGCAGGAGAACGAGACGCGCCTCGTCTGGGAACTCGATGCCTCCAAGCTGCCAGGCCCGGGAGGCTACCTCTGCATCTATCGCAAAGGACCCGGTGAGCAGAAGTTCACCTACCAGCGAAACATTCCCCTCACCGAGACTCTCTACATCGATCACCAGCTTCGCCAGACCGACGTCGAGCAGCAGGCTGAGTACTACGTTCACGTCCAGTACGCCGACGGCAGGCGAGGGCAGGAGTCTAACGTCGTGGTCGTCAAGGCGCCTGCCAAGACCCCCAACCCTTGAGGGAAAAGGTGAGGTGAAAGAGAAAAGATATGTAAGAATATTCAAGTTTCGCAAGTATGTCAACAGTTAGTAAGAGAGCGCCCCGAAGGGGCCGTGAGATGTCAGCCCAGGGCATCGCCCTGGGTAGCAGATTACAGCCATATACGCGCCCTGTAAGGGCAAAAGAATGGTCATCAGATATAAATCTTTTGCCCTTACAGGGCGAAATTCACATTTGTCCGCATACCTAGGGCGATGCCCTGGGCTAACAGATCGCTGCCCTTTCAGGGCGTTATTTACTTGCGAAACTTGAGTAAGAATATAAGGTATAAAACATAAAAAGAATATGGTTACCAGAACAGCCCGACATATACCGAAGGTCCCGAGGCGCTTCCTCGGCCCTCCGTATGTCATATTTCATATTCTATATTTCATCTGCACTCTGACCCTCCTGACGTCGTGCGACCTGCTGGACTATGACCTCCAGGACTCGCACTCCGGCGCCGCCACTTCCCTCCGCCTGAGTCGCGACACACTGTATGTCTTCGCCGGCGACCACTTCGAGCTCACTCCCGTCTTCGAGCCGGACAGCGTCATCATCAAGGACCTCTACTTCTACACCTCCGAGAACCGACCTGCCGAGGAGGATGAATACGTGATCGTGGACTCCATCGCCGAGGATGAGTACGACTACGAGGATGACTCCCTCTCCACAGCCCGAGGCAATGAGATCGTGGGCATCTCCAAGGACGGCCTGCTGGCCCTGCGCCCTGGCTGGACCAAGGTGTATGCCGAATCCGTCTCTTCCCGCCTGATAGACAGCTGCGTGGTCTGTGTCATGGCACCTTGGGATGAGGCCGTCGTGGACTATCCCACCGAGACGGTCATCTATGCCGACGTCACCATCCAGGGTCAGCCCGCCACCCAGGAAACGCTGGTCGCGGCCTTCGTCGGCGATGAGCTCCGCGCCTTCGGAACTTTTGCATATCGACGGGGAACCGACGAGACCTGCATGATCTTCCGCATCCGCCATGATCCCGTGGAGCCGGGCGCTCCTGAGCCGGGCAAGATAGAGCTCCGCTACTACGACGCCCCCAACTACGATCTTCTCCGATTCATGCCCGACATCGCCATCGACGGCGAGAGCCACGGAACCCCCTCTGACCCCGTAAGGATTGCATTCTGATCACCCTGTCCCACCATAAAGAACTAGATGTCCTATGCGAAGTAAATTATATCTTTTCCATCTTGCTTTGCCCATTCTGGCAGCAATGTTGCTGACAACGTGCACCCTCTCTATGGAGGACTACGTCATCCCGGAGGAGGAGAAGGGGTTCGATGAACCTGTCGTCGTCAAGAACGACTTTGGTACCATCACCTACCAGTACAACGAGGGAGTCCAGTCGCTGACGCCTAATTTACAGGATGACTACCTCGTTTACGTCGAAGACGACTCCATACTCTACTTCATGGACAGCACCCCCGAACGCTATGTTCCTAAGGTCGGAGGACTCATTGCCGCCACCTGCACCCCCAAGATTCCGCTCGGACTGGAGTCCCGGGTGCTCGCCGTGACACAGCAGGACGGGATGTACCGGGTCGTCACCAGCCGCACCACGCGCAATGAGATTTACAAGGACCTGGATGTCAAGATTGAGCTGGACTACTTGGTGCCGGAACGCCCTGTCTATGACAGCCTTGAACTCGCACAAAAAGGTGTCGATATCAAAGACCTCGAGCAGATAGACATGACCTTTATTGACGAGTACTATGGTGTGCCGGAGAAGGCTCGCTCGCCACGATATATCTCGCGTGCCAGAAGGGCTACACGCGCAGGAGACGAAAAGGAAAAGGATGATATAATTACGGATAAGACTGAAACAAAGACAATCAACCATAATATCACCCTGGATTACCCCTTAGGTAATGACAAGTCCTTCAAGGCCACGGTCGGATTCACGGATGTGACCACCCAACACTACTACTACGAAGAGCACAAGAAACAGGACTATCGTAAGGAGTACACCATTCGTTCCTCTCAGTCCACGCTTTCTCTCCGATTGGCGGGCGAAAAGATCTTTAAGCAGGCAAAGAACGATGGAGACCTCATCGTGGGCCGCGACCTGCGCGAGGCGTACCAGAACTTCAAGCGCTACTGCAGCGCACCGGGCAGCAAGTTGAAGGCTATAGTGAAACCGTTCGAGATCGTCGGCATCAAGGTGCCACTGCCGGGGACCTCGTTCTTCTTCGTAATCAACTTTGAGGCGAAAATCAGCCTCTCTGGTGAGTTCTACGGCGAAGGGGCCGTGACCATTACCCAGCCTAAGACGCTCATGGGATATGAATACAGCAATGGCAGTAAGCGGGAACTCAAGCAGACCCTCGAACCGGCGTCTTTGTATTTTTCCAAGGCAGCTATCGGAGGCAGCGCCACCGTCCAGGCCACCGTCAGCGCGGGAATTGGAGCGGAACATGCATCTGGATTCGGAGCGACCATCAATGCGGGCATCACCGTGGGTGCAACCTACAACTTCGAACTGGGCTACAAGGGGAATGGCACTTCGCATTGTGCCGACGTCACCAGTAAGGCCACCGTGTTCATCGACTTCAATGTCTTCGCAAAGGTGTATTTCAGTCCCGCAGGCATCTCACTCTTCAACTGCGATGTCGATATCTGGAAGAAACGACTCTACTCGAAGGATACGAACTTCCTGCCTGTCATAGACCGACATGAATCGAACTTTAAGCGAGAGATCATACGTCCTAAGGAGGGAGTCAGTCTATGGCAATATACCGTGAACTATGCATTCAAGTCATTGTGGCCTCTGGATAATATCTTCGGACACAAAGAACATACCTTTCCCCGTCTCAGAGTTTACTACGGCTCGCTCGAAGGTTCCTACCGCGAATTCAAGTCCGCAGCCGAGATTGGAGCAGCTCAGATTCCAATGCTGAAGTATGCTAGCACCATCGACGTCGATCGTACCTTCAGTTTCGTCTTCAACGATAATGACGTGGACCCCACGGCAAGCTCGCTCATCTGCGTGCCCGTCCTCTACGATGACATGGATGATACTTACACCGTACTTACCAGCGTCAAATGGACGTACGAGAAAAGGAACCCCAAGGTGACAGTGGTAAAGGGCACCGCACGAGTGCGCAACGACAAAGCCAGCAAATTCATGGATGCCGAGGAGTTTGAGAAACGGACAGGGCGCTCTGGTAGCACTATTGACCAATACAACCGCTATGAATTCTGGAATACATTCAAGTTCCAGCAAACGGAGAACATCCAGAAATGGGGAGTATTCGTTCAGATCGTTGATGCCAGCGACAAACCGGTGTACGACCTCAAAAAACTCATATACAGCAAGGATGAAGTCAATGACCCAGAAGTCTATAGCAATGGATATGTCGAACCGGGAAACAAAACCGTCATGCTAAACTTCTTCACTACCTTCGCCCCCAAGCAAGTAAGCGAAGCCTGGAGCTGCAGGATGAGAATCTACACGGTAGATGTCCAGGGCAACGAGAAGTCCTACCCATGGACGAACTGGATAAGATTAGATTGTCCATACGACAACATCTCAAACATGTCCAAGAAACAGCAGAATGACATCGGCGAAGGCTTCGGCGCAAATCTCTGACGCCAACACATCGGCGACGGCTTCGGCGCAGATCTCTGATGCCAACACATCGTCGACGGCTTCGGCGCAGATCTCTGACGCCAACACATCGGCGAAGGCTTCGGAGCAAATCTCTGACAACCTCCAACGATACCCCTTATTTTTCTCTCATGTTTTTTTGTAGTAATCCCCGCCGACCTCTCTTCGGGAGGTGGCGGGGACTCTTCTTTGTGCTCTACTGTACGATGTTTGCTGCGTGGGCCCCGAGGGTGGTCAGCAGCGCGGTGATGATGGTGACGATGATCTCGCCGATGCGGCGAAGCAACTTCTTAGTACTGTCCTTCATGGCATTTAATAGTTTAGAGTTTAGAGTTTTTTTCTAAGTTTAGAGTTTAGAGTTTAGAGTAGTTTTTAAGTTTAGAGTTTAGAGTTAATTAGACCACGTGGCTGCGCAGATGAGAACTGAGTGTTCTCATCAAAGCAGACTTCTCAGCGCTCCGAGGATGCAAGACAAGTTTACTTAGTCGCAGCAGCCGACGTTAAGCGCGTGAGGGGACGCGGATTACACTTTCGTTTCATCCACGTGGCACTCGAAAGCAGCGTAGCCTTTCGCACTCGAATTCGTCTAATCCGTAGTGCAATCCAAGCCTCGCGCAGCCAATAATTCGTCTAATCCGTCTAATCCGTTGTCCTTAAAGAATTCGCTGTGCGCGAGCCCGTTTCCGCTTAGCCCCCCTCCAGCTCCCTCCAAGGGGGAGGGCTCATGTCCGGCTGCCTAACTGGAGTCCTCCCCCCTTGGGGGGAGTTAGAGGGGGGCTGTAGGGGGTGGGGGTGGGCTTTTTACGGCTCGTCGTTGCCTCCGTCGCCGCCGTCGCCATCGCCTTCGCCGTCCTCGGTCTTGGGCGTCCAGTCGGCGTTGGTCTTGCCTTCCTTCTGCGCCACGAGGGCTGCGGCCTGAGCGGCGCGGGTGGTGGTCTGTTCGAACTCGGCGTCGCGGCGCAGGTTGAGCAGTGCGCTGCCCTTGGCGAAGTTCACTCGCAGGTCGGTGATGTTCTGGGCGGTGAAGTCGGCCATGGTCACGGCTCCCTTGCAGGTGATGGCGGGCGTCAGGGTGCCCAGCTCTCCGAGGTCAATCTTATAGCCCTGGAGGATGAGTTCGCGGATGCAACCGCTGAGTTCGCTG
>ONJJ01000016.1 GCA_900318115.1 uncultured Prevotellaceae bacterium | reverse complement strand
GACTGTCTGGAGGCGCTGGCCACCGGCAAGGCCACCAAGGAGCGCTTCGGCGCTGCCACGATCGAGGAGCTCCGGGCCGCGCTGGCGGAGCTGGAATCGGGAGAGGGGCTCTCGCGGTTCGTGGAGGGCCACGGGCTGCAGAGCCGCGTCTTCGTCTTCTCGTGGGAGTCGGAGGAGCTGTCGATCGACTTCGTGCTGCCCTGCGAGCGGGTCCTTTCCGACGAGGAGGAGCGGGCCCTCGACGCCCTTCGCGTCGGCTCGGCGCTCCGCCTGGCGATCCTGCTGCTCTCGGCCGCCGCCAAGGGTCGGCTCCTGGCCGAGGGCGAGGCGGGCCTCTCCGTCGCGGCCGACGAGGACGGCGTGCACTACGCCGTCTCCGGCCCGGACGGCGGGGTGATCGACGAGGCCGAGGACTGGGACCCGCTCGTCGCGCGGCTCGACGCCGCGCTCCCGGACGGCGACGACATCCAGATCTTCTGGCCGTAACCTTTCGCGGCGCCACGGGCACTTACCGTATCAGACAACCAACCGAAACGAGGAGAACCCATGAGCGGACACGGAGGATTCCGCAAACGCATCATCGAGATGGGATTCATTGCCGGACAAGACGTGGAGGTGCTACTCAACGCGCCTCTGCAAGACCCCGTGAAATACCGCATCATGGGGTATGAGGTGAGCCTGCGCCGCGATGAAGCAGACATGATTGAAGTCGTGGGACAGGCAGAGGCGGAAGCCGAGCTGAAAGGTGAGAACGCCGATGCGAATCCAGAGCCCCTGACCTTGGAACACATCGGAGAGGACGAACTGCGGGCTGCGGCACGGCGACATCGCCACACCATCAATGTGGCACTCGTGGGCAACCCCAACTGCGGAAAGACCTCGCTATTCAATTTCGCCAGCGGGGCACATGCTCACGTGGGTAACTACTCGGGGGTCACCGTGGATGCCACCATGGCCAAAGCTACCTTCGGGGACTACACCTTCAACCTCACAGACCTCCCAGGCACCTACTCCCTCTCGTGCTACTCACCCGAAGAACTCTACGTTCGGGAACACCTGACAGAGCGAACACCGGACGTGGTCATTAACGTCATCGACTCCTCCAACTTAGAGCGCAACCTCTACCTGACGACTCAGTTGGTGGACATGAACGTGAGGATGGTATGCGCCCTGAATATGTTCGATGAATTCGAACGTCGTGGCGACCACGTTGACATTGACGTACTACAAACGCTGATGGGCGTACCCATGATACCCACGTCCTTCAAGAGCGGTCGCGGAGTCGAGGAACTGTTCAGTACGGTCATTTCCGTCTATGAAGGACAAAACAAAGTGGCACGACACCTGCATATCAACTACGGACATGAAATCGAAGATGGCATAGCCCACATTCAGCAATACCTTAAGGCCGATGAACACATCAGACAGCGATACTCCACACGCTACCTGAGCCTGAAATTGCTGGAGAACGATCAGCATGCCACGGAGTACATCACCCGACACCTGCTGGAGGAGCATAACACGGAAGACCGCGACAGGCTCCTGGCCGCCCGCGACCGGGCTGCTGCGCGCGTGCTCGAGGAGACGGGTACCGATGCAGAAACGGCCATCATGGATGCCAAGTACGGATTCATCCACGGTGCGCTGGCAGAAGCGGAATTCCAGACGGGCACCGAGGAAGACACATACCGATGGACACACTTCATCGACAATGTGCTGTCGAGCAAGTACTTCGGTTTTCCCATTTTCTTTCTCATCCTCTTCGTCATGTTTCAGACGACCTTCACCCTGGGCCAATACCCCATGGATTGGATTGAGGCCGGAGTGGCCTGGTTGGGCGAATGGATTGGGGCGTCGATGAACGAAGGTCCCCTGCGCTCGATGCTCGTCGACGGAGTCATCGGCGGTGTGGGCAGTGTCATCGTCTTCCTCCCGCAAATACTCATCCTCTATTTCTTCATCTCGATAATGGAGGATTCGGGCTATATGAGCAGAGCTGCGTTCATCATGGATAAGCTGATGCATCGCATGGGACTCCACGGCAAGTCATTCATTCCGCTGGTGATGGGGTTCGGCTGCAACGTGCCCGCCGTGATGGCCACACGAACGATTGAGAGCCGCCGCTCGCGCCTGATTACCATGATGATTCTGCCTTTCATGTCCTGCTCCGCGCGCCTACCTATTTATATCATGATCGTGGGAACATTCTTTACCGCACAATGGCGCTCGTGGGTGATGATCTCGCTCTACGCCGTGGGCATTGCCGTGGCGGTCATCATCTCAAGGCTGCTCTCCCGCTTTGTCATTCCCGGTGAAGACACACCCTTCGTGATG
Source organism: uncultured Prevotellaceae bacterium (assembly GCA_900318115.1). GTDB lineage: Bacteria > Bacteroidota > Bacteroidia > Bacteroidales > Bacteroidaceae > Physcousia. The sequence goes on along the minus strand of ONJJ01000016.1, from coordinate 60,772 downwards.
GAACTGCCGCCCTACCGCTGGCCCACAGCCAAAGCCATTGCCCGCCACACGTGGGAGAAAGTCAAGGAATACCTCAAGAAGATGGGAGGCATCATTCTCGTGGCAAGCATCATCGTATGGGCGCTGAGTTACTTCGGTCCGTCCGCGACGGGACCCATTGACACTGCCGAGAACATGGAGGAGAGCTACATTGGCCGCATGGGAAAGACCATAGAGCCCGTCTTTGCACCACAAGGTTTTAACTGGAAGCTGGACGTCAGCCTCATCGCCGGTGTGGGAGCCAAGGAAATCGTGGCATCCACGATGGGCGTACTCTACTCGGGGGACGACAGCTTCGGCGACGATGACTCCTTCAGCGAAGACACCGACAAGTACACCCGCCTGCAACAACTGATGACAGCCGAAGGCCTCACACCACTCGTGGCCTACGCCTACCTGCTATTCATCCTGCTCTACTTCCCGTGTCTGGCCACCATCGTCGCTATCAAGAACGAGACGGGCAGTTGGCGCTGGGCACTCTTCGCAGCCACCTATACCACCCTCGTGGCCTGGCTCGTCTCAGCGGCAGTGGTACAAGCAGGACTGTTCTTCTGAAAAGAATCCATTCATTATTTATTCCCCTATCCGTGCAGACTCTTCTCGTCATACTCATCCTCATCTGCTGTGTCGCCTACACCGTGCGCCGCATCTGGCGCCGGCTGACAGCACCGCCGGCCAAGGATGTTCGCTGCGAAGGTTGCCCACTGGCAGAGACCTGCACCCATAAGCATCAACCCCATGAACATCAGCATCATCGGAACGGGCAAGATTGTCCAGGAGGCACTTCCTGTCATTGCTGCCACTGACGGCATTTTCATACGTAGCATCCTCGCCCGCGAGCACTCTTTGCAGCGCGCCGAGGCGATGGCCGAGACCTATGGCATTCCACTCGTATGCACAGACTATGAGGCCGTGCTGACTGATGATGTCGTCGAAGTCGTGTACATAGCACTCATTAACAGCGTCCACTTCAGCTATGCAATGCGCGCCCTGCAAGCTGGCAAGCATGTAATACTCGAGAAACCCGCCTGCCTCTTTGCCGAGGAGTTCCAACAACTTGTCGAGGAAGCACGTGCGCGGCATCTGATGCTCATGGAGGCCGTGACACTGCTGCACCTGCCTTCTTTCAAGATCCTGCGAGAGGAACTTCTGGAGCTGTTGGGGACCATTCGCCATGTAGAGTGCAACTACAGCCAACGCTCCAGCCGCTACGATGCTTATCTCCGAGGTGAAGTCTTGCCCGCATTCGACCCAGAGGCGGGTGGCGGAGCGCTGATGGACCTGAATATCTACAATCTCCACTTTGTCCTCTCGCTTCTGGGTCGCCCTTATCGCGCCACGTATCTCTGCTGCCGAGGCTTCAATGAAGTTGACCTGACGGGCACTGCAGTACTGGAATACCCTGAAAGCCAAGGCTCTTCAAAATCCTCTGTCATTGCTCTTCTCACATCCTCAAAGACGACTGACGCGCCCAGCTTCGGGCTCCTGCAAGGTGACTGCGGATGGCTTCGCATTGACGGACCCGTCAGCACCCTCTCATCCATCACCCTCTGCCTTCGAGGACACCAACCCCGCCAGATTCCGCTATCGCCCGTGAGCCATCGTCTGGCGCCTGAATTTGCGGCCTTCGCCGACCTCTTCCATCACCAAGACTACGAGACTATGAACCAACTGCTTGACCACTCATTGGCAGTCATGCAGACGGTGGATGAACTTCGCAAAAGCGAAAGATAAAAATGGTATGTACTTGCTATTAACAGCCTCAGGATTCTTTAGAGAAAGGCCTGCCAAGGCCCTTCCATAGGAGGCGGCGCTTCGACATAGATTTCCTGATGCGATACGGGATGTTCGAAGCGAATACTACGAGCATGCAAACTGATGCTGCCATCCGTATTGCTGCGTGGGGCACCATACTTCAGATCACCTCGGATAGGACACCCGATGGCTGACAACTGACAACGAATCTGATGGTGGCGGCCCGTATGGAGATGTACTTCCAATAAATGGTAGCGCTCGGAATGACCTATGACGCAGTAATCCAGCACTGCCTTTTTGGCTCCCTGTCGTTCGTGGTCGTAAGCGAAACTCTTGTTCTTCTGCTCATTGCGCACCAAGTAGTGCGTCAGGGTGGCTTCGCTCTGGCGAGGCTCGTTCTGCACCAGAGCCCAATAGGTCTTCTGGACGGCTCCCGTGCGGAACATCTCATTCAGGCGAGCCAGCGCCTTGCTGGTACGTGCAAAGACCACGACCCCGCTGACCGGACGATCCAGGCGATGCACCACGCCCAAGAAGACGGCACCCGGCTTGGCATACTTCTCCTTGATATACAACTTCACCGTCTCGGAGAGAGGGGTGTCGCCAGTCTTGTCGCCCTGGACGATTTCTCCTGCACTCTTCGAGACGATGATTATATGGTTATCTTCGTAGAGAACTGTCATTCTACTACATATTCATTCCGCCGTCAATCTGAATCACCTGTCCGCTGACATAAGAACTGAGGTCCGATGCGAGGAAGAGGGCTACGTCTGCCACATCTTCCGGCTTGCCACCGCGGCGCAGAGGTATCTTCTTCATCCAATCCTCACGAACAGCATCGGGAAGCGCTGCCGTCATGGCAGTCTCAATGAAACCGGGAGCGATGGCGTTGGCACGAATGCCCTTCGGACCCATCTCCTGGGCAATGCTCTTCGCCAGAGCAATCATGCCAGCCTTGGAGGCGGCATAGTTGGCCTGACCGGCATTACCATGGACACCCACGACACTGGCCATATTGATGATGGAACCGCCGCGCTGACGCATCATCACAGGCACCACAGCATGAATGAAGTTGAATGCGGACTTCAGGTTCACACCGATCACAGCATCCCACTGCTGTTCAGTCATGCGCAGCATCAGACCGTCCTTGGTGATGCCGGCATTGTTCACCAGCACATCAATGCTTCCGAAATCTTCCTTCACTTGCTTCACCAAGGCCTCTGTCTCGGCAAAGTCGGCAGCATTAGATGCATAGCTCTTGCACTGAACACCCAGTGCCGCAATCTCGGCCTGGGTTTCTTCGTTCACCGCGAGGTCCGTGAAAGCGATGTTCGCACCCTCAGCAGCAAAACGCAGGGCAATGGCCTTGCCAATACCCCGTGCTGCGCCTGTAATCAGCGCAGTCTTTCCTTGTAATAAATTCATAATCTATATTTCAATAGTCAATTATCAATCATAAAATCTCACAATACCAAGTTTCGCTCACGACCAAGTGCCTTTCGCAGGATCTTGGTGACAATGGGACGGGTCACCTCAATATTCATGCCGAATCCCAGGCGGCCGTAGATGTAGGGGACCTCCAGTCCACGTGCGCACCCCTGAATGATATCGGTGTAGAGTTCCAGGTTGTCGATGTCGAACACCCCGGCCCGCTGTCCTTCTTCCAGCGTCTTGGCAAAGATGTCACGCTCTTTCTTGTCGTATTTCTTGCGCACACGCTCCACCTGCCAAATATTGCGGAAGAACTCAGCACGGAGATTGCCATTGCGCTCCACTGCCTCTTTCATCAAGCTCAGGTGCGCAAACAGCAATTCCACCAGTTTCTCCAGCGGGGGCAACTGCTTTCTGGCCACGGCCAGGAAAGTTGATGAGATGCGCATCAGCTCGCCATTGATGACGGCCGAATACACCTCATCCTTGCTCTTGAAGTAAGTGTAGAGCGTGCGGCGCCCCTTGCCCGAGGCCTCCGCGATGTCGTTCATCGTCGTGTTCTCGAAACCCTTGCGGGCAAACAGTTGTCTGGCTACATCGGTCAGCAGTTGTCTTGTCTTTTGTTGAGGCATAACGTTTCTTTTTCTGCTTTGCGGCACAAAAGTAGCAGTTTTCATTGATTTAGCCAAGAAAACAGGGCACACTTTTTGCGCAAGTGTGCAAAAAAGCTGTTTTTCCTTTACTTTTTACCCAAAAAGTTTGGTGGTTCCACTTTTTTGCCGTACCTTTGCACCCGCAAACGAGAAATACATCGCGGAGTGGAGCAGTTGGTAGCTCGCCAGGCTCATAACCTGGAGGTCGTCGGTTCGAGTCCAACCTCCGCAACTATAGAGAAAGGGAAGATTAACTTCCCTTTCTTTTTTGTTTACAACCAAACCTAAATCGCCGCCATCTGCTCAGTTCAGAGTCAAATGGCGGCGACTTGTTGTACTATCCCGGCAGGAACTTACTTAATGTCGATGACGGGGATGTTGTCCTTGTCGTTGTAATAGAGGTTCTCGCCTGCCATACCCCAGATGAAGGTGTAATAATAGGTGCCGGCTGCGGCGTGGATGCTCCATTCGGGCGACATGATGGCCTGCTCGTTGTGGAGCCAGACGACGCGGCTTTCCTGCGGTTCACCCATGATGTGGGCGATGGTCTGCTCTTCGGGGAGATTGAAGTAGTAATAGGCCTCGATGCGACGACCGTGGGTGTGAGGCGGCATGGTATTCCAGGCTGCCCCAGGGTTGAGCTGCGTCAGTCCGAGCTGCAGCTGGCAAGGACCTTCCTCAAGCACATCGTTGACGATGAGCTTATAGACGGTACGGTTGTTGCACTCCTCAAGCGAGCCTACAGGTCCCCACACGGCGGCCTTCAGCGAACCCTTGCGGCCATCGAGGGTGATCCATTGAGTCTTGTAGTGCTGGTGGGCGGTGGCGCTGTTGAGGTAGAACTTGGCGGGCTTGCTGGCGTCCTTTGAGCGGAAGAGCACTTCCTTATTGACATCCTTGCCCTTGGCGATGTGGCCGCGACCGATGTAGAGAGCTTCCTTCGGTGCGAGGGCATACTCCTTGCCATCGACGATGACCACGCCGTCGCCTGCGCCGCAGTTCACAACGCCGAGCTCGCGATTGTAGAGGAAATACTTGTCCGTGATACCTGGATCTACGTCGAGACCAAGTTCGAGGAAGTTTTCCAGCTTCAGGGTCTTCGTGACAGGCATGGCGCCACCGAAGATGAAGCGGTCGTAGTGGGAATAGGTCAGGTTAATCTCATCGGCAACCATGACCTTCTCCATGACGAAGCGCTCGCGCAGGGTCTTGGTGTCGTAGTGCTTGACATCTTCGGGATGGCAGGCGGTCTGGAAATTAACTTTCTGCTGGGCTGAAGAAACTAATGCCACGGACAGCAGGGCTAGGGAAAGAAATAACTTTTTCATTGTTTCGAAAATATTGAATTTAAAAACAGTCGGAAAAATCACTGTGCATTAGCATTTGCTTTCTCATCGGCAACGATATGCCTTCTGTTGATGAACATCATGACAACGGTGAAGCCAGAGAGCAGACCCATGCCGATGTAGTCCAGACTCTTGCAAGCGCGGAAGATGACCCATCCGAAGAGCGAGGAGCAGAAGTCGAGGGCGCCGGCCAGGAAGCCGTCGGGAACGTGGGCCGCAGCATCCTGCGTGGCGGCATACACCGAGTTGGCGGCGGCGGTGAAGTCTGCACTCATGTCGGTGACGAAATACAGACCGACGATGAGCGCCACAAGGCCGATGATAAAGGTCTTCACCACATTATTCTTCGTGATGGGCAGCACCAGGGGGAAGAGGTAGAACATGCCAGCCAGCGAAGCTAACGGCAGGAACTGGTTGCCAGGCAGCACGACAGCGAGGAACAGCACCGTAGGAATCAGCAGCAGGCTGACCACCAGCGTGGTAGGATGACCGATGACGAGGGCGGGCGACATGCCGATGTGTACTTTCTTGCCATTGAACTTCTTCTCCACCACTTCCTTCGTCTTCTGGCTGATGGGCATCAGACCGTCGATGAAGAGCTTGGTGATACGGGGAATGAGCTCCATCACGGCACCCATGATGACACCTAATGAGAGGATAGTCTTAGCGGCATCGCCGTTCCACTCCTTCACACTCAAGGCACCTATCAGTGCTCCCACGATGACACCGAGGATGAGCGGATCGCCCAGCACGCCGAACTTCTTCTTCAGTCCTTCGGCATCAATGTCGAGCTTCGAGAAGCCGGGAATCTTGTCCAACAGCCAGTTGATGGCGAGGGCGAAAGGCACAAAACTCTGGCAGAAGGGCTGAGGGATGCTGATGCCGTCCAGGTCATAGTGTTTCTGGAACTTCTCGGCGGTCAGGTCGGCCATCACGAGCGTGAACATATAACATACGATGGCGGCGAAGTAACCCCAGCCAAGGCTCTCGCCCTGAACGAAATAGACCACGGCACCGATAAAGGCAAAGTGCCAGTAGTTCCACAGGTCGATATTCACCGTTCGCGTGGTCTTCGTCAGCACCATTAGGAAGTTCACTCCCAGACAGATGGGAATGATGAGGGCGCCCACGGCGGTGTTGTAGGCTACTGCGGCAGCGGCAGGCCAACCCATATCGAAGATGCCGAGCTGCAGGTCATAGATGTCAGAGATGTTCTTCAACGGACCGTTGAAGTTGGTGGTCAGCAGGGCTGTCACTATGCCCAATCCCACGAATCCGACACCCACGTAGAGGCCGCTTTGCAGCGATTTTCCGAACTTGAGTCCAATGCACAAGCCAATAATAGTAAAAAGGATAGGCATCATGACAGATGCTCCCAGCGAGATGATGTAAGAGAATACTGCTTCCATAGGAGACCCACCCCTCACCCTCCCTGTGAGGGAGGGAGTAGTTACCTTGGTGGGTAAAGGATTTTATTTGTTAAACATTTAATTATTTATTTCAGGAATACCAAAATCGATGATGACAACTCCTTGTTAAATCAAGAAAACAAGAATCGATGGTGACCACTCCCTCCCTCACAGGGAGGGCGGGGGGTGGGTCTACTTCTCGAACGATATGCTGCCGCTTCCAATGTTGTTTCCGTCGGCAAAGATCATCACGCGGTACAGACCGGCGATGAGCATTTCGTTGACATCCCAGTAAACGGTGACGGGCGTCTCCTCGCCGTTGTATTCGATATCCTTACGGATGGAATACTCCAGGTTGCGGTTCTCGAAGGGGAAGGTACCTCCGCCATTCACCACCTCGCCCGTTGGCTTGAGGATGCGGACGTAGATGGTTCGATTACCAGCTGCGGCGGTGACATTCCGAGCCACGCTGAAGCTGATCTGGAACTTCTTGACATCCTTGGTCTTCTTGGCCTCCTTGCCACGTTTGTTCAGAGCACTGATGTGCAACCCTGTGGCATCCAGCTGACTGGCAATAGCCACCTTGTCGGACAGCGACTCCTTCTCCTCACTGAGGGTGGAAATCTGTTGTTGCTGCTGCACTTGCTGCTGCCGCAAGTTCTCGTTCTCGCCCATCAGCTGTTCGTTCAGGCGGTTCAGCGAGTCGATTTCTGCTACAAAGCTCTTCAGCACCTGGCGCATGGTGGCCAATTCCTTTTTCAGTCGGGTAATCTCTGCCGCATCATTGTTCTTCGTGCGCCGCAGTTCCTCCAGGAGTTCCTGAGTCCGCTGCTGTTCCTGCTCCAGCTGAGCCATCAATGAGTCGTTGTTGACTTGCGTCTTCATCTCGTTGTACTGACGGGCAAAATCGGCATATTCATTCTCCATCTCGCGTTTGTCCATCTCGGCGAGTTCCAACATCTGTTTATTCTCCTCATTGGACTTGTTGAGCGAATAAATCAAGTAACCCATGCCCACCAAGAGGAGGACAATGACGGTTCCTGCAAGGGTGATAATAGTCTTCTTATTCATTATTTTTGCCAAATTTCGTGGCAAAGGTAAGAAAAACTTTCAACTTAAGACCGAGAAGAGTCAACTTTTTCCTATATTTGCACACAGAAATACAAAAAACCAACTCATAAATGCAAAAAACGAGCCGATTGATTGAAAGAATATGGCAAAAGATAAACTGATGTACGTCTGCGACAACTGCGGGCAAGAGAGTTCGAAGTGGCTGGGCAAATGCCCAAGCTGCGGACAGTGGAACACGTTCAAGGAAATACGTGTAGCCTCGAAGCCCCCCTCCAACTCCCTCCAAGGGGGGAAGACTCCCTTATCTGCAGGAGGCGGACGCGAGGCGGCTTCGCGTCCCATTCCTCTCTCTGAGATACGTGCCGATGCCGAACCACGCATGGATCTGATGGATCCGGAACTGAACCGCGTGTTGGGAGGAGGACTGGTACCTGGTAGTTTGGTGCTGCTTGGCGGAGAACCGGGCATCGGAAAAAGTACGCTGGTACTCCAGACCATCTTGCGCCTCACGGACAAGAAAGTGCTCTACGTCAGCGGCGAGGAGAGTGCACGGCAATTGAAGCTGAGAGCCGACAGGCTACAGGACTCCCGACAAGGAGAGTCTGACCTGCTCGTCGTCTGCGACACCGCGCTCGAAAACATCTTCCAGCACATCGAGACCGAGCAACCCGACCTCGTCATCATCGACTCCATCCAAACCATTTCGACCGAAACGGTGGAAAGTTCTCCTGGCAGTCTCAGTCAGATTCGCGAGTGTGCGGCTGCGCTATTGCGACATGCCAAAAGTGGCGGTCCGAGCATCATCCTTATCGGTCACATCACCAAGGAAGGCAGTCTGGCGGGGCCGAAAGTGCTGGAACACATCGTAGATACGGTGCTTCAATTCGAGGGCGACCAACACTATCTCTACCGAATCCTGCGTTCACAGAAGAACCGTTTCGGCTCCACCTCCGAGTTAGGCATCTACGAGATGCGGCAGGATGGTCTGCGCCCCGTGACCAACCCCAGCGAGCTCTTGCTCAGTGAACATCAGGAAGATCTCAGCGGAATAGCCATCGCTGCTGCCGTGGAGGGCGTGCGGCCCTTCCTCATTGAAGTGCAGGCACTGGTGAGCACAGCAGCCTATGGCACAGCGCAGCGCTCTGCCACGGGTTTCGACTACCGACGACTGAATATGCTCCTGGCTGTGCTGGAGAAACGGGTTGGCTTCAAGCTTGCGCAGAAGGATGTGTTCCTAAACATTGCCGGAGGCCTGCGGGTGACCGACACGGCCACGGACCTGGCCGTCATTGCCGCCATCCTCAGCAGCAATACCGACACCCCACTGGACCACGAGACAGCCCTCTGTGCCGAGGTTGGACTTTCGGGCGAGCTGCGCCCCATCAGCCGTATCGACCAACGCATAGCAGAGGCACAGCGACTGGGATTCTCACGCATCCTCATTCCTGCAGCGAGCCTCAAGGCGGTGAACCCGCACAACTATTCCATCCAAATCATTCCCTGCCGAAAAGTGGAAGATGCCTTTCGGGCCCTCTTCGGATAATAACCCATAAAACCCATTAGCCCCATTAAACCCATTAACCCCATAATTCCCCCATACCCCCTATGAAAAAAGAATCCCAACAACCTCCATCAGACCTCACCGCCTGCACCTACGGCGAAGTGCAGGGGAACCAATATGACGTCGTGCTCCTCCCCTGGGGCGCAACCGAACCGCACAACCGCCATCTGCCGTACCTGACGGACTGCATCCTCTCCCACGACGTGGCAGTGGACGCAGCCCGTCTGGCACAAGAGCTCCATGGAGTTCGCGCCATGGTTTTGCCACCTGTGGCTATGGGAGCTCAGAACCCTGGACAACGCGAACTGCCGTTCTGTATCCACTACCACGTACACACGCAGCAAGCCATTCTCCGCGACATCGTAGAATCCCTTCACCATCAAGGCTTCCGTCGCCTGCTCATTGTCAATGGACATGGCGGGAACACGCTAAAAGGCATTATCCGCGACCTACTCGTGGACTTCCCGGATATGCTCATCCTCCTCTCCGATTGGTATTCGGTGCTCCCAGCCCGGGACTACTTCGACGAGCCGGGTGACCACGCAGACGAGCTGGAGACCTCAGCCATGCTCCACTACCACCCCGAACTTGTGAGAATGGACTTGGCTGGCGATGGCACCAGCCACCCCTTTGCCCTCCCATCACTTAGAGCAAAGACCGCCTGGCTTCCCCGCCATTGGAACCTCGTATCGGACGACACGGGAATCGGCAATCCGCACCTTGCAACCGCAGAGAAAGGAGCACGCCACACGCACGACGTAGCGTTGCGCTATGCCGAACTCTTGCGCGACCTCGCAGCCGTCGATTCTGCGGAACAGCTCTATGTCAGACCCTGAGCGGTGACACCACCTATATAATATAGAAGAACCAAAAATCCAGAGCTTCCAGAACTTCCAGAGGCCCCGAGCCCAAGAAAAGAAGAAAAGTCCCCAACCACCAGGCTGGGGACTTTCCTATTATTGTCTCTGAAAGCAGATCTTACTTCAGGCGCTTGTAAGCGTAGGCAGCAACGTCGCCGAGCTCTTCCTCAATGCGGATGAGCTGGTTGTACTTAGCCATACGGTCGGTGCGGCTCATGGAACCAGTCTTGATCTGACCGCTGTTGGTGGCTACGGCGATGTCGGCGATGGTAGCGTCCTCAGTCTCGCCGGAACGGTGAGAGGTGACGGTGGTGTAGCCATGACGATGAGCCATCTCAATAGCCTCCAGGGTCTCAGTCAGAGAACCGATCTGGTTGACCTTGATGAGGATGCTGTTGGCAGCGCCCATCTTGATGCCCTTCTCCAGGAACTTGGTGTTGGTGACGAAGAGGTCGTCGCCGACGAGCTGGCACTTGTGACCGACCTTCTGGGTCAGCTTCACCCAGTTCTCCCAGTCGTTCTCGTCGAGGCCGTCCTCGATGCTGTCGATGGGATAGGTGTCGATGAGGTGCTCCAGGAAAGCAATCTGCTCCTCAGCGCTGAGCTTCTTGCCATTGGGATCCTTCTGCTTGCCGTTCTTCAGCTGCTTGTAGTCGTAGAACCACTCGCCGTTCTCCTGGACAGCGAACTCGCTGGCAGCGCAGTCCATAGCGATCTTGATGTCCTTACCTGGCTCGTAGCCAGCAGCCTTGATGGCGTCGCAGATGATGGTCAGGGCGTCCTCGATGCCGTCGAGAGCAGGAGCGAAGCCACCCTCGTCACCTACAGCAGTGCTCAGGCCACGGGCCTTCAGCAGCTTGGCGAGGTTGTGGAAGACCTCAGCACCCATACGGATGCTCTCCTTGATGTTGGGAGCGCTGACCGGACGGATCATGAATTCCTGGAAGGCGATGGGGGCGTCGGAGTGAGCACCACCGTTGATGATGTTCATCATAGGAACGGGCAGGGTGTAGGTGTTGCAGCCGCCGATGTAGCGGTAGAGGGGCAGACCGAGGGCGTTGGCAGCAGCCTTGGCGCAAGCGAGGCTGACGCCGAGGATGGCGTTGGCACCGAGCTTGCTCTTGGTGGGAGTGCCGTCGAGAGCGAGCATCTTGTAGTCCAGGGCGCGCTGGTTCAGCACGCAGTCACCCTTCAAGGCGGGAGCGATGATCTCGTTGACGTTCTTCACGGCCTTCAGGGTACCCTTGCCGAGGTAGCGGTTTTTGTCGCCATCGCGGAGCTCGAGAGCCTCGTTCTCACCGGTGCTGGCACCAGAGGGAACAGCAGCACGACCCATTACACCATTTTCCAGAATCACATCGACTTCTACAGTCGGATTGCCACGGGAGTCAAGAATCTCACGGGCAACAATCTTTTCAATCTTCATTGCGTTGTTTGGTTTGTTTAAAATTATATGTAAGTAAAATAATAAATTATGCTTCATCGTGACAACGAGCCATACGATAGTCCCTGATAGTAAAGTAAAGCCCACCTATCATTGCAATAGCTATTATGAAAAGACTCCATAATATGAAGAAAACTTCGTTGCTCATCGTTTTTTATAGGTTTATTATAGTTATAGCATTTTCTATCTTTTTTATCAGAAACCAGAAACAGTCCCCACCCCAATGTGATTCCGACAATGCACAGGCCAAATATAAATATAAGCGCCTTATCCTCCATGCCACCAAAAACAGTAGCCAAGAGTATGGCCGTCAGGACATACTTTACAACATCCATAAGCCATTTGCCGAATTCTTTCTTCATCGTTCTGAGGATTTCTTGGCTGCAAAGGTAATGAAAAGTTTAAAGTTTAAAGTCCAAAGTTTAGAGTTTTTCCTTGGGAAGCGGGCTTTTTCACATTATTTATATTAATGTGTCTGCACAATCTCGGTTTTTGCCAACTCGGCGTTGCGCTTGTCGGTCTGCGTGACCACGCGTGCAGCCAGCTGCAGGAAGGCATTTCCCGTGGGGCTGGAGGGGTCGAGTGCAGCCGGGGTTCCGGCGTCGCCGTTCTCGCAGACACTCTGCACCAACGGGATCTGAGCCAGCAAGGGCACGCCGGTCTCCTCGGCCAGTTGCTTCACGCCTTCGTGGCCGAAGATGTAGTAGCGGTTCTCCGGCAGTTCGGCAGGCGTGAACCATGACATATTCTCCACCAACCCGAGGATGGGGACGTTGACTTTCTCGTTCGTGTACATGTGCAGTCCCTTGCGTGCATCGGCCAGCGCCACCTGCTGCGGGGTGGATACGATGATGGCACCCGTGACGGGCAGCGTCTGCACCAGTGTCAGATGGATGTCACTCGTGCCCGGAGGCGTGTCGAGGATGAAGTAGTCGAGGTCGCCCCAGTCGGCCTCGCCGATGAGTTGCTTCAGGGCGTTCGAGGCCATGCCGCCGCGCCAGAGCGTGGGGGTGTCGGGGTCCACGAAGAAACCGATGGAGAGCACCTTCACCCCATACTTCTCGGCAGGGATGATAAGGGTCTTGCCATCGCGCTCCTCACTGTAGATCTGTTCGCCTTCGAGCTGGAACATCTTGGGAACCGAGGGGCCGAAGATGTCGCAATCCAGAAGGCCCACACGATGTCCCAGGCGAGCCAAGGCCACAGCGAGGTTGGCGGCCACAGTGCTCTTGCCTACCCCACCCTTGCCCGAAGAGACGGCAATGATGTTGCCCAAGTTAGGGAAGGTTGGAGTGCTCTGAGTGGCCTGAGTCGTGGCGGCAGCCTGGGTCTTTGTCTTTATCTCCACCTCCACTTCCTTGCCCACGTAGGCATGGATGGCTGCCTCGGAGGCCTTGATGAGAGACTTCAGGAAGGGATTCGTAGGTTTGTCAAAGATGAGGGAGAAGGACACATGCAGTCCTGCGATACGTAGGTCGTCCTCCACCATTTGCATCTCCACAATGCTCTTGCCGGTGCCGGGATAGCGAACGGTCTTGAGGGCATCTATTATTTGCTGAGGATAGAGAGTCATAATGGGTTGAGAGTTGTTTAAAGTCGAGAGTTTTCGAGAGTTCTTGAAAGGGCAAGCGAGCAAGCCCTTGCGGGGCATTCAGAGCCCCAAGCCCTGCTTTTGGGCTGCAAAGATAAGGAAAAAGCCGCGGAAAACGGCAGGGAAAGCAGAAAATATGTCTCGGAGTAGGGAAAAACGGGCAAAAAGCCGTACCTTTGCAGCCGAATTATTCTGTGACATAGATGTTCACATTTATTTTATATGTATTTATAAGCCCCAAACACTAAACCCCAAACTACATAATGGACTGGCTAATCAACCTTTTTACTCAGACCGACAGCATCGCGCACATCGTGGTGCTCTACTCGTTGGTCATCGCCGTGGGTATATTCCTCGGCCGCTTCAAGATTTTCGGCATCTCCCTTGGTGTCACCTTTGTGTTGTTCGCAGGCATCCTGGCCGGACACATCGGGTTCACCGGCACCCCTGCCGTACTGAACTATGTCCAGGACTTCGGTCTCATCCTCTTCGTCTACTGCATCGGTCTGCAAGTAGGTCCTGGTTTCTTCGAGAGCTTTGCCAAAGGAGGAGTCACGGCCAACGCCCTGGCCATGGGCATCGTGGGCCTGAATGTGATTACGATGCTGGCACTCTATTTCATTCTCTTCTACAATCCGTCTGTCCATGGCGGGGACAACGTCTGGAACCTCTCGATGATGACGGGCGTGCTCTGCGGAGCCATCACCAACACACCGGGTCTGGGTGCCGCCTCCGAAGCCGTGAACACCATCTACAAAGGTGCCGCGCAGATTCCCCAGATTGCCTCGGGCTACGCCTGCGCCTACCCCCTCGGTGTGGTGGGCATCATCGGAGCCACCATCGCCCTCCGCTATCTATGCGGCATCAGCCTGAAGAAAGAAGAGGAACAGATTGCGCAGGAAATGAACGAGAACCCGCACGCCAAGCCCCACCGCATGACGCTGCGCGCGGAGAACAAAGCCCTGAGCGGGCGCACCATCCTGCAGATCCGCGAGTTTCTGGGGCGCAACTTCGTCTGCTCCAGATTCCTGCACGAGGGCCACGTGACCATCCCCAACCGCGACACCATCATCAACGAGGGCGACCTGATGTACATCACCTGCGCCGAGGATGACTGGGAAGCCATTTCGGCATTCATCGGTCCCGTGGACCACGTGGAATGGGAGGAGCAGGACGTGCCCATGGTGTCAAGGAACATCCTGGTGACCCAGCCCAACGTGAACGGCAAGACCTTCGGCCAGCTGCACTTCTCCAGCGTCTATGGCGTCAATGTCACCCGCATCCTGCGCAACGGCATGAACCTCTTTGCCGATCAGAACCTGCGCGTGCAGATCGGTGACAAAGTGGTCTGCGTGGGGCCCGAGGACGCCGTGCAACGCGTGGCCGTCGTGCTTGGCAACGAGATGAAGCGTCTGGATCACCCGAACCTCGCAGCATTGTTCATCGGCATCGTCGTAGGCATCGTCTTCGGCATGATGCCCATCGCACTGCCGGGCGTGCCCACTCCCGTGAAGCTGGGTCTGGCTGGCGGACCGCTCATTGTGGCCATCCTTATCGGTCGCTTCGGCTACAAGGCACACCTCGTCTCCTACACCACGACATCAGCCAACCTGATGCTACGCGAGTTCGGACTCGTCCTCTTCCTGGCATCGGTGGGTATCAAGGCTGGAGCTACGTTCTGGCAGACCGTCACCGAGGGCGACGGACTCACTTACGTCTGGTCCGGCTTCCTCATCACGGTCATTCCTATCCTGCTCATCGGCGTGCTTGCACGTCTGAAGTATAAGATGAACTACTTCACGCTGATGGGTCTCATTGCCGGTGCTACCACCGACCCGCCCGCCCTGGCCTACGCCAACCAGACAGCGAACAACGATGCACCTGCCGTAGGCTACAGCACCGTCTATCCACTCTGTATGTTCCTGCGTATTCTCACGGCGCAACTGATTATCCTGCTGCTCTACTCCGTGGTGTGATGCAGGTTATAAAACGAAAAAACGCCTCCGTGTCCAGTGAGAAGGACACGGAGGCGTTTTTTGTATCATTGACCATCCCGCGTGCGGAGCCATTCCAATAGGGGTTGCAGCACTTCAGCGGCAGGTTCTGCCGTCTTCACGCTGAGCTTAATGTCATTGCCCAGCCCCGTGAGGATGGGGAACTGGAAGTCTGGAGTGCCATTGAGATCCACGGCAGCCGGCTTGCGGTCTTCGAGCCGCTCCACGGTTTCGGCGGCCATGGCCTTCAGCTTGAGCAGCCAGGGACGCACGTCTTCATAGAAGAGGACATCCTGCTGTCGTGGCGAGTTCTTCATGGCTTCCAGCGTCTCACAAGCCTGCAAGACGCGACGCAGTTCGCCGATGAGCGCTCCGGGACGCGGCGAGCCCTCCTCCACCGAGCGACGGTAATTGCGGGCTGCATAGCTGAGGGCATCGGAATCGAAATAACGAAGATAGGGTGCAAGCTGCCGCAACGCTGAAGCATATTTCTGCCCCACTACGGCAGGCAAGGCGGCCTCCCAGCTCTGATGGTTGTCGAAGGCACGATTGTTCCAGGCATAGTCGGCCACACTGAAAAGCGCAATCTTCGAGACTTCACCCTGCTGCATAGGATTGATGATGAGCGTCGGCGTGCCCTTCAACGACGGTTCCAGTCGGGCGAGCGTGCGGATGTGCTGCTCGTCATGGAAGTTGCCGTAGGTGTCCATGGGGAAGAGCTTGGTCACGTCATTGTCGTTGCACGGATAGTTCCACCACCAGCTGGTGCCGTGCCCCAACCACTGGCTGACGGTCGTGAGGTCTGCACTGTTGGGCACGGTCCAGACGGCAGCACCCGTGATATAGATGCGCACCTTCTCGGGCACCTTGCTGAGCGAGCCGAAGAAGCGGGCGGCCTGTTCCCTTGACACCCAGGAGTAGGCATAGAGTTGAGGAACATAATGCAGCGGTTTCACCGTGTCGGCGGGTACGGCTCCAGGCCGGTTCCAGCGCTCGTCTATGCGACGCTGCAACTCGGTCAGGCGGTCGGCACCAAGGCGCAAGGTAGCATCGTCATTGGGCACACCCACATCGTCCACGAAGACTCCGAACTGGCGGACACCCAGGGAGTGCATATCGCTGAATTTATGCATGATTTGCGCGAGGACCTGATCGTTGGCGGCATTCGTGAAAGCCGTTCCCGGATGTATAGCCCAGATGAAGTTCACCTTCGTGGCATGACCCACGGCAGTGATTTCGCGCAACATATCCTGCGTCAGATACCCGATGCGCAACTGCTCGGGTGTGATGCTAACGGGATAGGGATCTGCCCAAAGCTGTGAGTGATAGGGATCAGACTTGGCACCATACATATAAGTGTTCATCTTGTAACGTGCCATGAAGCGGAACAAATCCTTCGTCACCTCGGCACTGTAGGGGACACCATAGTAACCCTCGATGATGCCGCGGTCGCGGATATCGGCGTAGTCATAGAGGGTGACACAAGGCATCTCTTGCATACCGCCATCGAGCATTTGTTCCAACGAGGCCAACCCATAGAACACGGCATCGGTATGTTCACCCAGGATGAGCAGCTGCGCCAGCCCCTGCTTGTCTGCCGTGAGGTGGAGCAGGTGGCGGTCATATTTTGGTTGAGCAAAAACCTCGCGGCTCAGCATCTGGCGCGAAGCTTCTTTATCGGCCAAACCATGTGAGCCATTGATGCCCAGCAGCAGATTGGTAACACCCTTCTGCTTACGGTCGGAAGTAGTGAAAGGAATGCCGTGGTCTGTCAACACCTGCTTGGCACGCTCCACCGTAGCTTCGTCGATGCCTTGCTCCGCCATGATGCAGACAGGCAAGGCCACACGGGCGCGGCCTGATAGAGACAACTGCTGCTGAGGAATGGGATAGATGGTATAGGGCTGGGCCGTTGCTGACAGGATACAGACCCCGCAAGCTATACACAACAAGCTGCAAATCTTGATGACGTAATCAACACATTTCATAGGATAGTCATATTAGGTAATGATGATTTCGTGGACAAAGGTAGCGTAAATATCGTGAAGCGCCAAAAAAAGTGGCGGAAATATCTTCTCATCCAGAAATATTACCTGCATTTGACGCTGGCGAGTATGACCCTTCTGGCGGCAAAGATAGTCAAAAAGAAGAAAAAAGTAGAAAAGAATGATGCCGGAAGGAGGATAAGCGGAAGAAAAAATGTACCTTTGCAGCCATGGAAACGACAACAGCACTCCTCAATATCGCTATCCGGGCCACCCTGGCAGCCGGACGCGACATCATGAATATCTACACGGACCCGAATGCAGACTTCGGCATCGAACGTAAGGCGGACAACTCGCCACTGACACGTGCAGACAAGGCCGCTCACGCCCGCATCATGTCCTTTCTCGAACCCACGGGGATTCCCGTCCTGAGCGAGGAAGGTACCCAACTACCCTACTCCACACGCCGCACCTGGCACCGACTGTGGGTCGTTGATCCATTAGACGGCACCAAGGAATTCATCAAGCGAAACGGCGAATTCACGGTGAACATCGCGCTGGTGGAGGACGCTGTGCCGGTATTGGGGGTGATCTATGTGCCTGTGAAGAATGAATTGTACTACGGCATTCAACAAGAAGGTATTAGAAAAGTGATCGTAAGCTCCGTTGGGCCATACCCCTGTGTATGGCCGATAGGGGTAGCCGATAACCTCGGCCATACACAGGGGTATGGCCCTACAGAAACAAATCGACCATTTACGGTTGTCGCCTCACGCAGCCACCTTAGCCCCGAAACAGAGGCATTCATTAATGAACTACGCAAGCAGCACCCCGACCTGCAACTCATCAGCAGTGGCAGCAGCCTGAAGATTTGCCTCGTGGCTGAAGGCAAGGCAGACATTTATCCACGCCATGCACCCACCATGGAATGGGACACCGCAGCGGGAGATGCCATAGCGCGTGCTGCTGGCTGCGAGGTCATAAATGCGCAGACGGGTCAGCCCCTTATATATAATAAGGAGGACCTACATAACCCTTGGTTCATCGTACGCAGATAAGAAATAGTTCACGCAAAAGCTTTTGCAAAAGTCCTCACTTCTCACTACTACGTGGCAAAAGGCCATTTGGTGAGGAGTGAGGTCTTTTCTGTACCAAGTCAGCATAGCCACATACAGCAAGGAATGTGCCCACTGGCTGCATAGAACGGTTTAAAGCAGCAAAGATGTCAAAAGAAAAAGGCGGGGCGGCCATAGATGGTCGCCCCGCCCGTTATCAGATAGAATGATGATTACTTAACCATAACCTTCTTACCATTGACGATGTAGATGCCACCGACCTGCATCTTCACAACCTTGCGGCCATTGAGGTCATAAGCAACACCCTGCTCGAAGGAAGGAGTTTCGCTGAGCTCATAGATGCCATCAGGAATGACGGGTTCAATGCGGAAGGTGGAACCGTCATCAGTACGACCATTGGCGCTGTGCCAGAACTGCAGTGGACCGGAGGCACCACCATTCTGGTTCACCCAATCATTTTCACCGCCGCCCACAGGACGCATGACGAAGCCACCATTATTTCCAAAGAGCTCCCAGGCAGTCATTTGCGGACGAATCACTACATTTTCGCCATCAACAGAGAGGGACTCGGAAGAACCAGCCTCTTGGTTAATGATGTAGAACTGGAAAGGTTCGCCTTCAACGGGCAGGAACGCCCAGTGGCTGGCCTCGGCATTGAGATCCTTATCAGTTGTGGGATAGTATGGTTCACTCTCGTCCCAAGATACCCAATAACTGGTGCGGATATTCATCTTATACCAACGAGCAGAAGCATAGCTGGAAGAAATCTGGAACAGACCACCCCATACAGGAGTGAAGTTGATTTCCGTCGTGGACTCAGCCACAACATCAACGTCAGCCTGGAAGCTGTAGAGACCATGATATTGGTCAACGAAGCTTGCCGGAGCAAGAGGAGCATTACCAACTGCCATGTTTACAGTCTCCGTTGCAACGACGTTGCCATTGACAACGAGGTTGGCCACAACATCGATAATAACGTTCTTCTCGAGGTTCCAGACAAACTGGGGTTCCCAGCTGTACTCTGCCAGAGGACCTTCATTGACTGTCCAATAAGTATTACCAATCCAATTCCAACCAGAGGTCTCATTATTGTAAGGAGCGTTGGTGGAACGAACAGCATACAAACCATCGCTATTAAGGAAGAAGACTTGAGCTTCCCAGTCATCACGATTGTTGGTAGAAGTATTCAGGCCACCATTAGTCAGAGCTTCTTCCGTGGTTGTGTAGGGATTACTGAAGCGCTTGTTGTTCTGAGAGGAGAGCTTAAAGCCATACTCCCACTGGTGACTTGCAGCAGAGGCCTTGGCGAAGGTGAACTGGCCGGCCACAGCCTTATCAGCAGAGAGGGTACCAGCAGCGGTCAAATAGTACTTGGTACCATCAACTACAGTGCTGATGAGATAATTTGCGCCATCTTCAATCTGTTCGAGAGCATCGGCATACATGGACTCCATGGTGGGAGCACTGTAGATAACATTGACCTTGAGGAGAACCTCTGCCTTAGCATACTTGAAGGAATAGACAGCTGTGAAGGTGGAAGGCTCATCGGTCTTGCCAGGATAGCCACCAATCTCATAGAGTTGATTATCTTCTCGGCTGAAGTCAGCCTTTACGTAGAAGAAATGAGGATCATCAACATTTCCAGTCCAGGCTTGCCAACCACCTTCTGCGTTACGCCAACCGTCGGTGGGACCGAGATTGTAGCTGCGATCGTAAGTGCCATCAGGCTGAACAGCTGCAATCACGACTTGGTCGAGAGAAGTAGCACCAAGCTCTGCAAGGATAGCAGCGACGTCAACCGATGCGCTAACGCCTTCGTAACCACCACCACATTCAAGTTTGATGTCAACGTTCATCTCAGTTGCGGGGAAGACGTAAGCGTCAGCAGCGGCGATAGCCTCCTGCAGTTCGGCAATAGCCTTGTCATAAGCTTCCTTCGTGGGAGGCACGAGAGCCTTAACGTCGTCAGCAGTTTCGATAGCGTGACCCAGAGCGATGGTGATCTCTTCGGGATAACCATCGTCAGCGAGGTCAACAGCCTTGTCATACAGCTCATCGAGGATAGCATCGCGACCTTCGATCTGTACGCTGGTGATGTCTGCATCGGGACCATAGTAAACGAGGTTGAAGTTATCCCAGATAGCCCACAGCAGTTCGGGCTGGTCGTACTTCACACCAACGGTGATGTCGCCGTCAGCAGTGAGTTCGAAGAAGACAGGAGCAACGGGATACTGACCTGCGAAGAACCAGTTGGAGGCGTCGCCCATCTGGAGGACACCCTGGTCGCGGTACTTTCTGCCATCGGGCAGAGTGCCGTCCTCAACCTGCGGGAACTCGGACTCAAACTCATTGGCATAGAGCACGGGAAGCTTGGTGAGGGCACCGTTGGAGTCGTCGCGATAGAATGCATTAGCGGAGAGGCGATAGACACCCTTAGGAGCATTGGCAATGGTCTGCTTCAACTCGAAGGTGCTGTGCCAGCTCTCAGCAACTTTGTTTTCATTTGTACCGCCGCAGAGGTTCTTGTTGCTGGCCGTCATGGTCCAAGCGTCAGCGTTGCGGTTGTTGCGGTCGAAGCCGGCAGCCTTGATGAGGAAGGTAGCGTTCACAGGATTCTCCTCGGTGGCAGCAGCCAGAGAAGCCATAGTAGCAGGAACGATGCGCCACTTAGCAGCCTCAGCAGCACCGTCTTCGATCATAGCGACAACTGTCGTGCCTTCCTCAGAAGCGAGGAACAGATCGGTGTCGGTCATCATGCTGTAGATACCTTCGCCGACGGGCTCAATCGTGAATGCGATAGCGCGGGCGATGTCGCAGTCAACAAAGATGGAGTTCTTGGCGTTGATGTCACCCCAGCCTACCCAGTAGCTTTCACCACCGTTGTTCTGCTGAGATTCGATGTTGAAGCGGCCATCCTCGAGCTTATGTAGCGTCAGGTGCTGGCTGAAGGGAATCAGAGAAGCCTTGGTGTTCCAGTCGTTGGCACCGAAGAGGAACTGACCAGTCTCGCAGTTCTGGAAGACATAGTCGCCGTCACCCAGTTCCTGGGGCAGCAGAGCCATGACATCAGAAGCGTCGAAGTCACCGACCTCGCTGATAGCGTAGCGGTTGCCATCATCCTGAGCGCTCCAACCATCAATAATGTGCTTGCTGGCAGCAGCAGTACCATTGAAGTTGACGGTATAAGTGTCATACTTGAATAAGAAGGGATAGTCTGCATTGCCAGTCTCAACGATCTCGACGACAGCAGGCTCAGCGGTCAGAGCAAAGTGACCGTCTTCTGCACGAGCAAGGAACTTCTTGGCAGCGATGCTGTAGAGATAGTAGTTACCACCAGCCTGGAGCACTGCAAACTGCTCCTTCTCTTCGTTAGGAAGAAGAACAGGGTTGCAAGTCACAGTCTTATCTGTAACGCCCCAGTACAGGGAACGCACGCCATTGATGACATAAGCCTTGGTATTGCTCAGGCCAGCCAGACCAGCCACAGGAGTGGTGGTGACAGCGGGAGTAGCCTCGGGAGCAGCCAGGATAGCAAGAGCCTCGGTGGGATCGAAGTCACCTACGCTCTCAACCTGAATCTGGTTGCCTGCATCGGCATAAGCCCAAGAATTGATTACGTAACCACCACGGTTGCTATTATTGATGTTGAGCGTGTTGCCTCCAAAGATGAAGTGATAACCACCAGCAGGCCACTCAGAGATGGTGAAGGGCTGAGGATCATAGTTTGTGGTAACGAGGGCGTTGCTGACAACTTCCTTCACGAACTTCTTGTCGTTGATGCTGTAGAGATAGGTCTTATTGTCGTAGGTCACGACAGCAAAGTCGGTAACCTCAGCAGCATAGATGCCATACTGAGCAGCATCGCCGTTGGTAACGGTAACGAGGGTACTGCGGACACCGAGAGAACCACGCTGGCTCTTGAAGTGATAAGCACGGAAGTTGTTGGGGAAGATTTCATTGCTGAAGTTCACACCATCGAAGAAGAGGTGAGGCATGTCAGTCTTGCTGGCATCCTGTGCGGTGTAACCGAGAGAAAATGCGCCGTAGGTATCTTCGGGGAGGACGATGCGGATCTGTTCGGTCGTCCACGCACCGACGGGATATTCGGTGGTCTCAGCGAAGTACTCAGTACCATCCTCGGCGACGAAACCGATCAGGTTCTTAGCGATAGCGGTGGTGCCGCCAGCGTTGTAGACATTAACGGTCATGTAGTACTCACCGGCCTTGAGGAAGACATTCTGCTTGTACTGAGCAGTAGCGGTCCAGACAGCCAGGATACCCAGCATCTTGGGAGTAAGGCCATCGGGGTTGGTAGCAGGAGCGTAGAAACCAGTGGAGCCCAGGAAGGAGGTGGCAGAACCAGCGTCGAAGACACCAGCTGCACGAGCGTCGCCGTTGGAAGCGGCAGTCCAGCCACGAACGGGCTGCATACCACTCACCTGGAGACCTTCGCGGTCAGCAGCATAAGTCACGATACCAGCAGGAACGGAAGGTGTATCCTCAAAACCAATCGTAACGGGACGTACAGGATAGGTGTAGAGGCCTGCATCAACCACATTGCCTGTAGTAGCACCAGCGACTTCAGTACCATTGGAATCCACCGTGTACTTCGTGTTCTTGAGGGCAATACCGACGTAAGCACCATTGACGTTGCTGAAGTCTTCAGCAGCCTTCACGGTGAAAGTAGCAACAGCAGTCTCGGGCTTGAAGGCAGCGCCACCAAGGGAGAAAGCAGCAATACGGTAAGCACCGTCAGCCTGCTGGTTGACAGAGAAGGCAGGATCCGTGTCGTCCGCCATTGAAGCGGCAACGCCCTTGGGAGCTACTTCCATCGTCAGAGCTTCGGGCAGAACGATGTCCGTCTGGAATCCATAAACGGTGATTGCACCGCTTGCAAGCTTGACTTTGAGTTCTGCGGTCTCGCCGGCCTTCAACTGGACATCATCGATGACGAGCTGCTGAGCAGAAGCACTGCTGAAGCCTGCCAGGAGGAAGAGGGCGAACATCGAGAACCACTTTTTCATAGTCTTGTTGTTCATGAGTTGTAAGTTGTATAAAGTTAATAATATTTTTCAGAGAGGAAGGTAAGGGCGGCGGGAAGCCGCCCTCACCTATTCATGATTCTATTACTTTACGAGCATCTTCTTGCCGTTGATGATGTAGACGCCACCCTTCTGAATCTTGGAGACGCGAGCGCCACCGAGAGTATAGATGGATTCGCCAGCGAAGTCAGCGTTGATACCGTTGATACCGGTGACAACCTGAACACCGAGTTCGTAAGCAACCTTGTCGGTACCGGTGAACTCAACGTTGGAGATGGTGATGTCCTTAGCACCCTTGACAGTCAGGAGAAGACCTTCCTGAGCATCGATGACGCCACCGTTCATGGACATAGCCAGGATGCGGGTGTTGCCATTAGCGAGCTTGTTCTTGAAGATCTGGAGACCAGCAGCGCGAGCAGCAAGTTCAACTTCAACTTCACCATCAGCAGCGATATCCATCTGGAAGCCGCGATAGCTCATTTCGTTAATCAGGCTGATCTCAGCGCCATTGAGCACGAGGTAGTCGTTGGAAGCAACAGCTGCATCAATGCCCTTGACACCAGCAGCAGGCTCAACACCGAGAGCGATGTCGATCACGCTGACAGCGTCAGTGACAGTGATAACGCCATCCTCGTTGGCATCGGCAGTGTACTGCTGACGCTCGTTGGGAGTAGCGGATTCGAGAGCAAAGCTGACGGTGAGCACAGCGTCGGAAACGGTGACGTCACTGTCGAGGTTTGCATCGCCGAGGATGTAGTTGTCCTTCACCCACTGGCTGTAGTCTTCGAAGAAGAGAGCGAGGTCAGCAACAGCAGCCTTATGCTCTTCATACTTCTTAGCATCGTAGTCAGTGGTAGCTTCAATCAAGTTAGCAAGGATCTCAATCTTATCATAGATCTCGTCGTAGAGAGCCTTCTGGTCAGCAGTCATGTGCTCCTTCTCCTTAGCATACTCAACGTTCCAAGTAGCCTTCACGTCACCAATCTTCTGCTGGAGGTCAGCCTGGTAGACGACAGCGAGGAGAGCGTCGATGTGCTCCTGAACGGTCTCGACGTCGCCAGCGATCTCAGCATCCTTAGCGGCGAGTTCAACAGCCTCGTAAGCGTTCTTCACCTTGGTGTTGACAGCGGAGATTTCGCCGTTGATGACAGCGAGCTCGGTAGCCTTGTCTGCACCGAGACCGGTGATGACGTTCTTAGCAGAGTTGTAGTTAGCCTTCAGAGTTGCAATCTGAGCCTGGTCGAGGACGTAGTAGTTCTCGTTCTCAGCATCGACAGCGAGCTTGTTGATCTCAGCGTAAGCGCTGTTCACAGCAGCTGCGCCATCACTACCCTGAGCATTCCAGATGATGAAGCGCTTGTCAGCAGCGAGGTCGAGAGTAACCTCAGCAGTGGTGAGAGCATCGAAGGTGTAGGTGTAGGAAGTACCAGCCTCATCGATGGTGAAGGGCGAGTTGCTGGTAGCACCGTCGTTACCATGGATGGTGATGTTCTTAGCGGGATTAGCGGAACCGTCGGTGATGGTCAGCACGAGGTCGGCAATACCCTTCCAAGCAGCAGCATTGAAGGTCACGGTCTTCACGCCAGCGGGAACCACGATGTGAGCGGAACCAGTCTTGCTGGAAGTACCAACCTTGATGCAGAACTTACCATTCACGGTGCCATCATCATAAGAGGTACCAGTACCCTTAGCCATGGTGACGGCAATCACGTTCACATCAGAATATACGTCGGTGGATTCGCCGAGCTTAGCATCGAGAGCACCGAACTTGGTGATGAGTGTGCCAGCCTCGTCGGCAGCAGTAGCTTCGGTGACGACATCCTCAATCTTCTTGGTAATTTCAGCCACCTTGTCAGCGAACTTGGTCTTGACAGCGTCCTCATAGGTCTCGGGAACGGCAGCAGCCAGAGCATCCTTAGCAGCGCCGGCCTTCTCCTTGATAGCAGCAAGGAGGTCATCGCTGCGGTCGCCCTTCACGGTGTTGACGAGAGCTTCGATTTCAGCCTTAGCAGCTGCAATCTCAGCGTTGACAGCTTCTGCATCTTCTACGCCGCAGAAGTTTTCGCCGTGAGCGTTAGCGCCGATGGGCTCGACGAGTTCAACCTGAACGTAGTGAGCGCCGGCGGTGTAAGCACCGTGCCAGTCGGAGTGCCACATGGTGTTGATATCACCATCGAGGAGGTATTCGATATGCTGGCCCTCAGAACTGTCACCACAGGGAGAGGTGAGCTGAGCGTTGTTCGTGATGAGTTTCTCACCATTGAGCAGCACCTGGAACTCGGACATGTGACCGAAGACGGTGTTAGCCTTATTCTTCACGAAGTAGAAGCGGAGGTACTTGTAGTTCTCTGCAACGAAGTCGCGAGTGAAGACGGTCTCTTCGCCCTCAGGAGTCTCGAAGGTAGCGAGCTGTGTCCAAGCAGACTCAGGAGCGGCAGCATCGTTGCTTCCATAGACAGCCCATTCAAGGATGACACCATTGTCGTAGTTACCATTACGACGGGTGAAGGTCATCTGAGCGGTGGGATAGAGAGCACTTCTTGTAGCCACAAAGTGGTCGTTGATGGACTTGAGAGCGTCTGCGTATTTGGCAGCGTCAAGGCCATAGGCAGCGATGAGGTCCTCAGCCTGAGCCAGAGCGGTCTTCTGGGCCTCGAACTTAGCGATGAGTTCGTCAGCCTGAGCCTTGCTCTCAGCAGCGGCAGCAGCCTCTACGTCAGCCATGATGTCGTTGATAGCAGCCTCGCTATTGATGTCGAGGTCAGCGAGATAAGCGGTGTTGATGAAGTCAGCGAGCGGGAGATCCTCAGCATCGAACTTCACCTTGTTGGAAGCCTCGATGTTGGTGTAAGCTGTGGTAGCATCAGCCTTCATGGTCTGAACCTTCTGATAGATATCGAAGAGAGCGACCTGAGCGTCGGCAGCAGCCTCGGAGTGGAACTGAGCATAGTGCTCGCTCACCTTCACGATAGCTTCCTTGTAGGCAGCGGTGATGGCGTCAGCCTTCTTGGTGACAGCCTCGTAAGCCTTCTGGTTAGCCACGCAAACTTCGTCGTTGTAGTTGTTCAGAGCAGTAGCGAGAATGTTGTCCACGTTCTCAGCGTCCTTAGCGATGAGCTCGAGGGTAGCAGCCTCGTTCTTCTCAGCGGTACCGGCGGCCTTGTAGCCATCGATGGTAGCGTCGAGAGCGTCGATGTCAACCCAAAGGCTGTTGAGCTGCTTGAGGTAACCGTCATAAGCCTCAGCGTTGCTGTTGAGGTATTCCTTGTACTCGGTGTTGATCTTGTCGTAAGCGCTCTGCCACTTCTCTACGAGAGCTGCATAAGCCTCGTCCATCTTGGCGTAAGCGTTGTCATTGCCCTCCTGGAGGTTCTTAGCCTTTTCAGCGTAAGCCTCGGTAGCGGCATTAATCTCTGCGATAGAAGCAAGGATGGTTTCCTTCTGCTCAGCGCACTTGATGTCGGTGTGAGCCTTCTCGATAGCAGCCTTAGCCTCATCGAGCTTCTTGGTGATAGCGGTCTCGTCACCGGCAACGGCGGTCTTCACGAAGTCATCGTAAGCGGCCACTTCAGCCTTGGCAGCATCGAACTTAGCCTTAGCCTCGTCGTAAGCAGCGTTGAGGTCAGCATAAGGAATTTCATTGACATCGGTAGCATCGTCACCCATGAACTTCAGGGTGAAGTTATCAAAGATACACCAGGTATCGGTGCGAGTGCCCTTGACACCGAGAGTGATCTTATTGTCCTTAACCTCGACGGGGATGGTGAGCTTGTACTTACCTTCAGCAAACATCTGGCTGAAGCCATACATGTTGGCACTGCCGTTGAGAGCAGGAGTGAAGGTGGAAGTATAAGTCTCTGCACTCCAACGATAGATGGTGTAGTTCTCATACTTCACGTTCTCCATTTCGATGAAGGGAGCGGTAGCCTCGTTGATGTAAGCGACAGGAGCGTCGGCGATAGCGAAGGTTGCAGCACCTGCATTGTAAGCAGCCTGAGCAGCTTCAGAGTCATCGCGGACAGCAGCCTGAACAGTCATGGTGTAGTAACCATTGGGCACACCCTCGATGGTCTGGCTGAGAGTGAATGCAGAGTGCCAGGACTCAGCGCAAGTGTTGGGAGCTTCACCACCGCGGAGCTTCTGGTTGTCGGCTTCCATCGTCCAAGCCTGGTCGTAGTCACGGTGACCACCCCAACGGTTGTTGGTGTCGAAGTTAGCATTGCGGAGCAGATAGGTAACATCATCGTACTTCTGGATTTCAGCATCCTTAGAGACGACCTTGAACTTCAGAGCAGTAGTAGCGTCTCCAGCCCAATTCAGGTTAGGCAGGTTGTGGCAACCCATAGCCTCTACTGCGAGGTACTGAGCGTCAGCAGCGAGAGAGAGTGTGTAAACGCCAGTTCCTTCGCCCTGTTCGGTGAAGTAGATGTTCACAGCGCCAGCGTCAATGAAGCTGTTGCTGCCGAGGTAGTGATTATCACCGCCATTGCTCTGGTAAGAATCGAGGCGATAGACACCTGCTTCAACCTTCTCGAGGTTCCAGAGGACAGAGTTCGGGATGAGGGCTGCGTGAGTACCCCAGTTGTTAGCGCCACCGAGGAAGAAGTCCTTACCATCATAGGTAGTCTTCAGGTAGTACTCGCCAGCGGGCAGAGCCAGATATTCCTTCACGTTGGCCTGAGCCAGAGACTTGGCCTCAGCGATGAGAGCGAGAGCAGCGGCGATGTCAGTGTTCGCGTCAGCGATGACGACGGAACCGTCGGCAATAGCATCCTTCACGCCCTTGAGCAGGCTGTTAGCCTCGTTCATCTTATCGAGAACAGCGGGAGTGTTGATTTCATTGCCATACTTAGCATCGAGCTCGGTGATTTCCTTAGTAGCATCACGCCAAGTGGTCTCAGCGGCATCAAACTCAGTGACGAGATCCTGATAACCGGTATCTATAGTCTGAGCAGTAGCCAGAAGAGTCTCAAGCTGAGCCGGCAGAGGATCAAGAGCAGCAAGGATGCCAGCCTTGTCAGCAACACTGGTACCATTGGTCTTGGCGTTGTCAATAGCAGTCTTGGCTCCAGCGAGCGCATCCACGATAGCCTGCAGATCTGTAGCGACCTGAGCCTGAGTGTAAGCATCGAACTGACCAATCTGAGCCTGTGTGTCGTCAAGAGCAGCCTTCACCTCGTCATAAGCCATAGCGAGATAATCAGCGGCAGCACCTTCCTTGGCATCAGCGGGGAAGTCAGAGTCATCATCACCCATGAACTTCAAACCGAAGGCATCCCAGATACACCATGTATCAGCACGGGTACCCTTGACACCGACAGTAATCTCACCATTCTTGACAAGCACGGGAACGGTAAGAAGATATTCACCATCAGCAAAGTAATTAGAGAAATCGCCCATTCCCTTACCGCGATGACCTTCCTGGTGATCATGGAAAGGAATAGTTGCCTCGTTGATGTAAGCTACGGGATAATTAGCGCCATCGTACAATTCAGCATAATCTTGAACGGCAGCCTGTACGGTCATCGTATAGAAACCGTTAGGCAGGTTCACCAGCTTTTGAGAAACCTCGAAAGCAGACCGCCAGGACTCTGCGCAGAAGTTATGGTTAGCGCCACCAGCCAAGTTTTTATTGGAAGCATTGACTACCCAAGCAGCACCATAACGGTTGTTGCGGCCGAAGTCAGCATCCTTGATGAGGAAGGTCACATCATCGTACTGCTGGATGCTTGCGACGTCAGCAGGAACAATCGTCCACTTCAGAGCTGAAGCGAGATCGCCTTCCACATCGAGGACGGGTGTCTTAGCACTGCCAGAAGCAGACGCAACCCGATAATAATTAGCAGCTGGATTAATGGAAAGCACATAAGTGCCATCAGACTGCTCAGAGAAATAGATGTTCTGAGCAGCGCCATCGCACCAACCACCATTCAGGAAATAATTGGTGCCACCATTACTGGTAACGGCTTCCAACTGATAGACGTTGTCGGCTTGCTTGTGAAGCTTCCAGGGCACACTGTGCTTAACAAGACTCGCTTGGGTTCCCCAGTTGTTGTTAGGGCCAAAGTAGTAGTCTTTTCCGTCATAAGTTGTCTTGAAGTAGTAGTCGCCATCCACGAAGGGAGCCTGCGCGGAAGCGAACATACTAACACATGCAAGACAGAACAACAGAGCTGTTCGTAAAACTTTGTTCATGTGATTAAAATTTTTAAAGGGTTAATAAATTGTTTTTAAATTGTTTACATATGTTGAATGGGTCAAAGACCCAGTATTGGCTATTGACATAAGAGCATAGTTCATGCACTTTCAGCGCGCAAATGTAGATATTTTCTGTGAACTAACGAAAGGAAATCCAAAAAAAATTGTTAAAAATGCGTTTAAAATTAAAATTTAACATAATTGCCTCTTTGAGAGTCCTCCTCGCGCGAGCGCGTGTACCTTATTATATAATCCCCGACAACCACAGATTGAAGTTGGCGGGGATTGGCAGGGAGAGAGGGTGTCCGAAGATTATTTTATCATGATCTTCTTGTTTCGGAAGATGTAGAGACCCTTGTTCAGGTGGGCCACTTGACAGAAGTCGGCTTTCTTCATGACCAGCTTGCCGTCCAGGGTGTAGATATTATCATCGGCGGGAGCGACGGCAGAGGAAACGGTTTCGACCTCGTTGACAATGTCGTCTGCCGTGATGTGGGCCGGGAACATCAGCATGAGGGCCGGCAGGGCGCTGCCGCCATAGCTCTCCACGACATCGGAGCCGGACGTCTTGTTCAAGAAGTTACCGGCCTGAAGGCCTCGCTCGACATCACGATTATCCCAAGCCTTCTGCATGTTGCGCTGAATGTACTTGAGGTAGGTGGTCTGCTGGAGATCATAGATCACCATGGGAAGGTACTGTGCAAAGATGGCGACGTAGATACCTTGCTCATAGCCATTCTCGAAGTTGAGGATTTTGTTGCCGTTCACCATCTTGTTGAACACATACTTCGTGCCGTTGATGGCGCGTGACTTGTACTTGTCGTCACCCGTGATCTTATACAGCAGGCAGCTGGCACCGATATAGGTGGCCTGGTTGTAGAGATGATCCGTGAACTCCGGCCCTCCCCCATGGATACCATCGGCCACACGTCCGCTGGAGACCAAGGTCTTGTCTGCCCAGTCATAGATCTCTATCGCCTTCTCCAGATACCATTCCTTGGTCTGGCGAGTGGGGCGGGTCTGTGTGGGAGCCGTGCGCCCGGTAGGAACCAGCTGGTGGAGGAGACAGGCAGCGATGACCGTGGGGAAATTGATACAAGCCGAGCGGAAGTCCCCGGGGTTGTGGGGCTTGGCGTGGTCTATGGGTTGCCACTCCCAGAACATACCACCGCCGTACTTGCCGCTGAAACGGGCGGGGTCGGCGTAGGAGCCGTCGTCGCCCACCGTGGCGCTACCGTACCAGACCCGGCAGAAGCTGCGCTCGGAATAGTTCAGGAGGTCTTTCAGACCGAAGGCCTCATAAGCACGGGCCAGGGCGCAGGTCCACCACATGATGTCATCATAGACGAACCATCCGTTGTTGGTGTTAGAGTTATGGAAGTCGAAGTCCACATAATGGGTCTTCTCGCCCTTGTAGATTTTGCTGTGGAGTGCTTTGTATTTCTTCATCAGTTCCTCGTTGCCTTCGTTCTTCGCACGGTTGTAGGCGTTGATGACCATGTCGTAATAGATAGCCTGGCACCAGATGGCCGCGGCACAGCCCGAGCGGTCGTTGTCTCGTGCTCCGTTGCCGCGGTGGTCAGCGTTTTTCTGCTCGGTATCGGCCTTGTAGATATAGCGGGACTTATCGAGCAAGGCTTCGTTGAAGTCTTCGTAGGCCTTCCATTGCATGGAGTCAGTGATGGTGAAGGTGGACTGCGCTGCGGCAGAGCCGCAGGCGACACAAAACAGGAGGAAATGAAGGAAGTATCTTTTCATCGTGGTTCTTATATTTTAAGGTGATTACTCCTTGCTGAAGCTGTAGGGAGCAGAAGAGGGCGAGGTGCCTCGCTGGCGATTAGGCTGCTGGCCGAGTTCAAAGGTGATGCTACCGCCGCGCACGAGGTCTTCGTGGCGAAGGAAGTTACGGTCATAGGGGGCGCCATTGAAGGTCATTCGCTGGATGAAGGGGGGAAGGAAGGAGGAGACCTCGCCGGACGGCGAGGCCACCACGGCGGAGGTGGCAGGGGCGGAGGCGGTGATGACGAGGTCCTTCTGGTTGGGGAAGTGGAGGGTGGCCTTGTGGAAATAGGGGGTGCCGAGGGCGTACTCGCCTGAACCGGGACAGACGGGATAGAAGCCGAGGGCAGAGAAGACATACCAGGCAGAGGTCTGGCCGTTGTCCTCATCGCCGCAGTAGCCATCGGGCAGCGGCGTATAGAAGCGGTCCATGACTTCGCGTACACGCTGTTGGGCCTTCCAAGGCTCGGCGGCCCAGTCATAGAGGTAGATCATGTGTTGGATGGGCTGGTTGCCATGAGCGTAGTTACCCATATTCATAATCTGCATCTCACGGATCTCATGAATGACGCCGCCATAGTAGCTCTCATCAAAGAGGGGCGGGACGTTGAAGACGGAGTCGAGCATTGCGACAAAGGATTCGCGGCCGCCCATCAGGCGGATAAGGCCTTCGGGGTCGTGGAAGACGGACCAGGTGTAGTGCCATGCATTGCCTTCGGTGAAGGCGTCGCCCCACTTGAGGGGATTGAAGGGGGCCTGGAACTTGCCGTCTTTCATCCTGCCGCGCATGAGGCGGGTTTCAGGGTCGAAGACGTTCTTGTAGTTCATGGCATGCTCGCGGAACGGCTTCAGCTCGGCCTCCGGCTTGCCGAGTTTCTTGCCGAGCTGGTAGATACACCAGTCGTCATAGGCATATTCGAGAGTGCGGGCCACGGACTCGTTGATCTTGACGTCGTATGGGACATAGCCGAGGCGGTTGTAGTAATCGAAACCGAGGCGACCGGTGGAGGAGACACGGGGGTGCACGGCGTTGGCGCCGTGGGTGACGGCTTGCCAGAGGGCTTCGATGTCATAAGGGGTGGTGGCCCCGGCGGGAAAACCGCCGGGCACACTGGCGGAAGAACTGGCGGGCAAAATACCGGGGGAGGATAATTTCAGGTAGGCGTCGGCGACGACGGAGGCGGAGTTGTTGCCTACCATGCAGCCGCGATGGCCGGGGCTGGCCCACTCGGGCAGGAAGCCGCTTTCCTTGTAGCAATTGACGAGGCCTTCCTGCATCTGGATGTTCATCTCGGGATAAACGAGGTTCAAGAGGGGGAAGAGGCAACGGAAGGTATCCCAGAAACCGGTGTCGGTGAAATAGCGGCCCGGCAGGACTTCACCTGTGTGGGGGCTGTAGTGGACAGGCTTGCCGTCTGCTCCGTACTCGAAGAACGAGCGGGGGAAGAGCACACTGCGATAGAGGCAGGAATAGAAGGTGCGGAGGTGATCAATGTCAGGATCCTCAATTTCGATGCGGCCCAGCACCTCATCCCAGCGCTGGCGGCCAGCGGCACATACCTCATCGAAGGAACGTGTTCCCAGCTCGCGCAGATTCAGCTGAGCCTGCTCAAAGCTAATGAAAGAGGAAGCAATGCGCAGCGTGACCTGCTCGCCTCGCCGGAGCGTGGGGAAGCCCACGACAGCCTGGGCGTGGTCTGCCTTCAGTTCGACGCGCCCCTCTTGCAACTGGTCGCCATCGGCGGTGGCGACGAAAGAGATGGGATGAGAGAACTCGATGACGAAGTAGTTCTTGAAGTTCTCGGGCACGCCGCCGGAGTTCTTCGTCGTGTAGCCGAGCACACGGCGATGGTCCTGATCGACAAAGACGTATGATCCTTTATCGAAAGGATCGATGACCAACCGCCCCTCATCGGTAGCTGGATAGGTCAGCCTCATCATGGCAGCGCGCTCTGTCGGGGTCAGCTCGGCCACGACATCCCAG
Source organism: uncultured Prevotellaceae bacterium (assembly GCA_900318115.1). Lineage (GTDB taxonomy): Bacteria > Bacteroidota > Bacteroidia > Bacteroidales > Bacteroidaceae > Physcousia. Next base: position 27,554 of record ONJJ01000016.1, on the reverse strand, counting down.
TCGGCAAGGTAAACCTTATAATAATAAGGTGTAGCGACCTCAGCCTTATGGCTGAACCAACTGGCCCGGTCGTCCTCCTTGAAGACGGTCCGTGTGGTGGGCATCAAGGCAAACTGTCCGTAGTCGTTGATCCACGGCGACGGCTGGTGGGTCTGCTTGATACCGCGCAATTTGTCTTCGGTATAGACGTAAGCCCATCCATCCCCCATTCGCCCCGTCTGCGGCGTCCAGAAGTTCATGCCCCAGGGCAGGGCAATGGCCGGGTAGGTGTTGCCCGTGCTGAGGGAGTGCTTGGACATCGTGCCGACGAGGACGTTGACGTAGGAGGAAGAAGAAGACCCTCCCCCCGTGGACCCTCCCCCCGCCCTCCCTTCGAGGGAGGGAGCGGTTACCTTTGCGGACTGGAGGGCGGACTCTCCCCCCGCCCTCCCTTGAAGGGAGGGAGCGAATACCTTTGCGGACAGGAGAGAAAATGTTGATAATATGGGAAATAATAAAACGAATAATTTTTTCATTGCATTTTTTGATTAGTAGGCGTTAAAAAATGACTTCGGAAAGTTTGCCTCCGTAGGGACATCTTCCGATACACTGATAACACCCACCGTAGGGACATACCCCGTGTATGTCCGAAATACCACCACCGACACCTGCGACCGTGGATGTATTCTTTTCGGACATACACGGGGTATGTCCCTACGGAGGCAAACTTTAGGAACTTATTTTTATCATTACTTATTGTTCTTATTAGGTAATCGCTCCCTCCCTAAAGGGAGGGCGGGGGGAGAGTCCGGGAGCTCTTGTCTTTCTATTACCACTGAATAGCCTGGTCCTCGTTCGGAATCTGGGTGTTGAGCTGGCGCTCGAGGGTCAGGATTCCGCGGACGACATAGGGCATCTGTACACCAGCCACGGGTTCATCGATGTACTCGTAGTCGATGTCGCTGATGATGACGTAGCGGTGGAGCAACCACGGCTGGATGTCATCCTGCTGTTCGTAGATCTGGTAGCGGGTACGTGTGCCGTTGTTCACGAAGCCGTTGTTGGCGGCATTGTCAGAGGTGATTTGTACAGAACCCTTCTCGCCACTCTCGTCTTCGGGAATGAACTTGAAGAACACCTTGTAGTTCCTACGGTCGGTGCGGGTCTCGTCGATGGTACCGGCGTAGAAGAAGATGGTGTTCTCGTCCACCACGTAGCCGCGAGCAGTCTCCATACCCGTGGCATTGGTCTCGTCGCCTTTGTTGGAAACGGTCAGTGTCGTGGCGGAGTAGTTGCCCGAGTAATCGTTGTAGGGATAGACGCGCAGCATAGCTTTGGCGTAGTTCTTACGCGGATGAGGCTGGTAGCCTGGATCTTTGAGGATTTCCAGCGGAAGCACCCATTTCTCGACCATATCGATGCCACCATCCTTGGTGAAGTCGAAGTTGACACGCATCAGGGTTTTGTTCTCACCCTTCGGAATCTGGATCTCCGAGGGGAAAGAAGCATACTGCTGCATGTTCTTGTAGTAGAGGTCGGTGATGTCGTTGCGGTAGGTGGGATTGCCGAATCGCTCAAAGTTGAGCGTCTGCAGGGTGTCACTGATACCGATCTTCACGTTCAGGTTCTGGTCGTTGTCGGTAGAACCGCTGACGAGCACCGGCAGGTCATAGTAGGACTTACCCTTACCGATTTCAGGTGTTCCGTCGTCGTTGTGGCGGGTATAGGGGACATATACAGCCGTGACGCCATTGTCGTTCAAGGGAGCCTTGAAGCTAACGTAGTGGGCATATTGCTCGTCCTTCCACTCATCGTTGCAGGAGGTGAGGAAGGGCACTACCAACAGCAGGAGCAGACCCACTCCACTATACCTTAGTATATAGCTTTCTTTAGTAATCATTGTGCTTGAATTTTACTATTGTTTATCATTTTTGGAAAGTCACCACCCCCTCCCCAAAGGGAGGGTGAGAGGTGGGTCTTAGTCATTATACTTCCATCCGGGGTTCTGGACGAGGTTCTTGTTGCGCTTGAGGTCTGTGAAGGAGATGGGCCAGAAGTACATCTTGTCCGTGAAGGTGGCGGAGAGGTTATAGACAGGAATGACCTGCATGAAATCGTCCTTGTTGGCAGAGGTCTGGAAGACGTTGAGTCCATAGACTCGCTTGTTCTCCTCGATGGGAGCGTCCATCCAGCGACGGAGGTCGAAGTAGCGCTTGCCCTCAGCCATGAACTCAATCATACGCTCGCGCTTGATGCGTGCACGCAGTTTGTTGGCGTCGGCATAGTCAGCAGCGGGGTAGTCATGCAGTCCGGCACGGATACGCACGGGCTGGATGCCCTTCTTCATCTCTTCGATGTTGCGGCTGATGGTGACGTCCTCGCCCTTCCAGTTCTTCAGGGTGTAGGACTGGGTCAGCTCGTTCAGGGCTTCGGCGTACTGCAGGAGGATGTCTGCATAGCGGATGGCAGGTTCGAACTTCTCGCAGATACCATCGTAGCTGTTCTGTGCGGGGATGTAGTCGTTGGGGTTGTAGTACTTCTTCATACCGATGCCCGTACGGAGGTAGGAGAAGGAGTTCTTGTAGCCGTCGGTGCCACCACGGTAGTAGGTGATCTGAGAGTTCCAGAGGGAGGATGTCGGGTGCTTCAGCATCTCCCAGAGCGTGCCGTTGTAAGCCACTGAAGCGTAGAAACGAGGCTCGCGACCAACGTACTGGTGTGCCACCTGCAGCAGTTGCTGCATCTGCACGCTGCTTCGTGCTGTGGGATTCACAAGCACTTCGGGATAGTTTCCGGACTGAGCTTCGGCACGTGTTATGAAGCCTTCCGGACGCGGATTGTCGTTACCGGGATTCAGGGTGGTGGTAGCACCCGGTGTGCGCCATTCCTTGTACATACCATCGACGTCTGTGCCATCCTTCATATAATAGGTGTCCACCATCTTCTGGGTCAGGCCGTGGGTGTTCCATCCGTTGACAGAGACGGGCATGGAGTGCAGCACGAGCGAGCCGATGCCATTATCATGGTCGTTCTTGTTCATGTTGCCACGGGTGAAGATGAGTTCGGGGTTGCTGGAGGGTGCAGCGATACCATTGAAGAGGTTGCGGTAGGAGAGATACGGGTCGATGTTCTTCCATCCCTTGGGCCAGTTCTGATTGGCAAAGTTGTCCTCGAAGCCGGCGCCACTGTTGGGACCATAGATGACAGTGTCAGGAGGCGTGACGGTGTGTGGGGTACCGTCAGAGGCAACATCATTGTAGGACTCGGTGTAAAGATCATAGACTCCAAGGTCCATGACATCCTTGCAAGCCGCAGCAGCCCGTGCCCACTTGCTCTCGTCGTAGTCCAGTGAGAGGAGATAAGTGCCATCGAAGTTCTTCAGTTCCTTGGCGATATTGTCCGATACGTTTTCCGGGTGCTCGCCATTCTTCAGCTGTCCGTTGGCCAGGGGACTGGCAGCGTAGGTATAGACGATGGCGCGCACAGCCAGGGCGGCACCGATGGTGGGACGCATGACGTTGGACTCGTCGCGGGTGTAGTACTTCAGTTCGCCTGCAGCCTTCAGCATCTCACTGGCAATCCACTCAGCACATTCCTCATAGGTAGCACGCGGTGTAGCCAGGTCGTCGTACTCAAGGGTGTAGTCCAAGCCCTCGTCGGGCAGGATGGGCACCGGACCGAACTTACGGAGCAGCAACCAGTAGAAGTAGGCACGCACGAAACGGGCCTGTCCCTTGCGGTCGATTCGGTCCTCAAGGCTGAGGTCGTAGTTCCAATCGTGGGAATCGATGTTCTGCATGAAGAGGGTAGCCTGGTTGATACCCTGATAGCAGCGCACCCATGAGTTCTGACCTACGCTCTCGTCATAGTTGCCTTCGCGGAAGGAGTTGTAGGAGGCGTAGTCTGCATCCTTGGAGTCGCCGAAGGTATTATCGCGGTCGCCATAATACATATCGTCGGCAAAGTTGAAAGGGTTCCAGTTGCCGCCGTCGGCACCGGTAGCACCCTTGGAGCAGACCTCGAAGTTGCAACCGTCGAGGAAGGAGTAGGCGTGAGCCAGCCACTGATCTACCTGCTGACGGTCGGTGAACACACTCTCCAGAGTCTTGCGGTCACCGAAGTATTTGTCGGAATCGAGGTCGGCGCAAGCTGTCATGAAGCCTGTACCACAGGCCAGCAGCAGCATATATTTTGCTATATTCTTTTTCATAGTCGATGCACCTTATTAGATATTAACTTGCAGACCAGCAGTGATGGCCTTGGTGATAGGATAGTCCTCGCCGCGCGGCTGCAGGGATTCAGGATCCCAGGTGTCGAACTTCTTGTGGAGGAAGAAGAGGTTCGTAGCCGAGACATAAACGCGGATGTTATTGAAGTGAATGCGGTTGACGATGTGCTTGGGCAGCGTGTAACCGATATCGAGGTTCTTCAGACGGAGGTAGCGGCCATCGCGCAGCCAGAAGGTGGAGTTGCGATAGTTGTTTGCATTGCCGCCGTAGCTCAGACGCGGATAGTCCGCATTGACATTTTCGTTGGCCTGAATACCCAGGAGCTCTGCTGTCTGGCTGTCCACCCAGCGGTTCTCGAGCACACCCTTGAAGATGTTACCCCACTGGTTCTCGCTGAAGGCATAGACGCACTTACCGTAGGTCATGAAGGTGCTCTTGCCGGCACCCTGCAGGTGGACGTTGAAGTCGAAGCCTTTCCAAGTGACGGTGAAACCGAGACCGTAGATGAGGCCGGGACGACTGGTGGCACCGATGGCACACTCGTCGCCGCCGTCGATGATACCGTCGCCGTTGACGTCCTTGTACTTGATGTCACCAGGCTGGACGGTGCCGAAGGTCTGGGTGGGGCTGTTGCGGATATCGTCGTAGTCCTTGAAGAGTCCTTCGGCAATGAGGCCGCGGACCTGATCCACGCGGTAGCCGTACTGGTTCTGGTAGGGATAGACGTTGTTTTCCTCGTCGTACTCGTCGATGCGGCTCTTGCTGTAGGTGATGTTACCGCGCACGGTCAGACCGACGTCGCCGAATTTGTCATTGTAGCTGAAGTTGCCGTCGAAGCCCTTGGAGGTGACGGCACCCACATTGGCCTTCGGGTAGTTCCAGCCTCCGTTATCCCAGTATTCCAGACCGACGGTGGTCGGGAGGAAGCGTCGTTCCTGGAAGATGCCGGTACGCTTCTCATGGAAGTAGTCGAGGGTGAGGGAGAACTTGTTGTTGAAGAGCACGAGGTCGATACCGAGGTCATTCTTCGTAGCTACTTCCCACGTGACATATTCTGATGCCACCTGGCGGTAGCGAACGCCGCCGTAGTTGTTGGTGTGGTTCTGGCCCCAGTAGTAACCGTTGCCGCTGGCCTCGAGGGTGTAGAGGTAGGGGAAGCGGTTGCTGCCGGTGGTGTCGGAACCCACGCGACCGTTGGAGAAGCGAATCTTGAACATATCCAGCCAGTTGAGCTTACCCTTGACCCAGGGTTCCTCGCCCACGTTCCAAGCCACAGACCACGCGGGGAAGAAGCCCCAGCGGTGACCGTCGGCAAAGTTCTCAGAACCGTTGTAGCCGAAGTTGAAGTCCACAAAGTAGCGGGAAGCGAAGTTGTAGGTGAACTGGGCAGCCAGACCCTTGTTCTTGCGGGAGACAGAGTTCTTGATGTCATCGCCCAGGTTCTGGGTCGAGATGTTCTGGTCCTGCGTGAACTTCACGTTAGCAGCGAAGTTGTGGGCATCCCAGAACTGGCGGTCCCAGTGGAGCAGGAGGTCGAGGAACTCGCGGCGCGAGCCGTCGTTGGCACTGCTCTGGGTCATATCGCGTGCGGACTGCACCTGCTGGAAGTCCAGCAGACCCGTCTCGGTGTTGCGGCTGCGTGCTGCATAGAGGGCGGGCAGGCGGTGGTGCTGGATGCTATTATTATTATAGGTGTCGTAACCGAATCGTCCGGTGAACTTCAGGCCCTTGGTGATGAACCTCAGATCCTGTTCGAGGGTGACGTTCGTCTGGATGTTGTTCTGCCATTCGGTGTTGTAACCGGTCTGTGTGGAGCTGACCCAGGGGTTGATGTAGTTCTCGTCGAGGGTGTAAACGGTGACACCGTTCTCCTCCGACTCGTTGAACACGCCCTTGGCGGGGAAGGTGCCGTTGCTGTAGAGCACCGGGGTGTAGAGCGGGTTGTAGCCGAACATCTGTCCCCAGACTTTGTCGTCGCCGATACCCGGGCTGTTGCGCTTGTTCAGATTACCGCTGATACCGAGCTTCAGGACGGTGGTCTTGGTGACATCGACATCGACGTTCATGCGGTAGTTCCAGCGGTCGTAGTTGGCGTTGGTATCATAGCGCTCCTTCAGGGTTTTGTCGGTCTTGTACATACCCTGGTCGGAGGTGTAGGCCATGGAGACGTAGTAGCGCGCCGTCTCGCCACCACCTTGGATGTTCAGGTTGGCACGATAGCTCATGGCACCTTTCTTCAGCAGGAGGTCCTGCCAGTCGACGTTCGGATAGAGGTCGGGATCGAGTCCGTCACGAATGATGCCGAGCTCCACGGGTTGGTAGAGCACGCCGAGGTTGCGGGTGACGCGTGCCTCGTTCAGGTAGTTGGCGTAGTCGAAACCGCTGACGAACTCCGGAGTGATGGTGCGGGTGTTGTAGGAAGTCTCGAACTTGGCGTTGATATCGACCTTGCCGGCCTTACCGTGCTTGGTGGTGATGAGGACGACGCCGTTAGCGCCCTTGGAACCGTAGATGGCGGTGGCGGAAGCATCCTTCAGGACGGAGAATGACTCGATATCCTCGATGTTGATGTCATCGAGGTTTTCGCGCTCGAAGCCGTCCACGAGGATGTAGGCCTTGTTGCTGGCGCCGAAGGTGGAGATACCGCGGATCCAGAACTCCGAGGTGTTCTTACCAGGCTGACCGCTCTTCTGGAAGGCCATGATACCGGCGACGTTACCGGCGAGGGTGTTCGTGAGGTTGGAGGTGTTGAAGTGCTTCAGTTCATCCATTTTCACGTTCGTCACGGCACCCGTCAAGGTGAGTTTCTTCTGAGCCGTCATACCGGTGACGACGACCTCGTCCATGGCGCTGATTTTCTTCTCGGAGAGTGTGACGTTGACTGTAGTCTGGTCCTTGACCATGACCTCCTGGGTCTCGAAGCCCATGTAGGAGAAGACCAGGGTCTTGTACTGTTCTACCTTGATAGAATATTTACCATCGATATCGGTGATGGTGCCCAGTCCCGTGGTGTTCTTGACGCTGACATTGACACCCGGGAGGGGTTCGCCCGTGTCGTCGTTGACGACACCTGTTACTGTAACCTGCTGCTGCGCAAACACTGAAAATGCGGTGCCGAGCAGGAGCAGTAGAGTGGCAATATATTTTTTCATAATAGTCTATTGTTTACAATTCCTACTCGTTAGTTGTATTATCCTCGTTGCCGCCGGTTTCGCCCTCCGTGCTCTCCTCCATGGTGATGGTGCGGATGCAGAAGTTGCTGGTGTCGAGGATGTAGAATATCAGGGTGTTCTGGCCGGTGATGGCATCGCGGTGGACGTCATTGACGAGACCCGTGGGACGGTGGAAGCGGGCGAAGTCACGCAGCTCGCCGTTCTCATTGCCGTACGTATAGCCGTCGGCGTGTGTGGCGGCGCTACCTCCGGCGTAGGTCTTCACGATACCTTCGGGGGTGAGCAGGCGGATAGCATCGTTGCGGCTGTCGCAGAAGTAGAAATCATAGATGTCATCCTTGCCCTCGGCCTCATATTGCTCGTTCTTGACGAAGGTACCCTGGTACGGACGGTTGAGCAGGGCCGAGAGTCCTACGCCATCCTGGAATCCGGCATGACTCATGTCACCCGCGATACGGTAGGGTGCAGAGAACTTCTTGGTCTTCTCGTTGTAGTCGGTGCGCAGGATGTAGTTGCGGTTGATGACGACGATGTAGGCGTACTTACCGCTGGGATGGATGTCAATCTGGAACTCCCAGGACGTATCCTGCACGGTGAACAGACGCTCGAAGGCGCCATGGCCACTGGAGCTGCCCGTGGAAGTGGTCTCGTTCTGGAGCACATAGGGCGACCAGTTGGCCCCCTGACCACCGACGCTGTCGGGGAGGATGGTGTTCCAATAGGTGTCCATATCCAGACGGATGACCTCACCTTGGGTGTAGCTGGTGAAGTAGAGTTCGCCGTTGACGGGATGCAGCGAGGCACCATTGCACTGGCGGTAGTTGGCCAGCTGGCGCACGGTGGATGATGCGCTGAAGTCGCCATTGGGGTCGCGATCTACGATGTACACGGAGTTGGCGCGGTACTCGGAGTTGTCATTATCGGCGGAAATGATGAGGTGTTCGCGCCACTTCAGCTGGTCGGGAGTGGCAGAGGCTTCCCAGGCAGCATCGGCGTAGCCGGTCTTGTTGCCGTCCTCGTCCAGACGCCAAGCGTAGGTGCCATCCTCGTTGTACATGAAGGGATCCACGGCAAAGTCGATGGTGCGCAGACGCTGCTGCGAGAACTTGTTCAGGGGCAGGATGGTCTTCACGGTGCGTTCCTTCAGGTCCAGCAACTGGATACCATGGGCCACGGTTCCGAAGTGAGGTTCCTGGTCATAGACGATGAAGAGTTGGTCGTGGTTGTAGGGCGAGAACTGCATCACGCCGTCGTTCTTGAAGCCACTGCACTCTTCGAAGCTGCCATCGATCCAGACGGCATCTTCCTCGCGCTCGTAGAACTTGCCGCAGAGGCGGCCGGCCACCATCTTGCGCTCGTAGGTGAAGACGCCTGGGGCTGTGGCGCTCTGGGTGGTGTTGCCGTCGGTGACGGATACTTCCACGGAGCCGGAGAGGTTCTGACCCTCGATCTTGTCGTAGGCGGCACTGGGGACATAGGCGTAGAGCGACGTGCTGCGCACGCTGACGACCACGGCTTTCTTGCCACCGATGGTGACCTGAATCTTCTCGGGGTCGTTGCCGAAGTTACTGCCCTCAATGACAATCTGCTGACCCACGCTGCCCTTGTTCGGGGTGAACTGGGAGATGACGACTGGCTTCGAGGGGTCGAAGGCGGCAGAACTCTGGACGCCATAGTAGTCCTCCACGGTCGTAGAGGACTGACAGCCGACAACGCTGAAGCCCGTGCCGCACAGGGCGGCAGCGAGCATCAGCGACATCAACTGTTTACGTTTCAGTTTCTTAGTCATAAAAGTTGAAGTTAGTATTGGTGATATTATTTAGCAAGTTTGTCCACGAGGACCCGCATCCAGTGGCCTGCGATGACGGAGCGTGCCTTGAAGCCGATCATCGAGGAGGTCTTGGTGTCGTACCAGTCGCTGGTCGGCACGCGGGAGGGGGTCTCGTTCATGTAGGCGTAGAGGGGTTCCACGAACTGGAGGAAATCCTCCTTGGAGTCAGCCATTCCAGCCGTCCACATGATCCAGTCGCTCTTGGTGTAGTCCTTGCGGCAGTCCAGGGGCAGGCCATACTGGTTCTGCTTCGTGAGGTAGTACTTCACGTCGCGCTGCATGGCATCGTTGGGGAAGAGGTTGAGGTTCCAGAGCTTGTCCCAGATCATGTTGTACTTCTGGCTCCAGGTGTCTTCGCGGTCGAAGGCCAGGCGGTAGTGGTCGTCCTCGCGGGCATCCTGCTCCCACTTCTGTGCCATCTCTCGCGCGCGATTCATATATTTATCGGCGGTCTCCTGGTCGCCCTTGATGCGGGCCATCTCGGCGTAACCGGCCACACCCATGATGGCCTTGATGCTCAGGTTGCAGTTGTGAGCCCAGTGCCCGGCGAAGTCGTCGGTGCAGAGCTGGTTGGAGGGATCCTGACCGTTCTCGGAGAGATAGTCAGCCCAGGTGGTGATGACATCCCAGTACTTCTCCACGTACTTGGTGTTGCCTTCGATGCGGCTGATCTGTGCAGCCAGGGTGAGCATGTTGCCGGCTTCCTCCAGAGGCATGTCGCCGCCGTAAACCTGACCGTTGGCAATAGGATAGGTGCCGAGGTCGTGGGCTGCGAAGGGCTTGGTCCAGCGGCCGCTGAGGCTGTAGTCGAAGATGGAGGTCATCTGGGCCTTCTGCAGGTCGGGGTTGTAGATGAGGAACAGGGGAGACTCGGGATAGGTGAGGTCCACGGTGTTCACACAACCGTTGGAGTTGTTCTCCTTGGAGAAGAAGAGCAGGTTGCCGTCCTCGTCCTGGAAGAGCTTGTGGGCAGCGATAACGTGGCGGTAGCTGGCGCTGAGGATCTCGGCATAGTGTTCGTTGCCGGAGGCGAGGGCGTCGTCATAGATGACCTTGTCGAAGTCACGGCAGCGCTGCATGATGCTGGCGTAGTCGCGCTGCAGGCGCTGGAACATATCGAAGATGCTGACCTTGCCCTCGTGGGCCCAGTAGGCTTTGTAGCGCTTGTACATATATTCGATGTCCTGAATCTCGTCGTAGCCGAGCATGAGGTAGCTGGCAGCCTGCTGGGTCTTACCGAAGTCGTGGGTGTAGCAGAGCGAGCCGTCCTCGGCCACGCTGACCTGACCATTGATAGCGGGCAGGTAGAGGTAGCCCCAGTCGATGCAGATGCCGTCGCCCTTCTTGGCGAGGATGGGCTGTTCGATGGTGCCGCACTTGGCGTAATCCACACCACCGACGTTGACCATCTCGGAGCGGGTCTTTTGGGAGGTCTTGTTCAGGGCCAGTTCCTTGGCGGCGGCGAAGTCGAGGCGGACGTCGTGCTGCTTGCCGTCGGTGGAGCGCACCTGGTAGGAGATGTAGTTGATGGGCGAAGAGAGCAGGTCGTAGTCATCCATCAGGAAGGGAGCCGTGAAGACCACATCCAGTTCCACGGGTCCGCACACGAACGTATAATAGGTGTTGGTGGCGAGCACATCCACGCTCTTCTGCTCGGCAATCTTGATATCCTTGCCGGACTTGTTGGTGTTCTTGTAGAGGCCGAAGTCGGTGTAGGCGCCGCCTGTCGTGTTGTGGCAGTGCGCAGCGATGAGGTTCTCGCCGCTGTGCAGCAGGCCCTTGAGTTCGGGAGTGAGGTGGAGCTGTACGCCCTCGACCCAGGTCTCGCCCGTGTCGGCCACCTTCGTGCCATTGAGATAGAGTTCGAAGACGTCGTCGTGGGAATAGACCAGATAGAGGTCTTCCTTCAGGTCCTCTTCGCTGAGGCTGACGATACGACGGACGTAGAGGTCGCTGTTCAGGTCGCTCCAGTGGGTGCGGACGTAGCTGAGTCCGTCGGAGCCCCAGGCGGCCTGACCTTCCTGCCAGCTGTTGCCGGGTGCGAAGGTGGGTTGCTGCCATCCTTCGGGCTGGACGGTGCGGCTGTACTGTGCGGTCCAGGCCTCCTCATCGGCCATGGGAACAATGGTTGCGAGGATGGTGCGCTCGGCACCCATCCAGCGATAGGTCTGGCCGTCCACGGTCAGGAAGCCGTCGAGGGGCTTCTCGTCGTTCGTCCAGTGGCGCGTGGTGCCGTCGATGAGCTGATCATACGGCGACCAGATGGAGAAATACGGGTCCGAAACGACCAGGGGCACGGAGGGAGTGCGCAGGGCTGTTGTCTTGTAGGGCTGAAACAGCTCGGCAGAGGGCTCGGTACTACCTGTGCAACTCACGCTGCCGACGAGAGCTGCCGAAAGTACCAACGAAAGGGTCAAAAGTCTCTTCATTGTGGTTTGTTTTTTGGTGTTAGTTTGGATTTCTGCCACAAAGTAAACGTTTTTTTAGATAAATAAATGCAAAATCCTCTTCAAATCACAAAAAAAAACGTTCATAAGGCGATTTTCGTGCAAAAAGAGTAATCTCCTGCCCCTATTTTTTCGCTAATACAACATAAATTTATACCTTTGCAGCCGAAAGAAACGATTAATTACGAAACCGCGATGAAAAATACCCGTCAGACCATAATCATGCTCGCAGGGCTGGCCGTCATAGGGCTTAGCGTGCTCCTGGGAGCCTGTCGGCCCACCGCTTCCTCCACCGGCGAGCCCCCTGTGATGCTGACGCAGGGCAAGTACCCCTACGCCACCTTCTTCGAGGGACGTTACTTTTTCACCAGCCAGCCTGCCGCCGACACCATCTACCTCACGGCCACAGAGCGGCTGGAAGACATCGCCCAAGCGAAGCCGCAAGCCGTATGGACCCCCGACACCACCGGAAAGTTCTTCCATATCTGGTCGCCTGAGCTCCATCGCCTGCGCGGCGCGTGGTACATCTATTTCGAAGCCGATGACGGCAATATGGACAACCACCACCTCTACGTCCTCGAGAACACCAACGACGACCCGCTGAAGGGCACCTGGCAGATGAAGGGTGTGCTGCGGACCAACGATGAATGGAACTTCGGACTCCACCCCACCGTGCTGAACACTGGCAGCGACCTCTATCTCCTCTGGTCCGGATGGCCTAAGCGCCGAACGGAGATAGAGACACAATGTATCTACATCGCCCGCCTGGATGACCCCTGGACTGTCGGTTCGGAGCGAGTGATGCTCTCTCATCCCGAATACGAATGGGAGTTGCAGTGGATCAATCCCAATGGCAACCGCCTCGCCTACCCCATCTACGTCAACGAGAACCCCGAAGCCTTCCTGACACCCGATGGTCGTCACGTCTGCATCTGCTACTCTGCCAGCGGAATTTGGACCATCTATCATGTGCTGGGTATGCTGACAGCCCCTGCCAACGCCGACCTCCTGGATCCCGCCTCGTGGACCAAGTCGCCCGAGCCGTTGTTCACGGGTATCATGGCGGAGGAGGGCTCCATCGACGAGAAGGACACCGAAGCACAGGAGGCCAGCACCTCGCGCCTCGCTCATCAATTCACCACGCTTTGCGGCACCTCCAATATCTGTCTGGTTGCCGACGCTGCCACCTCGCGCCTCATCACCACCGACGACGGCCGCCACACTCCCCTGCTCTACGAAGGGATGTGGTTCTCAGCCGACGAGACCGAGCACCGCGCCACCTTCCTCGGCAATGTCCGCTGGGGCGACGATGGACTGCCCGACTTCGGGAAGCCCGCATCGATTCCGTAGTCCGAAACACGCAACTCAACTTTCGGTTATTCTTAGAACAACGAATTCCACGAATTTCACTTAGCCCGAAACACGTAAGGAAAGGAAAAGTCACGTCACTTCGTCACAGGCGCTCACAAAGCCCTGAATATCTGCCGAGTGCAATGTGACGAAAGGTGTGACGTGGTGTGACTTTGTGACTTTTTTGTCCAAATTTACGGCAAAAAACATGCTTTTCGTCACTTCGTCACGTATTTCCGCAATTCGTCACACCTTACGTCACACGCATAAGTTACTCATTCACAAATAGTTCTGAACGAAACATCGATTCCTGTGACGAAATGACGTGATTTCGAGGCCCTCGCTATCACGCGCACGCGTAAGCGCGAACCATATTATAATGCATAAGCCCAAGAATAAGATGCGACTCTTCAGGCGAACCCATCAGGGGACAGGGGACGATATATCAGGGCGCAGGAGGTGATACAGCGAGGCGCAGGAGGCGATACATCAGCGTGCAGAAGGCGATACATCAGCGTGCAGAAGGCGATACAACAGGGTGTAGGAGGCGATACATCAGGGTGTAGGAGGCGATACATCAGGGTGCAGGAGACTATACATCGAGGCGCAGGAGGCGATACACCAGGGGAAGGGGGCTATTCGCCGGCAACGTATTCCTTCGGGAGGACTCCGAACTTGGCACGGAAGCACTTGGCGAAGTAGCTGCTGGAGGTGAAGCCGACCTGGGCGGCAACTTCCGTGATGCGACCTCCCCGACGAAGGAGGTAGGCGGCGCGCTCCAAGCGCTGGGTCTTGAGGAAATCGATGGGAGTCTGGTCCGTCAGCGCCTTGATCTTGCGATAGAAGCTACTTCGACTCATGTTCATCTGCTCGGCCAGGACATCGATGGAAAATTCCTCGTCGCGCAAGTTCTGTTGGATGAGTTCCTGGAGGCGGAGCATGAATTTCTGGTCCTGCTCGTTCATTCCGAACTCACCCAGAGGTTCCTCTGAGAGATGCGAGCCATCCAGCTGCCGCATGCGTTCGTAGAAGTTTTGGCGCATACGCAGGAGGTTCTGCAGCTGGAGGTGCAACTGCTTCATGGAGAAAGGCTTCTCGAGGTAGATATCAGCCCCGCTCTGCATACCCTCTACCTTCGCCTCAACAGTGGTCTTGGCGGTGAGCAGGATGACGGGCAGGTGGGAGAAGTTGATGTCCTGGCGAATGGTGCGGCAAAGTTCGTTGCCATCCATGCGCGGCATCATGACGTCACTGACGACGATGTCCACATCCTGGTGCTGTAGCACATCCAGTGCCTCCACGCCATCGCGCGCCTTGAGAACCTTGTACCACTTCCGCAGTCCCTCGCTTACGGAAGCCAGCAGTTCCTCGTTGTCCTCGACGACGAGGATGCGGTGGAGCTTGGCTCCACTCCCCTGCCCTTCCTTGCCGGAAGGAGACGTCGCCTGCTCCGAGGGCTCATTCGCATCCATCGAGTTATCTTTCTGCAAGAGCTCGTCGTTCAACAACTCATCTTGGAGGGAAGCGTTCTCCTCCAGGACGGGGATAGCTTGGGCACCGGCTTTCCCATCGGGACCGCTCAAAGGCATCGTAAGCATGAAGTTCGAGCCTCCGCCGATGGAATCCACCTCATCGAGGTCGCCGCCGTGAGCGCGGGCGAGCATCTTGGCGTAGGCCAAGCCCAGCCCTGTCCCGAGGGTGGCGGCGGTGTCGTCGCCGGCAATCTGATAGTAAACATCAAAGATATGTTCGCGCTCGGCCGGCGGAATACCCGGTCCATCGTCGATGACCGAAATCCGGAAATGCTCGTCGTCCGTCTGCTCCAGCCGGAGGATGACCTCCGTACGAGCGTACTTGAGGGCGTTGCCGAGGAGGTTCATCATCACCTTCGACACCTTGTCGCGGTCGAGTTTGGCAACGATGGCTGTCTCGGGCAGCTGGAGCTGCAGACGCTTGCCCTGCGACTCCATGGCATCGTCGAACTGACTGAATATCTGGTTCAGGAGTTCTCCCACATCGGTGCCAGTGAGGTGAAGGTTGACCTTTCCGTTCTCTGCTTTCTGGAAATCCAGCAGCTGGTTGGTGATGCCGAGGAGGTAGTTCATATTCCGTCGGATGCTGCCCACGTGGCGACGATCGGCATCGCTGAGGGGGCTATCCTCCATCTGCTCCAGGGGCAAGCTAATGAGGCTGAGGGGCGTACGGATTTCGTGGACGAGGTTGATGAAGAAGTTGATCTTCGACTGGAAGTTCTCCTTCTCCTGCGTCAGACGAAATTCTTCCAGGCGTTTGTCGTAGCGGCGGACGAAGGCACGATTGGCACGTCGCACACCATAGACCAGGACCACCGCCAGCAGGAGGACATAAATCAGATAGGCCCAGGCCGTGCGGTACCAGGGCGGCAAGATGATCATCCGCAGCCGTGCGTAGGAATCCGGATTGTCGTTGCCAGCCTCGCGGAGCAGGAACTCATAGGTGCCGGGAGGCAAATTGGTATAGGTGGCCTCTGCGTTTTCGGTACCCCGCGCCCAGTTCTTGTCGAAGCCTTGGAGCATATATTCATAGCGCAGCAGGCGGCGGCTATCGAAGCGAGGCGAGGCGAAGTGCAGCGTGAAACTGTTGTCACGATACGCGAGAGTGATCTCATCCGAGACGTAGAGCGGATGGTCCAACCCCTTCTCGGCCAGTTCCTTCTTTCCGTCGGCCACGAAGGGAAGACTGACAGCCATGATATAAACAGGGCTGGTCTGGGCTGAAATCTGCATACGGGAAGGATTCATACGCAGCAGGTTGTTGTTGCTGCCCATGAGAATCTGGCCGTCGCTCAGGCGGCACGTGGCGTTGTAAGGCTTCTGCTCGCGCTGCTTGTCATCGGGGAAGCTGACGGTCTCTGTGAAGTGCTGGCGGTCGGCATCAATCCGGACGAGCCCGTTCTCCGTTCCCAGCCAAAGGTTCTGCTGGGCATCTTCCTGGAGGAAATAGATGCGGCTACGGGCGAAGAACTGGTCCGAGGTGCCATAGGATTCAAAGGAATCACTCTCAGGCACATAGCGGCAGAGGCCTCCTTCCTTGGCCGTCACCCAGACGGTGCCCTGACGGTCGCAGCAGACACAGGTAATAGCGTTGCTGGGGAGCGAGCCCGGGTCGTCGGCATGAGCCACATAGTTACGGAACGAGGAGGAAGCACGGTCCTTGCGGAAGAGGCCGTGGTTGGCACTGGCAGCCCAGATGTTGCCCTCAGCATCCTCGGCGAGACTGACGAAAGCCGTCATTGAGTTGATTTCGAGGAATCCCATAAACTGCTCCGTAGCGCGGTCGAAGCGGCGAAGCCCCCAGCTGGTGCCGACGTAGATATCACCGGAGCGGGTGCGCAGCAAGCAATTGACCACGTTGCTGGGAAGGGTGTAGGGGCGATCGGGCGAGTAGGTGTAATGGCGACGAGCGCCGGAAGAGGTGTCGATGACATAGAGCCCTTCACGCTGAGTGCCCACCCAAAGGGAGCTGCCGTCCACGAGCAGGGTGTTGACCTCGCTGGGGAACGTGCTGACCGGGGCTGCGCCGACAGAAGCGGGGTGATGGAGGTCGTAGCGGTAGATGCCCGCGTCGGTTCCAATCCAGACATTACCATCAGCGGAGGAGGCGAAGGCACGCACCATATTGCGGGTGCCGCTGCCCATCAGTGGAGGTAGGTCAATGACCTCAAGGCTGCTGGGCGAAGCCGGACGATAGCACACGCCACCATGCTCCGTGAGCACCCATAGTGTGCCGTCGGCATCAGTCAAGAGGGCGTTGATGAGATCGTCGGTCAGTACGTGTTCGCCCACATCCAGACGCTCGAGAGCCAACGTAGAGGGGTCGTATTCGTAGAGCCCATGGTCCGTGCCCATCACCAGGTTGCCGTCCATCGACAGCAGGTCGCGGATGAATCCCACGTTCTGCGGCAATGGCACCGATTCCACGGCATCCGAGGACGTGTTCAGGCTGAAGAGGCCCTGCTCACAGCCCACAAACAGGCGGGCG
This sequence comes from uncultured Prevotellaceae bacterium, assembly GCA_900318115.1. Taxonomy (GTDB): domain Bacteria; phylum Bacteroidota; class Bacteroidia; order Bacteroidales; family Bacteroidaceae; genus Physcousia. Next base: position 10,525 of record ONJJ01000016.1, on the reverse strand, counting down.
CCCAGACGTTCGACGCACAGCCGGCTCTTGTCCGAGACGTAGCCTGGAACCGCATACTGACGCTCGTAGCGGCCATCCGTGTCATAAGTCAAGAGGTGACCATCGAGGGTGGTGAGGTACACATGATCGTCGGCTCCGACAACGATATCGGTGATGAAAGCATTGTGCCGGCTGTCCTGCCGCAGAGTGCCCGACGCCGTATCGTAGAAGAAGATGCCCTGCCCCAGCGTGCAGATCCAGATGAGTCCGTTGGGGGTGCGCTCCATGTGTTGTACGGTGGAGCTGACAACCACGCCGTACTTCGTCCGGACACGGAAGCGCGAAAAGGTGTTCGACTGGCGCTCATAGACGTAGAGTCCGAACGAGCCACCGAACCAGATGTCGCCATCCTGCTCCAACAACGAGGTTATCAAGTTGTTCTCGAAGGAGACGTCGGTGCCCACCATGTTGCGGTAAACGGTGTTGTGCTTGCCGTCGAAGCAGTTCAGGCCATTGCTCGTGCCCAGCCACATGAAGCCATAGCTGTCACGCAAGCCGCAAAGCACGGAGTTGTCCGAGAGGCCATCGACAGCCATATAGCTCTTGAAAGCCAGCCGGCTGGCGCCAAGGGGCTGCGCGAGCAAGAGCAGAAGCGAACATATATATAATAAGGTGTAGCGGCGAAACATTTTGAATCGGCTGTTGAACGTTGAGAGTTTGCAGTTTTTTAGGTGAAGGTGTGCAAAGGTAAGGTTTTTGCGCGACTCAACGCCAAAAACCGGACAAAAAAAGGCAAGAAACAAGTCGATTTGGTGCTTTTTCTTTCGTTTTCTTGAATTTCGGGCACATTTTTTTGCGTTTTATCGCAAACTCTGTGTATCTTCGCACCCAGAAACCTAACACAAACTGCATCATGAAGAAGTTCCTGACCCTGCTACTGCTGTCCGCACAGGTGACGATGGCTCACGCACAAGCGTGGTACGTCAACCCCGTCATCAACCAGAGCCTGCCCGACCCCACCGTCATCCGCGTCGGCCAGGACTTCTACCTCTACGCCACGGAAAACATCCGCAACACACCTATTTATACTTCGCGCGACCTGGTTCACTGGAACTTCACGGGCACCTGCTTCACCGACGAGACCCGCCCGCAGATGGTGCCCCGTGGACGCATTTGGGCTCCGGACATCAACCGCATCGGCGACCGCTACGTCCTCTACTACTCCAAGTCCGAGTGGGGAGGCGAATGGGAATGCGGCATCGGAGTGGCCACGGCCGAGCAGCCCCAAGGTCCCTTCACTGACGTAGGCAAGCTGTTCATCAGCAACGAGATAGGCGTACAGAACAGCATCGACCCCTTCTACATCGAAGACCACGGCCGCAAGTACCTCTTCTGGGGCAGTTTCCGCGGAATCTACGGCATCGAGCTCGCCGACGACGGACTGAGTGTGCGCCAGGGAGCCGAGAAAGTGCAGATTGCCGGCACCCACACCGAGGGCACCTACATCCACTACCGCGATGGATACTACTACCTCATCGGTTCGGCGGGCACCTGCTGCGAAGGCGAGCGGAGCACCTACCACCTCGTGGTGGCACGGGCCAAGAACGTCTTCGGCCCCTACCTCGACCGCAAGGGAGGCTCCGCGATGCAGAACCATTTCGAGATGCTGCTCCACCGCAGCGACCTCGTCGTGGGACCCGGCCACTGCTCCGAAATCGTGCAGGACGATGCCGGGCAGGACTGGATCCTCTACCACGGCTTCGACGCCAAGGACATCGACGGCGGGCGCAAGGTCTATCTGGACCGCGTTCAGTGGGACGCCCAAGGCTGGCCATTCATCGACGGACAAGTGCCTTCCGCCAATGCCGCAGCACCTCAGTTCGGAGAAAACGCTGGTAGATAAGAGGAAAAGGAATGGTAGAAATCAGCAATTGACGAACTTTTTTCCTTTATTGAACAATGTTTTTCCACCTGCGCACGTAAAAGGCTGTATATTTGCAGCGTCAAATCGACAAAACGGCACTTCACAGACCGAAAATTCACAGTAAACCCTTAATACAAACTAATTCAAAAAAGCGTATGAAAAAGAACTTACTTCTCGCGCTGAGCCTCGTGGCAGGAATGGCTGCCCAGGCACAGATTCCGTACACCACCTCGCCCTGGGTCGGCAACGCACTCCCCGAGGAAAGTGGAACGTACTACCTCTACAACGTAGAGACGGGTCTTTGGTTGCAGAACAACCGCAAGGACCGCGCCAGCTGGACCACCCGCGCTCAGGTGGACGTACACGGACTGGACTTCATCATCACCAAGCTGCCCGACGGCGGCTATCAGATCGACCCCCGCTTCGGTCACAACCACAGCCTCAATGGCGGCGAAGAAGCCTTCGGTTATTTGGACACAGGCCAAGAGCTGACTCCTTGGGAATTCATTCCCTCGTCCTACGTGCCCAACTCCTTCGAGATTGTGTATGGCGATAAAAGTGCCATCCAGGTCGAAGAGATTACAGATGATAACAAAGTCGTCATTGATCATTACTTCTCCAGCTTCGGCCAATATACCACTTGGCAGCTCGTCTCGAAGGAAGAGCGCATGGCAGACCTACAGAAGGCTACCAAGGACAATCCGAAGGACGCCACGTGGCTCATCGGAGGCTGGGACTTCGCTAATCAGGACGAGCGCAACGGTGCCTGGACCAACACCATCGAGGGTTCCGGTTCCGGAATCGCTTTCCGCGAAGGCTATGGCGGCTGGATCTGCAACCGCGCTGCAGAGTGCTGGAGCCGCGGCGTCGGCGAGTACTCACAGGTCATCGAGGGTCTGCCCAATGGTACTTATGGTCTGACCGTTCAGGGTTTCTACCGCGACGGCAGTACCAGCGGTGTGCTGGGCAAGCACGAGGACGGCTCGGAGGTTATCCGCGCTTTCTACTTCGCCAACGACGTGCAGGCTCCCTTCATGTCGATTGTTGAAAATGGTGTGACTGAGGACGTCGAGAACACCTTCGCCCAGACTTCTGGCTTCTACGGCCCCGGCGACGGCGGCGATGCCCTGCCCCGTGCAACCAATGCCTTCCTGCTCGGCTACTATCAGAATCCCGAGATCAAGGTGGTTGTCACCGACGGCACCCTCCGCATCGGTCTCCGCAAAGACTCTGACGTAGGCGACGACTGGCTCTGCTTCGACAACTTCAACCTCGTTTACTATGGTACTGGCGTAGACCTCGACGAAATCAAGGCCAACCTCCAGAAGAACATCGACGAGGCCGAGGCCTACGAAGGCACCAAGCTGACCGCACTCACCGCTGCTATCGCAGCCGGTAACGCTGCCCTGGAGGCTACAGAGGCCGAACCCATCGTGGCTGCTACCACCAACATCCAAAACGCCCTCGCTGCCACCAAGGCTATGAATGCTGCCATGGCAGGTGCCGAGACCATCAAGGCCGAGACCGAAGGCCAGTGGGTGCCTCCCTTCTTCCCCGCAGCCCTCGAAGCTGCTAACGCCGTGATCAACACGGAGGACTTCGTAGAACTGCAGAACGCCGCCAACGCCCTCCAGGATGCTGTCAACAACACCAACGCCGCCATCGAGCGCAACGGCTTCCTGCTCGCTACCATTCCTCTCGCTGAGAAGGAAGGTGTAGATGCCGGAATCATCAGCAGCTCCAAGGACAAGGCAGCCAACGCCGCTTCCATCAACGACGTCAACGACGCCCTCAACGCACTGCGCATCGCTCGTAAGGTGAACCTCGCCGAGACTCATCCCGACGTCTTCAAGGGCAGCGAGCCCTCTGAAGGCGATCCCGTTGTCCGCGACAACGACTTCTACCTCTATAATATCGGCACTGGCCGCTTCCTCTGCGGTGGTGACGACTGGGGTGCACACTGCGCTGTCGGCTTCCCCGGCGCTGCCCTGACCCTGCTCGCCCACGAGAATGCAAACTTCGAAGTCACTGACAGCTTCATCATCGACACACACCTCAACAACGGTGGCGAACTCGAGTTCCTCGGCTACAACGGCTATATGGACACCGGCGCCCGCGATCCTTGGTTCTTCCGTCCCGTCGAGGGCAAGGAAGGCGTGTACAACGTCTGCCGCCGCGGCACCGATGAAGAAGGCAATGATATCGACATCATGCTCGGCTACGCTCCCGGCACCTACAATGTCGTCCACTCCGACATGAAGGGCTACGACAACCCCAACAACCAGTGGAAGCTCGTCTCCCGCTACGATCGTGAAGACCTCCTGCTGGCCGACAACGTCAGCGAGTCCAACCCCGTGGACGCTTCGTTCTACATCGCTTGCCCGAACTTCGACCAGCGCGACGACGCCACTGCATGGTATTGTGAAGCCGACGGCGGAAGCCAAGGCATCTACGGCCGTGGCGGCAACAACCCCGACTTCGCATACGAAGGATGGAATACCAACAGCTTCCAGCTCTCCCAGTTCGTCGAGGACCTGCCCGCCGGATGGTACCGCGTCAGCTGCACCGGTTACTACCGCGACGGCGACCACGCCAACCAGCTCCTGAACTACGCCGAAGGCGTGGCCGAAGATCCCAACTACGAGCCCAAGCAGGCTGCTGAGTTCTACGCTGGCGACAGCGACGAAGCTTGGACCCTCCTGCCCAACATCACCGAGGGTATCGGTCTGGCTCCCGGACTCGGCAACCGCAGCAGCGCACGTCGCGACTACGGCGAAGAGGTTGATCCCGAAGAGCGCTATGGCGAATACCAGTACATCGGCGAGTTCCCCTACTGGGTGAGCGAGGCTTGCAACTGGTTCCAGATGGGATTCTACAAGGCTGAAATCCTCGTGGAGGTCAAGAACGCCGGCGAAGCGCTGATGATCTGCATCAACAAGGCCGATCCCGAGACAGCTCCTGCTGACTGGGTGGTTGTTGACAACTTCCGCCTGACTTACTTCGGCGAGAAGAAGCCTGCTCACTGGAAGAGCGACGACACCGTCGATGTGAAGGACATCATCAGCACCCAGAAGGGCGACAACAAGGTCTATAACCTCCAGGGTATCCAGCTCAACGGCCGTCAGCTCAAGAGCGGTATCTATGTCAAGAACGGACACAAGGTGCTTGTCAAATAACGCATCAAAAACTACTTAAAAAGGCGACCTGCGCAAGAAATTGGGCAGGTCGCCTGCTTTTTTTGCACTTTCGTGCGCGCGTATTCATCTTTTATTTGTAACTTTGCGCCCAAATTCGCACCATTATGCACACAAGAGAAGGAAAATTAGAAGCCTTCGGGCGGCTGCTCGACGTCATGGACAATCTCCGGGAGAAATGCCCCTGGGACCGCAAGCAGACCAACCAGAGCCTGAGGCCGAACACCATCGAGGAGACCTACGAGCTGGCAGACGCCCTCTTGCGCGAGGACCGCAAAGAAATCTGCAAGGAGCTGGGCGACGTGCTGCTCCACATCGTCTTCTATGCCAAAATCGGCAGCGAGACGGGCGACTTTGACATTGCCGACGTCTGCAACCAGCTCTGCGACAAACTCATCTACCGCCACCCTCACGTCTATGGACCGGAGGCCGAGCGCATAGAGAAAGGGGAGATCACCGTGGACGAAGTCCTCAAGAACTGGGAACAGCTGAAGGTGAAGGAGAAGGGCGGCAACAAGCGCGTCCTGAGTGGAGTGCCCGAGGCTCTGCCCTCGCTCATCAAAGCTTATCGCATCCAGGACAAGGCCCGCGGAGTGGGCTTCGACTGGGAGACACGCGAACAGGTTTGGGACAAGGTGCGCGAGGAACTGGGCGAGCTGGAAGTGGAGCTCAACCGCAACGACAAGGAGAAGAGCACTGATGAACTCGGCGACTTCATCTTCGCCGTCATCAATGCAGCGCGCCTCTACAAACTCAACCCCGACAACGCCCTGGAGCGTACCAACCGCAAGTTTATCCGCCGCTTCACCTACCTCGAGGAACACAGCATACGCATCGGCAAGCCACTCACGGAGATGACGTTGGCAGAAATGGATGCGATTTGGGAAGAAGCAAAGAAACAGGAGCTGACTCTCCCCCCGCCCTCCCTGTTAGGGAGGGAGCAATTACCGGACAAGGATTAAAAACAAAAATATTTCAGAATGAGCGAAAACAAAACTTCAAAAGAAACCGCTCCCTCCCTAACAGGGAGGGCGGGGGGAGAGTCCGGATGTGGACTTGCTTCTAAGTATTCCCCCTCCGAAGTCGAGGGCAAATGGTACCAGTATTGGTTAGACAACAAGCTCTTCAGCTCCAAGCCCGATGGCCGCGAGCCCTACACCGTGGTCATCCCGCCACCCAACGTGACAGGTGTCCTCCACATGGGCCACGTGCTGAATGAGACCATTCAGGACATCCTCGTGCGCCACGCCCGCATGGAAGGCAAGAACGCCTGTTGGGTACCTGGCACGGACCATGCCTCCATCGCCACCGAAGCCAAGGTTGTCAACCGCCTGGCTGAACAAGGTATCAAGAAAGCCGACCTCACCCGTGAAGAATTCCTGAAGCACGCCTGGGCCTGGACCGAGGAGCACGGAGGCATCATCCTCAAGCAACTCCGCAAGCTCGGCTGCTCCTGCGACTGGGATCGCACCGCCTTCACCATGGACGGTCCCCGCAGCGAGAGCGTCATCAAGGTCTTCGTGGATCTCTATCGCAAAGGGCTTATCTACAGAGGCGTGCGTATGGTCAACTGGGATCCCAAGGCTCTCACCGCCCTCTCCGACGAAGAAGTGATCTACAAGGAAGAGCACACAAAGCTCTACTACATGAAATACTACCTGGCAGAGACCGTGCCTGGCGATTTCGTCGCCGGGGAAGGCAACGTAGTACATAAAGATGAAAAAGGCTACTACGCCGTCGTCGCCACCACCCGCCCCGAGACCATCATGGGCGACGTGGCCATGTGCATCAACCCCAAGGACCCGAAGAACCAGTGGCTGAAAGGACGCAAGGTCATCGTGCCCGTCGTGGGCCGCGTCATCCCTGTCATCGAAGACGAGTACGTGGACATCGAGTTCGGTACCGGCTGCCTGAAAGTCACCCCCGCCCATGACGTCAACGACTATATGCTCGGCGAGAAATATAACCTCGAGGCCATTGACATCTTCAACGACGACGCCACACTCAGCGAGCGCATCGCCACTGCCCAACAGAAATCGCTGGCCGAGCAGAGCGTGTCTGCCGAGTTTGTCATCGACCTTCAGAAGTACGTCGGCATGGAGCGCTTCGCTTGCCGTCGCCAGATTGCCGAGGACATGGTTCAGGTAGGACTCATGGAGAAGATCGAGGACTACGACAACAAAATCGGCTGCTCCGAGCGCACAGGCGTGCCCATCGAGCCGAAGCTCTCCATGCAATGGTTCCTGAAGATGCAGCACCTGGCCGACATAGCCCTCGACCCCGTCATGAACGATGATATCCAGTTCTACCCCGCCAAGTACAAGAACACCTATCGCCACTGGCTGGAGAACATCAAGGACTGGTGCATCTCGCGTCAGCTCTGGTGGGGCCACCGCATCCCTGCCTGGTATCTGCCCACAGGCGGCTTCGTCGTCGCAGAAAACGTTGAGGAAGCCCTGCAACTAGCCCGCGAGAAGAGCGGCAACGCCGACCTCCAGACGAACGACCTCCGTCAGGACGAGGATGCCCTCGACACCTGGTTCTCCAGCTGGCTCTGGCCCATCAGCCTCTTCGACGGCATACGCAATCCGGGAAACCCTGAAATCTCGTACTACTACCCCACTGCCGACCTCGTCACCGGTCCAGACATCATCTTCTTCTGGGTCGCCCGCATGATCATGGCCGGCTACGAGTACGAAAAGAAGATGCCCTTCCGCCACGTCTATTTCACCGGCATCGTGCGCGACAAGCTCGGCCGCAAGATGTCCAAGTCGCTGGGCAACAGCCCCGATCCCCTGGATCTCATCGAACGCTTCGGTGCCGACGGAGTGCGCATGGGCATGATGCTCAGTGCCCCTGCAGGCAACGACATCCTCTTCGATGAGAGTCTCTGCGAGCAAGGCCGCAACTTCAACAACAAGATTTGGAACGCATTCCGACTCGTCAAGGGTTGGGACGTTGCCGACGTCGAGCAGCCCGAGGCTGCACGCACCGCTGTCGACTGGTTCGCCGCCAAACTCCGCATAGCAGCCGAGGAAATCGCCGACGACTTCTCCAAGTACCGCCTCTCCGAGGCCCTGATGACCGTTTACAAGCTCTTCTGGGATGATTTCTGCTCCTGGTATCTCGAAATGATTAAGCCGGCCTACGTCGATGGCAAACCGCAACCCATCGATCGCGCCACCTACGATGCCACGCTGCAATCCTTCGAGATCCTGCTGAAGATGCTCCATCCCTTCATGCCCTTCATTACCGAAGAGCTCTGGCAAGCCCTCTACGACCGCCAGCCCGGCGAGAGCATCATGCGAGCAGAACTCCACCTGCCCAGTGCCACCGACGCCGACCGCAAGCTCTGCGCAGACTTCGAAGTTGTCAAGGAGGTCATCACCGCCGTGCGTTCCGTCCGCAGCCAGAAGAACATTGCACCCAAGGAGAAGCTCACACTGGAAATAATCAGTAATGCCCAGCCCGCTGCCGACAATCAGGCACTTCCCCTCATTGGCGAACGCGCAAAGGGTCTTTCCCTCGCCATTGTCAAGATGGCCAATCTCTCCTCCATCAACACCGTTACGGAGAAGAGCAGCGGCAGTGCAAGCTTCCTCGTCGGAACGACGGAATTTGCCGTACCTCTGGGCAACCTCATAGACCTCGACGCCGAGCGCCAGAAGCTGGAAGCTGAACTTCAGCGCATCGAAGGCTTCCTCGTCAGCGTGGAGAAGAAACTCGCCAACGAGCGCTTCGTGCAGAACGCACCGGCCGTCGTCGTCGAGATGGAGCGCAAGAAGAAGGCCGACGCCGAACAGAAGATCGCCTCCATCCGCGAGTCCCTCGCGAACCTGTAAACGGCAAAATCTTGAAATGTCGTGTCCGAGGTCAATCGCTCGACCTCGGACACGAACTTCAATAACTTCCATCGCTCAACGACATCATTTCCGCCGCGCAGCGGCATCCTCCCTTTCAAAAAAAGCCCGCCGGGAATCACTTCCTGACGGGCTTGGTTTATAAATAAGTTAATTAAATTCTTTTTGGCAATCAGCCTTTTGTCGGCTGAAGAATGTTCTGTGTCAGTTCAGGCGACTGCTGAAAACAGATGCGTTACTGACGATTGCTGCAATTGCTACAATTGCGAAAGCAATAGTTGATGTTACTGTTGTCATAGTGATTTTCCTTTCTTTTAAAATTGTGTTATCCTTTATTAAATTGTTGATTAATGCGGCCACGCTTGGCCTTTCTTTTTCTTTTGACGCTGCAAAGGTACGGACTTTCCCTGGAATACATACAAAAATCATGCCAAAAAACATAAAAAAGCGCCTTTTTGTTGACCATAGTCAATTAAAACATGTTGCACAGCATATTTTTATGCCATTTCTGCAGATAAGGAGGACTGCCACTTTTTCCTCATTTCTGACAATAGAGCACAGGATTGTGACCAACGAGAAGGAAGTATCTATTTTCCTCCCCGATAAGCTGGACAAAGAGAATTCTTTTCCTACATTATCCATTCATTTCCTTGTCGATTTATTACTTTTATACACATCCTGCCTGCTCTTAACATTTTTTAAGTACTAAAAAGCCCTATGAATTGAATATTATCCGTAGTTTTGTGCGATTTCTATACCCAAGAAGTGCCATTTTCCACCAAGGAAGTGGCAAGGCTAACCTAAAATATTCAAAATTAAATACTACTGATATGAGAAAGACTTATATTAAACCAACAATGAACGTGCACGCGATCGCGTGCGCGGACGGACTACTGCAAACCATCAGTATGAAGGATGCTCCACCAGCCAGCGAAAATGACAATCCTCCGATGGACGTCAAAGGCGACTGGAGTGATATCTGGGATGATTGATGCGCACTCATCTACGGTAAATCATCTACAGCAAATCGATTAGAAACGCAAAATCACAACATTATGATTCACACGAATAAACTTCAGACACGAGTAGTGGCGTTCATCGCTGTGCTGCTGGTGCCGCTATGGTCATTGGCAGTGAACATCGACCTGGCCGACGCCAACGGCAACGTGCTGCGCTATTCCTACAGCGGCACGGGCGCAGCCTCCGTGACCAGTCTTATCTCGGTCAGCGAGAACGCGGACTTGGCCGGACACCTGATCATCCCAGCCACCATCACAGACGCAGAAGAAGTGGTGCATGACGTCACGAGCATTGCGTCATATGCCTTCAACGGCGCGAAAGAAATCCTTTCGGTAAAAATCGGAGCCAAGATAACTTCCATTAGTGATAACGCCTTCAACGGGTGCTCGAGCCTAACGGAAGTCACCGGCGGCGAAGCCGTGACCTCATTGGGATACAGAGCCTTCAGTTACACAGGGCTGACGAAGGCTTTCCTGCCCGACGCCGTGAAGACTATCGGTTCGGGAGCCTTCATCGGATGCCCCTTAAAGGAAGTCGTCTTCGGACCT
>ONJJ01000020.1 GCA_900318115.1 uncultured Prevotellaceae bacterium | reverse complement strand
GTGAGCGTCAGTCCCACATCAAACTTCCACTGCCCCATCACTTCTATATTATAATAGGTGGCGAGCAGGGGTGTGGTGAGTTCCACCACCGTCCAGACACCTACCATAGCGAGGAGGGCGAGGACGAAGGTCTCGGAGTAGAGCAGGCGGAAGAGGTCCCAGCGTGAGGCACCGAAGAGGCGGCGGACGTGCAGTTCGTGGCGACGATGCGAACGCATCACGGCGAAGAGGTTGACGAAATTGAAAAGACCCACGCCGAGGAGCAGGATAGCCACGACCAGCAACAGCCACAGATAGTGAGGGTTGCTGCGCAGTTGAATGATACCGCTGACGTAATTCTGTGACCAGGCTTTCTGGTATTCACTATCCAAGAAGCCTTGGCTATAGGGATGGACGGAGAACTTGAAGGTCCTGTCGCCAGAGAAACCCATGTCAAAGTCGTCTGACAGCTGGGCGTTGTAAGCTTGAATGTCGGTTCCCGGACGGAAGCGGAGAATCGTGAATGCAGTCACGGAATTACGCTGGTTGGGAATGGTCTCAGAGCAAATGAGGTCGAAGCGCAGGCTCGTCTTGGTCTCGGGTTGACGGAAGACACCCACAATGGTGCGCAGCTCGCTGCTGTTCAGCGTCAGCGTCTGTCCCACAGCGCGTTTGTTGGGAAACAGTTGTGCGGCCAGCTTCTCGCTGAGCAGACATTTGTCGTCGCCCGTCAGCGTTCCCGTGCCATCCGCGAGGCGCAAAGGGTAGAGATCCAAGAACATGCTATCCACGCCGATGGTTCCGGGTTGCAGCACCTCACCGCTGGGCATCGTCACCTTCATGGTCTCGAAGACATGGAGCGAAGCCACAGCCTCCAACTCGTCGCGTCCCTCGAAGTGAGAAGCTAATTGCTCGATGCCGAAGAGTTTGTAGTTCGCCGGAAAGCTACCGTAATCCCCGTTGCCAACCTTGAGGATATATGTGCGGTCGAGGGAGGGCATGAAGTGATCAACCGTCCACTCTTGATAGAGGTAGCGACTGATGATGACGGTGCCGCTGAGGGAGATGATGAGTCCGAGCAGCGAGAGGATGGTGTAGCCTTTCATGCGGGTTAAGAAACGAAAAGCGGACGCCGCGGACTCTCCCCCCGCCCTCCCTGATAGGGAGGGAGCAGAATGATTTTGACTGGATGTGTTCTTGTTCATTGACAGTTTAATCTTTTTACTTTTATGGCATTTAATGTTTTCACTTCTTGGAAAGTGACCGCTCCCTCCCTACAGGAGAGGGCGGGGGGAGAGTCTTGTCCCACTTATCACTTCGCAAGAACCGTGCCAAAACAAGAAAACACTGATTGCCTGATGAATACAGAAATCAGTGTTTCTCCCTTTTTGTTCGCTTTCGCTCACAAGTGTGCGGAAATGCACACCATTCATGCCTCAAGTGATATGTCTGTCTATAAGAAGTCCAGATAGTTTTCGGGAGTAATGACGACCGCCTCTTCCACGGGGTAAGCTTGCAGGAAGGAGGTGGGAATAGAGGTGTTCGCTCGCTTGGGATTCCATTTTAGCTCAAAGGCACGTAAACTTCCGTCGCACTCCTCGATATAGTCGATTTCCTGTTGCGATTTGGTACGCCAGAAGTAGCTCTTGGCATAGTGTCCGCCATAGTGGTTTGCCTTTAGCCGTTCACTGATGAAGAAATTCTCCCAGAGGGCTCCGACGTCTGCACGTAAGGACAGAGGGGTGAAGTTCTGTAGAATGGCATTGCGAACGCCGTTATCAAAGAAGTATATCTTTCGGTTCTTCTTCAGTTCATTGCGCAGGTTGCGACTGAATGCCGGCAAGCGGAAAACGATAAAGCACTTCTCCAGCAGGTCTATGTACTTTTCTACGGTCTTGCTGTCTGACCCCACGGTTTGTGCCAGCTCATTGTAAGACACCTCACTGCCCAGCTGCAAGGCCAGTGCCACCAGCAGCTTCTCCAGCAAAGCAGGTTTCCGGATGCCTTCCAGCTCAAGCAGGTCCTTATACAGATAGCTGCCTGTGAGGTTGGTCAATGTTTCGCGTGCTTCGGCCTGATAGTTGAGGACGTCAGGATAGGAGCCATAGATGAGTCGGCTTTCCAGACTCTGCCTGACCGAGAGGATGCCATTGGCACCAAGAATCTCAGCCGTTGAGAGCGGAAAGAGCTGGTACTCCCATTTGCGTCCGGTCATCGGCTCATTGATACTGGCCCGGAGATCAAGGGAAGAAGACCCTGTTACCATCAGCTGTACGTGAGGGAAGTTGTCTTGTATGCGCTTTAAGGTCAATCCAATATCCCTTGCTCGCTGGGCTTCGTCAATCATGACGATGCTGTTGTCGGCTATCAACTGCTTCAGCTCTGCCATGGTCGGAGAGGAGAGGATCTCACGGGCATCAGCTTCGTCCAGGTTGAGTCGCAATGTCTTTTCCGTGCGTCCCCGAAGGATTTCATTGAAGAGCGTGGTCTTACCGACCTGGCGTGCTCCCACGACAACAATAGCCTTTCCTTTGAAAAGTCTCTGCTCTATCTTTGCTTGTAATGTACGGGTAATCATTATGGAGGTAGATGGTGGAGAATGACGGCGCAAAGGTAATACGAAAAAGGCACTAATCCAAGAAAAGCAGGACTTTTTTGGATTATAATCCTAAATAGTCGCGATTTTCTTGGATTAGCACCCTCTAAGCATCCCTTTGCTTGACTCAAAAGAGAGGACTGGGGAGGGGGAGCCATCTTTTATTGTTCTTTGAGTATTTGATACGGTTTGATTCTTGTAGCCCTCCACACCTGCTGCCACAGCGTCAGGGTGCACAGTCCAAGGATGAGTGCGATGCTCAGCAGCGGAATCCACCAGGCGAAGGAGGTGTGGATGGTGTAGCTGGCCATGAGGCGGTGGATGACGAGGAGGCTGACGGGCAGCGAGGCGACGGCGGCCACGGCGAAGACGATGAGGTAGCGGCGAGAGAGCAGCAGGGCGATGTCAAGGAAGGTGGCACCATGCACCTTGCGGAGTGCTATCTCGCGGTAGCGACGGCGCACGTCGAACATCATCAGCCCGAGGACACCGAGGCACGTCACGGCGATGGCTAAGAGCGAGAAGGTGATGAAGATGCGGGCGGTGCGCTGGTCCTCGCGGTAGAGGTCCTTGCGCTGGTCTTCCACCCACTGATAAGTCAGCTCGTTGGTGCCGAAGAGTTCGTGGACGAGGTCGCGCAGATAGGTGATGACGTCCTCTTCATGCCTTTCGGCGATGTCCATCAGCAGGTACTGTCCTTCGAAGCCGAACGGAGAGTCCTTGCCGCTGTCGGAGTTCTCGAAGAGATAGACCGTGGGCATCAATGGCTCGGACTGGCGACCGGGATGGAAGTCGCGCAGCACACCCACAATCTCGAAGGGCGGATTGCCGCTCATGTCAGATCCGTTCGACCACCATACGCGGTTGGGGAATTGCACCTTGAAGTCATGGAAGTCCTTGACTTCGAGTTGGCGGATGAACGTCTCGTTGACCATGCAAAGGTATTGCGCGAAGTGGTCCGTGCTGTCGCTGAATGTTCGTCCGGCCACGCCCTGCAGGCCATACAGCTCCATCGCCTTGGGGTTGATCCAGCAGAGGTTGACTTTGTATTTCCCATTGACTTCGTCGTCCTGGCGTTCGCCGACGAGGTGCGGGTCGTAGCAGTAGGTCTTGATGTAAGGGCATGCCGACAGGCGTTGCAAGATGACATCGCGGTTGCTGGCCGACCTGGCCACGTGAGCCTGCCATTCCTCTTCCGACCACGTGTCCCTGTTCTCGTGCGGTTGCAGGAGTACGCTCAGCAACCCCTTAGTGCGAAAGCCCGGATCGGTGGTCATCATCGCGTTCAGCTGGCGCATGAAGTAGAGGCTGACGTTGAGGAGGGTGAGGGAGATGAAGAACTGGAGGAAAAGGAAGGCAGCAGCCCCCCCGACAGACCCTCCCCCCCGCCCCTCCCTGACAGGGAGGGGAGTAAGATGTATTTGACTGGTTGCCCTCTTTATTCTTGAAAGGTAATTACTCCCCTCCCTGGCAGGGAGGGGCAGGGGGGAGGGTCCGACTAATGGTAGTATGATTACAATTACCGCCGTCAGCCCCACATCAAACTTCCACTGCCCCATCACCTCTATATTATAATAGGTAGCGAGCAGGGGCGTGGTGAGTTCCACCACCGTCCAAACGCCCACCATGGCGAGGGCTGCGAGGACAAAAGTCTCTGAGTAGAGCAGGCGGAAGAGATCCCAGCGGGAGGCACCGAAGAGACGGCGGACGTGCAGTTCGTGGCGGCGGTGCGAGCGCATCACGGCAAAGAGATTCACGAAGTTGAACAGACCCACGAACAGCAGGAGCATGGCCACGAAGAAGAGCATCCACAGGTGCGAGGAGGAGCTTTTTGCCTGAGCGCATTTAGTACCGTCCATGTCATCTCCCCACCACGGACGGTTGCTCAACTCGCTGTAAGGTTTGAGAATGAACTTGATGGGACGTTTGCTGTAGAGCGATATCTCCTGATAGGGTTGCCGCTCGTTGTAGGTGTTCGCGTCGGCTCCCTCATGCAGCAGCACGAGGCAGATTGAATAGGAATTGCTGAGCATCGGTTCCTTGCGGAACTGCAGGATGTCGAAGCGCAGGGTGCTCTTGGTGGAGGGCTGACGATAGACGGCCTGGATGGTGTGCGGTGTGCCGTCCTCGATGGGGATGCTCTTGCCCACAGCACTCTCCGCGGGGAACAGGCGGCGCGCCAACTCCTCGCTGACCATGCACTGGCCGTCGGCGGTCAGTTGGCGGGCACCTTCCACGACTTCCACAGGATAAATCTGAAAGAAGGTGCTGTCTTCCACGGTGATGGCGGCGGGATAGATAACTTCCTTCCCCTCTTGGGCGATGGGGAATCCCTTGCGGAGTTCGATGTCGCAGTATGCCTCAATCTCGCTCTGACCTTCCACGGGCGAGATGAAGTCGGCTTCGTGGTTGGGGTCGTAGCTCATGCCGAGGTTCAGATCGTCGGCGGGGCTGTCCTTGTACTGCGAGAAGAGGACAAACGTGCGGTCGAGGTTGGGCATGAAGTGATCCACCGTCCATTCCTGATAAAGGTAGCGGCTGATGATGACGGTACCGCTGAGGGAGATGATGAGACCGAGCAGCGAGAGAATGGTGTAGCCTTTCATGCGGGTGAGGAAGACCCACCCCCGTCCCCCTCCCGTCAGGGAGGGCAGCAGCTGGCGAGTTGTTTGTTCTTGGTTATTCATTTTGTGAAACTGATTTTGTAACAATAATAATAGCGCAAGAACCGTGCCAAAACGATAAGTCGCTGATTCATCGGGAGATGACAAAAACACTGCTTGCGGCGTCCTGTGCGCTTTCGCCCAGGATTGTGCGGAAATGCACAGGCGTTACAGGGTAATGGTGAACGTGGTGCCGAGGCCGGGATGACTGTTCACGCTGATGTGACCGCCGTGCTTGAGGATAATCTGGCGGCAGAGGCTGAGGCCGATGCCGGTGCCGCTGGGCTTGGTCGTGTAGAAAGGCACAAAGGCGTGTGCGAGGACGTCGGGCGTCATGCCTGCGCCGTTGTCGCTTACATGAATGGCTGTATCAGCCCCATCCCCACCCGACGGGGAGGGGAGCGGCTGCGCGGTGAGGGAGATTTGCGTTGCTCCGCTTTCGATGGCGTTCTTGATGAGGTTGATGAGTACCTGCTCCAACTGTGAACGGTCAGCCGTCAGCAGTCCGTCGCCTTTGGTCTGGACTTGTGGATAGAGAGCAGAAATGTGTTCAAAGAGTTCACTGACAGGGAACGTCGTGCGTTCGGGTTGTTTGATGCGAGTGAGCTGTCGGTAGCTCTCCACGAAGTCGAGGAGCGCGTGGCAGCGACGGTTGATGACCGAGGCCCCCTCCTGTCCTCCCCCTTGGGGGAGGGATTCTGCCAATGTCTCGCTGATGGAGATGATGGGCGTCAGCGAGTTCATGATTTCGTGCGTCAGCACGCGGATGAGTTGCAGCCAAGCCTCCATTTCCTGTCGCTGCATCAGCATCGAGACATCCTTCATCGCCACCACCATGCGGCGATGTCCGTCGATGCGCAATAGGACGGTGGAAAGGGCGCAGCCATTCACCACCTCGGCGTGGTCGGCAATGGCCTGAAGGATGGGGGAGGGGAGGAAGAGACCCACCCCAAAAAGGCCCTCCCCCTGACGGGTGAGCGAGGAGAGGATCTTCCTCCCTGCATGATTCATCCAGTCAATCCGTCCGTCGGTGGAGCAGACGAAGAGGGCAGTATCGACGTTTTCCGTCAGTTGCTGCAGGTACTGCATCTGCCGTTCGCTTTCGGTGAGTTTGTGCCGCAGCGTCTCGTTCTCCCGTTCCGTCTCGCGGTAGCTGTAGCGCAGACGGCTGATGCGATTGTAGAGCGAGATGCACAAGCCGAGCAGCAGCAGGCTGATGGCTGTTGCGGTGACGGGCAGGTGCTCAAACAAGCACGCCGCTATCGCCAGCGGCAAGAAAACCAGTCCAACTATGTACAACAAATACGTTTTCATATCCGTTTCATAAGGTAGCTACTCCCTTCCTTTCTTCAAGTGTGAAGCGTCCCTTTGGGCCGAGCGGAGGGAGGGTGAGGGGTGGGTCCTTACTTATTCAGTTTCCTATATAGCGCATACCTCGTGATGCCCAACAGGTCCGCGGCCTTGCTGATGTTGCCTCCCGCGACGTCCATGGCTCGCTGTATGGCCTCCTGTTCCAGGCGTTCGAGGTTCAGGGTCGGTGTCTGGGCGCTGCGGCGTGTGGTCTCCTTCAGTACGAAGTCCGCTGCACAGAGTCCTGGCCCCTTGGCTAGTAGCACGGCCCGTTCCACGGCGTGCATCAGCTCCCGCACGTTGCCCGGCCACGTGTGACGCAGCAACTTCTGGCGGGCATCGCGGTTCAGCGAGAGCGACACCTTATTATATTTACGCGCGTAGAGGGCGAGGAAGTGTTCGGCCAGCAGGATGATGTCCTCGCCACGGTCGCGCAGCGGAGGCATCGTGATCTCGATGGTGTTGATGCGGTAGAGCAGGTCCTCACGGAAACGTCCTTCTTCCACCTCGCGATGCAGGTCGGCATTGGTGGCGCAGATGAGACGGACGTCGATGGACGTCACCTGCGTACCGCCGAGGCGCGAGATCTCGCGACGTTCCAGGGCGGCGAGCATCTTCGCCTGCAAGGGTAGGGGCAGGTTACCGATTTCGTCGAGGAAGAGCGTGCCGCCGTTGGCCGTCTCCATGCGGCCCGCCTTGGACTTGCGGGCATCGGTGAAGGCTCCTTTCTCGTAGCCGAAGAGCTCGCTCTCGAACAACTGTTCCGGCACGCTGCCCAGGTCGATGCTCACAAACGGCTTCGAGGCGCGGGCGGACAGGGCTCCGAGCTGGCGTGCGATGACATCTTTGCCCGTGCCGTTCTCGCCCAGAATGAGTACGTTGGCATCTGTGGCGGCCACCTGTGCCACGGTCTGCAGGACGTGTTGCATGGCAGGACTCTGGCCGATGATGGTGGGAGCTGTTGTGGCACCGAAGGGTGATGCTGCCACCTCCATCTGCTGTTCCAGCACACGGGTGCGATGGCGTTCCTGTCCAAGCTTGATGCCCGAGAAGATGGTGGCCAGCAATCGTGAGTTCTCCCAGGGCTTGGTGATGAAGTCCGTGGCACCGCTCTTCAGCGCTCGCACGGCCTTGTCGGCATCGGAGTAGGCCGTCATGAGGATGACGACGGCCTGCGGGTCGCGGTGCAGGATGTGCTCCAGCCACTCGAAGCCTTCCTCGCCACTGATGGAATCTCTTTTATAATTCATGTCCAGCAGCACTAAGTCAGGATGAATCTGGTCGTAGAACTTGTCGATCAATTCCGGTTTGGTAGCTACTCTGATGTCCTCCACCAGCGGCTTCAGCAACAGGTTCAGGGCAAAGAGGATATCCTCGTTGTCATCCACGACGAGGATGCGGCCGTCAGTGGCTCTGCTCCCGCCTTGCCTGTCCGGGACGGAACGGTAGCCTTTGTCTGTGGGATGGTTTTGCATAACTGGCGTTTTCTGTCTGATGATTTTTCTGCGCAAAGATAAGAAGAAAACTTCATTCCCGGCCGTCCTTCTTCCAGCTATTTGCCTATCAGAGCCTCAAAACACTCTATTTTGTGCGAAAACGCACATCTTGTGTTCGGTTCCGCACACCAGGAGTCTGCATTCTTCATCCAGAGTTCTTTTAAAATAAACCAAGGAAACACAAAATATCTTTTTTTCTTGCTCCTATCCTTGTTGAAATCAAGAGAAATGCCTACTTTTGCATCCTGAAATCTTCGTCACAAAACCAACGTGATGGATTCGGACCATGCAACAAGATTTAAAAACATACTATCAGGAGAAGGCCGATGCACTGCGGGCTGAGGCGGTGGTGCTGAGGCGAAAGACCAGAAACTTCGTCGTGGCGGAGTTGGTCAGTTTCTTTGCTGCGGTGGCTTTCGCCGTGGCTTATGGCGTGACGGATGGGTGGTGGCCCCTTCTGGTGGCTGCTGGCGTGGCGGTGCTGGTTTATCTCTGGATTCGCAGCCTCGATGTACGTAGCTCGGCACGGCTGGGCGAGTGTGAGTCGTGGCTGAGGGTCTATGAAGGTGAGCTGGCGGCCTTGGACGGCGACTTCTCGCACTTCGACGACGGCAAGCGCTATGCCGACCCTGCGCACCCGTTTACCACCGACCTCGATGTCTTCGGCCCCGAATCCCTCTTCCAGCGCATGAACCGCACAGTCACATCGGGTGGCAGCGACCATCTGGCAGCCTTGCTTTCCGAGATTCGTGTGCCCTCACTCGCCGAGGTGCAGCAGCGGCGCGATGCCATTCGGCAGTTGGCGGAGGAAGATACCCGTCGCATGACCTTCATGGCGCAGGAACACGTGGACACGGCCTCGGTCCTGCGTGCCTTGGAGGGCGTCTCCTCCATCCGCGTTCCTCGTTTTGCCGGTTCCTGGCTGGCACTGTACCTCGCAGTCGCTCTTGTCGGTGGATTCTATGCTCTGTTAGTGGCCAGCGTCTTAGGGCTGGCCGGTGCCGGCAGTGTGATGGCTTGGGCCGTGCTGGAAGTGCTGGTGGCCAGCCTCCTGTTTGCCCGTCCGTTGCTGCTCACGAAGCGTGCCACGGAGGGCATCCTCCGCCAGCTGAAGGTCTATGAACGGCTGATGGCACTGGTGCCCGAGACTTCGGAAGCCGCTCCTGCCTTCACCTCCCTCACCTCCATCGTGGCCAGTATCGATCGTCGGAATGAGTTCTGGATTCTCATCTCCAACGCCCTGTTCATGGCCGACCTCTTCATCGTCCGCAGGTTCCTGTCGTGGAAAGAACGCTACCTTCAGCGCATCCCCGAATGGATAGAGGCCGTCAGCCGCTACGACGCGCTCGTCTCCCTGGCCACCTTTCGCTTCAATCACCCCGAAGCTACCGATGCAGAAGTAGTGGAGGGACCCCTCTTTGAAGCCAAAGGACTGTGGCATCCTTTCCTCGGCGCCAAGGCCGTGCGCAATGACTTCCTCCTCGCCGACGGACATTACTACATCATCACGGGCGCCAATATGGCGGGCAAGAGCACCTTCCTGCGCTCCGTGGGTATCAATGTATTGCTGGCACGTGTCGGTCTGCCTGTCTTTGCCGGACACCTGCGTTGCTCGCTCTTCTCGCTTTTCACCTCTATGCGCACTTCCGACGACCTCGCCCATGGCATCTCTTATTTCAATGCTGAGTTGTTGCGGTTGCAGCAGCTGCTGGATTTCGTCAGAGCAACCTCAACTGCGGACGCCGCCAAGCCGCCCCACACCCTCATCATCCTCGATGAGATCCTGAAAGGTACGAACTCCCTTGACAAACTCAATGGTTCCCGCCTCTTCCTCGAAGCCGTCAGTGCGCTGCCCGTGACCGGAGTCATCGCCACCCACGACCTGGAACTCTCCCGCATGGCCGAGGAGCACTCCGACCGCTTCCACAACTACTGCTTCGAAATCCAACTCTCCGACCACATCACCTACACCTACCGCATCACGCCCGGCGTGGCTCGCAACCAGAACGCCACCTACCTCCTGCAGCAACTGCTGAAAGGACTTTCTTAAACCGAGGCAAGCAGGACTCTTATTTGCATAGGTGACGCCCCCATCGACGTGCGTTTCCTGTAATTCTTGCTACAAAACACAAGGTCATCAGTGCATTTTTAACCTCAGAGAACAACGGAATCAAAAAATTTGATTACCTTTGCACCGCTAAAACATCAAAACAGTCTATAAAAGATGGAAAAGAAAACGCTAAAGGCCATCTTCGTGAATGGCAGTCCGCGCAGGAACAAGAATACGGCCCTGATGCATCGGGACTCTGAATAGCGAGGAGATGAAATTGCAACGAGTGAGGCGACAGGGCCTTGTAGGCTTCGCGGACAAGGCGGGGCAGATCGTCGTTCCCTGCCGGTGGCACGATGCACGTGGTTTCCACTGCGGACGTGCCTGGGTGCGGGATGAGCGGGGTCTGTACGGCTTCATTGATGAGGCCGGCACGCTCGTCATCCCCTGCACGTGGCAGCGCGCTTATTCGTTCAGCGAGGACTTGGCGGCGGTGCAGGATTCAAGCGGCAAGTGGGGTTATATCGACAAGGGTGGCAGCCTCGTCATTCCTTGTCGGTGGACGAGTGCCCGCTCCTTCACCCGTGGCACAGCGGCCGTGGAGGAGGCACCGGGCATCTTCTGTCACATCGACAGGCAAGGCAACCGCAAGTCGCTCTCCTTCCTGCGCCGATTTCTGCAGCTCATCATGGGCATCGTGATGATTATCGTATTACCCCTTCTTTTCCCATTCTGATAGATGTGCGAAACCGCACGAAGATGTGCGGTTTTGCACGTATTTTATAGCGGAAGAATCTTTCTTCTTCGAAGATAATCAGTGAGATAACGGTTTGGCACGCTTCTTGCCTCAGTGTGAGGTATGAAAGCGATTGTGATTACTTTAATATTTTCTGTCCTCGCCAATGGCACGATGGCGGGCTCAATGACAAGGCTCGGACCTGCTCTCGGCTGGGCAGAGCCTGCGGACACGTTGCGGCTGACGCTCAGCGAGGTCGTGGCCTTGGCGCAGCGGCAGTCGAGCGATGCGCTGGCGGCGCGCCACCAGTTGGAAGCGGCGGAGTGGAGTTATCGCTACTACCGAGCGAACTACCTGCCGTCCGTCACGTTGAGCACGGCGCCCTCGCTGAATCGCCAGGTGAGCAGCATCACACAGCCCGACGGTACCAATATTTTTGTGCGGCAGAACCAACTGAGTACCGACCTCTCGCTCAGCATCTCGCAGAACGTGGCGCTGACGGGCGGCACGTTGTTCGTGCGCAGCAACCTCTACCGCCAGGACGAATTTGAGCGGCGCACGCACGGATACTCCAGCGTGCCAATCTCCATCGGCTACCAGCAGAGCCTGTTCGGGCACAACAGCCTGCGGTGGGCCCGTCGCACGGAGCCGATGCGCATCAGCATCGCCCGCAAGCAGCTGGCCGAGACGATGGAGCTGGTGGCCTCACGCGCGAGTACTTATTTCTTTTATCTGGTTTCGGCGCAGACGGATCTCGACATCGCCCGCCAGAACTATGCCGTCAGCGACACCCTGCATCAGTACGCCCGGCGTCGCTATGAACGTGGCAGCATCACCGAAAACGAGATGCTGCAACTGGAGGTGAACAAGCTCAGCGAGGAGACCAACCGACTGAACGCCGAGGCGGAGGTGGAGAATGCCATGCAGTCGCTGCGCTCTTACCTGCGAGTGGGGGAGAACGTGGTGCTGAGCGTGGTGCCCGACACCATCATCCCGCATCAGACGGTGGACGCAGAGGAGGCGTTGGCACTGGCACTGAAGAACAACCCCGACCCGGAGCAGCTGCGACTGAACGTGATAGAGAGCCAGAGCGCGCTGTCAGCTGCCAAAGCCAGCCGTGGCCTGAAGGCGGACCTCTATATGCAGTTCGGTCTTTCCCAGACGGGCACCACGATACGCGAAGCTTACACGAAGCCCATGAACCAGCAGTACGTGAGTCTGTCCGTGTCGCTGCCGTTGCTGGATTGGGGACGCGGTAAAGGTCAGGTGCGCGTGGCACAGTCGAGGTTGGAACTGACTCAGACACAGAGCGAACAGGCCATGCAGGACTTCCGGCTGAACGTGCTGAAGATGGTGCGGCAGTATAACATCCAGGGCTACCGCGTGCGCATCGCCTACCGCACCCGCCAGACAGCACTGCGACGCTACGAGGTGGCGCGCTGGCTGTATCTGCAGGGACGCACCAGTCTGTTGGAACTGAACACGAGCATCAGCGAGAAGGATGCTGCCCAGCGTGCTTTCATCGGTGCCCTGCAGACGTTCTGGAGCTTGCACTATGGGCTGAGAAGCCTGACGCTGGGAAATGAAAAATGAAAGATTGAAAAGTGTAAAATATAATATAGCATGGATATTAAGTTACCGAAGAAACCGTGGTACGTGAAGTATCGGATGTATATTGTGGGAGGAACGCTCCTCCTTGCACTCATCGTTTACGCCGCTGTGCTTCAGCTGCGCCCACGGACATTGAAGTCGGAGATTGCGGCGGAACAACTGGCAGTGGTCTGCGACAGCGACTTCTTGGAGTATGTGGACGTCAATGGCCTGGTGTGCCCCATCACCTCCATGCGTGTCAATGCCATGGAAGGGGGCACTGTGGAACGCATCTGCTGTCACAACGGTGACCTGCTGCGGCGCGGCGACACCATTCTCGTTCTTTCCAACCCGAAAGTGCTGGAGGAGATAGAGACGGAGCGGCGTACCTACGAACTGCAGCAGATGCAGCATCGCCAACAACTCGTGGAGATGCAGCAGAAGAGCATCACCCTGCGCGGCCAAGCCCTGCAGGCGAACTTCGAACTGCGGAAGATCAGCAAGAACTTCGCTCTCGAGCAGGAGGAGGCGCGCATGGGGGTGAAGAGTCAGGCGCAGCTGGAGGTGGCCAGGGATGAGTATGAGTACAACCGCCGCCGCACGCTATTGACCATCGAGAGCCTGCATCACGACTCGTTGCTCAATGCCATCGGTCGTCAACTCATTGAACAACAGATGCAGATGGAGGCACAGAAACTGCGCAACAGCGACCGCCGCCGCGATGCCCTCGTCGTGCTGGCGCCCACGGACGGACAAATCAGCAACCTCTCTGCCACCATCGGCGGACAGATTGCAGCGGGCGAACAGGTGGGTGAAATAGGAGTGCTCACGGATTATAAGATCACCGCCCGCCTGAACGAATACTACATTGATCGCGTGCAAAGCGGACAAACCGCCACGGCCTTTAACAAAGGCGAACGAATCGCTTTGGAAATCAGTAGGATTGTTCCGCAGGTACAGGAACATACATTCGGGGTGGAAGCCTCACTCCGCGGCGAGGCTTCTCTTCGCCCGGGTCTCACGCTCCGCCTGCAAATTGAACTGGGACAGCCCGAACGTCGCCTCATCATCCCTCGCGGCAATTTCTACGCCCAGACAGGAGGGCAGTGGATCATGCGCGTGGACGAGTCGGGGCATCGTGCCCGCCGCGTGCCCATTAAACTGGGGCGGCAGAACACAGAGTTCTATGAGGTCATCGAAGGACTGCAGCCGGGCGACCGGGTGCTCATCAGCGGCTACGACCGCTTCGGGGATGCGGAGGTGGTGGAGTGGTAACAAAAAGACCACGGATTACACGGCTTTCATGGTTCACTCAGGAACCGTTCCGTTCGGCGCTTGCAACGCTTTACGCTTGAAGAATCCGCGTAATCCGTGATCTACAGGAAGGCTTTATTCCGCCACGATCTTGCAGATGTTGACCACCGTCTGCATGGCTTTCTGCATGGATTGGATGGGCACGAACTCGTGGCGACCGTGGAAGTTGAGGCCGCCGGCGAAGATGTTGGGGCAGGGGAGACCCTTGAAGCTGAGCTGGGCGCCGTCGGTGCCGCCGCGGATGGCCTTGACCTTGCACTCCATGCCAGCCTCCTCGATGGCGCGGCGGGCGATGTCGATGATGTGCTCCTTGCCTTCGAGTTGCTGCTTCATGTTGTAGTACTGGTCGCGGATATCTGCCGTGACGACTCCTTCGCCGTAGCGTTCCTCGAAGACTGCAGCCAGGTCGGCCACGAAGTTCTTCCGTTCCTCGAAGCGCTGGCGGTCGTGGTCGCGGATGATGTAGCTGAGGGTGGCTTCTTCGACGGTGGCCTTGATGCCCGTGAGGTGATAGAATCCCTCGTAGCCCTCGGTGCGCTCGGGCACTTCGGCAGCTGGCATCTCGCGCGCAAACTCCGTGGCGATGAGGCAGGCATTGCGCATCTTGTCCTTGGCGTAGCCGGGGTGGACGTTGAGTCCCTTGATGCGGATGGTGGCACTGGCGGCGTTGAAGTTCTCATACTCCAGTTCGCCCACCTCGGAACCGTCCATCGTGTAGGCCCATTCGGCGCCAAACTTCTCTACGTCAAAGAGATGTGCTCCGGCACCAATCTCCTCATCGGGATTGAAGGCCACGCGGATGCGGCCGTGGGAGATCTCTGGGTGCTCCATCAGGTAGGCCATGGCTTCGACAATCTCTGCGATGCCTGCCTTGTCGTCGGCTCCCAGGAGGGTATGGCCGTCGGTGACGATGAGGTCTTCGCCCACGTGATCCAGCATCTCGGGGAACATCTTGGGAGAGGTGACGATGCCTTCTGCAGCATCGAGCACGATGTCGCCGCCGTCGTAGTGCTCCACGATGCGGGGCCTGATGTTGGCTCCCGAGCAGTCGGGGCTGGTGTCGTAGTGCGAGATGAAACCGATGGTGGGCACCTCAGCGGGAATGTTGCTGGGCAGCGTGGCGTAGATATAGCCGGATTCGTCCATCTCCACGTCTTCCAGTCCCATCTCTTCGAGGGATTCAGCCAAGTGGCGGGCGAAGTCCAGTTGTTTCGGAGTACTCGGGCACCCTTCTGCCTCCTCGGAGGACTGGGTGTCGTAGCTGATGTAGTCGAGGAATCGTTCTATTAATCTGTCACTTTTCATTTTTCCTTTTTCACTTTTCATTTATTGGACCTCCCATCCCAGTGCGCTGGCACCGAGGACGGCAGCGGCAGCACCGTCGAGCTCGCTGACGAGCATCTTGGCCTTGCCCTTGAAGATCGGCAGGATGCTGGCGTCGTAGGCGCGCTTGATGGGATCCATGATGAGGTCGCCGGCTTTGGTCAGACCGCCGAAGAAGATGAAGGCCTCGGGGCTGCTGAAGGCTGCGAAGTTGGCGCATGCTTCGCCCAGGATGCGACCGGTCTCCTCGAAGATCTGCTTGGCCACCTCGTCGCCCTTGCCGGCAGCGATGGCCACGTCCTTCGATTCAATCTTGTCGAGCGGAATCTCGCGCAGCAGGGTGGGCTTGTCGGTCTTCTGGATGATTTCGCGAGCCGTGCGGGCCACGCCCGTGGCAGAACAGTAGGCCTCCAGACATCCCTTGCGGCCACAGCCGCACTGGCGTCCGTTGCGTTCCACGATGACATGACCCAGCTCACCGGCAAAACCATCGCAGCCATAGACCACGGTGCCGTTGATGACGATGCCGCTGCCGACGCCTGTGCCCAGGGTGATCATGATGAAGTTCTGCATCCCCTTGGCGGCGCCATACTGCATCTCGCCGATGGCGGCGGCGTTGGCATCGTTGGTCAGGCGAACAGGGATTCCCAGACGTTCATGGAACATCTCGGCCAAGGGAATCTGTCCCTTCCAGGGGAGGTTGGGGGCGAACTCGATGGCGCCGGTGTAGTAGTTGCCGTTGGGAGCACCGATGCCCATGGCGTGGATCTTGTCGATGCCGCCGACTTCGTCGATGATGGGGCGAAGGGCAGCCACACAAGCATCCACATATTGGTTGATGTCGCCCTGACCTTGGGTCTTGATGGAGGTCGTAGCGACGACGTTGGCGTTGGCGTCAACGATTCCGAACACAGAGTTGGTGCCTCCCAGGTCGAGGCCAATCACATAAGGTTTCTTTTCCATTTTTGAGTCTTATACTTTAGGGTTGGGGTATTCGTCACGAAATGACTATTCAGGCGCCAAAGGTAGTAAAAGTTTGGCATGAGAGGAAGAAAAAGCTAAGAAAAATGCATTTTTGCGCGGAAGAATGCGCTTTTCTTCCTTTTTCTTTCTTTTTTTCGAAGAAAAAGCCGAACTTTGTGCCCTGTATGTGGTTTGAACATGTTACTTTACTTGATTTGACCGTCAAAGGTCTGCTCGTTGGCATCGTCGCAAGTGCCCCGATGGGGCCGGTGGGCGTGCTCTGCATCCAGCGTACTTTGAACAAGGGACGCTGGTATGGTCTGGTCACGGGCCTGGGGGCCGCAGTGAGCGACATCATCTATGCCCTCATGACGGGTTTGGGAATGAGTTTTGTGCTGGAGTTCATCGAGCAACCCCGCACGATGTATTTCCTCCAGCTCTTCGGCAGCATCATCCTGTTTGCGTTCGGTTACTACACCTTCCGCACGAAACCTCATCTGCGCAAGGTGTCCTCGGAGAAGGGAACGCTGGCATACAATGGGCTGACGGGATTCTTCGTCACCGTCAGCAATCCGCTCATCGTCTTCCTCTTCCTAGCTCTCTTTGCCCGATTCACCTTCGTCGTGCCCGATCACATCGGACAACAGACGCTGGGCTACCTGAGTATCTTCCTCGGTGCTATGTTGTGGTGGTATGGACTCACCTATGTGGTGGACAAGCTGCGTGCCACCTTTGAACTCGAACGCATTTCGCTCATCAACATGATTATAGGTGTTATTGTGATGACCGTCTCGGCACTGGGCTTGCTCTCCACACTGCTGGGGCTGACGCTGTATTAGTTTTAGGTGTAAAGTTTAAGGAATAAAGTTTTAAGAGTGAAGATTGCCAAACAACTGAAAGATACGAATGTGGCAGAGTACCTGCTGTATATGTGGCAGCTGGAAGATACCCTGCGTGCCTATGGCTGCGATGCCGACCGCCTGCGTGATGAGTATGTCGCCCGTTTTGACTACAGCGACGAGGACCGTGCTGCGGAGGCGCAGTGGCTCAGTGACCTCTGCCAGATGATGCGCGAGGAAGGAAAGACGGAGCGGGGCCACCTGCAGATCAACCAGGGCACCGTCTCCCTGCTGACCGACCTTCACCAACAGCTCCTTCAGAGCCCCAAGCATCCTTTCTACTCGGCAGCCTACTACAAGGCCCTGCCCTTCATCGTTGAATTCCGCTCCCGCAGTGGTCACACCGATGCTCCCGAGCTGGAGAACTGCTTCGAAGCCCTCTATGGCACCATGCTCCTGCGCCTGCAGCAGAAGCCTATTTCCAAGGAGACGCAAGAAGCCGTCACCCACATCTCTCACCTCTTGGCCCTCCTCGCCGATGCCTGGCGAAAGGAGAGGGCAGGGGAGCTGGAACTGTGAAAATAGAGAGTAAAACCCTCCTCCGACTCGCTGTCGCTCGAAAAGGTGGCAAAGTCGAACTGAAGATTGAAAGATTAAACCCTCCTCCGACTCGCTGTCGCTCGAAGAAGCGGCAAAGTCGAGCGGAGAATTTGAGAATTAAAAGATTGACACCCCAGATATGAAAACAATCCTCGTCACAGGCGCCTGCGGTCAGCTCGGCAACGAGATGCAGCTTCAAGCCCGCCTTCATCCCGAATATCGCTGGCATTTTACCGATGTCGTCGCCCCAGATTCCTCCGGTCGGGTGGGCGGCGTATTCGCCGCCGCCTCCCCCGTCGCCGCCTCCTCCCCCGCCGCTTCCCCCGCCTCCTCCCCCGTCCCCCCCATCTCCCCCCTGGACATCACCGATCCTGCCGCCGTCTCCACCTTCGTCGAAGAGCACTCCGTGGACCTCATCGTCAACTGCGCCGCCTACACGGCCGTGGACCGTGCCGAGTCCGACGCCGACCGCGCTGCCCTGCTGAACGCCACCGCCCCCGGCTACCTGGCAGCTGCCATCCAGCAGCGTGGCGGTCACCTCGTCCAAATCTCCACGGACTACGTCTTCGACGGCACCGCCCACACCCCCTACACCGAAGACCTCCCCACATGCCCCAACTCCGTCTATGGTCGGACAAAACTCGCTGGCGAACAGGCCGTTCTGGCAGCCAACCCCTCGGCCCTCATCATCCGCACCGCCTGGCTCTACAGCCGCTTCGGCAACAACTTCGTGAAGACGATGCTGCGCCTTGGTCGGGAGAAGAGCGAACTGGGAGTTATCTTTGATCAGATAGGTACGCCCACCTACGCGCGTGACTTGGCCGCTGCTATCATGGCTGCTATCTCCCAGGGCATTCAGCCTGGCATCTTCCACTTCTCCAACGAGGGCGTCTGCTCGTGGTATGACTTCACCAAGGCCATCCACCGGCTGGCCGGCATCACCACTTGCCACGTCCGTCCCCTGCACACCGCCGAGTACCCCACACCCGCAGCACGTCCGCACTACAGCGTCCTCGACAAGACCAAGATCAAGCAGACCTATCACCTCGAAATCCCCTACTGGGAGGACAGCCTCAAGGAGTGCATTGAAGGTGAAAAGTGAAAGAGAAAAAGTAAAAGAGAAAAGAGAAAAAGTAAATAAAAGATTAAAAGAGAAAAGAGAAAAATAAGTGAAAAAGTAAAAGGTGAAAGAGAAGAGTTAAAGAGATAAAAGAAAAAGGTAATAAGTAACCAATCATAATTTAATGACACAATCCTTAGTACACAGAGATGCAAAGACACAGAGTTTATATATATTCTCTGTGCCTCCGTGTCTAAAATGTAAACTAATTGTGTTCATCTACTTATATAAATTAAGGTGGGGAATTCCCATCATTCATTCGTAAATCGTTAAATCGTAAATATTCAAGGTGAATCCCGAAATAGAACGCAGGCGAACCTTCGCCATCATATCGCACCCCGATGCAGGTAAGACCACCCTGACCGAGAAGTTCCTCCTCTTTGGCGGACAGATCCAGGTGGCCGGTGCCGTCAAGAGCAACAAAATCAAGAAGACCGCTACCTCCGACTGGATGGAAATCGAGAAGCAGCGCGGTATCTCCGTGACCACCTCCGTCATGGAGTTCGACTATAATGACTACAAGGTCAACATCCTCGACACCCCGGGTCACCAGGACTTCGCCGAAGACACCTTCCGCACCCTCACCGCCGTGGACAGCGCCATCATCGTCGTCGATGGTGCCAAGGGCGTAGAGACCCAGACGCGCAAGCTGATGACCGTCTGCCGTATGCGCAAGACGCCCGTCATCGTCTTCATCAACAAGATGGACCGCGAGGGCAAGGATCCCTTCGACCTCCTCGATGAACTCGAAGAGGAACTGCAAATCAAGGTGCGCCCCCTCTCTTGGCCCATCAACCAGGGCGCCCGCTTCAAGGGGGTTTATAACATCTACGAACAGAACCTCAACCTCTTCACTCCCGATAAACAACGCGTCACCGAGAAGGTGAGTGTGCAGCTCGACTCCGATGAACTGGACAGCTACGTCGGTGCCGACGATGCCGCCCAGCTGCGCGAGGACCTCGAAATCATCGAGGGCGTCTATCCGGAGTTCGACCGCCAGACCTACCTCGATGCCGAGGTGGCGCCTGTCTTCTTCGGTTCGGCCCTGAACAACTTTGGCGTGAAGGAACTCCTCGACTGCTTCGTGGAGATCGCTCCCTCGCCCCGTCCTACCAAGGCCGAAGAGCGCGATGTGCAGCCCGAGGAGCCTAAGTTCACGGGATTCGTCTTCAAGATCACGGCCAACATCGACCCCAACCACCGCTCCTGCATCGCCTTCTGCAAGGTGTGCTCGGGTAAGTTCGTCCGCAACGCCCCCTACCTGCATGTGCGTCAGGGCAAGACCGTCCGTTTCTCCTCGCCCACGCAGTTTATGGCACAGCGCAAATCGACCATCGACGAGGCGTGGCCGGGCGACATCGTGGGCCTGCCGGACAACGGTATATTTAAAATAGGTGACACCCTCACCGAGGGCGAACAGCTTCACTTCCGCGGCCTGCCCAGCTTCTCGCCGGAGCTCTTCAAGTACATCGAGAATGCCGATCCCATGAAGACCAAGCAGCTGGAGAAAGGCATCGCACAACTCATGGACGAGGGCGTGGCGCAGCTCTTCATCAATCAGTTCAACGGCCGCAAGCTCATCGGCACCGTAGGACAGCTGCAGTTCGAGGTCATCCAGTATCGGTTGGAGAACGAGTATGGAGCCAAGTGCCGCTGGGAACCGGCCAGCCTCTACAAGGCCTGCTGGATTGAGAGCGACGACCCCGCACAGCTCGAGCAGTTCAAGAAACGCAAGTACCAGTATATGGCGCGCGACCTCGAAGGACGCGACGTCTTCCTCGCCGACTCCGCCTACGTCCTCTCCATGGCGCAGCAGGACTTCGAACACATCAAGTTCCACTTCACCAGCGAATTCTGAGACTTCCTATGAAATATAAAAACGAGAACCACCAGCCAAACAGCAGCCGCTCCCTCTCCGGCAAGGAGGGCGGAGGGAGAGTCCGCGGGTCTGCCGAATTTCGCGACCAGGACCTCCGTGCTGCCATCGAGGTGCTGAAGCAGGGAGGCACCATCCTCTATCCCACCGACACCATCTGGGGCATCGGTTGCGACGCCACCAACCCCGAGGCGGTGAAGAAGGTCTTTGAGATCAAGCGGCGCGAGGACAGCAAGGCCCTCATCTGTCTCGTGGACAGCCCGGGACGCCTGCAGCGCTACATCCGCAACGTGCCCGATGTGGCCTGGGACATCTTCGACCTCGCCACCCGTCCCACGACCGTCATCCTCAACGGCGTCTTCGGCCTCGCCCCCAACCTCCTGGCAGAGGACGGCAGTGTGGGGCTGCGCATCACCTCCGAGGTGTTCTCCCACCAGCTCTGCTACCGTTTCCAGAAGGCCATCGTCAGCACCTCGGCCAACATCAGCGGCGAGCCCTCGCCACAGAACTTCGCCGACATCTCCGACGAGATCAAGCAGGCCGTGGACTACGTCTGCCTCTCCCGCCAGCGCGACACCTCCCGCCACGAACCCTCCTCCATCATCAAACTCACCCCCTCCGGCGAGGTCACCGTCATCCGCAAGTAATAAAAATGATCGCGGATAATCAATGCTGCTCACGAATGAAAGTTCCCTCCTTCGATAGCATCCTCCTCTGGCGCAGCCGTCACATCACGGACAAACAGTTCATGCTGCTGCTGGCCCTGGTCATCGGTGTCCTCACCGCCCTGGCCGGCCTCCTGCTGAAGTGGCTCATCGGCTTCATCGAGGACCTGCTGACCCAGCACTTCTCCATCACCGGTGCCAACTGGCCTTACCTCGTCTATCCCGTCGTCGGCATCCTGCTCACCGGTCTCTTCGTCCGCTATGTCGTCCGCGACGACATCGGGCACGGCATCACCAAGATACTCTACGCCATCGCCCGCAAGCAAAGCCGCATCAAACCTCACAACACCTGGTCGTCGGTCGTCGCCTCCGGCATCACCATCGGCTTCGGCGGCAGTGTAGGTGCCGAGGCACCTATCGTGCTGACGGGCTCCGCCATCGGCAGCACCCTGGGCCAGGTCTTCCAGCTGGACTCCAAGAAGATGATGCTCCTCGTCGGTTGCGGAGCAGCAGGCGCTGTCAGCGGTATCTTCAAGGCACCCATCGCAGGCCTCGTCTTCACCCTGGAGGTGCTGATGATTGACTTCACCCTCGGCAGCCTGCTGCCGCTGCTCGTCTCCTGTGTCACCGCCGCCGCCGTCACCTTCGCCATCTCCGGCACCGACAACCTCTTTGAATTTCACCTCACCAGCGTGTTCGCCATCGAGCACGTGCCCGCGTATATATTATTAGGTGTCTTCTGCGGCATCATCTCGCTCTACTTCACCCGCGTCATGAACTGGCTCGAAGACCAGTTCCGGCGGCTCGGATCGCCCTGGAAGCGTTTCCTCATCGCCAGCCCCATCCTCAGTGTGCTCATCTTCATCTTCCCCTCGCTCTATGGCGAAGGCTACGGCATGATACGCCTCCTCCTCAACGGTCAGACGCAGCCCGACTGGAACCAGGTCCTCGAGGGCTCTTTCTTCTACGCCACGCCCCACCTGCTACTCCTCTACCTCGCGGGCATCATTGTCTTCAAGGTCTTTGCCACCACGGCTACCAACAGCGGCGGCGGTTGCGGCGGTACCTTTGCTCCCTCGCTGTTCCTGGGCTGCGTCTCAGGTTTCCTCTTTGCGTCGTTGTGGAATATCCTGTCGGCGTTTGACTTTCAGCTGCTCACCCTGCCCGGCGTCTCCGAGAGCAATTTCTCCCTGCTCGGCATGGCAGGACTGATGAGCGGTGTCATGCACGCCCCCTTGACGGGCATCTTCCTCATCGCCGAACTCACCGGTGGCTACGGCCTCTTCCTCCCCCTGATGATCGTGGCCGTCTGTGCCTACCTGACGATTATCATCTTCGAACCCCATAGCATCTACACCATGCGCCTGGCGCGCAAGGGTGAACTGGTCACCCACAACAAGGACCAGGCTGTCCTCACCCTGATGTCCATGGACTCTGTCATCCAACGTTATGAGGAACACCTGCATCCCGACGACGACCTCGGCGAGATTGTCCGCCAGATCTCTTCCTCCGAGCGCGACATCTTCCCCGTTGTCGATGAGCAGCAGCACCTTCTCGGCGTACTCGTCCTCGACCGCGTGCGGCATGTCATGTTCCGCACGGAGCTCTACCACACCCTCCACGTCCGTGACCTCATGTCGCGCTGCGCGGCCCGTCTGAAGGTCGGCGACCCCATGGACATCGTCATGGCGGCCTTCGACCGCACCTCTGCCTGGACGCTCCCCGTCGTGGACGACCAAGGCACCTTCATCGGCTTCATACGCCGCAGCCATGTGTTTGCTCTCTACCGTCAGATGATGGCGGACCTGAGTGATGAATAAAAACCTCAAATAGAATCGTAATTTAAATGAATACATCCAGTCAAAATCATTCAGCTCCCTCCCTGACAGAGAGGGCAGGGGGAGAGTCTTCCCTTCGAATCATCTTCATGGGCACTCCCGAGTTTGCCGTTGAGTCCCTTCGTAAATTGGTGGAGAACCAATATAATATCGTGGCAGTCGTCACGATGCCGGATAAACCGGTGGGCCGTCATCACGACACCCTGCAGGCGTCACCCGTCAAGCAGTTCGCCCTGGAGCACGACATCCCCGTCCTGCAGCCCGAGCGCCTGAAGGACGAGGCTTTTCTCGAACAGCTGCGCAGCTACCGGGCAGACCTCCAGATCGTTGTGGCCTTCCGTATGTTGCCCGAGGTAGTATGGGCCATGCCGCCCATGGGCACCTTCAACCTCCATGCCGCCCTGCTGCCCCAGTACCGCGGCGCGGCTCCCATCAACTGGGCCGTCATCAACGGCGAGACCGAGACGGGCGTCACCACCTTCTTCCTCGATCATGACATCGACACCGGGCGCATCATCCACCGCGTGCCGTCGCCCATCGCCGACACCGACACCGTCGGCGACGTCTATGACCGCCTCATGTACCTCGGTGCCGACCTCGTCCTCCGCACCGTGGACGACATCGCCGCCGGCACCATCGCCCCCATTGATCAAGATAGTGTGCTCGGCGGTTTTCCCGCCGAGTCTGCCCTCCGTCCCGCTCCCAAGCTCTCCCGCGACAACACCCAGATCCGCTGGAGCCTGCACACCGTGAAGTCCGCCTACGACTTCATCCGCGGCCTCTCGCCCTATCCTGGCGCCTGGACCACCCTTTGCACCGCCGATGGTCGCGAGACCCAGCTCAAGGTCTTCTTTGCAGAAAAAGTAGGCCCCCTCGCCACCTCTCCCACAGCCGAGGCGCCCAGCTCCCCTGAAAACGAGGTGGAACTGAAACTCCTCCCCGCCGGGGGAGAGTCCGGGAAGGCTTCTCTCCTCGTACGCCTCTCCGACGGCTATCTCCGCCTGACAGACCTCCAATTGGCCGGAAAACGCCGTATGTCTGCCACCGATTTCCTCCGAGGAGCCCATTTAGAGGGCGCATTTCTGAAAGAATGTTAAATATTGGGGCGCGAAGCAATAACTTTCAACGCCTGACTTTCATCTTTCAACTTTTCCGCATACCTTTGCCCCGCTAAACCCCTAAAAACTCATTGCCTATCGCAAATCATTACTCCGAAATCATCTTATTGGAAAGTAATGCAAAACCTACGTACTGAGACTGACGAGGTACTCGTCGATCTCTATGAGAATGGTAATGACGGGGCGTTTGACGTCCTCCTCGAACGGTATCAGAAAACCATCTATGGCTTCATCCTGACGCTGGTCTGCGATGTTGCCACTGCTGAAGATATCTTCCAAGAGACTTTCTTCAAAGCTATCGTCAGCATCCGCAGTCATCGCTACACCGAGACAGGGCGCTTCCAGTCGTGGCTCATACGTATTGCCAACAACCTCATCGTGGATCGCCATCGCCATCGCGAACCCATCGTGGACTCTTCCACCGATCAGGACCACGAACGACTCTTCGACCGCGGAGAACTGGTCGATGGCAATATCGAGGATTCCTATCACAATGAGCAGACGACGAAGGATGTCCAGAAGATGATAGCCCTGCTGCCTGCACCCCAGCAGGAAGTAGTGCGCCTGCGTATCTATGAGAAGAAGTCCTTCAAGGAGATTGCCGACATCACCAACTGCAGCATCAACACCGCCCTCGGCCGTATGCGCTATGCCACCATCAACCTTCGTCGCATGGCTGCCCGCAACAAGATGGACCTCACCTTCGTCAACTACGACTGAGGCCCGCGTCCCCGTCCTTATTATTATCGGATCCCGCTTGAAAAAGTCCTCTCTGCGATAATCATCGTTGATTATCCGTGAGCTATGAGTCTGTATGGATGACTCCGGACTTTTTCAAGTTGTTTTTTAGGTGATCTCATGGATGCGCAGGATGCAGGATTCCGCGCTCAGGCATATCTCTTCCGCCAAGTCATTCAGGTGGTGGAAGCGGGCGTAGTCCGAGATGGCGGCCGTGGTGGCAGCGGCGTTCGCCGCTGTGCTGGCAATGCTGGCGCCCGCCGCTGTTGTGCTGCCGTTGCCCGCTGTGCCTGCCGTTGTGCTGCCGCCCGCTGTGTTCCTCCTGATTTCTTCATCCAGCCCCCAAGGTGCGAGGATGAGTAGGTTGCCGGTGGCGCAAGCTTCGAATCGTCGGCGTTCGGGTTTCCAGTAGGGGCCGATAGGTTCCTTTTGCAGCATGATGATGGGTAGCCGTTCCTCCAGAGCCGCATCGATGACACCTCGTTCTCCCTTGGAGATAGCAGGTGAGACGAGGACCACGCCCTCGCGGGCTTCAGCGAGTAGGGCTGCGCGTTCTTTCTGGTAGGCAGTCGTCAGCTCTGTGGGCATGCCTGACTGTGGATCCCTGCGGTGGAAGAACACCTGCCGCTTCTCGGGGCGTTTCAGGAGGAAGATGCCGCCAAAGGCGGCGTACTCTCGCCCGTTGATGAAGAGGTGCAGGCGGCGTTCCAGCAGGCGTGGCAGCTGGCGCCGCATGATGGCGCGGAGGGGGTTGTCGGCCATGTAGCGCTTGATGGTGTCCAGCATTCCGGGCCGCTTGATAATGCGGTCGTGGTAGCCAGGCTCAAAGAGGGGGCGGCGCGGGATGGGGACGGCGCCGAACGGCGCCGCCACTGCGGCTGGGGTGCTGTTTGGGGCTGGTGTGCTGTTTCCGGCTGGGGTGCTGTTTCTGGCTGGGGCGCTGTTTCTGGCTGGTGCGCTGTTTCTGGCTGGTGCGCTTTCTTGGGCGGTGGTGCTGTTTGGGGCTGGTGTGCTGTTTCCGGCTGGGGCGCTGTTTCTGGCTGGGGCGCTTCCTTGGGCGGTGGTGCTGTTTCTGGCTGGTGCGCTTCCTTGGGCGGTGGTGGCAGGGCCGTTCGGCCCTGTTATTGGTGCTGTTGGTGCTGTTGGTGTTATTGGTGTTGTTGGTGCTGTTGGTGCTGCTGGTGCTGCTGGTGGCTGTGGCGCTGGGGTTCCTGCTGCTGCCTCCTGGAGCGCCCACCAAGCGCGGCTGCATCCCCCCTTGAATCCGCTGATGACATCCCCCAACTGCCGCCCTCGTGGCAGAGTGGCGTTGACGCGGAGGAGGAGGTGGAGGTGATCTGGCATGAGGGTTGCTTTCCACACCTCCACCTGTGGGTAGAATGTGTGGATCTTAGGCAGCTCCTGTTCGAGGATGAGGCGGCCCAGCGGGCTGGGCACCAGGTGGGGGAAGTCTGCTGTCCCGCGAGGGGCGCGGAAATTGCCGGTCAGCGTGCCCAAGAGCGGGGTGCGCCCATCGATGACTATGGTGACCATGTATATCGCGGCATCCTCGTAGTCCTGCCAGTTAGCTCGACGGTGTTGGCTCGGTTTGATGTCATCGAGGGGGATGCCTTTGGCTCTTTTCTCGTCTGTGGTCATGGCGTTTCAGTGGTTGGGGCGGTGGCTTGCTCGCTGTCGCTTGTTGCCGGGGTAGTGGAGCCGCCTTCGGCAGTGGGTGGAGGGGCGGTGAACTCGCCTTCGGCGGCGCGGTAGCGCGTCTGGCTGCCACTGCCCTCGAGGATAAGTCGGCCTTCGGCCACCAGCTGTTGGAGCAGTGTCGTGGTTCGGTGGGTTGAGAGGGTGCGCTCGAAGGCCAGCATGACGTCGCGGTGTTGTATGGTTTGTTTATGCTTAAAGAGCTCGCGAAGGATGCGTTCCGTCTCCTCTTTGTCGGCCCCTTCCACATGTACGTCGCAGCCCGTCACACCCCCGTTCTTGTCGGTGTCTATCTTGCCTTTGATGCTCACCTGAAAGGTGCCGATACCCGGCAGGGTCACTGGCGACCCGTCCGCCAGTTCGTGTAGCATGATGCTTTGTATCTCCGCCAGGCTGTGGGCCAGGTCGCCGCCGTTCAGTTTCGAGGGCCAGAGGCTGTTGTCGATGTAGTCCACGACGTTGCAGGGCCGTGCCGACTGCAGGCGTGGGACGAGCACTTCGCGTGCCGCGCTCTTCTCGCTCTGCAGGGTCGCGCGCCTGCTGATGGTGAAATGAATAGCCATATAATATTCTTAATTTGTTTAGATTTATTACTGTTTTTATTTTTATTGAAAAATTGGAGCACTTTAGCACTTTTCGGTGTAATCGTTTGTTTGATAAGTCTTTAAAAAGTGCTTTGTATGGTGCTCGTAGCGTGCTTTCGTGCTTTCTCAGACCGAAAAGATAGGATTTCCCTTCAATTTGAAGTGATAAAGGGCAGCACGGTTGGCGCGTCGGCGATAGAGCTCGCCCTCGGCGGCCAGCTGGTCGATACGGGCGTACAGCTGTCGTTTGTCTTCGTTGCTGAACCGTTGCTGGCTGTGGCGGCAGATGTAGTCAAAGACCTCCGAGCGCGACAGCTCCACCGAGGTGTCGTTGCGCTGGCGTCGTTCTGCCAGTGGCTGCAAGAGATCTTCGAAGCGTTCCACCGCCCCGCTGCGCACGCGGAAGTGGCGGTTGTTCTCCTCCACGGCCTCGCGCTCCTCGTCGGTGAAGAAACAACGTCCCCTGGGGTCCTCCGGACTGAAGCGTTCCGGGTGGCGGCGTCGTTCCTCGATGCAGTCCACCGCCTGGGCGTACAGCTGGCTGTGGTCCAAGTCTTTGGGCAACGTGATGTCCTCGGTCACCTTGACGCAGATGAATCGTCGGGAGCCCGTCTCGTCGATGAGCACCTCCATGGGGTTGCAGGTGGCGATGAACGATGCCATGCGCTGTCGGATGCTGAAATTCGACTCGTACATATTGCGCGCCCTCACGTCGGCCAGCTGCAACAGGTTCTTCAGCGGGCCGCGCTGCGAGTTGCCTCGGTACTGGTCGAACTCGTCGATGTTGATGAGCAGGAACTGTCCCAGGGAGCGGATGACCTCGTTCTTCTTGCCCAGGTCGATGTGGTCCAGATAGCCCCATTCCAGCACCTGCGGCAGCAGTGCGCGGCAGAAGCTGCTCTTGCCCGTGCCCTGCGGTCCGCAGAGCAGGGGTGCCACGGCGTTGCCGTGCTCGGGATGTATGCCCATCCACTGCTGCACCATGGCCTGGAACCATATCATGAAGAACTGCGGAAGCCGCGGGTTCTCTCCGCCCAGGCACAGCGCCAGCTCCGTGATGCGGTCCCGTCCGTCCCAGGTCCCGCGCACCTGGCCAAGGAAGTCGCGCACGGGGTTGCGCAGCGGTATGCGGTCCGAGGCGAGGTAGTCCTCCACTACCTTCGTCGTCACGCCGATGCCCCGTTCCATGGCCTCGATGGCGATGCCCTTGCGCTTGGCGGGGATCAGCGTCTGCCAGCGGCCGCTGGTGTGGCGCGGCCGGTAATAGGTGGTGCCGTTGATGTCGTTCTTGTAGAACTCATAGTCCTCCTGCAGCATCTGTTCCAGCTGTCGCAGGCTCTGCGCCCTGCTGCTGTTGGGCGCTATGCGCTGTTCGTGGGTGGTGTAGTAGTCGTTGACGAAGTTGCGGTACTCCGCGGCGCGCCGTGGCTCCTCGTCTTCCACGATGCGCATGCGGGCCTCTGCCAGCGGTATGCGCAGCTCATGGCAGTGGCGGGTGACCTCTTCGAGGAAGAGCTGTGGCTCGTGCTGGGGGTCGCGGCCGTCGGCGCGCAGGGTATCCAGGGCCATCTCCTTTGCCTTCATGAACAGTCGGGAGAAGTACCAGTAGTGCGCGCTGTCCGCTGGCGGACCGGGAGGCTCCGGCTGCTCCTGCTGCGGGGCGGCGACGCTCACGCGCAGCGGCACTGCCTCCTCGTTGACGTACATTTCGGGATCGATGCTCAGGCGGAAGGTGTCTGCGATGCCCTCCGTCGGCTGCTCCTTCAGCTTGCGCCCCAATAGGGTGGAGTAGAGCGCGGCGGCCCGCTGGTGGGCGGCGGCGTGCAGCCTCTCCAATTCCTCGAGGGTGCCGGGCAGGCTGTCGTCCTCGGGCCAGTAGCGCACCAGTACCTTCACACTCATCGCCGAGGACCCCACAAAGGCGGCAAGCGTCATCGGCAGCTGTGCCGCCGTCTGCTTCACGCGCGCTGCCGCCTCTTCGGTATAGACGTCCTGCACGTCGAGCAGCACCACTCCGTTGAACTGCTTCAGCCGCATTCCGCCCTCCTTGCGCACATATTCCGCAGCCGGACAGATGGTCGCCACCTTCCAGATCTCGGGGTGGTCGATGGTGGCGCCGCGTCCGTCGGGCAGCGCGTCGCGCAGTTCCGCCACGGTGGCGCGGTGGGAACCGTCGTGCAGCAGTTCAATCAGGGATTTCAGGGGAAGGCTCCTCATGGTAGCATGTTTGGGGCCATAGCTGCGGTAGGAGGTCATCCTAATCTTGCTCGCTTCAGGAGCTCTGTAGATTTCTTTTTTCATAGTTTTTGGTGTTTTTTATGGGTTATTTATGGGTTATTGATGGGTTATTGATGGTTTATTGATGGTTTATTGATGGTTTATTGATGGTTGTTTGATGTTTTATTGATGTTTTATTGATGGCTTATTGATGGTTTTTGATGTTTGTTTGATGAGTTTTAATGGATTTTTATGGCAGTTTGCTTGTTAGACGATACAAAGTTACAAATAATATCCCATTTGTGCAAGTTTTTTCGCGTCTTTTGGCGGAAAATGATAGGAAAAAGTGTGTTTTCAGGCTCAAAACAGCTTCTTGGAGCACTTTAGCACCCTTAGAGCACCCTTCAAGCACTCTTTTATTTCTCTGAATATCAGTTCTTAAACATCAAAAAGTGCTAAAGTGCTGCAATTTTTCTTTTCATTTCACACGTGAAATTTGTTACGTCCACCGTAGGGACATACCCCCGTGTATGTCCGAAATGCACACAGCCCCCGATGGACATACGTCCACCGTAGGGACATACCCCGTGTATGTCCGAAATGCACGCATCCCCCGATGGACATACGTTCACCGTAGGGACATACCCCCGTGTATGTCCGAAATGCACGCAGCCCCCGATGGACATGCACACAGCCCCCGATGGACATACACGGGGGTATGTCCCTACAGAGTGTGTGAAGGCCGAAATAGCCTCCCGTTGCTGTCTTTACAAGATATAGTGCTTGTTGTCTCGACAAGCCGAAGTAACGGTTGAACGGCCACGGCCGTTTAATCATTCGGCCACGGCCGAATGATCATTCTGCCGTGGCCGTTCAAACTCCGGAAGCAGTCCTGGGTCGGACTCTTCCGCTATCTTGGTTCGGATTGATGAGGAGCTTCCCTGTCCTCTGTCGCACGATTTTCTATTACATACCTTCTATCATGCGTCCTTTCATCGCACAATCTTCTATCGCACGACCTTCCGGCTCTGTCCTCCCTGCTTGATGACAAGGATGCCGCGGGCGGGCACGTCCCAGAGGTTAAACTGCTGAGTGGGAGCGGAATAGACGAGGCGGCCAACGGTGTCATAGACACGTGTGAGGCCGTCCGTGGCGGAAGCTGCTGCAGGAGCATGAATCGCGGTCATGACGGGTGCGCCGAGGTTGTCTTCCTTGATCGTACTGGTGGCCGGATCTCCGCTGTAGTAAACTTCATAGCCCACTTCTCCGCCATCTGCTATAATGCTGTGCCAGGTGCCTTCGAGGTCGTTCTTGGTACCAAAGCTGAGGTGGTACGTGTGGCCGGGTTTCAGTCCGTGTTCACCATCAATAAAGTAATAGTATGCAAAATCCTTGTACTGTTCTGACGAGCCACCATAGGCATAGCCGGCTGGGATCGTGTCGCGGTCCTGCAAATCCTCAGCGATGACCCAGGAGGTGCCATCCGTCAGGTCCTGACCGAAGAGACCGAAGACACCCTCGAAGTCTGTTGAACTGATATTGATGAGTCCATAGGGCTGGTCGCAAAACAGGGTGTGGTGTTCCACCCCATCGTCATCCTTCTCGGTTGTCCATCGGAAGGTGTAGGGAGCGGAATCGTAGGCACTGATGCGGCTCTCGACGTGATCCGTGGGCAGTGCTTCCTTGCGGATGCCATAGACCATGTGGTGAGAGCCGCTGAAGTTGAGCTGCATGTTATCTTGTTGCGGGTTCATCGCCCAGATGTCATAATAGCCATCCGCCGTGCCGCGCCATCCCCAGTTGATATATACCAAACCCTCTTCATCCACGCCGGAGAAAACGAAGGCGTGGCCTCCGAAGGACTCGTCGTTGGCACCATAGAGAATGGGGCAGCGGCGCCCCAGTTCATCGTAGATAATCTGGTTCCAGTCCTCTTGGTCCCCGTCGAAATAGCTGAAATACTGCTGCTTCACGCTTTCGGAGGGGTAGCTGAATTTGTGGGTCAGTGCAATTCCTGACATGAATCCATGCGTTCCGCTGCCATCCTTCTCATATCCCATATAGGTGGCATAACCGCAGTCGCGCATCAGTTCATCAATGTTGTCGCCGTACTTTCCGAAAGCCTTGTACGTATCCTTGTAGGGCCAGTTGTAGGTGGTGCTGACGGTGACCTCT
This sequence comes from uncultured Prevotellaceae bacterium, assembly GCA_900318115.1. Lineage (GTDB taxonomy): Bacteria > Bacteroidota > Bacteroidia > Bacteroidales > Bacteroidaceae > Physcousia. The sequence continues at coordinate 53,103 of ONJJ01000020.1, read as the reverse complement.
TTGCGATCCGTGGTGGTTTTCTTTCCATTGCTGGTGGTGACGAAGTAAGTCCCTACGAACTCGGCGGAGGCAGGCCACTGGCAGTAGTTCATGCACTGAGCCAAGGCGGTGGCGACGCATCCGCAGGGATAGTTGTTCGGTGTCTTGCGGTCGAAAGGATATTCCTGACTCCACTTGGTGGTGATGAAGTTCTCCACAGGGGTGAAGGTCGCCGCACGGCGCGGAGCCTTCCGGCGTCCGGCTTCCAGGTCCTGCAGGTTCCTGCTCACCTGACCGAGGTACCAGCGGAGTCCGGCCGGCAGGTTGTCTGTATCGAAGGGTTCGGAGGAATAGCCAATGATGGGGGCGGCCAGCGTGCTCTTGGCCACGATGACGAACCCTGTTGACTGCTGGGAGGTGAAGACGCTGTAGGCCGCGTCGTCCGCCACACGCTGCAAGGCTGCCTGCGGCACGTTTTTCCCCGTCAGCGACTTCACGTCGGCGGTCTGTCTCAGTTTTGCGGCAGCTATGGACTGCATCTCCTCGAGCGAGCGGTTTTCGGCCTCGGCAGTGGTTGCGGCCAGAAGTAGTGCCAAGCTAAAGAGTGTTTTTTTCATAGGTGTTCTTTTCCTTAATATTGTTTAACCAAGTAAGTTGCACCGCTCCTTCTTGCAGAGCAGGTGCAACTTACATGACAGGGTTTCTGACTCCGTGTTCAGAGTCCTTGCTTCTTACTTACGGACGGCATCCTTCGAGAACGCTGCATAGAAGTTGTTCTTCTGCTGAGCCACTCTGCGGCCGGAAGGCTTACCGAAGTTCTTCCAGACGCGCACGCGCTTGATGCTGGTGTTCAGTTCGTCCTGCCCCAGTCTGAAGGAAGCCTTGCGCTTGATGGCACCTTCCTCGGTGATCTCGAATACCTCTTCGAACTGTCCGAAGGAACCTTGGCTGACATAGTATGCAGGGAAGAAGTGGAAGGTCTTCGTCTCTGGATCGTAGTAGGAAGTCTGCTCGGCATAGTTGCTGTGGTATTCGGCACCTTCGACAATGTAGATCATGCCATAGCTGGGATGCTCGTAGTAAGTGCTTTGGTCGGCAACGTGGCAGGCGTTGGTGGTCTTGTCCCATGAGAAGTAGAATCCATCCGTGCCTAACAGCCATTCGCCAATCTGGAACTGGTCGTCCTTGTCGTCGCGCTTGAGCAGGTTGTAGCCCGGGTCGGCTTCGGGACTTCCGTCTTCGTTGCTGGAGAAGAAGTTGTAGTAGAATGTGCCCGTGGCAATCTTGCTCCAAGTGATGTTGGCCAGGGTCATGGTTCCGGAGCGGAACTCGTTTCCGTCCTTATCCGTGAAGGTCACGTTGAGATTCACGCTGCTGATGTCCTCTCCGTTGAACTCGATGGAAGAATCATCGTTGACAAAAGCATAGACGTCCAGACCAGTGGGATCAGCGGTGACGCCTGTGGGCTGAGCCTTGAAGAAGTCAGTGGGAGTATAGACCTTCTTGCCCCTGACGAAGAACATGAGGTCATAGCCCTCTGCGAAGGCATCCTTGACACGGTAGGGCACACCATACTTGGCCATGAATACGGAGTCGCAGTCGTCGGTGTCGACCTTGCAGGTGGCCTTCTGCAGCATCACGTTGTGGCTCTCGCCAGTCAGTGTGTTGGTGAAGTCGAAGGTCTTCACGTCTGACCATTCAAAGTCATCCTCGAACTGAGCTTCGTAGGCGGGAGTCTCTGCCACATAGCCGGGGAAGGTGATGATGACATATCCGTCGTCCTGAGAGTGATTCCAGCCGCCAACGCCATTCATATAGTAGAAGGGAGCGATCTGGATCTGTGTGGGCAGGCCGTTTTCCTGGTATCCCAGCACGCGGTTGTGTGTCCAGGAAGCCTCGTCCTTGGTGCTGGAGAAGCCATAGGGGTGGCAGATGAGGATGTCGGCACCATAGGACGGGTGTACGAAGCCCGTGTTCAGGTCCTCGACGAAACCGATGAGGTTGGCCTGGCTGACGGTGGTGCTTCCCATGACGTCGCCGTTCTTGAGGATGGACACGAAGGCCTGCTTCGTCTGATTGCCATCGAGCTCCGTGGCGGTGTTTGCTGCGATTTCCTCGAACATATCGTCGAAGCGGAACTTGGTGGGGTCGTCGTCGCGGACATAGAGGTCGAATTGTCCCTGGCCGCCAAAGACAAAGTACTCCTCGAGGGTAGCCTTACCCACCAGATTCCACTTGATGCGGGTGACGTTGAGGGTGTAGGTAGCATCCTTGGAGTAGGACGAGACGAGGTTGGGATCAGAGGAACTGAGGCACAGCGTGTAGGTCTTGCCGACTTCAGCGTTGGGGAAGTTCACGGTGATGTATGCCACGCTGTCGCCATCCTCGAACACGGCATCGCTGACCGTGAACACGCCGTCGGTGTTCTCGGCGATGTCCATGTGCACGGTGCGTGCTCCCACGGTGTCGCGACGGTTGATGGCAATCGTGGCCGTCGTAGCCTCAGAGGGATCCAGTTCCACAGAGCTGGAGGTCTTCTCAAAGTAGATATTGGCGTAGTTGGGGTTGGCATCCCATTCGCCGGGCGCCGAGTTGTCCTCGTCCTTACATGCCACGAAGGCAGCAACGACGGAAAGCATCAGCAGGCTGTACTTGAATATCTTTTTCATATCTGTTACGAATTAATGATTACCAAACATATTCTTTAGAATCTCCATCGGGACGGATGGGGTCGGGGTTGTTGACGAGGCCCTTGTTGTTGTCGGCCTCGGTGCCGACGAAGCACCAGTTCATCCAGCCCGGAGTAGTCTCTACGTTGAAGCGGGAGTTCTCGACATGATTCGTGCGGGCATAGCTGCGAATGATACCCTTGCCCAGGCGCTTGATGTCGTAGGTGGCGAAACCTTCGCCCCAGAGTTCCACACGGCGCTGCCACCAGATCTCGTTCTGGAAGAGGCTGTTGGCGGTGTTGTAATAGGCCTCGTTGTGAGTGCCATAGGTGTAGCTGGCGTCGCGTGTCTGTGCGAAAGCGGTGAGGAGCTGGATGCCGCGGGCTTCGTCCTGCATGCCGGCAGCCTCGGCCTCGATCAGCTTCATTTCCTCTACGCGCATGAGGGGCACTGCGATGACCCAAGCCGTGTACTTGGTGGCATACATGCCAGCCTGGGGGCGGAACTTGAATTCGAAACCGCCAGGACCGTACTCGGCAGCCTTCACGGAATTCAGGATTTGTTCTGCATGGTCGGTGTAGGCTGCCAGAGCCTCGATCTGCTCGTCTTCGCTCATATCGTCGATGGCGAAGTCCACGAACATCTGCTTGCGGAAGTCCGTAGCGGGGATGGTCTCGTAGAGGTGACGGTCGATGACGTTGGGGCCGCCGTAGTTGGCAGCGTAGCCGCAGTCGAAGCCGTTCTCCATCGTCATGACGCTGCCCCAGCTGGAGTCGCCGTCGTTCTCGAGGATGTTAGGATCCTTGTCCTTGAAAGTGATGCCGAAGATCCAGGCGTTGTTGGGAGAGTTGAAGCCGTAGTCGCGGCTGAGGTACTCAGCAGGAGTCATCATGGAGTAGTTCTCCATGGCTTTCTTGGCATACTTCTCTGCATTGGCCCAGTCCTGCTTTTCGAGGTAAGCACGAGCCTTCAGGCCGAAGACGACGGTGGTGTCCACGGTGTAAACGTCCGTACGCTTGTAGTTGGCGAGGTACTTCTCGGCTTCGTCCAGATCCTTGAGGATGAACTCGAAAGCCTCGTCCCACGTCATACGGGGATTGTTGCGCGTCTCCTCCACAGAGGTGGCCTCGGTGATCTTCACCATGGTGGCAGCATTGTGGTCCTGGTAGTAGGGCTTGGCGGAATACATACGGCAGAGGTCGAGGTAGAACATGGCACGCAGGGCATAGGCCATGCCGACGCCCGTCTCGCGACCCTCGGTGGGAGTGGCGTAGCCAGAGGCTCCGCCCATGGAAATCACATCATTACAACCCTTGATCCAGCCGTAATAGACCGTCCAGGGCAGCTGGGTGACAGCCCATCCGGGAGCCAGGTTGGTGAAGTCCTGATACCAGGTGTCGAACCAGTTGTTGGTGCCCACGGGCACGATGTCCTGTCCTTCGACGTCGCGGGTGAGGAAGAATGCGGGATAGCCGTGGTCGTAAACACGGGCGTTGGAGGCACCGGCGTAAAGGAACTCTCCGCAGAGGGAAGAGGTGAGCGTGGCGACAAACTTGTCGAACACACCGGGGGCATTGGCCACCTGTTCCTCTGTCACCGTGCTCGTCTGAGGATCAATTTTCTCGAGGCAGCTGGTGAGGAGCGTGGTTCCCAGCAGGGCTGCCATAGTTACTGAAAATATCTTTTTCATAGTCTTCAATTCTTTTTAGATTAGAAAGAAACCTGAACACCACCCATGATCGTGCGCAGCGGGCTCATGACAGAGGAACCGCCGGAGGGGGTGTCGACGAAACTGTAGCGGGGATCCAGACCGCGACGTGCGCTCCAGAAGCAGAGGTTCTGACCCTGGGCGTAGATGCGGATCTTGTTGATCTTGATTTTTTGCGTCAGAGCCTTGGGGAAGGTGTAGCCCACCGTGAAGCTCTGGAAGTTCAGGTAGCTGGCTTTGGTGAGGAAGCGGCTGCTGCGGGTGCCACCGCCGACATAGAGGTCTGCGTACTGGAAGCGAGGAATGTCGCTGCCGGTGTTTTCTGCTGTCCAGGAGTTCAGAATGTCCTTGTGATAGGTCTGACCCGTTGCATTGCTCGTGATGGGGTTCATCAGGTAGGCATAGCCGAAGTCGTAGATCTTACCACCCAGCTGGTAGTCGAAGTTGGCGCTGATATCAACGTTGTAGAGCTTCAGTGTCGTGGAGAAGCCGCCGGACACTTTGGGCATGATGGAGCCCTGTTCGTAGTAGGTTGCCTTGTTGAAGTCCGTGGTGGTGTAGTCGTGGTTCACACCGGGCTGGGCGCTCTTGCTGTCGGCATTCTCGAAGTTCTTGTCCACCCAGTAGAGGGCTTCTCCCTTCTCGTTGACTCCGGCGTATTCAGGAATCATGCTGTTGTAGAGTTCCTTGCCTTCCTCGTACCAGAAGCTGAGCATGTTCTGACCACCCAGGGAGAGAACGCCGTCGCTCTGCGAGAAGCCGCCGTAGTTGGCAATCTTGTCCTCGGGCAACTTCAGGATCTTAGTCTTGTTGTGAGCCAGGTTGGCAGCGAGGTTCCACACGATGTCGTGCGTACGGATGATGTCGCCGCTCAGGGTCAGTTCCACACCGCGGTTGCGGATGTCGCCGAGGTTGCCCCAGTAGCCGCGTGAACCATAGCTCTCGGGAATGCTGAGCCAGAAGAGCAGGTCGGTCACCTTCTTGTTGTAGAAGTCGATGCCACCGGTCAGACGGCCCTTGAAGAGGCTCCATTCCAGACCGAGGTTGTAGCTCGTGGTGGTTTCCCAGGTGATTTCCTCATTACCCACTTGTGCGAAAGAGGGGTTCATCGTGTTCTCACCCTTACTCAAGGAGTAGAGGTTGGTATAGCCCCAGTTTCCGATGTTGTCGTTACCCTGCTGGCCGATGGAGAACTTCAGCTTCAACTGGTCCACCCAGTCGGCGGTGAAGAACTTCTCCTTGTTGATGAGCCAGCCGGCACCCACGCTCCAGAAGTTACCCCAAGCGTAGTTGTTGGGCTTGATCATGAAGCGGGAAGTACCGTCGCGACGATAGGAAGCGTTGACGAAGTACTTCTGGTCGTAGTTGTAGAGCAGGTTGCCGAAGTAACCCTCCACATTGTAGGCGCTGCTGGAAGAAGAGGAGTCATAGCGGTCGGAGAAGGCGTTGATCTCCTGAATCTCAGGGGAGAAGCCGCCACGGGCACCGGCAGAGAGGCTGCGAGAGGAAATCTTGTACCACTCATGACCAACCATGAAGTTGATGTCGTGCTTCTTGATTTCCTTGTAGAACGTCAGCGTCTGGATGTAGTTCTGACGGAAGGTCTGGCCCTGGCTCTTGATGATCTGACCGTTGTTGGCGGCCTGTGCACCATAGAAGGGGTTGGTGTAGTCGCTGCCGGCAGAAGTGCCGTAGTTCAGGTTGTTGGTGCTGTTGAAGCGCAGCCACTTGGTGATATCGACGTCGGCTGTGAAGCTGCCATTGAACTGGTTGCCCCAGCTATAGACATCGTCGTACATGTTCTGGCTGATGGGGTTGTAGGTCTGGTTGTAGGGACGGCTGAGGCCGGGGAAGTTCGTGCTGGCCACACCATAGTCATACTGCTTGTGGCCAAACTGGTCCGTGCGGATGATGGGGTTGCCGTTCTCGTCGAGCACGCGGACGTACAGAGGATAGATAGGAGCAATCTGCGATGCGAAGGACAACAGGTTGCCCAGGTTGGGGTTGGAGGTCGTCTTGCTGTGGACATAACCGACGTTGGCTCCAATCTTGAGCCAGTCGCGAACGCGGTAGTCGGCCTTCAGGCGAGCCGTGAAGCGCTCGAAGTTGGCCTTGCTCACCACGCCGTTCTCGTTCAGGTAGCCAGCGCTGGCGTAGTAGGAATTACGTTCGCTGCCGCCGCTGACGTTGACGTTGTACTCCTGGCGGAAACCGGTCTTGAAGGCCTCGTCGACGAAGTCGTCGGGCAGGATGTAGTAGGTCTCGCCATTGGCATCATAGGCGCGGCCGAGGGTGGCGTTGGGATTCAGCCTGCCGTTGACACCGATGAGGTTCTGGCCATCGGGCACCGTATAGGGATTGTACTTCAGACCCTGGTTGCCAGAGAACATACGATTGTTGGCCCACTGGTTGGCAGCTGCTGCGGTCATGCCATTGCTGGCGGCGTAGTTATAGAGCTGCCTGTAGTAGGTCTCCACGAACTGGTTGGGATCCTGAATGGTCTCGTACTGCTGCAGGGCACGTGTGTTGGCACCCCACTTCACATCGACATTGACCTGAGGTGAAGCTGAGGAACCTTTCTTGGTTGTCACCAGGATGACACCGGCAGCACCGCGGGCACCATACAGGGCAGCGGAGGAAGCGTCCTTCAGCACGGTGATGCTCTCGATGTCCTCCGTAGGAATGTTCAGCAGGCTGGCACTGTAGGGCGAACCATCGACAATGACCAGAGGCTCCACGCCAGCATACATGGACGAGAGACCGCGGATGGTCATCTGGCCGGAATCCGAACCAGGAGTACCGCTGGAACCGTGAATCTGAAGGCCGGGGACGGAACCCACGAGGGCATCCTTGGCGTTGGACGTAATCTTCTTGCTCAGTTCATCGGCTCCTACCACAACAGCCGAACCCGTGAAGGAGGACTTCGTCTGCTGGCCGAAAGCAACGACCATCACTTCGTCCATCAGGCGGTTGTCAGTGTCCAGGGCGATGCGCATGCCGTTGCGAGCCTTCACCGTGCGGGAGATCATACCCATGTGGCTAATCACCAGACGAGCGTCTGCGTTGGGCACGGTGATGGTGAACTCACCATCCAGGTTGGTTGTGGTGCCCATCTTCTCGCCTTGTACCTTGACGTTTGCTCCCGGCAGGGGCTCGCCATCGTCAGCAGAGATGATGGTACCTTTCACTTGAGTTTGAGCAATGGCCATTCCCACACATAGGAACAGGCTGCTCAGGAAAAGCGTAATCTTTTTTTCCATAAATACTCTCTTAATTAAACATAATACCTATTAGTTCACTTTATTCTTGTCTATATATGTCCAGTTCTTGTCTGAATAAGTCCAGATGCTTGACTATATAAGTCCAGTTCCGATAAGTGCAGTTCGCTTGTGCCTCGTTTTTGCTTTAGGAATTTTGGGTTCTATGATTCTTCCTGCTGGCTCACACGTAGGCGCAGCTATCTTACATTTTTTATAATATTTGCCCTAAGACGGCGCAAAATTAATACATTTTTAGCGAACTGCAATAAAAAATGTAAAAAAATCAATAATCCGAGGCAGAAATAAAGCAAATTGCACTTTTCGTGCATCAAAATGGCACAAGGAAAGGCCTTTTGTGCAACATTTTGTTGTTCACGAAGAACAGGATTTATGAGTGCAGCACCTCCCCCAGATGGTGGCTTGGTGTTCCTTGTAGATTGCTCTTTCGCGTGCGCGCGCGTACATTAATTATATTGCATGCCCGTCAAGCTCTTCTTGGAAGGTAAATATATCTTACAATCATTTTGTTTACAGACCTTTACGATTCTATAAAGTTCTTTACACGGACCTCTTTGTTTAATAGGTATTATGTTTAATTAAGAGAGTATTTATGGAAAAAAGATTAATGCTTTTCCTGAGCGGCCTGTTCCTATGTGTTGGAATGGCCATTGCTCAAACTCAAGTGAAAGGAACCATCATCTCTGCCGATGACGGCGAACCCCTGCCGGGTGCTTCCGTCAAGATTCAGGGCGAGAAGATGGGAACCACAACCAACCTGGATGGTGAGTTCACCATCACCGTGCCCAGTGCCGACACACGCCTGCAAATCTCCCATATCGGTATGCTCACGCGCGTGGTTAAGGCTCGCAACGGTATGCGCATTGCCCTGGACACTGACAACAAGTTGCTGGACGAAGTGATGGTTGTCACCTATGGTACACAGACCAAGGCCCAGTTCACCGGTTCTGCTTCTATCATGAACAGCGAGGAACTGGAAAAGTACCAGGTCACCAACGCTGTGGACGCCTTGAAGGGTCGTGCATCCGGTGTGCAGATTACCAACACTTCCGGTCAGCCTGGTATGACCAGCAGCATCCGCATCCGCGGTATCAACTCCCTGAATGCCGGCAACAACCCGCTGATCGTCCTCGACGGTTCTCCCTACGACGGCGACATCAACCTCATCAACCCGAACGACATCGAGAGCATGACCGTCCTGAAGGACGCTGCATCCACCGCTCTGTACGGTGCCCGCGGTGGTAACGGTGTCATCCTGGTGACTACCAAGACTGCCAAGAAGGGTAAGGATGCTACCATCACCCTCGACGCCAAGTGGGGTGCTAACTCCAAGGGCGTTCAGGAGTACGACAAGATCAAGGATCCCGGCCGTCACTACGAGATGTGGTACAAGGGCCTTAACAACTACGCCACCAACGGCCTCGGTCTGGGTGCCGATGCCGCTTGGCGCTGGGCCAACGACAATATGTTCGGCACTGCCAACGTAGGTGACGAGAGCCTCGGTTACAACGTCTTCACCATTCCCGAAGGTCAGTACCTCATTGGCCGCAACGGCTTGATGAACCCTGCTGCCACCCTCGGCCGCCTCGTGACCAACAACGGCGAGCAGTTCCTGCTGACTCCCGACGACTGGGTGAATGAAATCTTCAAGACCGGTCTGCGTCAGGACTATACCGTCACCGCTTCCGGTGCCAACGACCGTGGTAGCTACTACCTCTCCACGAACTACCTCCGTCAGGAAGGTATCACCGCCGCTTCGAACTACGAGCGTCTGAGCTCTCGCCTGAAGGCTGACTACCAGCTGAAGGACTGGCTCCGCGTGGGTGCCAACATGAGCTACAACCACTACGAGCAGAATTACCTCAATACCGATGATGAGGGTAATGCCGGTTCTACGGGCAACGCCTTCGCCTTCAACAACATCGCTCCCATCTATCCGATGTACAACCGCGATGCTACGGGCCAGATCATTTACGACCATGTCGCCGGCATTCGTTCCTACGACTATGGTGACGGCAGCGTCAACGGTGTGCAGCGTGCATACCTGTCGCAGTCCAACCCCATCTCCGCCAACCTGCTCGACACCCGTCAGACCGAAGGTAACAACTTCTCCGGTACCGGTACCATCGAACTGCGTTTGCCCTACGGCTTCAAGGTCACTTCTATCAACTACGTCTATGTGGACGAGTACCGCTACACGGGTGTTACCAACCCCTACTTCGGCCAGTATGCCAATTCCAAGGGTATCGTCACCAAAGACCACGGCCGCACTTGGGCTCGTAACTTCCAGCAGCGTATCGACTGGCAGCACGACTATGGCAAGCACAACATTGAGGTCATGCTCGGTCACGAATACTACCTCCAGAGCACTTATGACCTGAACTACTACAAGACCAATATGTTCTCCCAGAAGCACAAGGAACTGACGGGTGCCGTCGTTGCCGGTGCCGGTGATTCCGAAAAGCTCCAGTACAATACCGAGTCCTGGCTGAGCCGCGCTCTCTACAACTACGACCAGCGCTATTTCGTCGAAGGCTCCTTCACCCGCGCTGCTGCTTCTCCTAAGTTCCACAATAATCATTGGTGGGGTAACTTCTGGGGTGCATCTGCCGGCTGGCTGATCAACAAGGAGAGCTTCCTGAAGGATCAGAGCTGGATCGACGAGTTGAAGCTGAAGGTCTCCTATGGCCAGAATGGTAACGACCGCATCGATTCTTACCTCTACACCAACCGCTTCACCATCAAGAACTCCAACGATGAGGTCTCCCTGACTCCGAGCACCACGCAAAAGAACGAAAATATTTCCTGGGAAACCAACGCCAAATTCAATGCTGGTGTTGACTTCAGCTTCTGGAAGGGCCGTCTCACCGGTGGCATTGAGTTCTATAGCAACAAGACTAAGGACATGCTGTTCCGTCTGCCTCTCCCCGTCTCCTTCGGCTACACCGGTTACTACGACAATATCGGTGACATGGTCAACCGCGGTGTTGAAATCGAGCTTAGCGGCGACATCTTCCGCACACATGATTTCACTTGGAGTGCTTACGCCAACATCACCACCAACCACAATGAGGTCACCCGTCTGCCCGAGGAACGTCGCACCCAGAAGTACTGGGATCTCGATGGCAAGGAATACTTCGGCTTCTCCAGCGGTAACTACTATTACGCTGAAGGTCTCTCCGCTTATAGCTACATGACCCGTAAGTTCGCCGGCCTGAACGAGAACGGTGAGAGCCTCTGGTACAAGAATGTCTATAAGAAGGAACTGGATGAAAACGGCAATTCCAAGAAAGACGAGAACGGCGACGATATCCTCCTGAAGGACGATAAGGACAAACCCATCCTCGATAAGATGACCACCACGACCAACTACAGCGAAGCAGATGACTATATCATCGGCGACATCATGCCTGATGTCTATGGCGGTTTCGGTACCAGCCTCTCCTTCAAGGGTCTGGACTTCTCCGCAGACTTCACCTATCAGCTCGGCGGTAAGGTCTATGACGAAACCTATGCCAGCCTGATGACCCTGAATAGCACAGGTCGTGCTCTGCACAAGGATCTCTTCAACGCCTGGACTCCCGAGAACACGAATACCGATATCCCCCGCTTGCAGTACAACGACACTTACATGGCAGGTGCTTCCGACCGCTTCCTGACCAGTGCCAACTACCTCTGCTTGCAGAACCTCACCGTGGGCTACACTTTCCCGAAGAACCTCACTCAGAAGGCACACATCCAGAAACTCCGCATCTATCTCGTCGGTGATAACATCTGGGTTTGGAGCAAGCGCAAGGGTCTGGATCCCCGTATGGTGCTCGCAGGTGCTGTCAACAACAGCTACTATTCCGCTATCCGCACACTCTCCGCAGGTGTCAGCGTCACATTCTAAATCCTGAAGTCACATAATCAATTTTAAATGAAGATTCATATGAAAAGCATCTATAACAAAATACTAACCTTCGGAGTCGTCGCTCTTTTCGTCCCCGCACTCTCCGGGTGCATCGAAGAATTGGAGCCTCAGTCTTCCGTGGTTACAGAAGAACAAGTCAAGGAATCGCCCGCTTCGAGCGAAGCCTTGAAGATGGCCATGCCTGCCTATTTGAATCAGTACTCTGACACGGGTTGGCACTACTCCTTCGGCTATTCCGCACAGATGATGATTCGCAATATGCTCGGTGGCGACGCAGGTTTCAATGTCTCGACCTATGCCAGTCACTTCGCCCGTTGGGGAATAAACCAGTATCAGGGCTCTGACTACGTCTTCGCCGGTTATGTCTGGAGCTATTACTATGGTTTCCTGCTTGCCGTCAACCAGATGATTGGCACCGTGGATCCCGAGAACGCTTCAGAGGATCAGCTGGGTGCACTCGGTGCTGCATACGCTTTCCGCGCACTCATCTACCTCGACTTGGCTCGTATGTATGAGTTCCTTCCCAACGATATCTTCCCCGATGGCAAGAACTCCGAAGGCATGACCGTCACCGGTCTGACCGTGCCTATCGTTACAGAGGCCACTCCTGCAAGTGAAGCCCGCAAGAATCCCCGCGCTCCTCACGAGAAGATGTCCGAGTTTATCCTCTCCGACCTCGACAACGCTGAGAAGTATATCGTCAACCTCACTGACACCAAGGGCAACGTGCTTCCCGACCTCGCTTGCGTCTATGGTCTGAAGGCTCGCCTCTATATGTGGAATGAGGACTATTCCAACGCTAAGACCTTTGCCCGCAAGGCCATCGACAACTCCAAGGTCGGCCCCATCTCCAAGGAAGAAGGTCTCAGCACCACCAATGGTATGAACACCGCTGCCGACTTCATGTGGGCTGGTCAGCAGACCAGCGAGGACCGCACCGTCACCACCGGTATTGTCAACTGGACCAGCTGGGCCAGCAACCAGACGGACTTCGGCTACACGGGTGCTGCTACCAAGATGTTCCTCATCTGCGATGCCAAGTTCTACGAGCGCATCAGCAACACTGACTGGCGTAAGCTCTGGTTCCAGGCTCCCGAGGGCTCTCCCCTGCGCGCACAGATTCCTTATATGAATCCTACCGATGCAGCCGGTCTCGTGCCCTACGCTTCCATCAAGTTCCGTCCCGCTCAGGGTAACATCTCCGCCTACGCTACGGGTGCAGCTTCTGCTTATCCTGTGATGCGTGTTGAGGAAATGTACTTCATCGAGGCCGAGGCTACTGCTCAGAGCGATCCCGCTGCCGGCCTGACGCTGGTCAAGAACTTCATGAGCACCTATCGTGATCCCAACTACGCCAGCAAGGCTTCTACGAAGGAGGCTGTTGTCAACGAAATCGTGTTCCAGAAGCAAGTCGAGCTCTGGGGCGAAGGCCAGCGCTTCTTCGATGTGAAGCGTCTGAACCTCTCCGTCACCCGTGGCTACAAGGACACCCCGTTCTATAGCCAGTTCCGCCTGAATACCAACGGCCGTCCCGCTTGGACGAACCTGGTCATCAGCCGCAACGAGGTGATGAACAACGATGCCCTTCTCAACCTAAACAACCCCGATCCCTCCGACAAATATCCTGTTTGGACAGAGGAGTAAGAGAGCGCTAAACTTCAGTTATAAACCCTCAAATAAAAATCTCCATGAACAAGATTTTAAAATATAGCTTGATGCTTCTTGCTGTTGGCTGCGCCTTCACCGCTTGTAAGGATGAGGACGACCAGAGACCTATCATCCCCGTTGAAGGTCCCCAGGTGTTCTTCAGCAGCGAGCTTCCGGAGACGATAGAACTCTCCAAGAGCACAAACTCCTTCTCGATTCCCGTCACGCGTGTTGACAGCGTAGGAGCACTGACCGTGCCCGTCACCGTCACTCTGCCCGACGGCAGCATCTTCACCGCTCCCAAGAGCGTGACCTTCGCCGATGGTCAGAAGACCACCAATCTGGTGATTTCCTACGATCCCAATGCCATCGTCTATGGTGATTATACCGACATCACCGTGCAGATCGGTGACGAAAATGTTACCACTCCTTATGGTAATAGTGCCTTTACCTTCTCCGCCGGTGCTACAGCTTGGGTGAGTATGGGTATGGCCACTTTCCGCGACGACCTCGTTGCCGGTACTTATGGAGCAGACCCCATCACCTACGAAGTTGAAATCGAAAAGAACATCGTCGAGGATGGTATTTACCGTCTGGTGAACCCCTATGGCTCCGCCTATCCCTACAACGATCCCGGCGACTGGGATACCACCAAGGACTACTACATGGTCATTGATGCCTCCGACCCCGACTACGTCTGGGTACCGGCCTTCGAGACCGGTATCAACTGGGGCGACGGTCCTATGAGCATTGGCAGCTTTGTTCAGCTCTACCTCGACAACAACAACACCCTTGATGTCATTAAGGCCAATAAGCCTGAATTGTTCGGCCAGCTGAAGGACGGCGTGATTTCTTTCCCGGAGCCCAAGAGTTTCCTTGCAGGATTCGATGGCGCATATGATTCGTATTACTCCAACAACCGCGGTCTGACAGCTATCGCCCTGCCTGGCAGCAGAATCGCTGACTACACCGTAGGGTATGAGTATCTGGGTCGCTTCATCGACACTACTGGTCAGTACTACGTCGAGGGTGTTCCCTCATTAGGTGGTGACATCGTCTCCGCCAAGGCCGCCCTCGTGACCGCCGAGACCCTCGAAGAGGTGTATGCCGCTATCTTGGCCGGTGAGTACGACGAAGCTGTGGATGTCACCGATGGCGAGACCTTCCGCCTGCCGTTCGACGAGACCGGTACCTACTACGTGCTCATCGTGGGCTTCGACGAGGAAGGCAATCCTGTCGGCGAACTCGCTTCGAAGGTGGATGCCGTCATCGAGACAGGCGAGGAGCCCGAAACCCAATGGGAGGCTCTCTATGTCGGTAACTACTACTACGATTTGCTCAGTAATCCCAAGGAAAATAAATTCGAAATCGACGAAGGCCTCACGCTGTATCGCGATGCTGACAATCATGCCCACTACCAGATTGCTCCCTGGGGCAACCAATGCACCCTGGAGTTCATCCTGAACGAGGACAACAGCATCACGATTCCTGCCGGCCAGCCTACGGGCATCTCAGGTGCACATGGCGAGCTGTATGTCACAGACATCCAGACCTACACGGGCAATGATGAGAAGTGGGCCAATTATGTCAGCAATTACAAGGATGGCGTCTTCACGTTCTACACCGTGTTCTACAACGAAACGGATGAATACGGCGTCGGTCATGACACCTTCACCCTCACGGGCAATGCCGAGGTGAAGAAGGCCGTGAAGGTTGCTAAGAAGGGCATGGCCAAGCCTTTCTTCCTGAACAAGATGCGTGTGCTTGCCGAACACAAGAAGTTCACTGGCCGCACGACCCTGTAAACCTGCAGCTTCTTTAGCGAAAGATTGATAGACATTGTGCCGGGCCTTCGTGGCTCGGCACAATTCATCCCTAAAAGTAATCAACCTACAAATTCCCTCTCATGAGAAAAGCACTCTTTCTTGCCACCCTGGCGCTATCCCTGGCAGCCTCTGCCGGCGAGCGCAGTCGTGGTGAAATGCGCTCCATCGCCCAACGCTATCTGCCCGCCGCCGCCCTCGTCAAGGGACAGGGCGCGTCCGCCAGCGCCCAGGTCCGTTGCGCCCTCGAAAACAAGGCGTATGCCGTCTTCGAGCAGGAGGGCTCCGAGGCATTCGTCATCGTCTCCAAGAGCGACCTCGCTCCGGAGGTCATCGGCTATTCCCAGACGGCCTTCTCCGAGCAGGATATGCCCGCCGATATGCGCTGGTATCTCAGCATGGCCGAGCAGAACATCCTGAACGCCGAGCGCACGGGCAAGCCCCTGCGTACCGCCAGACGTGCTCCCCAGCAACCTGTGGAACCGTTCATCACCACCCTCTGGACTCAGTCCGACCCCTTCAATCTCAAGACTCCCAACAACTATCCGGCCGGCTGCGTGGCCGTGGCCATGGCACAGAGCATCAACTATTGCCGCTATCCCAGCAGTGCCCGGTTCCGCGGCTACTGCTACTACACCGAGACGGACAACACCACCCGCTACACCGTGGACTCGGTGGATGTCAACAGCATCTATTTCTATCCCTACCTCGACCTCTACGGCAGGGCTTCCCAGGGACAGAAGAACAGCGTGGCCACCCTGCTGCGCGACTGCGGCTATGCCACCCTCATGCGCTATGCCAAGAGCGGCAGCGGCACTTACCTCTATATGGCTGGCATTGCCATGACCAGCTATTTCAGCTATCCCGAGGAGAGCATGAAGTATGCCGAGCGCGACTGCTTCGACGGCACTCAGGACGACTGGAACCAGATTATCTACGACGAGATCCATCGCCTCAGCCCCGTCATCTACGGCGGTGCCGACGAGAAACAGGGCGGTCACGCTTTCGTGTTCTGCGGCCTGGATGCCGACGGACTGGTCTATGTGAACTGGGGATGGGGTGCCAGCGGCAACGGCTTCTACGACATCGCCCTGATGAACCCCGACGACCAGCAGTTCTCCGTGCAGCAGAACATGGTCTATGGCATTCGCGCGAAGGCGCTGCCGACGGACATACCCGAACCGCGTATCTATTCCTACGACGGCGAACCCTATACCTTCAGCTTCACCAATGAAACGGACGACGAAGGTGAGGAGCACGTGACCCTGAACATCTCGGTGAACGCCGGTCTGGATAACATGAGTCCCTGCACCATGGACGGCGAGTTCGGCCTCTTCGGCACCGACCTCACCACGGGCCAGAACTGGCAGATTCGTGATACCGACAAGGATATCTGGGAACCCGGTGCCGGCTTCACCCTGCGTGAACCCTCCATGGTCTATTACTACTATGTGGAGAAGGACATGATTCCCGGCCACACCTACCGCATCAGCTTCGGCACCCGCGACAAGCGCGAAGGCCAGTGGCATAGCATTATCGCTACGGGCGGTGAACTGGCCTACGAGATCAAGTACACCGGTGATCCTGCCACCTGCACCATCTCCGAGCAGATGAAGCCCCTCTACGACGGAGTGGCTGCGCCCCGCGCCTCTGCTTCCGCCACGGACGGCCTCACACGTGTCTATGACACCACCGGCCGCCTCGTCTATTCCGCTCCCGCCCAGCAGTTCAACCTCTGGGACGTGCCCGCCCGCGGCATCCTTGTCATCAAGCAGGGAGGACAGAGCCGAAAGGTCGTGCGCTGAAGCATCTGTGACAAATTATAGAGGGACGCAACATTGCGTCCCTTTTTTTTGCCCGTTGCACAATAAACAGGCGAGTGTGCGCGTTATATAGTTGAACAGCTAAAAATAACTGCCTATGGAGCAACCGCTACTCATCGAGGTCCAGCTGACGCCTATGACTTATGAAGATCAGCTCGCAGCCCTTGGTTGGACTGCTTCACCCCGAACTTCTATCCTTAATAAGATTCGCGCCCGCGCCCGCGCGTACCGTCCGTCATGAATCTGATTGCACCTTCTCTTCTGGCCGCAGATTTCAGTAACCTGCGTGCCGAAATGGAGTGGTTCAACCGCTCTGAGGCCGACTGGCTGCACCTGGATGTGATGGACGGCGTGTTCGTGCCGAACATCTCCTTCGGCTTTCCCGTGCTGGAGCATGTGGCACGCCTGACGGACAAGCCGCTGGATGTGCACCTGATGATTGTGCAACCGGAGAAATTCATCAGCCAGGTGCGTGACCTCGGGGCAGCCGTCATGAACGTGCATCAGGAGGCCTGCGTACACCTGCATCGCACCGTGCAGCAGATCCACGAGGCGGGCATGAAAGCCGCCGTGACGCTGAATCCGGCCACGCCCATCTCCACCCTCGAGGACATCATCGGCGACCTGGATGTGGTGATGCTGATGACCGTCAACCCGGGCTTCGGCGCCCAGAAGTTCATCGAACACAGCCTCGACAAGGTGCGACGCCTGCGCGAGATGATCAATCGCACGGGCGCTCATGCCCTCATCGAAGTCGATGGCGGCGTCAACCGCCGGACGGCACCGTTGCTGGCCCAGGCCGGCGTGGATGTCTATGTCGCCGGCAGCGCCCTCTTCGGCAAGGAAGATCCTGTGGCCGAGGTGCATGAGTTGAAATGTATCATCGATAATGCTTAGCAGGATAGTACATCATTCACCTCACTCATAGCTCATGCAGCGCCCGGTGATCTTGCTCTCAGCATCGCTTGTGGCGGGAATCGTTGCGGCCGATGCCTTGTTCTACAGAGCCTCAGTGGCTGTGCCTCCTTGGTTGGGGGCCTGCCTCTGGGGCTCTGCTGCGTTGATAGCCCTGGCGGCATGGCTGGCGCATCGCTGGCAGGCGGATCGTTCGATCTTTGTCGGCAGGCCTCTGTTCATGGCATTGGTGGCCTTGTTCTTTGCCATCGTGGGATTCGCCAGGTATGCCGCCTATGCCGGCGGGGTGCAGACGGCATGGGGTAGCATGGAGCGGCCGCCCGTGAATCGCGGCAATCCCGATGAGTTCGACTATCGGCGGTGGCGATGGGTGAGTGCGCCCGAGGCTCAGGTGGGGGAGGAGCGTGTTGCGTGGAAGGACAAGGCGGGAGAGCCCTATCTCAGAAACGCTGCCTTGCGAGTGCGCGAACGGCTGCTCAGGAGTCTGCGCGCATCGGGACTGACGGAGCAGCAGCTTGCTGTCGTGGCCGCCATCTCCTTAGGCGACCGCTCCCGTTTGTCCCGGGACACCCGGGACCTCTATGCTGCGGCCGGCGCCAGCCACCTGCTGGCCCTGTCAGGATTGCATTTAGGCATCATCGTGGGTGTCTTTGTCATGTTGCTGACCACTCGTCTGACCTATTCTCGCTGGCGGTGGCCGCTGTCACTGCTTGTCGTGGCCTTCATCTGGGGCTATGCTTTCGTGGCTGGCTTGCCGCCGTCGTTGGTGAGGGCGTCGCTGATGACCTCGTTGCTGGTGCTGCTGTCCTGTGTGCATCGGCGGCGGCAGGGTGCCAATGTGCTGCTGGCCACGGTGCTGCTGATGTTGCTGGTGCGCCCGGTGTACCTTTTTGATGTCGGTGCCCAGCTGTCGTGTCTGGCGGTGGCCGGTATCTTGTTTGGTTATCAACCTTTCGTCAAGTGGTGCTATGCCCGCTGGCGCTTCGTTCTGTTTCGTCTGGACCGCTACCGTCTGCTTTGGCCTCTGAAGCTGTTGGCGGTGTCGGTGTGTGCGCAGCTGTTCACGTGGCCGTTGGTGCTGCTGTATTTCCACCAATATCCGTTGTACGGCGCGCTGTTCAGCATCGTGCTGGTGCCGTTGACGACGGTGCTGGTCTATGGTGCTATGGCTGTGATGGTTACGGGGCTGGTGTGGACGGCAGGTGCTGCCTGGATGGCAAAAGGCGTAGGATGGTTGGTGGGTGCTCAGCTGTGGGTGATGCACGTGGAGACTCAGTTGCCGGGGGCAGTCATCCCGGATTTCTGGAGCCGGAAGGCGGTGCCGCAGTTGGTGGTGTACAACAACTGGCGTTGTCCGGCCCTGCACCTCATCGCCTCGCCGGAGCAGAGCTGGCTGCTGATGCCCCAGCCGGAGCGGGCAGATTCGGGAATGGTGTATATCGCCAACAGCTTCTGGAAGAGGCGCCTGACGGCGGAGCCCGTGGTGCTCGGGGGGAGGAAGGCGGTGGCCGCTATGGGGATGACGGCGGTGATGCTGGATGGGGGAAAAGAAGAAGGCAGCGGGAAAACCGCTGCCCACACTTCCTCAGCGGGAAAAACTGCTTCCTCAGCGGGAAAAACTGCTTCCTCGGCGGGAAAAACTGCTTCCGCTTCCTTGGCGCTGGATGCTGCCCCTTCTTCAGCGGGAAAAACTGCTTCCTCGGCGGTGGATGTGTTGTGGATTACGAGGGGATTCAGGGGAGGAAGCCTGGAGGAGGTGGCGGAAGTGTTCTTTCCGAAGTTGGTGGTGCTGGATGCCAGCCTGCCCAGCTGGCAACGCGCCGCCTTGGAGACGGAGGCACGGAGGAGGGGATGGCCCACCTACGATGTCGCCCTGAGGGGAGCGTGCCGCCTGGCAATCCCTAAAGAAAGTAAAAAGTGATTCTTACTAAAATAGAAGGATGCCGGCAATAGCGCAGAATAACAGAGTGCGGATAGGGTTGAGCTTGTACACCTGACAGGCGATGAGCGTGAAGACGAAGATTGCAACACTGATCCAGAACTGCCACGGGGATTCCGATGGCGTGGAGAAGTTCTCGGGAGTCAACAACAGCAGAACTGCTGCTGCAAGCAGGCCCACAACGGCCGGGCGCAACCCCAAGAAGACATGCTCGACGGCTGGATGATTCTTGTACTTCATCAGAAACTTGGAAATCAGCAGCATGAGGATGAACGATGGCAGGACGACGGCAAAGGTGGCCGTGACGGAGCCGAGGATGCCCATCCAATGGGGGCCGCCCGCATTGACGATGGCGGTGTAGCCCACATAGGTGGCGGAGTTGATGCCGATGGGGCCGGGCGTCATCTGTGATACGGCCACAATATCCGTGAACTCACCCATCGTCATCCAATGATGGTTGGTGACAACCTCACCCTGAATCATGGAGATCATCGCGTAGCCTCCACCGAATCCGAATAGACCGATGAGGAAGAAGGTGTAGAAGAGTTGGAGGTATATCATAGAAAGGAAGCCCCCTCCCTGCCTCCCCCAAGGGGGAGGAGTAGAGGCGATTTGAATGTTTAGGAATTATCGGACGGGTTCTCCTTCTCAGGGGCCGATTGAGGACTTTCCACGACCAGTCCATAGAGGTATCCGCCGAGTCCGGCGGTAACGATAATCCAGATGGGGGATACACCGAACATCCAGATGAGGAAGGCTCCAAGGACTGGAATCCAGACATTTGTCCAGCCGATCTTGGCGGTCTTGGCCATCTTGAAGGTGGGAGCAGCGATGAGAGCTACGACGCAGGGGCGTATGCCGCGGAACGCACGGGCTACCCAAGGATTGTCCTGGAACTGACGGAAGAAGAGGGCTATAGCCAGGATGATGAGGAACGAAGGCAGAATGCACCCCAGGGTGGATGCCAGTGCTCCCCAGGTGCCTCGTATCTTGTAGCCAATGAAGATGGCAATGTTCACGGCAAAGATGCCGGGGCAGGATTGTGCCACAGCCATCAGGTCCAACAAGTCCTCACGGCTGATCCATTGCTTCTCGTCCACCACCTTGGCCTCAATCAGCGGAATCATGGCATATCCGCCGCCGATGGTGAAGAGGCCAATGTGGAAGAAGGTCCGGAAGAGAGACCAACCCTCAACCTCGTCCGTCCTCGGCAGAGGAGTTCTTGAAGTGTCAAGCGTCTCTTTGGGCCGAGCGCTGCTTTGGTCGCTCAGGGCGGATTGACATTCAGTCAATCCGCTACGACCTTCGCTACCCGTCAGAGAGGGGAGGGGCTGGTGCGATGTATCTATTTGTTCGTTACTGGGTATCATCCAATGTTTGTTCTGTGCTCCTCGCACCATTTACGTGCATTCACGAATGCTTCAATCCAGGGCGTGACCTCATCCATGCGGTGGTCGGCAGGGTACCAGGCGCACTGCCATGGGAAGATGGCACGCTCGAGGTGTGGCATCATTGCCAGATGGCGACCGTCGGCAGAGCAAAGGCCAGCTACGCTGTAGTCGGAGCCGTTGGGGTTGGCGGGATATTGGTCGTAGCTGTACTTGGCCACGACGTTGTAGGCCTTTTCGGGTTGCGGCAGGTGGAACTTGCCTTCGCCGTGAGCCACCCAGATGCCGAGCTTGCTGCCAGAGAGGGAACCGAAGAGGACACTCTTGTTTTCGGGGATGGTCAGGCCGAGGTAGGCGGACTCGAACTTGTGGCTGTCGTTGTGCAACATCTTTTCCTCGCCTGTAAGGCCGAGCAGGTTCAGTTCCACCATCAGCTGGCAACCGTTGCAGATGCCGAGCGATAGGGTGTCGGGGCGAGCGTAGAAGCGGTCGAGGGTAGCCTTGGCCTTGGGATTGTAGAGGAAGGCGCCAGCCCAGCCTTTGGCGGAGCCAAGGACATCGGAGTTAGAGAATCCACCGCAGAAGACAATCATCTGGATGTCGTCCAACGTCTCGCGACCTGTGATGAGGTCGGTCATCATGACATCCTTCACCTCGAAGCCGGCGAGGTAGAGGCAATAGGCCATTTCGCGTTCGCCGTTGGTGCCTTTCTCACGGATGATGGCGGCGTGGGGGCGGGGGGCAGCGATACCATCGCTGCAGAGCGAACCTCCCTTCTGGGTGTTTTCAATTTGGGGGGCACCCTTGGAGGTGCTTTGGGGGGCTTCCTTCCAGCGGTCGGGGTTGAGGTCGTATTGGGAGAGCTTTCCGGTGAAGTGGCGAGGCAGACGGATGTCGATGGGCTGGTGCTTGTAGTTCTCGTAGCGAGCTTCGGCACAGCCGTTCATGCTCTGACGACGGTCGAGAAGGTAGGAGGGACGGTACCAGATATCGCGGAGTCGGTCGATGTCCAGCGTCTCCTCGAAGTCACCCTTGCGGATTCGTAAGCTGCGTTCGCGCGCGGGCGTACCTATATATATATAACCCACGCCAGCTTCGTCCATGAGTTCCTTGAACTCGGCTTCGTCCTTGGTGCTGACCTGAACGACCACCCCGGGATTCTCGGCGAAGAGAATCTTCTGGATGTCGTTGGATTCAAAGTTGACGAGGTTGATCTTCATGCCGCCATGGGTGTTGGCAAAGCACATCTCCAGCAGGCAGGTGATGAGACCGCCGGCGCTGATGTCGTGACCTGCCAACAGCAGTTCCTTGCGCACACATTCCTGCACGGCATCGAAGGCATCGCGGAAGTATTCGGGGTTGGTGCAGGTATGAACATCGGAGCCTACCTTGCCATGAACCTGTGCAAAGGCGCTACCGCCCAGGCGCAGCTCGTCAAAGGAGAAGTCGATGTGGTAGAGGGCAGACTTGGGCTCGTCGGCCAACACGGGACTGACGACCTTGCGGATGTCGCTGACCTCACCGCCGGACGATACAATGACGGTGCCCGGAGCGATAATCTTGCTGCCATCGGGGTATTTCTGGGTCATGGAGAGGCTGTCCTTGCCCGTGGGAACGTTGATTTCCAGAGCGCAACAGAAGTCCGAGAGCGCTTCGACGGCGTGGTAGAGACGGGCATCTTCACCCTTCTGAGAACGGCAGGGCCACATCCAGTTGGCGCTGAGACTGACGCTGTCGAGACCTTCGCTGAGTGGCGCCCAGACTAGGTTGGTCAGGCTCTCGGCGACAGAGAGAACAGAACCGGCAGCGGGATTGGCAAGACCCGCCTGGGGGGCATGGCCGAGCGCTGTGGCTATGCCTTTGCGACCACGGTAGTCAAGGGCGACCACGCCGCAGTCCGAGAGGGGCAGCTGAACCTGACCCTGACACTGCTGGCGAGCGACCTTGCCCGTGACGCTGCGGTCCACCTTGTTCGTCAGCCAGTCCTTACAAGCCACGGCTTCGAGGGAGAGGACTTTCTCTAATGATGACTGAAGCGTCGTGAGTGAAGGATTACTCTCGGTGGCCACGTCCTCGTATCGACGATCCACGGTCTCGTCCACCATCACCGTCTTTGGCGAGTGGCCGAACATCTGTGCAACATCGAGGTCGAACGGGCGTACGCCATCACCTTGCTCAAAAGCGAAGTGAGCATCACCCGTGGTCTCGCCGACAACATAGAGCGGAGCGCGCTCGCGCTCGGCAATGGCACGAACGTGATCAAGATGCTCTTCCTGGATGAGCAGTCCCATGCGTTCCTGACTCTCGTTGGCAATGATTTCCTTGCTGGAGAGGGTGGGGTCGCCGATGGGTAGCTTGGTCATGTCGATGAGTCCGCCACAATCCTCGACCAGCTCGCTGAGGCAGTTGACATGACCTGCCGAGCCATGGTCGTGTATGCTCACGACGGGGTTCACCTCTTCTTCGCACAGGGCGCGCACGAGGTTATTGGCACGCTTCTGCATCTCCGGGTTGGCACGCTGTACGGCATTGAGTTCGATACCGCTGCTGTAGCGACCCGTGTCAACGCTGGAGACCGAGCCTCCACCGAGACCGATGCGGTAGTTGTCACCGCCCACGACCACAATCTTGTTGCCTTTGGCGGGAGTGCCCTTCAGGCAATCGCGCTTGGTGCCGTAGCCCACTCCGCCAGCCAGCATGATAACTTTGTCGTAGCCGTACTGTTCGCCATTCTCCTCGTGTTCGAAGGTGAGCACGGAGCCGGTGATGAGCGGCTGCCCGAATTTGTTGCCGAAGTCGCTGGCACCGTTGGAGGCTTTGATAAGGATCTGCTCCGGCGTCTGATAAAGCCATTGACGCACAGGCAAGAGGCGTTCCCATTCGCGACTTTCTGCATTCCGGGGATAGCTGGTCATGTACACGGCCGTTCCGGCAATGGGCCACGAACCCGTGCCGCCACCCATACGGTCGCGGATCTCACCGCCGGTGCCTGTGCTGGCGCCGTTGAAGGGTTCCACGGTCGTGGGGAAGTTGTGGGTTTCGGCCTTGAGGCTAATGACACTCTCGATATTCTTTATGATGAAATAGTCGCTGGTGGAGTGGTCTGCGGGCGCAAACTGTTCAACGACAGGTCCTTCGGCAAAGGCTACGTTGTCCTTGTAGGCGGAAATAATGTGGTGGGGATTCTCCTGCGTGGTCTTCTTGATCATGGCAAAGAGGCTGCTGGGCATTTCCTCTCCGTCGATGATGAACGTGCCGCCGAAAATCTTGTGGCGACAATGCTCGCTGTTGATTTGTGCAAAGCCAAAGACCTCAGAGTCTGTCAGCTTGCGGCCGAGCTGTCCTTCGACCTTGTGGAGGTATTCTATTTCCTCGGGCGAGAGTGCTAATCCCTCTTGTTCGTTGTACTCTTCCAGATTCTCGATAACCTGAATGGGCGCGGGCTGGATGTTTACGGTGAAGATGTCTTGGTCTAATCCCTTGTAGAGGCGCTGGAGCATGGGGTCGTAGTCGGGCTCATCGCTTTCGACGGCGAAGTATTCCTCTATACGTGTGATGCCGCAGAGAGCCATGTTCTGGGTGATTTCCACGGCGTTGGTGCTCCATGGGGTGATCATTTCGCGGCGTGGCCCCACGAAGTTTCCTTCCAGGGCCGGGGCGTCAATGAGTGTGGCGTTGCCGTAGAGCCAACAGAGTTTGTCGATTTCTTCTTGGTTGAGCTGATGGTCCACTTGAGTGGCGATAATGCTCTTGCCAGGGGTGCGGAAAAAGAAGATTGCCATGATGGTAAAGTGTTATTTTCTTGTTTTGCGGTGCAAAGATACGGAAAAAGCTTCGAAAAGACGAAAAGACGCGAAGAAAAATGTCTGCATTTTGACTTTTGGTCCGATTGAAAAGCTTTTTTTAAGGGGAAGAGCCTCTTTTTTTGTCTAAAATAGGCTTAGAATGTGGAAAAATGGGCAAAAACTTGTTTCGTATTAAAAAACTCTCTATCTTTGCGGCATATTTAGTAATTAATCATCAAACCGCTTATCTTATGAAAAAGACGATTTCCCTCTTCGCAACACTCTTGTTGATTTCTGTTGGCCTGAAGGCTCAGGATTCTTCTGACAGCGACAACTACATCTTCACTCACCTTGGCGGTAGCATTTCTGTCGGTACCGATGGTATCGGCATTGACGTGGCAGCTCCTATCACACCTTATGTAAGTGTGCGTGCGGGCGTGAGTTTCTTCCCCAGGATCAAGTACACCAAAGACGATGTCAAATACACTCGCAACGGCATCCAGGGTATGGGCGAAGTGAAGGCCAAATTGAATAAGATTGATGGTAAAATCCTATTCGATGCTTATCCCTTTGGGCTGAAGAATTCTTTCCATGTGACTGCTGGTCTGTTCATGGGCACGAGTGATATTCTCACTGCCAGCTTCATCGAAGATCCCATATCTCCTATCGGCGGAGGTATCGCTAAGATGATAGATGGTGCTCAATGGACCGTTCGTCCCGATGCAGAAACGGGCGCCATCGATCTGCGTCTGAAAGCCAACTCCGTGAAACCCTATCTCGGAATCGGTTTTGGACGTGCCATTCCCAAGAAACGCCTGAATGTCGCTTTTGACCTCGGTGTCCAGTTCCATGGCACACCCCGCCTGGAGGGCTATGCACAGGCTACCACGACATCTGGCACTAAGTATCAGTGGACAGAACTTGAGGCTGATGACTTCGACTTCGGCGAGAGTTTCCACGATGATGTGGAGGACGCCTTGAAGATTATCCACAAAGTGAAGGTCTGGCCAGTGCTGAACATTCGCCTGACGGGTCGATTCTTCTAAATCAAAAATACACTTATAATCTAAAATCAAAAGAAAATGAAACTGAACAAATTCATCTGTGCCTTGATGGCAATGGCATTGCCTCTTGGCTTTATTGCATGCGGAAGCGATGACAAGGAGGAGACACCTTATGTGTTCCCGACTCCAGCCAACGTAGCCAAGGCTGCCAAGTACACGTTCTCGTCCCAAGAAACCCCCATTAAGAGCGTTTCGTTCGGTGAAGGCAACTCGGTTATCATTGAGCAGCAGAACGAAGATGGCGTTGTTGAGTACGTCGTCGGAACATACACTGAGCAGAATGGTGTTTACACTGTAAGTTCTGGTGGTCAGAGCTGGAGAATCACCGTTGGCGATGGTGCAACGAGCGTGGATGTTACCATTACAACCAATGGCAATACCGTCACAGTCGTAGCCACCAAGACCACAGCTTCTAATTCCGGAAACACAGATATCATTGGCGATTGGAAGCCCTTCATGACCACCTTGAACCTTCATAAGCAGGGAACCAAGGGAACCGTTACCGATGAGCTCAAGGGCATTGACTTCCAGGCACTGAAGGCTCGTGCAGAAAAAGAAGGTTGTAAGATCAACGAAGACTTCAAGGATGAGTATGTTGTCAAAACAGCTACTTTCCAGGGAGTAGGTCTTTTCTGCGTGTACTTCACTAGTAATAAAAACTATACTGCTAACTGGCGTTGGAAGACCACAGCAGCTGCCGGTGACCTGAAGTTCGATTGGCAAGATAAAGATGCTATGAATAATGATTTCCTTAAAGACGGTAATGCAAGCGTCAAGGTCTATAAGGAAGGCGTTTACGCTGGTGAATGCTGGCTTTCTTTGAAGAGCACCATCAAACAAGATAACGATGCAGACTGGGATGTAGAAGTCATCTTCCGCCTGACTCGCTAAGCATTTCTCGCTTGAGATAACAAACAAGGGGGCAGACCAACGAAGTCTGCCCCCTCATTTTTTCTCTCTAAGCGGAATCAGAACTCTATTTCATCGAGTTTGATTTCTGCATTGGGCTGTTCTGGCCGTTGCTCGACTTGCCCTTGCTGCTCGAAAATGTATTTCATGGCATCGGCAATGGCACCAGAGAACTTCTCGAAGTCTTCGGGGTAGATGAAAATCTTGTGCTTCTCGTAGCTGAACTGAGGCATCTCAGCATCGCCGCTGACGATTTTCTTGCTCTCGGTCAGCGAGAGATACATCTCGTTGCGGCTGTTTTGTTTCACGTCGATGTAATAAATGCGTTTGCCCGCTTTGATGGCGCGGGAGAAGAGGATGTCCTTCTCCGGACTTCCTGGGTGAGAAAAATGCTCTTTCATTTGACTTTCCTTGGGTTTAAATCATCTTTTTGATTGACAAAAATAGGTATAATTGGCCGAACGTCCTAAAAAAAGATGAAAAACTTTATCAAAAGAGCGACTTTTTCCCTTAAAATAACTACTTTTGCACTCGAAAACGAAAATATAGCGTTAGAGAAACTAAGAAACATATGGTAAATAGAGAACTTATCAGATTAAAAGTAGTTCAACTCACTTATGCCCATTATCAGAATGGGAACAGTAAACTTGATACCGCAGAGAAGGAATTGGCTTTTAGTCTTTCTAAAGCATACGACTTATACCTTTATATGTTATCCTTGATGGTGGCCGTCAACCGGATTGCCGAGCGGGCCGTGGAAACAGCGCAGAGCCGCAACCGTCGTCTGGGTGAGGGGGTGCCTCCAAGCACCAAGTTCATAGACAACCGTTTCATGGCTCAGTTGCAGACCAATCAGCAACTGCAGGAATTCACCGAGGACCAGAAGAAGACCTGGTCGGACGAGGATGACTTTGTGCGTCGGCTCTACAAACAGGTGATAGAATCGGACGTTTACAAGGAGTGGATGGCCGATGATCGTGATACGACCTATGAGGAGGACCGTGATTTCTGGCGCCGACTCTATCGGGCTGTGTTCGTGGAGAACGAGGATCTGGATCAGATTCTCGAGGATAAGAGCCTCTACTGGAACGACGACCGCTTCATCGTGGACACCTTCGTGCTGAAGACCATCAAGCGTTTTGATCCCAAGATGGGTTCGCGGCAGCAGCTGATGCCCGAATTCAAGGATGAGGAAGACCGCGAATTTGCCACCCGCCTGTTCCGTGCATCGCTGCTTGGTGCAGAGAACTATAGGATGATGATTTCACAAATGTTGCATAATTGGGACCTGAACCGCCTGGCACTGATGGATTTGATTATCCTGCAGACGGCGCTTGCGGAGATCTGCACCTTCCCCAATATCCCTATCTCGGTCAGTATCAACGAGTATGTGGAAATTGCCAAGATGTATTCCACCCCTCAGAGTGGCCGTTATGTCAATGGAATGCTCGATGCCATTGCTCGTCGATTGGTGGAAGAGGGTAAGATTAAGAAACTGATGCCCGAAGTCCATGACGCGGAGTCGAAGGCTGATGCTGATGAAACCGAGACCACAGAATAGAGTTAATATTCACATCTAAATAATTATAGTTATATGCAAACACTAATGATTCTCCTCCAGGCATCTCAGGGCGATGGAGGGTTGGGCATGATTCTGATGCTTGTGGCTATGTTCGCCATCATGTACTTCTTCATGATTCGTCCCCAGCAGAAGAAGCAAAAGGAAATCCAGAATTTCCGCAACGCAATTGAGAAGGGACAGGAAATCGTCACTGCCGGCGGCATCTACGGCGTAGTCCGTGAGATTGACACGGTGAACAACATCCTGGTCGTGGAGGTCGCCAATGGCGTGCGTCTGCGCGTAGACCGCAACTCCGTCTTCGCCACAGCCGTAGGCTCCAACGAAAACTACGCTAAGTAATCATTCTCGCATGGAGGCTCCCAACCTCAAACGTTTCGTCGAGGCCACGCGGACTTTCCTGCTCAGCAAGATGAGCCGGGAAGCCCTCGTTTTTGCGGTCTTTGTCCTGCTTTCGGCGGCTTTCTGGCTGACACAGGCCCTCAACGAAACCAGCGAGTTAGAATTGGAGTATGACCTCGAGCTGGAGAATGTGCCCGAAGGTACCGTGATAACCTCGGAACTGCCCTCGCCCATGCACATCACCGTGCGGGACAAGGGGACTTCACTCATCCGTTATTATGCTCAATTCCATAGGCGCAAGTTAGTCATCGACTTCACTCAGTACGACCGAGGTATCTCCTTCGGGCACGTCGTCCTGCCTCATACGGATGTGCAGAAGCTGTTAGCCGCCTCCTTGGATGCCTCCACACGTATTGTTACCATACGCCCCGACACGTTGGAGTACTACTACACTCGTGGTGTGAGTAAGCGAGTACCCGTGGAATTCGTTGGCCGGGTGGAGACAGATGCCTTGTCCTACATCTCCAGCCTGACGATAGAACCAGATTCAGTCACCGTGTGGGCAGAGGAACATTTCCTGGATTCGCTGAATGTGATTAACACCGTGGCCACCACCCTGACGGACTTGCGCAAGAGCACCACCCGTCAGATACCATTGGCTCCTATGAAGGGTGTCAAGCTGGTGCCGGAGCAGGTGACGCTGACAGCAGAGGTGGATGTCTATAGTGAGAAGAGCGTGAACGTGCCTATCATAGGCACCAACTTCCCTGCGGGCTACACCCTGCGCACCTTCCCAACTTCGGCAACGATTACGTTCCGCGTGGGTTCCAGGGATTTCGGGCGTTACACGGAAGAGAACTTTGTGCTCACGGCAACCTATGAAGAACTGATCTCCCGTCCGGATTCCACCTTCCGCCTACAGCTCCGCTCCATTCCAGAGGGAGTCTCGCAGGTGCGTATCAATCCCGAGGTCGTGCAGTTC
Source organism: uncultured Prevotellaceae bacterium (assembly GCA_900318115.1). GTDB lineage: Bacteria > Bacteroidota > Bacteroidia > Bacteroidales > Bacteroidaceae > Physcousia. Next base: position 23,360 of record ONJJ01000020.1, on the reverse strand, counting down.
CTCATCGAACAGGTGGAAGAAACAGAAGAATCGGAGGAACCCGGAGAATGAGAATCGGCATCACAGGAGGCATTGGCAGCGGCAAGAGCTATATTGCCCGCCAACTGACGGAGCATTTCAGCATTCCTGTCTATGACTGCGACCGCGCAGCCCGTCGTCTGATGGTGGAATCCCCAGAAGTACACGAGGCGCTGGTGCGTTTGCTGGGCGAGGAAGCCTACACGCCAGAGGGCGAGCTCTGCAAGCCCGTGGTGGCCAGCTACCTCTTTGCTTCGGCAGCGCACGCAGCACAGGTGGATGCCATCGTCCATCCTGCCGTAAAGGCGGATTTCCTTCGTTGGAGTCAGGTGCACGAGGGTGTTGTGGCTCTGGAGAGTGCCATCCTTGTGGAAGCTGGTTTCCAGGATGTCGTGGACTGCCTGCTCGTGGTCTCTGCTCCGGAGGCTATACGTCTGCATCGTGCTATTCAGCGTGATGGGGCAGGAGAGGAGGAGGTACGTCGTCGTATGGGGCAGCAGGCCACCCAGCAGACTCTGCTCCAAGTGGCAGATTTCGTCATCGTTAACGATGGGCGTCCCCTGCAGCCACAATTGGAGGAGTTCGTCCGACGGTTCGTTATAAAAGAAAACTGAATTCATTCATTCATAAAAGAACACTAAAAATGCTTGAAACAATTTTAGCTATTTCCGGCAAGCCCGGACTCTACAAACTCGTATCACGTGGCAATCGCAGTCTCATCGTGGAGAGCATCGATGCCCGCCATCACCGCTTCCCCGCTTTTGCCACAGACCGTGTCATCTCGCTGGCAGACATCGCTATGTACACCGATGAGGAAGAAGTGCCTCTGGCTGATGTCCTCACTGCCATTCAGAAAAAAGAAGAGGGCGGCAAGAGCAGCCTCGATGTGAAGAAAGCCTCGAAGGAGGAACTCTTCGCCTACCTTTCTGAAGTGCTGCCAGCCTTTGACCGCGACCGTGTACATCCCTCTGATGTGAAGAAACTCCTGCAGTGGTACAACCTTCTCATCGAGAACGGATTGGATGACTTCTCTAAGATGCGTCCCACCGAGGGCGACAACATCGACGATCGCCAGGAGACTGAGGAAAAATAACTGCTTCAGAAGATTCTTTCAGCTTAAGCCTGGATCCGAGTGTCATTCGACACTTGTGGATGACTAATAAAAATACACGTACGGACAAGATAGTAAACTTGTCCGTACGTGTTCTTTCCTTACAGGAAACTTTGACTTTACCGATATTTCCCCTGGGTGATTTCTTCGATGGTCAGTGGCCGGTAGAGCATGTCGAACCCGTTCTCGTAGAGTTCCTCTTCCCAGAAGAAGGCGATGCGGCGATCCTTCTGCTGAATCATCGTGGAGTAGGCGGAGGTGGTGTGACTGACTTGCAGTCCCCGTGTCCAGTGAGCGGCAAAAGCCCGTGGCGAGTAGATGCCGTTCGGAATGATTTCCTTGTAGTAGATTCCCACGTCCAATCGTCCTTCGCCGAAGGGCAGGGACTGCAGCATCAGTTTCACTGGGCGCTTGGTGGCAACCTCTTCTGCATCGACCAGTAAAATCTCGCCGTTGCATGAGTTGGCTCCCACGCGGATGCCACCTTCCACATCATGGCTGGCAACGCAGGTGCCCCAGTTTCCTGATTCCTGGTCACGGCTGATGTCGTTGAAGTGGAAGACGTTGAAGTAGCGCCCATACCATTTGCGGGATGAGAGGATAACGTCGCCGTTGGGTAACTCCTCCGTCTTGGGTTCGTCGCCCCCCACGCAGGGACTGTCCGTGCCGTCCATCGTGGTGGCACCCAGCAACTGCCAGTTCTGGCCGAAGTCGTCGCTGTAGATGACGTAGTTGCAGGCCACGTCCTCCTGTCCCATTTGAGTACGCGTCAGCACGGAACAATAGAGGCGGTAGTATTTACCTTTGCGGATGATGCGGCTCTGCATGATGCGGCCACTGCCAATGAACATGGTGCGTGTATGGGGTAGCATCTTGTAGAAGGCATCAGTGACATCCTCAGCTCGGGTCCACGAGCGTCCGCCATCGGGGCTGTACCAGCGAGCGATGCGGTTGGGGTTCGCGCGCGTACCTTTAATATATATTACGTTTCCCGTGACGGACATACAGAGGACTCGATTCGAGGTGCGGTCAGCCACCATGGCAAGGTCTCCATAGCCGCAATCGTCAGAACCCTCGATGCCCGATCCGCGTTGAATCACGGTGTCAGGCGACCAAGTGCGGCCATTATCCTTGCTCGTCCGGGCGGTGATGTCTATGCGTCCATAGCCTATGTCAAGATAGCAATACCTGCGGTCCACGGCAGCCAGCAGATCCCCTTTCCGGGTGAGGGCGATGGCCGGAATACGGTAAGGAATGTTGTAGCTGTCGTAGTTCTTGAACAGGCACGTGGGCTCGGTCGACTGTGCGCAAGCATTGTTGGGCATCAGGGTTGTCAGAGCGAGCAAAGCAAAGATAAATTTCTTCATAAGTCTGTTTTTTATTGGTTTTCGGCACAAAGATAATGGCTTTTTTTGAAAGGAGCGACATATTTGCCAAGAAAATTCAATGGAGGCAGACGAAATAGCTTTATTTGCAAGCTAAATGAAGAGCTGTAGGTTCCTATTTGTTTCAATATGTTGTGTTGTTTAGTTAATTTTGTTAAATTTGCCAGCGCCGCTTGCCGTTCTTATTTGGTGCATAGGGCAGGAATATCTATCTTTGCATTCAGAAAGTTCAAAACCACGATTCCGCAATGAAGCGAACGACAATCATAATCATCAGCCTGATCATCGGCATTTCCTTTTTCGGCCTGCTCTTCCTGCAGGGCCGGATTGTTCAGGCAATGGTCAAGATGCGGAAGGAGCAGTTCGATGAAACCGTGTTCCGCGCTCTGGACCAGACCAGCCGTGACCTGGAACGCAACGAGACCTTTCGCTATCTTGAGACGATGGCAGAGCAGACAGGCTTTAAGGCGGACAACCTCAATGACAAAGAGAGTCGCCGTCGTATAGAGGAAACGTTGGAGCTGGGCGATACCGCCATGACGCCGTTTCGCCTGAAGACCCAGATCGCTCATCCCTCCCAGATGCCCAAAACGCTGAACTTGCGGCCGACGGCTTCGCTGGATGTGGCCAGCAAGCGCTTTCAGGAATTTGTGAAGAATGCTTATCTCTATCAGAAAGGTGTCTTGGATGAAGTCATCTACACCATCCTTTATAACTCCAGTGAGAAGGACTTCAGTGAGCGTATAGACTTCAAACTGCTGGATTCAAACTTGCGGACGGAGTTGCAGGCGGCAGGCATTACCCTGAACTATCACTTCTCGGTGGTTGATGCCAATGGGCTGGAGGTCTATCGATGCGAAGACTACAACAAGGAGGGTGACACCTACAGCTACACCCAGACGTTATTCCGCAACGATCCCTCCCAAAAGATGGGAACCCTGCGTGTGCATTTCCCAGATCTGGACAGCTACATTCTGGGAGCGGCCCGTACGATGCTTCCTTCGCTGCTGTTCACGCTCATCCTCTTCTTCACGTTCTGCTTCACCGTATGGCTCATTGCCCGGCAGAAGCGCGACACGGAAATGAAGAACGACTTCATCAACAATATGACGCATGAGTTCAAGACGCCCATCTCCAGCATCTCGCTGGCAGCACAGATGTTGGGGGACAAGAGCATCACGAAGTCCGAATCCATGATCGACAACCTCTCCAGGGTCATTGTCAACGAGACCAAACGCCTGCGCTATCAGGTGGAGAAGGTGTTGCAGATGTCGCTCTATGAGAAAGGCAACATCCGCTTCAATGAACGTGAGGTCGATGCGAATGTCATCATCGATGATGTCGTCAAGACTTTCACCCTGAAGGTGCAGCAGAGCGGGGGACTTCTGGAGGCAAACCTCGATGCCGAGGACGCCGCCATCTATGTTGACGAAATGCACTTCACCAACGTCATCTTCAACCTGCTGGACAATGCCGTCAAATATCGTCGCGACGACGAGCCCCTGCAACTATCTGTGGCAACGCAGACATCGGGAGATAAACTCATCGTAACCATCCAGGACAATGGCATTGGCATCCGCCACGATGATCTCAAGCACATCTTCGACCGCTTCTACCGCGTCCACACCGGCAATAAGCATGATGTCAAGGGCTTCGGACTTGGGCTGGCCTATGTGAAAGGGATGGTGGAACTGATGCATGGCAACATCAAGGCCGAGAGTGAATACGGCCACGGAACCAAGTTCATCATCATCCTGCCACTAATCGACTGAGCCAAGGCTCGGAAACAGAAATAGAAAAACGATAATCCTTCCGTGATAAATATAAATTTGAATAATAACCCCTCAAAAACCTCTACCACTATGACACAAGAAGAAATGAGACTGAAAATTCTACTCTGCGAGGACGATGAGAGCCTCGGCATGTTGCTCCGTGAATACCTCCAGGCCAAGGGTTATGATGCCGACCTTTGCCCCGATGGCGAAGCAGGCTACAAAGCCTTCTTGAAGAATACGTACGATATGTGCGTCCTCGATGTGATGATGCCCAAGATGGACGGTTTCTCTCTTGCTCAGGAAATTCGTCAGGTGAACCAGGATGTTCCCATCATCTTCCTCACGGCTCGAAACCTCAAGGAAGATATCTTCGAAGGCTTCAAGATCGGTGCTGACGACTATATCACCAAACCCTTCTCCATGGAAGAACTCGTGCTGCGTATGGAGGCTATCCTGCGTCGTGTCCATGGGAAGCAGACCAAGAACGTGGCCGTCTATCACATCGGCAAGTTCGACTTCGACACCAAGCGTCAGATCCTGACCATCGGCAATAAGTCCACTAAACTGACGACCAAGGAGAGCGAACTCCTGATTCTGCTCTGCGCCCACGCCAATGATGTGCTCCAGCGTGAACTGGCACTGAAGACCATCTGGATTGACGACAACTACTTCAACGCCCGTTCCATGGATGTCTATATCACCAAGCTTCGTAAGCACCTGAAGGATGATCCGGACATCGAGATCAACAACGTCCATGGCAAAGGCTATCGCCTCATCGCCCAGATGGAGGAAGACTAAGAAACGAAGCGGGGGCTGCAAACTTGCAGCCCCCGCTTCGTTTCTTTATTCGTCGTACGTCGGTTTCTTGTAGTTGACGTAGATGTGAAGGCCGATGCCGGCAATCACGATCAGGACTCCGAGGAACTGAATCCAATTGTAGTCCACACCTCCAGTGAGGTAACTCAGAATCAGAATGACGGCGCCCACGATGGCGCAGATGATACCAGAATAGAGTTTCATTATTATGCTTTTTTATGTTAGATTTTAGCCTTTTGGGTGCCAATTTCTCGCATTGGCAGCACAAATTAAGGTAAAAAACTTGAAATGCCGAAACGTTTTGCCCAAAAAGTGCATGCAGAACGCTTTTTTTTATGTTTTTTGAAGAAAAACACCCCGAAACGCTTGTCATATCAAGAAAAAGTAGTACCTTTGCACCGCATTTTTGCAAAAACAACATTAAATCATTTATTAACGTATTATGAATCAGTACGAAACCGTTTTCATTTTAACTCCCGTTTTGTCTGACGATCAGATGAAGGAAGCGGTCGAAAAGTTCAAGAAGATCCTCACAGATGGAGGAGCTGAGATCTTGAACGAAGAGCTGTGGGGTCTGAAGAAACTCGCATACCCCATCGAGAAGAAGTCCACAGGCTTCTATGTGTTGGTCGAGTTCAAGGCTGAGCCCGCACTGATTAGCAAGCTCGAGGTCAACTACCGCCGCGACGAGAGAGTGCTCCGCTATCTTACTGTCAAGATGGAGAAGTATGCTGCAGAATATGCAGAAAAGAGAAGAAACAAAAAAGTAACAAAGGAGGACTAAATTATGGCACAGTCAGAAATTCGCTATCTCACACCGCCTACAGTAGACGTCAAGAAGAAGAAGTATTGCCGTTTTAAGAAACTCGGCATCAAGTATATCGATTACAAGGATCCTGAGTTCCTCAAGAAGTTCCTCAATGAGCAGGGACGTATCCTTCCCCGCCGCATCACCGGTACTTCTCTGAAGTTCCAGCGCCGTGTGGCTCAGGCAGTAAAGCGTGCTCGTCACCTCGCACTGCTTCCTTTTGTAACTGACATGATGAAATAATAAATAGGAGGAATAAGCACTATGGAAATCATTCTCAAAGAAGACGTCATCGGCTTGGGTTACAAGCACGACATCGTAAATGTGAAGTCCGGCTACGGCCGCAACTACCTTATTCCCCAGGGCAAGGGTGTCATCGCATCCGAGAGTGCCAAGAAGCAGCTCGCTGAAGAACTGAAGCAGAAAGCCAAGAAACTCGAAAAGATCAAGGCCGATGCCGAGGCTCTGGCAGCTAAGCTCGAGGGCGTGGCCCTGACCATCGTTGCCAAGGTTAGTTCCAATGGTACTATCTATGGTAGCGTGAACAACGTTCAGATTGCCGACGAACTCAGCAAGCTCGGTTTTGACATCGATCGCAAGCTCATCACCATCAAGGACGTCAAGACCGTTGGTGAGCACAAGGCTATCGTCCGTCTGCACAAGGAAGTCAGTGTGGTCATCCCCGTCACAGTGGTGGGCGATGCTCCTGTCGAGGCTCCCGCAGAAGAACCCGCAGCTCCCGTGGTGGACGAGGTCGCAGAGGAGGCTCAGGCCGAGGCAGAAGTCCTCGAGGCACTGGATGAGGCTCCCCTGCAGGAAGCATAAGCATTCTGTAAACCCCTGATATATTGAATGGCCGCGGCTCCTCATCGGAGTCGCGGTCATCTCTTTCATATACTGCTGTGCCCTGATCTTTCCTCCCCTCGCGTATTCTGGAGGCGTATAGGTATCCGTCTGCCCAGAGTTATGGGTAAAATAAAAGGCCTCACTCCCGTGAGACCTCATTGTTTTCCTGTTGATGTTCGGTAACCGAACTTGTGGCTAATTACTCAGCAACAACTTCAGCAACTACGCTGTCAGCAACTTCAGCAGCGCTGTCAACTACTTCAACAACTTCTTCGACGACGCTGTCTGCGCAGCACTGAGCGCTGTCACAAGCTTCCTCAGCCTTCTGCTGAGCACCACCGCAAGAAGCGAAAGAGATAGCCATAGCGGCTACGAACATAAATGCAACCTTTTTCATTTTCTTTTTGCTTTTTTTAATTCTGTAAAACAATCAATTGCTTTTTAAAACGCTGCAAAGGTACGGACTTTTTCAATACGTTGTATCAATTTAGCCGTTTTTTTTTCTAAAAATTGACATATATCTACAACTTTTTTTAGTCTTATTTTGCAAAATGCTCATAATTAAGCGTCTGCGGAAATGTTAAAAAATGCATCATGCTTGCCTATAACGTTTGTTTGCATTACCTTTGCACCCGTAAACAAGAAACCAATCCATCGTGACAGACACTCATATTCTTCAAGGAAAGCTTGCCGCGTACTTCACGCTGGGCTGCAAACTGAACTTTGCAGAAACTTCGACCATTGCCCAGAAGTTGGCTGAAGTGGGTGTGCGCACCGTTCGCAAGGGTGAACGTGCTGACATCTGCATCGTCAACACATGCAGCGTGACCGAAGTCGCCGATCACAAGTGCAGGCAGGCCATCCATAAACTCGTGCGTCAGCACCCTGGCGCCTTCGTCATAGTCATGGGATGCTATGCTCAGTTGAAACCCGAGGAGGTGATGGGCATTGAAGGCGTAAGCCTCGTCCTTAGTCAGAACCAGAAAGGAAAAGTCCTGGAATATATCGAGAAGTATTTTTCAACTTCCGAAAGTTTTCATCCCGGAGGGGACCAGAAGGAAGCGGGCACCTTGTTCGTCCCTTCTTGTTCTCGCGGAGAGCGCACGCGTTATTTCCTGAAGGTGCAGGATGGCTGCAACTACTTTTGCACCTATTGCACCATTCCCTTCGCCCGTGGCCGAAGCCGCAATGGGAACATAGCCTCGCTGGTGGAGCAGGCTCGGCAAGCTGCTGCCGAAGGTGGAAAAGAGATTGTGATCACGGGGGTGAACATTGGCGACTTTGGGCGCACCACGGGTGAGTCCTTCCTTGACTTGCTGCGTGCTTTGGATGCCGTGGAAGGCATAGAACGTTATCGCATCTCCAGCATCGAACCTAATTTGTTGACCGATGAGGTCTTGCAGTTTTGTGCTTCCTCGCGTGCTTTCATGCCTCATTTCCACATCCCGCTTCAGTCTGGCTCCGATGAAGTACTGCGTCTGATGCACCGGCGCTATGACACCTCTTTATTTTATAATAAGGTATCGCGCGCGCGCGAGCTGATGCCCGACTGCTTCATCGGGGTAGATGTCATCGTGGGCACTCGAGGCGAGACTGCCGCCCTCTTCGATGAGGCCGAGCGCTTCATCGAATTGCTGCCCATTTCTCAACTTCATGTCTTCAGCTATAGCGAACGACCCGGCACGGCAGCCTTGCGCATTCCTCATGTGGTGCGTCCCGAGGAGAAGCACGAGCGGAGTCAGCGCCTTCTGGCAATCAGCAATCGCAAGCTTCATGCTTTCTACGAACACTTCGTCGGTCAGACGCGCCCCGTTCTCCTGGAGCATTCCCGCGTTCGCGGCGTCTATAATGGATTCACCGATAATTATATTAAAGTGGAATACCGAGGCGAAGGGAGCGACAATCACATCCTTCCCCTGCACCTCGTTGGTTTCAATGCCGATCAAACAGCCCTTATTGCCGAATGAACACTGCTATCGTCATACTCAACTGGAATGGCGCCCAGATGCTGCGCCGGTTCCTCCCAAGCGTTGTCGCGCATACTCCTGCCGGGAGTGCCCGCGTCATCGTGGCTGACAATGGTTCCACGGACGACTCCCTTGCAGTCTTGGCTGCCGAGTTCCCGGCAGTGGAGGTCATTGCGCTTGACCAAAACTATGGTTTTGCCGAAGGCTACAACCAAGCCCTGCGTAGGGTGGGGGAGGGCTATGATTCTTACCTCCTCCTCAACTCTGATGTCGAGGTGCCCGAGGGTTGGCTGCAACCTATGCTTGATTATATGGAGAATCATCCGGACGTAGCAGCCTGTCAGCCTAAGTTGCGTGCCCACCACACACCGACCCACTTCGAATATGCCGGGGCGGCTGGTGGCTACATCGATTCGCTTGGCTATCCCTTCTGCCGGGGTCGTATCTTTGACACGGTGGAGGCTGACGGGGGGCAGTATGATCAGGTGGCAGACATCTTCTGGGCTACCGGGGCCGCCTTGCTCATCCGTTCTGCAGTCTATTGGGAAGTCGGAGGGTTGGATGGCCGCTTCTTTGCACACCAGGAAGAGATAGACCTCTGCTGGCGCTTGCGCTCACGTGCCTATCGCATCGTCTGCGTGCCTCAGAGCGTCGTCTATCATTTGGGCGGCGGCACCCTGCCGAAGGAGAATCCTCGTAAGACCTTCCTGAACTTCCGCAACAATTTGCTGCTCCTTTACAAGAACTTGCCCCAGAGGCGTTTGCGTACAGTCTTCTTCTTGCGCTTCTGGCTCGATGCCCTGGCTTCCCTCGTTTTTCTCCTGAAAGGTGAAGGGCGCAGTTTCCTCGCCGTCTGGCAGGCACGTCGTGAGTTCCGCCGCATCAGGCAAGACTTCGCCGCAGATCGCATAGCCAACCTTGCAGCCTCCCGTCTTGATCCCATTCCTGAGATGTATTCAGGCTGTCTGCTCGTGGCTTATCACTTGAAGAAACTACGTTCTTTTGCCCAACTCGGACTATGACTATAAATGTACTCTGTTAATGACCAAATTCTCTAAGAATTTCAGAGGACCCGCTTAGAATAAGAAGGCCGCTGAGGTCGTGATGGAGTTGATCTTTCCGTCCGACGAAAAAAGTTGAGAAAAGTAAGCCAGAAGCATGCTCTTCGAAGGATTTTTCGTAACTTTGCAGCAGAAAAGTAAGAGAGCGCAACCATGGCTGCTCAAGCAAATAGACAATAGCTTAGAAGATAACGAAAATACTGTTTATAGCTGACGATTATGAAGACACGTCTTTCCTTTTTGTTCGTACTCTGCCTCTTTGTCGGAAGGATGGCAGGCCAGGCACCGCAGACACTGCGGGTGCTGGCAATCGGCAATTCATTCTCTGCCGATGCCGTGGAGCAATACCTTTATGAACTCGGTCGCGAGGCAGGAGTGAATCTGATAATCGGCAATGCCTATCGTGGTGGGTGGAGCCTGTCGGCACACTGGCATGACGCCTCCTCACGTGCCGCGTCCACGGAATATCACAAGGTGGTCGATGGCACTCGGACCAACCTGGGCAAACGCACCCTGCGCGACATCATCACGGACGAACCTTGGGATGTCATTACCTTCCAGCAAGTCAGTCAGGAAGCCGGACTTCCGGACAGCTACGAACCGGGGCTGAGTTCGCTCATCGGCTATGTGAAGGCTCTGGCACTCGTGGATTCTGTGCGCTTGGGCTTCCATCAGACATGGGCCTACGCGCAGGACTCCGACCACGGCGGTTTCAAGAACTATGACCGTAGCCAGTTTCTGATGTACTCCTACATCACAGCGGCCGTGGAGCAGACCATGCGTTACCACCGCGATGACCTTTCGTTCTATATTCCTTCAGGCACAGCAATCCAGAATGCCCGCACCTCTTCTCTGTCAGCCCCGGCTGCATCTGGTGATGACTTGGGCGTGAACCGCGAACTCACTCGCGATGGCTTCCACCTGAACTACACCATCGGTCGCTACATCGCAGCCTGCACTTGGCTGGAGGCACTGACGGGTATCAGTGCCACAGGTCTGAAGACTCGTCCCAAAGGCGTCACTCCAGAACAGGCCGCACTCGCCCAGCAAGCAGCCCATGCCGCTATTCAGGTTCCCATGGCTGTGACTCCCATTGTTCCTTGACTGAATTGACTAAACATCATAAGCAAATGAAAACCTGCTATGAAGAAAACTGCTTTCTTGCCACTCTTATTCGGTTGCTGTCTGAGCGTTTCGGCACAGCCGGAAGCCATCTATGATGAGGCACAGGTGCCTGCCTACGAGCTGCCTGATCCCTTGTTGTGTGCCGATGGCACCCGCGTACAATCTGTGCGTGATTGGGAGAAAAAACGTCGCCCGGAACTCTTGCAACTCTTTGCAGACCAGGAATATGGCCGTACACCCGGCGGTAAGGTGAAGACCTCTTTCCTGTTACTCTCCGAGAATCCTCACGCCCAGGGAGGCCTGGCTACCTCGCAGCAGGTGATGCTGACGTTCTCTGGTCGGGGGCAGCAGCGAAAAGCCCTCCTGCTGGCTTATATCCCCAACCAGCGTCAAGGACGTGTTCCAGTCTTCATAGGGCTGAATTTCATGGGGAACCATAGCATAACGTCCGACCCGACGATTGCCTACTCTCCATATTTCGAACGCATTGCAGACAAGAACAGCCCTCTGCTGATGCGTAACAATCAGTTCTTCCGCTGGCCGCTGGAAGACATCGTGCGAAGGGGCTATGCTGTCGTGACCATGTGCTATCAGGATATTTTCCCGGATAATCCCAACGGCCAGACAGAGAGTATCATTCCGCTTTTCCCCGAGAATCAGGATGGCGATGCTCGTTGGCAGGCGCTGGGAGCCTGGGCTTGGGGGTGCAGTCGCATGGCAGACTGGGTCGAACGTCAGCCCTGGTCAAATCCCCGTCAGTTGGCACTTATCGGTCACTCCCGTCAGGGCAAGGCCGCGCTGTGGGCGGGTGCTCAGGACGAACGCTTCGAAGTCGTCATCTCCAACAATTCCGGTTGTGGCGGGGCAGCTCTCTCTAAGCGTGCTTTCGGCGAGACCGTGGGGCGCATCACGCGTTCCTTCCCCCACTGGTTCTGTCCTGCCTTTTCGAAGTATGGGGAGCACGAGTCGTCGCTGCCCTTCGACCAGCACGAACTGCTCGCACTCATGGCTCCCCGTCATGTGTATGTCGCCAGTGCTGAGGAAGACCGTTGGTCCGACCCCAATGGAGAATTTCTGGCAGTCAGGGCTGCTTCGCCTGTCTATGCCCTCTATGGACTGAAAGGCATAGAACGTGCGACTCAGCCTGTCATCCACGACCCTCTTCACGGCCAGGTGGCCTACCATATCCGTGCAGGCAAACATGATGTCACCCCCTACGATTGGCACCGCTACATGGACTATTGCGATCGTGTCTTCGGACATCCGAATCCCACATTGCGTCCATCCCTCGCTCCCGCTGCCCGTGCCGGTCATGTGTTGGTGATAGGCATCGACGGGTGGGGTGGCTACAGCTTCGCCAAGGCTCATGACATACCTCATCTTCGTTCATTGATGGCTCAGGGCTGCTACACACTCCACAAGCGTTCCGTGCTGCCTTCGAGTTCTGCCGTCAACTGGGCTTCGATGTTCAATGGCTCCTGTCCGGAACTGCATGGCTACACCCAGTGGAATTCAAAGACCCCGGAGATACCTTCGGCCGAACTGAACGAACACGCCATCTTCCCCAGCGTATTCTCGTTGTTGCGCAAGGCGCGTCCGGATGTGATCACCGGATGTATTGCCGAGTGGGATGGCATCAAGCATGTGGTCGATACCCTGGCCATCGATAACTACGAGGTGGCTACGGGTTGGGAGAACGACCATGAGAAGCTGTGCCGCATGGCGGAGCAGTACATCATCGACCGCAAACCCACACTCTTTGCTGTCTGCTGGGATCAGCTGGACCATACGGGGCATGCCGAAGGGCACGACACTCCTGATTACTACCAGACGCTGGCTGAACTGGACGTCTTTGTGGGGCGGTTAGTGCAGGCGCTGAAGCAAGCCGCTATTTACGATGACACCATCATCATCGTCACAGCCGACCACGGTGGTAAGGAGAAGGGTCATGGCGGCAAGACGTTGCTGGAAATGGAGCACCCGTTCATCATCTGCGGCAAGGGAATCCGTCAAGGAATGGTGATTGCCGAACCAATGATGCAGTACGACACGGCAGCTACCATCGCTCATATCTTTGCCCTGCCGACTCCCTATTCCTGGGTGGGACATCCTCTGCTTTCCGTCTTTAAATAAATGATCGAACCATAAAACACTTTCGGACAATGAACAAACTGACCACTTTTCTTCTGGCTCTCCTGGGGCTGAACGTAAACACCATTATCCTGTCCAGCTCGCCGGACAGGATATTCGGGTTCTCGTAGCTGCGACCGACGAGACTTGTTTGGGCATTCAGGGCAGAGCAGCAGCAAATGGCGAGGATGGTGGCAAGTATCCGTTTCCTTAGTGTTTTATACTTTCAGGAAGATACGTTTGCGGTAGAGGATATAGAGAAACACCCAGCACACGGTGATGTAAGTGGCGCTGGTGAAGAACGGCTGAGCCTTTTCGGGCAGTAGGTTGATGATGCCGCCAAAGATCTTTTCAGCCGTGAAGCTGAAGTTGATGAACTTCTGGGCCAGATAGATGGTGATGCTGTTCAGGCCGATGACCGTGAAGAACAGTGTCCAGCGGCGCCAGCCAAGCACGTCGATGAGATAGTAGAACAGTGCAAACATCAACAGGGAATAGGCGCCCACGACGCAGACGAAGCTGCTGGTCCAGAGCTTCTTGTTGATGGGAAAATCCAGGCTCCAGAGCAGGCCTATGACCAGCAGCGCAATGCCGGCCACGGTCATCCATGCAGCCTTTTTCCCAGGGGTGAGCCCCTCGTGTTCCCATTTCACCCACTCGCCCGTGAACATCCCCAGCAGGGCCGTGCCAATAGCGGGGATGATGCTGAGGATGCCTTCGGGGTCGATGTTCCCATAGTAGATTTTGCCGGGTAGCAAGATGCGGTCGATGTATCCTACGATGCTGCCCTGCGCCGTATAGACACCTTCGCCCATCGCGTCGGGAGCTGGCACGAAACGCACCAGCAGCCAGTAGCCTACCAGCAGGAAGGTGGTGATTCCCACCCGGCTGCGCCAACCGGTGTGCAAGAAGATGAGTGCTGCAAACATCCAGGCGAAGCCTATGCGTGCCAGAACGCTGGCATAGCGGGCATCTGCGAAATCCCAGTGGCTCAGCAAACCGTTGTACACCACTCCCAACAGGAACAATACCAGTCCTCGGAGCAGGACCTTGCGATGGATCTGCCACGTGCTGCGACCGCTTGCGCGCTGCTTCTCGAGGGAGAAGGGAAACGAGATGCCGGCGATAAAGAGGAAGAGGGGGAAGATGGTGTCGTGGTGAGCCAGGCCGTTCCATTCCACATGATCCATCTGTCGGGCAAGCATCTCTGTGAAACCACAGGGAAACCAGGTGGCAAGGGCTGCCAGGAGTCCTGCTCCACCCATGATGAAAAACATGTCGAAGCCCCTCAGGGCATCGAGCGATTGCAGTCGTTCATTTCTTTTCTGTTCCATGATCAATAGCTTTGCTTAAGTTCGGATTTGTCATCCTACAATCCACTTCCCGACCCTCGGAATCCGCTGGATGAGCGTGCAGGCGACGGCAGTGATGACGAAGGTGGTGAGCGCGGTGAGCAGTATCTCTGCGGGCGTGCTCCAGAAGCCCAGGCTTCCTTCAGCGCCCCGGCCAATCCAGGTGCTGATCATTTCCGAGGCTTGTGCCAGGACGATCATGTGGCAGAGGTACATTCCATAGCTGGCCTTGGAAACGGCCACAAGTGTGCGGCTCGAAGCCTTGAACTTGCGGAAGAGCATCACCCATCCGACGGCCATCAGCGCCACGCCCATGGTGTCGTTGTACCAAGGAGTCTCCCAGCCTACGGCATAGTCCACCGGCCCTTCGAGGGGGAAGGAATCTGCCGTCTGGAACACGCGCAAGAGGAAACCGCCGAAGCAGATCACAAAGCCCAGCAACCACACCGGCAGACCGATGGTCAGCGTCCGGCGCCACGACAGTTCGGGCACGAACTTGCGGAAATACAGCCCTAACAGCAGGTAGCCGATGAAACCGCTGACATAGTAGAACGTGCCATATCCGTTCCAACTCGCCTCGCCCCACAGGGGGTAGGCTGCAGGATTGGGGATGCCCGTCGGGCCATGGATGACCGGCACCTCGCCGCCTGAGGCCCACTCGCGGATGAAGGGGATGAACAGCGTCAGACACCACACGCCGAGGTAACCCTGCAGCTCTCTCTTGCCCACTCGCTCAGCCCATGGCGAGAGCAGCGGCATCAGCAGATAGACACCCAAAAGCATATAGACAAACCAGAGGTGCCCGGCAGCGTAGTTGAAGTTCAGCAGCAGCCCCTTCAGATTACGGACCGGGTCGCCCCACATCAGTGCATAGACCAGGGTCCATAGCACAAAGGGTACCAGCAGACGGCTCAATCGCCGACGGAAGAAGGCTCCAGTGGACATTCTCAGGGGGAACAGCAGGTAACTGCTGGTAATGACAAATAAAGGTACGCACGCGCGCATGAAGCTGTCGGAGAACGAGGCCCAGAAGGCATCGGTGGCCGTGAGGATGCGGGCACCCTGGCCGCCCAGATAGAACGGCTCCGTGGAGTGGACTACCATGACCATCAGGCAGGCACACACACGTAGCCAGTCCAGCCAGATAATGCGGTTCTCTGTATTCATTGTGTTCATTGAGATTGGTTTTTCGTGGGCAAAGATAGTAAAAAAGCGTTTTTGAAACAAAATTATATGAAAAGAAAACATCAGAGGAAGTCTGTTTCTATGAAAAACCATACCTTTGCAGCGCAAAATCACTTCGTGAGTCCATCCTTAATCCTCTATTCAATAGTTAGTTCAGAATCGTTAATCGTTAATTGTCATGAATCGTTTCTTCCTCCTGCTAACCTTCGTCGCACTGGCAGTTGCCGGCCGTGCCCAGAACCCCTATCTTCCCCTGTGGGAACACCTTCCCGATGGCGAGCCGCGTGTCTTCGAGGACCCCGACCAGCCAGGCAAGTTCCGTGCCTACATCATTGGCTCCCACGACGTTACCAACACCGCCTACTGTGGTCCAGACATCCGTATGTGGTCAGCTCCCGTCGAGGACCTGACGCAGTGGCGCGACGAAGGTCCCATCTTCACCTGGTTCACGGGTGGCCAGTGGGATACGATGTATGCTCCCGACCTCGTGGAAGTCAGGGACAAAGCCACCGGCAAGAAGACCTATTGGCTCTATCCGCACTCCCGCGGATGGGGACGCGTTGCCATGGTCTGCAAGAGCGACCGCCCCGACGGCCCCTTCACCCCCGTGAACCTGAATGCCGAAGGCACCCGTTGTGTGGAAGGTTCGCTGATTGACTTCGACCCGTCGGTGTTCATTGAGAACATCACCGACAAGAAGGATAAGGACTTCGACAAGGGCTTCCGTGCCTACGTCTTCTACGGCTTCCAGCACAGCACGGCCTGCCAGTTGGACCAGAACACGATGTACAGCAAACGTCCCGGCACGGAACTGATAGACCCGTTCATCCCTGCCTGCTCTGCCGATGGCCGTCTGCTGGACAAGGAAGGCTCCACCTATCCCGCCCTCTATCAGGGGCAGAACCCGTTGGACTTCAATTTCTTCGAAGCCAGCAGTATTCGTCAGGTGGGCAACAAGTACGTGATGGTCTTCTCGGGCTACAGCGGCAAGGAATACGGCTTGGGCAACACGAACTCTGCCTTGCGCTATGCCTATGGCGACTCGCCCCTGGGGCCTTGGCGCTCTGGCGGCGTGCTCGTCGATAGCCGTGGCGTGGTGCTCAGTGAAGACGGTTCCCGGCTCGTCACCTCCAATGCCGCCCACAACACCCACGGCTCGCTGCAGGAGATCAACGGCCAGTGGTACGTGTTCTACCATCGTCCTCCCCGCGGCTTCGGCAATGCCCGCCAACCGATGGTGGCTCCCGTGAAGATTGAGTGGGACAAGAAAGCGGTGGCCAAGGGCGGACAGGTGCGCATCACCGCCTACGACCCCTTCACTGCCAACAACCAGTGGACCGCAAAGGCTGCTGACGGCAACGAGTACACGGGTGCCGAGGTAACCAGCGAGGGCTTCCAGATCTTCGGCTTGCCACCTTATCAGTATTATAGCGCGGGCATCGCATGCTACATGAGCGGTCCTGGCTCTAATGAATGGATGCAGGACAACCACGATGTGTGGCGCAATCACATGGACCTGGCGGGCATCAAGAACGGCGGCATCGTGGGCTTCAAGTACTTCGGCTTCGGCGGTCTGGAACAGACGCAAAAGGGTGTGCCTGCCTTCGAAGGTACGAAGCCCGGCAACCACACACAGCTCAGCCTACTGCTCACCCCCGGCGGCCACGGCGCATTCAAGATTCATGTGATGCTCGATGGCCCCTACGCCAACACAACTTGGCAGGGCCGTGAGATCGCCGTCATAGATATTCCTGCCGATGCTCCGCGCGAGCCACGGGTCTTCAGCACGAAGGCTGAGGCCGTGGAAGGCCTCACGGGCAAGCACGCCATCTACCTCGTTGCCGAAGGTCCGGAGGTCGAGGAACCTCAGCAGCAGGGACGTCAGCAGTGGGGACGCCGCCAGCAACCCCAGCGCCCGCGGGGCCTCTTCGACCTCCACGGAATCGCCTTCGGCAAGAACGGCGCCGTGAACATCCCCGACAGCCCCATGGCCTACTCTGCGCCCGAGGTCATCATCACCGTCGATGGCCAGCGCCTGAACATTCCCGCCACGCCTATCTACAGCACCAATGCCAATGGCTACACGGAGTGCAACCGCTATCAGGTCTATGGCCTGCTGCGGGCCGGCTCCGAACTGAAGGCCACTTCCAGCGACCCCGGCGTGACGTTCCAGGTCAGCCCCGTCGTCGATGGTCGTGCCACCGTGCGTGCCACCTATCGCGGCCGGCAGAAGATTTTCCTCATCAACTGAGCGCCTGCTGAATCATCCCGCAATGGCGGATGCCTCGGCACGTAAGCCAGCCTGAGTGCGATACGAAAGTTGCCTGGTCTCGAAAGGAGATCAGGCAATTGTTCTTGTTTATTGACCGAAACGTCCGTCAGGAAATATCAGATCTCGGCCTCAAGAGCGATAGGGGTAGAATACCCTGTCACAGGCTCGTGGGACCAGCCGTTCAGGGCGTCTGCCTTCGGGCGCTGAAGTGGGTGATGCGGCTGTGGAAGGCACCGGTCTGCTGTAGGGGGAAGACGAGAGTGCGCATCACCTTGTAAGTTTCCTTTTTCTCGTTGGACCGGTAGGCCACGTCGGGGTCGAGGCGCTCCACGAGGCGCCCGTCGGCGTAGAGCGACGTACCCTGTTTGTCGCCCTCGATGCGCAGCGTCTCGCGGCGCCCTGCACGACCCCGGTATTTGAAGGTAAAGAGGTAGCCGTCGCGGCTGAATCCGATCATGCCGCGGATGGGGTCGGAGAGGTAGAATGTGCTGCGGGGACTGCTCAGCAGCACGGTGCCGGGAGCCTCCTCCTGCCAGTCGATGGTGAACTCCACGGAGTAGGGATAGCCCATCTGGCAGACGGCACCTTCCGGCCGTTGACGACTGTAAGGTGTATAGCCTGCCTGGAGGACTCCTGCGAGTGAGGTGCCGGGCTTCAGTTCTGCCAACTCTGCACAGCTCTTGCGCCCGATCTCGTCGGCCAGGGGACCGTCGTCGAGCTTCCGGGCCACGGCTTGCCACTGCTCCCAGGCTACATCGCTGCTGTCGCGCATGGCGTTCCAGCATTTCTCGGCGATGACCTGCATGGCAGGCAGGATGCGGTCGTGGCAGTCGCCCACGGAGATGCCGTTCCGGATCATGTCGTTCCAGACGGCAAACATACCGCCCACGATGAGGGGATCCCGGTGCGCGAAGTGTTTGTTGCTGATGTGCGACGGCTTCCAGTGCTGGAAGAGGTTTTTAATGTTCAGGTAGTCGTAGTAGTAACCCGCAGCTGGCACGATATAGACCTGGTTGTCGGGGATGCAGATCATGTGGAAGCCCTGTTTGCGCATCTCCACGGGATCGGCATATCCATTGTACCAGAGGCTCATCCACACGCCATCGGACGGCACGGGCGTCACGCCCTTGGCATGGGTCAGCGACCCCCAGAAGACAGGCTGCTTGCCGTAGCTCTTGACGATGTTGCACAGGTGGACGATCAGCTCGCGGAAGCGTTCGCAGATGGCGGAGTCGCGGTTGCTGTATTCGTCCGTGCCGATATGAAATCGCGGTCCGCAGAACACGGGATCCGGTCCGCCGAGGTATTCCGCATAGAGGCTGTCGAGGAAGGGAATGATGGCGGGGTTGCGCAGGTTCAGGTGGTCGGCGCCGAACTCCTCACTGGCCAGCGAGGGCCGGAAGTGGGTGAAGGCGAGGCTGTGGGCCGGTGTGTCGAACTCGGGGATGATCTCCACACCCATTGATGCGGCGTAGCGTATGAACTCGCGCATCTCCTGCTTCGTGTAGCTGCCGTCGATGGCCGTGAGGCCGGGGAAGAGGTCGCTCTCCATGCGGAAGGCGGCGTAGGTCTGGTTCCAGTCGTTGTTGAACTGGTCCTTGAAGCCGTTGTCATTCAGGTGCAGCTGCAGCGTGTTCATCTTGTAGAACGACATCACGTTGACCAGCGAGTAGAGGTAGTCCATGGGGAAGAACTTGCGTCCCGCATCGAGCATGAAGCCGCGGATGGGATAGTCGGGCTGGTCGCTGATGGTCAGGCAGGGCAGCTGCTTCCCGCCTTGCGGAGAGGGTGGAAGAGTGGCTCGCATCTGCAGCAGGGTCTGCGCGCCCCACAGTGCTCCGCGCGGCGTGGAGGCCTGGATGGTGATGCCCTTCGGACCGATGGTCAGTCGGTAGCCCTCGTCGCCCAGTCCCTTGACGGGTTTCAGCGTGAGGAAGATGGTGCCCGGAGCACCTTTCTTCTGCTGCGTGGCGCCATTTGTGTTTGACCAGGCGCGGTTCAGGTAGTCGGCAGCGGTTTGCAGCGAGGCGTGGTCATAGCCTACGCTGCTGAAAGAGGAGGCATCGACACAGCCCGAGGATTCCCGGATCTGTTGGACGGAGGGTACGCACAGGGGCTGTGCGCTCATGCGTCCTAAGGCGAGGACGCAGACAAAGCAGAGTAATGTTCTGAGTTTCATAGGTTATTTAGGCTTTTATCCTGTCTGGCTGTACGGGCTTTTTTGCAGTTTATTCTTTGTGCAATTCGTCTGATATGTTGTGAAACAAGAGTCCTTGATGAACTACTTCAGGATGAACTCCAACGTTCCTCCCGCCATAAGCTGCTGATGTGTCAGCGTCAGGTCAGGCAGGGGCTTGCCGTTCAGTCGCACACGCTTGACGTGGATGCGGCCGGGCGTCTTGTTGGGAGCCGAGATGACGAAATCCTTGCCGCCTGCCAGATGTAGCACGGCACGGCGGAAGAGAGGAGTGCCGATGACATAGGTGGCGGAACCGGCGTGGAAGGGGTAGAAACCCAGCGAGGAAAAGATGTACCAGGCGGACATCTGGCCGCAGTCGTCGTTGCCGGCATAGCCGCAGGGAGTGGCGCGGTAGAAACTGCTGCGCACCAGCTCCACCAACTCTTGCGTGCGCGCGGGCTTGCCCGCAAAATTATAGAGGTACACCGTGTGGTGGCTGGGTTCGTTGCCGTGGGCGTACTGCCCGATGAATCCGCTGGCGTTGCCGTTGACCTCTCCGCTGGTGGCGGTGAGGGCGAAGTTCTCATCCAGCTTCTTCAGGAAAGCTTCTTTCGAGCCGAAGAGGTTGATGAGTCCCTCCGGATCGTGGGGCACAAACCACATATACTGCCAGGCATTTCCTTCCACGAAGCAAGGTTGCTCGTAGCTCAGAGGGTCGAAGTCTGACAGCCACTGCCCCTTCTCATCCTTGGGGCGGAAGAATCCTGTGGCGGGGTCGAAGAGGTTGCGGTAGAACAGGCTCCGGCGGTGGAAACGCTCGTAGTCTTCCTGCCGGCCTAATTTCTTTGCCACGGCCGCCACACAGGCATCGTCGAACGCCTGTTCCATGGTGATGCTGACGCTGGTATTCTGCAGGGTCTGAGGCATATAGCCATATTGTTCCCATACCTCGAAGGGTGAGTTGGGATGGCTGCGTGTGCTGCTTTCTACCATAGCGCGGTAGGCTGCCTCGACGTCCACTCCGGGCAGTTCGGCCAGGATGGCGTCGGCCAGCACGGGGATGGCATGGTTGCCGATCATGCAGTAGTTGTCCTGTCCCCAGAGGTCCCAGATGGGCAGGTAGCCGTAGGTCTCGTGGTGCAGCACCATGTCGCGCACAAACTGGGCGGCGATGTCGGGTGCGATGAGGGTGTACAGCGGGTGGGCGGCGCGGAAGGTGTCCCAGAGGCTGAACGTGCTGTGGTAGGCCTGTGGGGTACTCGATGAGGACACCGCCGGACGCTGTCCGCCATCGAGCTGCTTGATTTCGAAGTTCGTGTCCATGTAGCGGCCATCGACGTCGCTCATCGTGTTGGGTTGCATCAGCACGTGGTACAACCCTGTATAGAAGATGGTCTTCTGCTCGTCTGTGCCTTCGATGTCAATGCGTTGCAGCTCTCGCTGCCAGGTGTCGTGGGCTGCTCGGGTGTAGTCGCCGAAGTTCCAGCTGGCAGCCTCTGCCAACATATTCTGGCGGGCACCTTGTGCGTCCACGGGCGATATGGCAACCTTCACGGTCAACTGCTCGTCCTCCTGCGGATCGAAGGTGAGGGCCGCACGCAGGCACCGCCCGTTCACCACGTCGCTCCCTCCTGCGTTGCGCCCGCCGTCCATCAGCAGGCGGCTGTGGAAGGGGCGCGAGAACTCAGCACGGAAATAGACCTTGCGCAACTTGGCCCACCCCGTGATGACGCGGTAGCCCTCGATGGTGCGATTGTCCACGATGCGCAGCTGGCTCTGGATGATGTCGTAGGTGCGGCGTCCCGAGTAGTAGGCTTCGCCGCGGTAGGTGCCTCGGTTCAGGTCCAGCACCACGCTTTGCGGACGGCCAGCTGGGAAGGTATAAAGATGTACACCCGTGCGCGTGGTGGCGCTCAGTTCCACGCGCACGCCGCTCTCCTGCAGCTGTACCATGTAGTATCCCGGCCGTGCCGCCTCGGCCTCATGGCTGTAGGTCTGGCTGAAGTCGGCGGCTTGCAGCAGCTCTGGCGTCACCTCGGAGCTCAGGGGCATCAGGCTGACGTCGATGAGATCCGTGCAACCGGTGCCGCTCAGGTGGGTGTGCGTGAAGCCGTAGATGCGGTCCTTGTTGTAGTCGTAGCCCGAGCAGGGATCCCACGTCACCATGTTCTCCGTTTCGGGACTCAGCTGCACCATGCCCTGCGGCATCGTGGCGCCGGGGAACGTACTGCCGCTCAGTGCACCCGTCTCGTCGGTCTGAGTGCCGATGAAGGGGTTCACGAACACCGTGTAGTCCGCGCCTTCCACCTTGCTTCCTGAATTTTGGGCTTCGGCCTGTAAGCTCGTGGCGCACAGCGCTGTAGCGATGGCTAAAAGGATGTTTTTTGTTTTCATAGATGGCAATTAGTTCTTGTTTCACAGCAAAGTAACACATTTTCCTTCGCTCCACCAAATAAATCACCTCTTTTCTCCTTCCAGCAGGTCGATTCTGCTCCTTTTTTTTGTTTCCCGCCCGCACTTTTTCAGTGACTTTCTTTGCCATTCGCGAGAAACTCCCTATCTTTGCGGCGTGGTTTCAACGGATGGCATGATGTTATTTAATACACAGATGAAGAAAGAGTTCGGAAAATGTTTCCTGGATTTGGCCAAATATATATTGACGGCCATTGCTCTTACAACCCTATTCAGGGGAATGGAAGAGACAAGATTGTTGTGGACGACGTTTGCTGCTTTTTCAGTTTGTGTACTATTTGGCTATCTGCTTCTTAGACAATCCGATATGGATCAGGAACAAGCAAATAATTCGGCAGTGACCAAGGTCCCCTCTTAACCCAATAAGGAGCAAAGGAATTTTATGAAGTCCGAAGAATCCAATTGTATGAAAAACAAGAAAAAAAAGAAATAGTATGGGAATGTATTTTGTTTTAGGAATGATTGTGTTTGCTGCACTTTTCGTGTTTACGGCACTTCATTTCGACGATAAGAAGAAAGCATCTACATCACGTCAGTGATTGATGCCCATACATGTCATTGAAGATGACATAGAAATAACCATGGCTGCCCTCCATCGTGAGGTATTAGCCATCAAGATATAAACATCATTCTCGCAGCGACCTGCACATCGGGCACTACGGAAACCAGATTCACTGCGATTACCCTGGGAAAGACGGACTGCTGTTTCATATTCCTTCACAACTCGGTTGTGTTTGCCCCTAAGAAAGCAGAAATACTCAGGGGATTTGCTATGGCATGACTACGCCTAATGCTTCTTCCAGTGGCGCAAGCACATCTTGCCGTTTATTACGGATGGCACTCATATCAAGGGCATTG
>ONJJ01000047.1 GCA_900318115.1 uncultured Prevotellaceae bacterium | reverse complement strand
TTGAAGCGCAGCCAATGATTGATTGATAAGTTCCAGCTGTGCACGAGTGTCTTCATTAATATCGTTCTGGTTCGCCAATAAGTCTTCTATATCAAGTTTCAAGTCCTCGAAGTCCTGGCGTAATTGAGCAAGGCCTGTAGTAGTAGTGACAGGCATGCGCATCCTCCCGAACTTGGAATCACATTTTGCGATATCAAGATGACTCTCCAACCCTTCGTGGCTCATCAGAGTCACTGTAAAAGTACAAAAACTTTCTAATTCGCCCACGCTATCATGACGGGAAAGCGGGAAGAGGGCAAAAAAAGGAAAAAAAGAAAGAGTGGGAAAAGAAAATGGAGATATTTTTTGGCGGAATGAAAGGAAATGTGTTTCTTTGCAAAGTCATAAAGGACTAACTTTGGATAGGAGCCCCGTTTGGATCGGCAAGCGACCTATTATAGTTAATGTTCTTTCTACTCCGTCTAAGACAAGAGCCCCGTTTGGATCGGCAAGCGACTTGTCAAGACGGAGTTCTTTGTCCATAAAGCACTACCTTCTAAGGTCAGAGGCTTCGGCATTATAAGTGAACTCATCAATTATAGCATATGGTTTGAAGACGTGACTATCAGCCATCTTTCTCATGCAAAGAATCGTTTTACATCCCAATTCACGACTAAAGTATGCAAAATAAGCGCTTTCCAAATGTTTCCCTTCAGCGACAGGTCTCCATCCAAGATATTCTCCTTTTTTTAAATATCCTGGAATATCTTTTGCCAACGCATTTTTAATGGCATTGAATCGGTTGTCTCTCACATTTTTACTGACGATGGTTTTCAAATCAGATTTTGTTATCTCAACCATCATAGTAATAACATTCGTTATGACAAACCTCATGGGATTATCACAAACTCATTGTTGTGCAAGTCCAAGGATGCTGGGGCGACGGCATCATGTAAGGCGGCCCGAATCGTGTACGGCCGCCCCCTTCTCGCTTTCCCACTCCTTCCGTGTATAGTGTATAGTTTCGCAACAAACTTTTTGGAAAAGAGTGCTGATTCGCCACCACCTTGGCTCGAACCGGTTTTTTCACTTTCAGGTACAAAAAAGAAGAAATGAAGGTGGGGAAGTGAATTTGGATGCTTAAATGTCCTTCAGATTTGGAATTTCAAATCTTTTGGCGTACCTTTGCGCCACGTTTCGGAAACAGACGAAAAAGGACATGAATAGGATTGTACACCTTATTATATTAGGAGTGATGCTGGCGACGGCCACTGCCCAGGCGGCCGTCAGGGAAACAGCCAGGACGAAGACGGCGATTGAAGATGAGGGCAGTACAGCCGCGGACTCGTTGCGGACCACCGACATCGAGGAAATCGTAGTGGCAGCCACGCCCAAGGAGGGCCAGCGCATGCGCCAGCAGGCACTGGCATCCTCATCGCTGGCACAGCACGAAATGTTCTCACGAGGCGTGCTCGGCATCAAGGATATCTCCAGCCAGATTCCCAATGTTTTTATTCCCAACTATGGTTCGCACCTCACCACGGCTGTCTTTGTTCGTGGAGTAGGTTCCCGAACGGGAACTCCAGCCGTGGCACTGTACCTCGACGGTGCGCCTCAGCTGACCCCTGCCAGCTACGACTTCAATCTGGCAGGCATCGATAGAATCGACGTGCTGCGTGGCCCTCAAGGTACGCTCTATGGCCGGGGAAGCATGGGAGGCGTCATCCGCGTGTTCACCAAGAATCCTTTCCACTACCAAGGCACCGAGATCGATTTCGATGCCAGCCACGCCGCCCGCAGCCTCTCGCCCAGCGAAGGAGGTCGCGGCCGCGGACGACTGGCACTGACACACTACCATCGCGTGTCCGATCGCTTCGCCTTCAGCGCCCATCTCTTCGGAGAGATGGACGGTGGATTCTTCCGCAACGCCGGACGCGGCAACGAACTCATCGATGACCAGAAGGATGCGGGAGTACGGATGCGGTTTGTCGTAAAGCCCAGCAGCACCCTGGACCTGAACATCACCGCCAGCCACGAATGGCTGAAGCAGGGAGGCTACCCCTATGAGTACAAGGGAGCGGTAGGAACACCGACGACGCCCGAACCGCGAACCCGAGTCGGAGAAATTGCCTACGACAACCGTAGCGGATACCGACGCAACCTGACCAACGCCGGAATTACCGTGGACAAACGCTGGCAACGAGTGGAACTGTCGAGTGTCAGCGGTTTCCAGCACCTGCACGACAAGATGAATCTGGACCAGGATTTCACGACGACCAACCTCTACACTCTAACACAGCGCCAAAATGACAACTCGCTCTCCGAAGAGCTCATCCTGAAATCACGTCTGTCTGCCGAGCGCGAGAAGGAGAATTGGCGCTACGACTGGTTGACGGGAGCCAGCCTGTTCCAGAGTTGGATGGATACGCAGGGACCCGTGACTTTCCACGCCGACGGACTGGCCTGGCTGAACGACCTCGTCAACAGGCAGGGCAACGTCCACCTGCCAACCATCACCAGCCACGATGCCGCCGGAAATGAGGAATACACGATGAACTTCGTCTTCGACAACCTCATTGCAGGGCAGGAACTGGGATTCCCCGGCACCTACAAGACCCCGACGACCAACGCCGCACTGTTCCACCAAAGCACGCTCACGAATCTGCTGGGTGTGGAAGGACTGACACTCACGGCAGGCCTGCGAGCAGAGCTGGAGCACTTCAACCTGGACTACAACACGAGTTACACCTTCACGCAGCGCTATGGACTGGGCGGACGCCTGACATATCCCGACGGCCGTGTCCGCGATGGCATGGCACTGGTGCCCACGATGGACTATGAGGTGCGAGACGGACTGAACGGCAGTCTGAGCAAAAACTACCTGCAGCTGCTGCCGAAGTTCAGCCTGCTCTATTCCTTCAATGAGCGGAAATCCTCCAACGTCTATGCCACTGTCTCGCGCGGTCATCGCTCGGGAGGCTACAATATCCAGATGTTCAATGACTTGCTTCAGACCAGAATGCAGACAGCCATCATGAAGAATGTGGCCAACGCCACGGTGCCCGTAGTGGATGCAGTGACGATGATTCCTGCCGACGTGAAGCAGACTGTGAGGGAGATGCTGATCGGAATGGGCACGCAGAAGCCCATGGACGTTCAGGCACAGACGTGGTACGAGCCAGAGACCGCCTGGAACTACGAACTGGGTACTCACCTGACGCTCTGGGACGCACGGCTGCAAGCAGACGCTGCACTGTTCTGGATGGAGACGCGCAACCAGCAACTCTCCCTGATGTCTGCAGGCGGACTGGGACGCGTGACCGTGAACTCCGGCAAGAGTCGCAGCATCGGCGGCGAGGTGAGCCTGCGCGCTCAATTGACCGACGGGCTCTCTGCCTACGCCTCCTATGGCTACACGCACGCCAAGTTCCGCAACGAAGGCGATGAGGGCAAGACCTTTGTCCCCTTCGTGCCGCGCCACACGTTGGCAGCCGGAGCCACTCAGCGCTGGACACTGCGCCACAGCTGGCTGGACGCCGTGAGTCTGCACGCCGACTACCACGCTGCCGGGCGTATCTACTGGACGGTGGGCAACACCGCCTGGCAGAACTTCGCCGGCGATCTGAACCTCAGTCTGGGTCTTCACAAGAAAGATACAGAACTCTTGTTCTATGCCCATAACATCCTTTCGGAGCGCTACCAGACATTCTACTTCGAAACCATGCAGCGCGCTTTTGCCCAGTACTCGCGTCCGACGGAAATCGGCGTACGCCTGCACTGCGCATTCTGAGTCTTACCGCTGAAAGGAATCAGTCCTTCATGGGGCTTTCAATTAGGGAACAACAAAATTACACGGATTTTACGAATTTTGCATCGCCCAGAATCTTCGGGAAAGGAAGATGAGGTGCAAAAGATTCGTAAAACCCGTGTAATCTGTTTTGTGTCTGTCTTGACCCAGATTTGGGCTAAACCGATTTGGGTTTACTCCTGTTCGCCGAACTCCAGTTCGCCTTGCACGACCCAGAGAAGATCTTCTGGCGAGAAGTCGCCGTAGTTCTCCTTCTTGGCGCGCTGGGCGATGGCATTCGCCACGGCTTCGGTGTCGATATCCACGAATCCGTCGGCATCGGGTTCAGCTTCCAGCAGTCCACTTTCTACATAGTAATCGGCCAACAGGTCGATGAAGTAGAAGAGATCGTCGTCCGAGAACTTGCCCTTGAGTTCCTGTGGCAAGTAGGCGCGGATGAACTCCACGGTCTGGAGGTCATCCTCCGCCTGAGCCAGAAAATCGTCTTCCATAGGAGTTACTTCAGCAAGCTTTGGATTTTAGCCTCGAAGGCAGCCTTCGGAGCGGCTCCAATCTGTTTGTCGGCCACTTCTCCGTTGCGGAAGAAGAGTACGGTCGGGATGTTGCGGATTCCAAAGCGGATGGCCAGGCCATCGTTCTCGTCCACATCCACCTTGCCGATGATGACTTGGTCTGCATATTGCTGAGCCAGTTCCTCGATGTATGGTCCAATCTTCTTGCAGGGACCGCACCAGGTGGCCCAGAAGTCGACAACCATGGGTTTGCCCTGGGCAAGCAGGTCTTCGAAATTAGAGTCTGTGATTTGTAATGCCATTTCTCTAAGCTTTTAAATGTTAATGAATGATATTGTTTTTTTAGTTTATGCGTTAATCTGATAGGTCAGCCCCGGCACTGAGTGCAGGTAATCGACCAAAGTCTTGTCCACGGAGACCATATAGGCCCTGCTCCGGAAGAGCAGGTTCATCTGCCCTTCGGGGTCGATGACGCGGAAGAAGAGGCGTGCGGTGCCCTCGTGGTTCTTGATGATTTCCATGAAGGAGAGCGCAAAGTCCTCGGTGAGTTCCTGCAAAGGGATATTGACCGTGATGTTGTCGATGAGCGAATCCTTGACGTCAGAGAGGAATTCTATCTTGCCGATGATGGTGTCGATGCGGTCGGGGTTGTAGCGTCCGGCCTGCATTCGCGCAGTGATGAACAGCGCCGCTCCCACGGTCATGAAGAAGCCCCACTTTGTCCAGTCGTTGCCCCAGAGTGGCAGCTCGTAGTTGCCGGAATAGTCCTCCATCGTGACTATGCCGTAAGCGTTGCCTCGCTTTCCGACTCCCGTCCTGACCGCGGTGACTATACCTCCGAAGGTCAGTTCCCGGTTGAGCAGTTTCTCGGGTTCTTTCATCGCTGCAGCATCGGTGTTGCAGACATCCGTCAGAATCACAGCGAAGTCATCCAGCGGATGTGCAGAGAGGTAGATACCTATCAGGTCGCGCTCGCGGTTGAGTCGCTCGAGTGTGCCCCATTCTGAAAATTCCGTCGGCAGCGGCGGTCGTGCCACTTCCACGTCATCAAAGTCACCGAAGAGGCTTGCCTCGGCGGAGTGCTTGCCCTCCTGATAGAGCGTGCCGTAGCGTATGAGCACATCCACATAGGCTTCGCCCTTGGCTGTCCGGCCGAGGTATTGCTCTCGCGGTGCTCCTTCCATCAGGCTGTCCAGCGCACCGCTGATGATGAGATTCTCGAGCCCACTGCGCTTGAGCGACTGGAGGTTTACGCGTTGCACCAAGTCGTACACCGAGGTGTAGTGCCCTCCGCTCAGTCGCTCTTCGATGATTGCTTCCACGGCGCTCTCACCCAGTCCCTTGATGGCTCCGAGTCCGAATCGTATGTGTCCATCATCATCCACGCTGAATTTCTCGCGGCTCTTGTTTACGTCCGGTCCCAGAGTGCTGATGCCCAAGGACTTGCACTCGGTCATCAGTTTCGTGATTTCGCCAATGTCATCCAAGCTGCGACTCATCACCGCCGCCATGTATTCTGCAGGGAAATTAGCCTTGAGGTAAGCGGTCTGAAAAGCCACCCAGGAGTAGCACGTGGCGTGGCTCTTGTTGAAGGCGTAGGAAGCGAATTTCTCCCAGTCCGTCCATATTTTCTCCAGGATCTTCGGGTCGTGCCCATTTGCTTCTCCCTGACGGATGAACTTGGGTTTCATATGGTCCAGCTTGTCCTTGAGCTTCTTACCCATTGCCTTGCGGAGGTTGTCGCTTTCGCCACGGGTGAAATCCGCCAGCAATCGCGACAGCAACATCACCTGCTCCTGATAGACGGTGATGCCGTAGGTATCCTTCAGGTATTTCTCCATGCAGGGCAGGTCGTACTCCACGGGTTTGCGTCCCTGTTTGCGATCGATGAAATCGGGAATGTAGTCCATGGGGCCCGGACGGTAGAGGGCATTCATGGCGATGAGGTCCTCAAAGGTCGATGGCTGCAACTCTCGCAGGTATTTCTGCATACCGGCGGATTCGAACTGGAATGTTCCCACGGTGCGTCCATCGCAGTAGAGCTGATAGGTGGCGGGGTCTTCGATGTCGATGTTGTCGAGGTCCACTTCCACGCCCAGGCTCTCACGTACATTCGCCACAGCTTCGTTGAGGATGCTCAGTGTCTTCAGGCCGAGGAAGTCCATCTTGATAAGTCCGGTGTCCTCGATGACGGATCCTTCGTACTGCGTGCATCTGAGTTTCTCGCCGGTTTCCTTGTCCTCTGCAGTGCTGACGGGCACCCAATCGCTGACATCGTCTCTACAGATAATGACCCCGCAGGCATGCACGCCCGTGTTGCGAACGTTTCCTTCCAGCATCTGCGCATAACGCAGCGTGTCGCGCAGGATAGGGTTGGGCGAGGCGACAGCCTGCTGCAGTTCCGGCACGCAGGCGATGGCGTTGGGCAAGTTCATCTTGCGCGGTTTGCCGTCGGGGGCATCGGGCAACCGGTCGGGAATGGTCTTGACGAGGGCGTTGGTGACATCCAACGGCAGCTTCTGCACTCGCGCCACATCCTTGATGGCGGACTTGGTGGCCATGGTGCCGTAGGTGATAATGTGCGCCACGTTTGGCTCGCCATATTTCTGCGTCACCCAGGAGAGCACCTTGCTGCGTCCGTCATCGTCGAAATCGACGTCGATATCGGGCAGCGATATGCGGTCAGGGTTTAGGAAACGTTCGAACAGCAGATCATACCTCACGGGGTCCACCTTGGTGATTCCGAGGCAGTATGCCACCACACTTCCGGCTGCCGATCCACGACCTGGTCCCACGCTGACTCCAAGCTCATAGCGCGCAGCGTTGATATAATCCTGCACGATAAGGAAGTAGCCTGGGAAACCCATAGTCTTCATCACATGGAGTTCAAAGCGTATGCGGTCGTCGATGTCTGTGGGAATAGGGTCGCCATAGATGCGTCGAGCGCCGTTGTAGGCGAGGCTGGCAAGGTAGTCAGCCTCGAGTTTCAGTCGATAGAGCTTCTCAACTCCCCCCAATCTCTTTATCTTCTTCTCTGCCTCCTCACGGTCACACACGACATTGCCGTTTTCATCGCGCGTGAATTCCTCAAAGAGTTCTTCGTCCGAGAATCGCTGGTGGTACTCCTCCTCGGTAGAGAAGCTGGCGGGGATGGCAAAGTTAGGCATGATAGGCGGGTGGTCGATGGAGTAAACCTCCACCTTGTCCAGAATCTCGCACGTGGTGGCCAGCGTCTGCGGAACATCCTTGAAGATTTCGTACATCTCCGCTTTGGTTTTGAACCACTCCTGCTTGCTATAGAGCATGCGGCGGGGATCATCGAGATCCTTGCCGGTGCCCAGACAGATCAGTCGGTCGTGCGCCTCGGCGTTTTCCTCGTCGACGAAATGCACGTCGTTGGAGCAGATAACCTTGACGCCCAGTTTCTCAGCAAGCTGCAACAGCACGGAGTTGACCTGCTGCTGCAAGGGGAAGGTCTCCCGGTTGGCACGGATCGAAGGATCCTTGACCTCATGCCGCTGGATCTCAAGGTAATAGTCCTCGCCGAAGATATTCTTGTACCAGAGTATGCGTTCCTCGGCACCCTGGATGTCACCTTTCAGAATCAGTCGGGGCACCTCGCCTGCCAGACATGCCGAGCATACGATGAGTCCTTCGGCGTGCTTCTTCAGCTCGTCGTGGTCGGTGCGTGGTCGGTTGTAGAAGCCGTCCACCCAAGACTTCGACACGAGTTTGACGAGGTTGTGGTAGCCCACCTCGTTCTTTGCCAGCACAATCAGGTGGTAGCGCTGACGATCCAAATCCTTGTCGCGGTCGTAGAGTGTGCGCTGGGCGACATACATCTCGCACCCGAAGATAGGCTTGAAGGGCTCCTTACCCTCTTCCTTCAGCTGTTTGTTGCGTTTGCTGCAGTAGTTGAAAAACTCTTTTATGCCCATCATGTTGCCGTGATCGGTCACTGCCATACCGCGCATACCGTCCTTGATGGCCTTTTCCACAAGCTTTGGGATGGAAGCTTGGCCATCAAGGAGCGAATATTGGGTGTGAACGTGCAGATGAACGAAGTCTTGCATAGGGCATTTTTGGGGATAAGGTCCGAAATCGGGCATAAAAGTACTATTCTTACTTCAAACCACCAAAAAAGAAGCGTTTTTTTTTGCCGCTTGCGAGATTTTGACTACTTTTGTCCTGAAAATACGACGTCGAGCGCCCATTTTAGACCCTAATAATGGTAAAAAGACTGCGAAAATTGAAAAAGAATATCCGCCTGCACAGCGAAGGCACGACCACCCTCATCGTGGGTGCTCTGTCCTTGGCATTGCTGTGTGTATTCTTTGGCTACGCTTTCGGATTCTCCAGCTGGCCGTTCTATCTCGTCCTCGCCCTGTGCGGCTCAGGATATCTCATTATGGTGAATTTCTTCCGCTGTCCCATCCGCCTCTTTGAGGGCGAGACGGAAGGCATCGTCATTGCCCCTTGCGACGGCAAGGTCGTCGTGGTTGAGGAAGTGGAAGAGAACGAATACTTCCACGAGCGACGCCTCATGGTCAGCATCTTCATGAGTCTGTTCAACGTACACGCCAACTGGGTTCCCGTCGATGGCATCGTCAAGCGCGTGGAGCACCACGACGGGCGTTTCATGGCAGCTTGGCTGCCCAAAGCCAGCACGGACAACGAACGTTCCACGGTGGTCATCGAGACTCCCGAGGGCACGGAAATCCTCACTCGCCAGGTGGCAGGAGCCGTGGCACGCCGAGTGGTCACCTACACGGCTCCCGGCGAGGAATGTTTCATCGACGAGCACCTCGGATTCATCAAGTTCGGTTCCCGAGTGGATGTCTATTTGCCTCTGACGGCAAAGGTACAGGTGCAGGTGGGACAGAAAGCCACTGGCAATCAGACCATCATTGCCCAGCTCGCAAATGCCACAAATCCGTAAGTCCGTAAATCTCTAAATTCAGATATGTTTATAGCTCTTTTTCAGACACAGAGACACAGAGGCACAGAGAAAAAACGAAGGCTCTGCGTCTCCGCGTCTCTGTGTCCTGAAAAAAGCAAATAACATCCATCGTTAATTCATAAATTAGTAAATCTGTAAATCCCTAAATCCTCCCATGCTTCTCAATTTCCCCAACGCCTTGACCTGCTGCAACCTCATCTGCGGTTGCATGGCCACGGGCGCCGCTTTCCATGCCCATTTCGGGTGGGCTCTGGCCATGATTGTCGCCGGAGCCGTGTTCGATTTCTTCGACGGCATGGCAGCTCGCGCCTTGGGCATCAGCGGTCCCATCGGCAAGGAATTGGACTCGCTGGCAGACATCGTCACCTTTGGCGTAGCTCCTGCCGCGATGATCTTCCAGCTCTTTGGTCTGGTGCAGTATCCATCGTGGCTTGATTTCGCTTCCACGTGGTTGCCCTACAGCGCCTTCCTGCTGGCAGCGTTCTCTGCGTTGCGCCTGGCCAAGTTCAACCTTGACACCCGTCAGGCCACCAGTTTCATCGGCCTTCCCACTCCTGCCAACGCCCTCTTTTGGGCATCGCTCATCGTGGGTGAGTTGCCGTTTCTGAGTTCCCCTCGCTTCAACGCCGTGTTCCTCTTCCTTTTCCTGCTGGCATCGTGTTTCTTTCTGATTGCCGAGGTGCCGTTGTTTGCACTCAAATTCCGTAATTTCACATGGCAGGACAACCGCGTGAAATACATCTTCCTCGTAGGGTGTATAGCACTGTTGCCTCTGGGCATCACCGCCATCACCGCCATCATCCTCTGGTACATCGTCCTCTCCATCTGTACTTGGCAGCTGGGGTGGAAGTAACGTTTAACCCTCATTCTTCAACTCTATGAAATTCCATCGTATTCTCCTCAAGCTCTCCGGCGAAAGCCTCATGGGCGAACAGCGCTACGGCATCGACGAACATCGTCTGGCTGACTACGCAGAACAGATAAAAGAAATCCACGACCTCGGTGTGCAAATCGGCATCGTCATCGGCGGCGGCAACATCTTCCGTGGCCTATCTGGTGCCGGCAAAGGTTTCGACCGCGTCAAGGGCGACCAGATGGGCATGTGCGCCACGGTCATCAACAGCCTGGGATTAAGCTCCGCCCTTGGCGCCATCGGCGTCAGGAACCGTGTGTTCACTGCCATCCGCATGGAACCCATCGGCGAGTTCTACTCCAAGTGGAAAGCCATAGAGGCGATGGAGAATGGCGAAGTCGTCATCATGAGTGCCGGCACAGGGAACCCTTACTTCACAACCGACACGGGCTCTTCGCTTCGTGGCATAGAAATCGAGGCTGACGTCATGCTCAAAGGTACCCGTGTGGACGGAGTCTATACCGCCGACCCAGAGAAGGATCCCACTGCCACCAAGTTTGCTGACATCACCTTTGACGAAATCTACAACCGAGGACTCAAGGTCATGGACCTCACCGCCACCACCATGTGTAAGGAGAACAACCTGCCCATCTATGTCTTCAACATGGACATCAAGGGCAACCTACGCAAGGTCATCGACGGAGAACCCATCGGCACATTCGTGCATAAATAGCCACAGGCTTTTACACGAATATAATAAATTAGGTACGCGCGTATACGCGAAAGTTTAATCTTCAAAAAACAAAACACCAAACACAATGAACAAGAAGATTGCACTCATGGCTCTGGGCATACTGCTCACCATGGGATTTGCCACCAGCTGTGGAGATGATGAGAAAGATGAACAGGAGCCAAAGGTAGAGCTCCCCACGCAAGGAGCCATCACCGGATGGACCAGTGCCACCCACGTACCGCCCGAAGGCGGACGTTCATACTTCCAGAATTTCCACTCCCCCGGCGAGACCGCTACCATTAACGTCACCAAGGATACAGCAGGGCACCTTACGCTCATCTACAGCAGCAATGCTTGGGGCAAGGCTGAGTTCAAGGCACTGACCGTCAGCGAGAAGGACGGACGATACATTCTGCCTGCCGACACCAAGACCACCATCGTCATGGAGCGTGGCGCCATGGGACAACAGGGCGGCGGCGGAGAGTACGAACTGACACTGCTGCAAGGAAGCATCCAGACGGATCTTACGGCACCCACACTGGTGATGAGCGCCTTCATGAACCCCAACCACGGCAGCTACGAACTGACCTTCAACGAAGGCGATGCTCCTGCCCCCGTGGTACAGTAATCTGAGGGGAAACAGTTCTGAAAAGAAACTCAGTATTTCTCGCGGTATTTCCGCTCGTCCTTGTCCTCGAGCATCGACAGATAGGACTGATATCGGCTCTCGGCAATCTCGTGGTTGTCGAGAGCTTTGATTACGGCACAACCGGGCTCGTGGGTGTGGGTGCAGTTACCGAATCGGCACTCACGCCCGATCTGGAAGATCTCGCGGAAGTAGTGGCTGACTTCCTCCGGCTCGAAGTCGAAGGTTCCGAAGCCGCGTATGCCCGGGGTATCGATGATACATCCGCCGCCTTGCAGGTCATACATCTCGCTGAAGGTGGTGGTGTGCTGCCCCTGGTCGTGGGCGGCACTGAGCTCCGCTGTCTTCGCTCGTGCCTCGGGCACCAGGCGGTTGAGCAGGGTTGACTTGCCCACTCCGCTGTTGCCGCTGAAGAGCGTGGTCTGCCCGCGCAGTGCCTCTCGCAGGGCGTCCATGCCCTCGCCCGTCTGGGCAGAGACGACGAAGCAGGCGTAGCCCAGCAGCCGGTACAATGCGACAACGGCTTCGAGGTAGCGTTTCTGATCCTCGTCGTAGAGGTCCACTTTATTGAACACCAGCGCCACCGGCACACGGTACGCCTCGGCCGAAGCGAGGAAACGGTCGATGAAGGTAGTATTCGTCTCGGGGTGGGCGATGGTAGCGACCAAGCACGCCAAATCCACGTTGGCTGCAATGATGTGACTCTGCTTCGAGAGATTGGAGGCACGTCGGATGATGTAGTTCCTCCGATCATGGATCTCGGTGATGAGGGCGGTGGGGAGGAGGCCCGATGCTGACGCAATAGGAACGGTCGAAGAGGAAACAACCGAGCTGGACATATCGGATTTCCCGGACTTCCCGGAATTGTAGGGGCTGTCCGTAGATTTAATCTCAACCACATCCCCCACAGCCACGGGGTTCGTGCTGCGGATGCCGCGCAGGCGAAAGTTGCCCTTCACCTTGCAAGCAAAAAGCTGGCCGTCGTCCGTACGGACGTCGTACCAGCTCCCTGTATTTCTGACGACGAGTCCTTTCACCCTTAAACCGTCATGATTTCCTTTTCCTTGGCAGTCAGCAGGGCATCGATCTGCTTGATGAACTTATCGTGCATCTTCTGCAGCTGCTCCTCGCCGTCCTTCTGATGGTCTTCACTCAGTCCGTCCTTGACAGCTTTCTTCAACTGGTCGATGCCCTCGCGGCGGGCATTGCGCACGCTGACCTTAGCCTGCTCGCCCTCTTTGCCACACTGCTTCACCAACTGCTTGCGGCGTTCCTCGGTAAGTGGGGGGATGCCTATGCGGATGATCTCTCCATTGTTCTCGGGCATGATGCCAAGGTCACTGTTGATGATGGCCTTCTCGATCACCTTGAACATCGATTTGTCCCAGGGCTTGATGGCGATTGTGCGCGCATCAGGGGTCGTCACAGCGGCACACTGATTGATGGGCACCAGACTACCATAGTTATCCACGCGAATGCCATCCAGCAATTTGATGTTGGCCTTGCCGGCGCGGATATGCGACAGGGCGTCTTCCAGATACATCACAGCCTCTTCCATGCGCTCCTCGGCACCGGAGAGGATTTCTTTCATGTCTGCCATTTTATTGTGAGTTTAGAGTTCTGAGTTCTGAGTTCAAAGTCGGGTGATGAAAGTTAAGATTGGGCGCAAAGCGACTTTTCGGGGACAAAGATAGTGCTTTTTGCCGATTTAATGTTACATTTTATTGAAAAAAGTACCTAAAAGACACAAAAACTTTAAACTTTAAACCTTAAACTTTAAACTTATTACTATATTTGCACCCGAAAAAGGCTCTTCTCGCGCATGAATACCGACGAAACCATACGCCACTGGCTCTATCTGTTGCAACCCATCTCGCTCGATGAGATGAGTGGCATCAAACTCATGAACCGCACCGACACCAAGTTCGTCACCAGCAAAGCTAAGCTGGCAGAACTCCTGGAGCTGACGCAGGGCAAATACTTCGCGCAGCAAATCGACGGGCTGCGGATTGCCAACTACCGCACCACCTACTGGGACACACCCGGACATCTCTTCTACCTCGAGCACCACAACGGACGCCAGCCGCGGCAGAAGATTCGCATACGCACATACATGGACTCCGCCATGACCTTCCTCGAGGTGAAGACCAAGAACAACCACGGCCGCACCAAGAAGAAGCGCATCAGCGTGCCCTCGCAGGAGCTGCCCGAGGTCCTGCAGGCCGGAGGCTCGCCCTTCATCCAGGGACTCACCGGGCAGACCTTCGACGACATTCTCCCCACCGTGCAGAACCAGTTCCAGCGCATCACGCTCGTGAACTACGGCAAGACGGAGCGCCTTACCATCGACTTCAACGTCCGGTTCCACAACTTCGAGACCGATGCCGACGCCCAGACCGGCGACCTCGTCATCATCGAGCTCAAGCGCGACGGCAACGTCTACTCCCCCATCCTCGAGCTCCTGCGACAGCTGCGCATCAAGCCCCACGGATTCTCCAAGTACTGCATCGGCAGCGCCATGACCAACGGCAACCTGAAGAACAACAACTTCAAATTCAAGATGATCACTCTCCGCAAATTCACCGGATTCCCATTCCGAGTGCCACCGAAATCGTAGAATCCCTGCCTCCCTTTGGGAGATCACAAGATTGCAGGCCCCTGCATCCTCTGGTAGAAAAAGAATCCATAAATTCGTAAAACTGTAAATCAAATAACTGCCTCTCATGGACTTTACCCAAATTAACTACGCGATCGGCAACCTCTTCGGTGTCACGCTCTTCGACCCTCAGCAGTTCATCTCGCTGATTATCCGTTTCGTCATCAACCTTGTGGTCGTGCTCGTCATTGCGCGCAGGTACTACTATCCCCGCAGCCTGCGTCGTGACTATATGTTCATCTTCATACTGATGGCCATGAGCATCTTCCTGCTCGTCAGCCTCATGGACGGCGGCGGCATGCAGTTGGGAGCTGCGATGGGTCTGTTCGCCATCTTCGGCATCATGCGCTTCCGCACCGAGGCTGTGCCCATCCGCGAGATGACATACCTCTTCATGCTCATCGCCCTCAGCGTCATCAACGCCCTGGCCCACGGCGACTACCACCCCAAGGCCGACTACTGGGACGGTGTAGGCATCGTCACCATCCTCTTCGTCAACATCGCATTCATCTGCATGGCAGCACTCTTTGAGAACTCCAAGGTCCTCAGTCAGGAGTGCTCCAAGATCATACACTACGACAACGTCACCCTTGTCACTCCCGACAAGCGTGAGGAACTTAAGGCCGATCTCGAGAAGCGCACAGGAGTCAAGATCACCCGCATCGAAGTAGGCATGCTCGACTTCCTCAAGGACAGCGCTCTCATACGCATCTTCTACGAAGACCCCTCGGACATCGGAAACAGCATTGCACGCTACGGACGGATGCCCAAGGAGATGTAATAGCTCACTTCCCCAGGCTGCCCTCTCCTCCCCCGGGCTGCCCTCTCCTCCTCTCCCCGGCTGTCCTCTCCCCCTCTCCCCGGCTGTCCTCTCCCCCTCCCTCCCCCCAGTCTGTCCTCTCCTCCTCCCTCCCCCAGACTGCCCACTCCTCCGCCCTCCCCCGGGCTGCCCACTCCTCCGCACTCCCCCGGGCTGCCCGCTCTCACCTTTGGTTGGGTGTCGCGCATATTTGCGCGAATTTCCCCTCCTCGCCCCTCCTCCCTATTCCCTAAAAAATAATCACATCATCCCCCTCCCGATATGAAACGACCACTCCTTCTTCTCGCCCTTGCCGTCGCCCTCCCCGTGGCCGCCCAGTCCGACTATGTCAGCGACGATGCCGGCAAGACCACCGGCGGACTCTGGACAGAGATTGAAGCCACCAAGGTGCTACCCTACGACCTCTCCCTCGGCCTCGATGCCGGCTTCCGCACCAACGAATGGTTCAGCGAGGCCAATCGCTTCGACGTCTCCCTCGGACTCACCTGGAAACCTGTCAAGCACTGGAAATTCGGCATCGCATACACCTTCATCATGAAGCATTCCCCTCTGGAGAACGCCCACAAAACCGAGTACAAATACCGGGCTGCAGGGCAGAGCGAGAACTCAGACTTCGCGGAATTTCTCGGAGCCCCCACCTACACCGACGGCACCACAAACTACACCTACCGAGGAAAGAACATCGCCGCCCGCACTACAGAAGCATTCTGGCGACCCAAGCACCGCATCAGCATCGATGCCACATACTCCTACAAATTCTGGAAGTGGATGCGAATCTCACTGCGCGAGCGCTACCAGCTCACCTTCGTCCCCACAAAGACCGTAGCCCGGGAAAAGGTGATTGACAAATACCGCGATGTCAGCTACTCACAGGCCACCGCAACTACTGAGAGTGACCTCTCCTACGACGAAGTAACACGCTACTGGCAGCAGGACGATGTCATCTATGCCCAGGACCTCCTAGACCCTGACGCCACCCCCACCGACGTCACAGACAACTACAAGGCAGAGCACGATGACCTCAACACCGATAAACTGAAAGACAGCAAGACCCTGCACGTCCTCCGCTCACGACTCGCATTCGAGGTCGACAAGAAAGGATGGAAGCTCTCCCCCTTCTGCTATGCAGAAGTCTTCAATAACCTCGGCGAGAGCATGCACCTCGACAAGCTCCGCCTCGCAGCAGGAGTGGATTACACCCTCACCCCCGTCCACAAACTCAGCCTCGGATACATCTTCAACCACGAGAACGACGACGACGGCGACATGAACATCCACGCCATCACCATAGGCTACAAATTCAAGTTCTGACCCTCTCTCCCCCCGGCTGCCCCCTCTCACCTTCGGTTGGGTGTCGCGCATATTTGCAAGCAACTCCTCTCCTACCCTCCGGTTGGGTGTCGCGCATATTTGCGCGAAACTCCCTCCTCCCCCGGAACCAACCTCAAACAACAAACCCCACAATCACCCAATATGAAAAAAATCCTTCTCATCGCCCTCGCTGTCGGCAGCGCTCTTTGCGCCCACGCCGACTCCTATAACTTCCTCAACCTCACCTCCGCCTCCACCACGGAGAGTGTGGCTATGAAGAAAGTCAAGCGAATCACCTTCGAGGGCACAAACATCGTCGTCACCACCACCGACGGCACCACCACCACCGCACCACTGAACACACTCACAAAGCTCACCTTCACCGCCGATCCACTCGGCACTGGCGTAGGCAGCCTTCAGGCACAAGCCGGACGCCTCTGTATCCAAGCCGGACGCATCATTGCAGACGGCGTAGGAGAGCTACAACTCTACAACGCCAGCGGACAACTCGTGCGGCGACAGACAATCACACGCACACACGCCGAGCTCTCCCTCGACGGACTCTCCAGAGGCATTTACATTGCACGATTCGGACAACAGACACTCAAACTACTCTACTAACAAACCAGCCATGAAGAAACTACTCAGCATTTTCTGTGCGCTCTGCTTCACTGTCACCTGCGCACAAGCACAATGGATTCGCGTGTGGAGCGGAGGTGAGAGCACACGCCACGCCATCACCGACGCCAACACCATACCCTACACGACGGCCGGATCCACACTCACCATCGACGGCACACCCTACTCCACCGCTGCCATCGACAGCATCACCATCGTCAACCCCGTCATCATCACCTACTCAGGCAACACTGCCAGTGTAGACATTCCCGAAACAGCTGAAGGCGTCACTGCCGAAGTCAACGGAGCCGACGTGGTCATCAACAACGCCTGCACCAACATCGAGCACGAATTCCTGCTACAGGGTAGCACCACCACGGGCTCCCTCACCTACTATGGCGAGTACAAGACCAAGTTCCACCTCAATGGCGTCAGCATCACCAGCGCCACCGGAGCCGCCATCGACATCCAGTGCGGCAAGCGCATTGACCTCATACTCGAGGACGGCACCACCAACAGCCTCTCAGATGCTGCCAATGGCGAACAGCGCGCTGCCTTCAACTGTCAGGGACACCTCGAAGTCAGCGGAGCCGGAACACTCAACATAGCAGGCAATTCACGCCATGCACTACGCTCCAATGAATACCTCTTCCTCAAGAAATCCACCGGAGCCATCAACATCACCAAAGCTGCATCTGACGGCATACACTGTGGCGAATACTTCCAGCAGAACGGAGGAACTATCACCATCGCCAGCACACAGGGCGACGGACTCCAAGTAGAGACCGACCCCACATCCGACGAGGCGCTCAACGGACAGTTCATCATGAACGGAGGCACCATCAACCTCACCGTCAGCGCACAAGACACCAAGGGCATACGCCTCGATGCCGCAGAGACAACCACCGGCACCGAAACACCTACACCGCACATGCAAATCCTCGACGGCGCCATCACCATCGACCTCACCTCCACAGCACTTGGGGCCAGGGCAATAGCATCCGACGGCAACCTCACCATCGGCAGCAAAGCCACATCACCCAGCATCGGCATCACCGTAGCTGCCGGTGTCTATACAGACCCCACCACCAGCGAGGAAGAAAGAGCCACAGGAATCAAAGCCGACCTGACGCTCACCATCGCAGGAGGCAACACCACCGTCAACGCCACTGGCACCAAATCACGCGGAGTACGCGCTGCCACCCTCACTGCCACTGGCGGCACACTCACCGTCACCAACACCGGCACCAAGTCCCAGGGCATCAAGCTCGACAACGCCTTCGTCAGCGGACAAGGCGGCACCGTAACTGGCTCGTTCAAGTACTGACTCCATGCGCCGCTCAACAAAAGTTGAGTCAAAACATTTTTATAATATATATTTCGGCTACACCATTACACCTTCAGCACCTAGCACATTGATTATTAATAGCATTAATGGTGTAATGAAGGTGTAATTGATGGTGCAATGGTGTAGTTCGGGGTGCTTTTTGGACCATTCTATACCTCTTTTAAGCCTTTTTCACCCTCTTTTTTTACGCTTTTTCGCCAGCTTTTTCAACTCAAACGTAAGCGTATCCGCTTTGACGCTTTTCAGACTATAAGGCCTTCCATTGGTCAGGCAGTATAGCCCTGTATTCCCTGATGTCAGTATTAGGCTGCATGA
>ONJJ01000018.1 GCA_900318115.1 uncultured Prevotellaceae bacterium | reverse complement strand
CGCTTGACAACTAATCGTCTCGACGTACAATTAGCGAAATTTAGACGTTTTTTCACCCTTCGCGCGCAGCAGTCGGCGTTACAACCGACCGCGCGTTCGTTATTATACGACGTTTAGCGAAAAAGCGTCCGCTCATGCCCGACGCTTTTTCTCAACGTCGGAACACTATGCGCGCGTTGCGATTACTTCGAGACGTTAGGAGCAAGCCGCCATGCTAAATCCACAAGACCTACAAGAAGTCGCCGTTACCTTTGACGACGTGTTGCTCGAACCGCAGTACAGTGAAGTCGTACCAAAGCTCGTCAACGTACAGACCAAACTGACACGCCGCATCGCGCTCAATATTCCGCTTATTAGCGCGCCCATGGATTCCGTTACCGAAAGCAAGATGGCGATCGCGCTCGCGCAAGCGGGAGGCGTCGGCGTCATTCATAAGAACCTAACGATCGATAAGCAAGCGGAAGAGGTCGCGCAGGTTAAACGCTCAGCGAACGGCGTCATCCGTAATCCTGCGACCGTTACAACGTCCGCCAACGTGGAACAGATTCGCGAGGTTATGGACGTGCACCACGTCAGCGGCGTTCCGGTCGTCGACGAAGAATACCGGCTTGTCGGTATCGTTACGAAGCGCGACCTACGATTCGTCGACGATTCCAAGACGCCAGTCGCCGACGTTATGACAACGAAGAATCTCGTTAAGGCGAGCGGCGACGTCGGGCTAGAAGAAGCCGCGCAGATACTCATGCGCAGCAAGGTCGAGAAGCTACTGCTCGTCGACGAGGACAACCGCCTGACGGGTCTCATAACCATTCGCGACGTCGATATGACGCACAACTTCCCTGACGCGTGCAAAGACGCTACGGGTCGGCTACGGGTCGGCGCGTCGGTCGGCGTTCTCGAAAAGGATGCTGGCATGGGCTTTCTCTGTTCCGGAGTTGACGGCAAAAGCGTTCACGGGGACGGGGCCTTCGCTCACGAGGGAGTGGCCGTAGGTGTGGTGGAGGGCCTGCAATGCCAAACGCTCGCCCACAGGACGCTTGGTGCGATAGTGCACATCGGAGGCATCGCCTACATCGCTGCTGACAGCCATCCAGGTGTGAGGAAGCTCGTGGGCAAGGCGGCGTTGGCTGTCGCGGAAAGCGGGCCACGAGGGACGGGGGAGGCTGCTGAGCTGGACGACGTAGAAGGGGAGGTCGGGCTTCTTCTGGAACTCGCAGCTCCAACGACGGGCGAAGTGCCGACGCCAGGATTGTTCCAGCAGGCGGAAGAGCTGCTCGTGGAGTTCGAGGTTGTGGGCATTGCTCTCGCCCTGGTACCACAAGACTCCCTTGATGGGCAGATGACCGAGGGGCGCGATGGCAGCTTCAAAAAGATAGCTCGGTTCGTAGGGGTGGCGCTGGAGCGGATTCTTGGGTTTGGTGCCTTCGGGCGAACCTTCGGGAACGCTGACGGCACGGGCGATGTTCTGAGTCATACGGCCGCGTGCCCAGGGCTGACCGTAGTCGCCGTTGCGCCAGTCGTGCAGGATATTCGGGAGTTCCCACTCGAGAGTGGAACGATCCACCCAAGACTCCGTGGTGGAGCCGCCCACGGCATTGCAGATGATGCCGATGGGAATGTCGGGGAGGGAGTCGCAGAGGACGCGTCCGAAGTTGAAGGCAACGGCAGAGAAACGGGCCACGACCTCGGGCGAAGCCGACCTCCATCCCTGGAAGTCCATGTGTTCCAAGCGATTGGTGAAGGCGAGCACGCTGTCGGGCCACTCCACGGCATCTGTGCGTGCACGCGCCGGCATATTATAAAGGTGCAGGCGACCTGCGAGACGGGCGGCATCGGCAAGGTCCTGTTCTATGGTATTACACTGGTCCACACGCAGTTCCATGTTCGACTGCCCGCTGGCCAGCCACAGGTCGCCGAAGTACAGGCTGTCTATCGTCAGCGTCTGCGTCTTGGCCTGGGTGAGGTTCTGGAGGTCGAAGGGATAGCGGGCAGGGTAGTAGGAGCAATAGTGGTTGATGGGCAAGGGGGCGGTGGTGAAGCGGAGCGTGTAGGGTCCTCCGGCTTTCATGTGTGGCAATTCCATCGACCATGAGCCGTCGGCACGGCTAAAGGCCTCACCCTCATCCACCACTTTTCCATCCTTGCTCAGCACACGATGAATTTTGCAACGTGCATCTGCCGCGCCCTCAATCAGGAGGTGCTCGTCGCGGGGCAAGACCATGCCGCTGGAATAGACGGGCGGCAGGCGCAGACCGCCATAGTCACCAGTGAGGGCGGAGTAAACGGTGCGAGCCAAAATCTGTGCGCCCTCGGGATTAGGATGAAGGGCGTCGGGGAAGAGGTCGGGGTGCGAGTGCAGGGGCGTGTAGAGGTCGATGAGCTGGACGTTGGTTCCTAAAGCAACCTTGCGAATGGCCTCTTGAATCTGGGCATGCCAGTCGCGCGTGCCGCTCTGGAAGCGGGCATGGCGGTCGAAGATGGGTGTCATGAGGCAGACGAGCACGCGCGCCTCTGGATTTACGACGAGGAAACTGTCGATGAGAGCCCGGTAGTCGGGAATGAAATCTTCCTTCCAGTCCGGCCAGTCGCGGGGATCGGTGTCGTTCAGACCCAGGTGGATGACCACCCAGTCGGCCTTGAAGTCCATCGCCTGGCGGAACTCCGGCTGCTTCATATATGGACGATGACCACGATTGAGCAGCGTGGCAC
This sequence comes from uncultured Prevotellaceae bacterium, assembly GCA_900318115.1. Lineage (GTDB taxonomy): Bacteria > Bacteroidota > Bacteroidia > Bacteroidales > Bacteroidaceae > Physcousia. The sequence continues at coordinate 57,626 of ONJJ01000018.1, read as the reverse complement.
CAGAGCGACCGAAGTTGCCCACCTCGAAGCGGCCGGCACCATAGGTGGCATCGAGCATCTGCTGCAGACGGACTGGATAGGCATCGCGGTCGCGATGGCGGAGGCCATAGCCGAAGGTGACACTATTGCCCACGCAGGCCACACGGAGAGGACGCTGCGCAGCGGCCTTCGGTTTCCTGGCAGAAAGGGGAAGGGCGAATAGCAGGAAGAAACTGAATACAAGAAGTCGGAAGGAGAGTTTCATAAGGAGGGGAGATGATTAAAATTCAACGTAGGGTTCGAGGCGCTGGATGACTTCTGGAGAGAAGTCCGACAGGAGGCTGAGATCCTGGAGGGAATGGAGGCGGCCCTGCACACGGCGATAGTCGGCGATGGCTTTGGCGCGGGCGGAGCCGATGTAGGGGTGGCGTGCAAGCTCGCCAATGGAAGCCGTGTTAAGGTTCAGTTTGCGATAGATTCCTGTCTGGATAACGAACCAGGCTTGCAGCTCCACTGGCAGGTTCTCTATTTCAGAGAGTTGCTCTACAGACGAGAAGCCACCAAGGCGGTCGCGGTAACGGACAATCTGGCGGGCACGATAGGAGGCGATGCCGGGCACTTTCTTCAGGGTGGTGGTGTCGACGGTGTTGAGGTCGAGGTGAATGAGCTCCGTGAACTTCTCCTGACGGGGAAAGGTGGATGGTCGGGAACCAGACAGAGAAGCATCGGAGGATCCAACGGAAGAAGAAGGGTGGGAGCCAGAGGACGCTGCAACAGAAGAGGAAGAGCGGGTGGCTGAGGAAAGCGACTCGGTGGCGGGATCAGAGGAGGAGGAAGACGAAACGGGAGAAGAGGACGAAACGGGAGAAGACGTTGAGTCCGCAGAGGATGAGGAATAGGCAAACGCCGCACGGGCCTCGCGAGCCAGAGCTTCGCGGTCATAGTACTGATAGTTCTCCCCGATGCGGATGGAAGAGGACAGGCGGTTCCAGAGTTCCGGTGTCATTCCAGGCAGGCGCTTGAAATCTTCCGGACGATGATAGCGACCTCCGCGAGCGCGGTACTTATAGATGGCACGGACCTGCCAGGGCGCGAGGCCCAGACGGAGGAGTACCGTGGAATCTGCGCTGTTAGGATCGAAAGGGAATGTCTCTGGCTTCTGCACGGGGACGGCGTAATAACCTGAAGTCGATGAACTGGTTGCTTCAGCACCCGAAAACGAATCCACTCCCCCACTCCATCCGGCCTCAAGCGAGTCCATTCCAGCCTCATCCAGACTGACAAATTCGTGGCGAGGCTGCAAGAACCAGCGATCCAGCAGCACACCACCCCATACAGCAAGGATGACAACAAAGAGAAGAAGAACAACTCGGCGGTCGGAACGGTTGAAGCGCATGGAAAGTTGTAAGAAGAGAGTTGAAGGTTAAGGATTGAGGGGTGAAAGGTGATGGGTGAAGGATGAAGGGTGAAAGGTGATGGGTGAAAGGTGAAGGATGAAGGGTGAGGGGTGAAGGGTGAAAGGTGATGGGTGAAGGGTGAAGGGTGAAGGGTGAAGGATGAAGGGTGAAGGGTGAAAGGTGAGGTTCGAAAGAAGCTAAACAAACTCGGTTGTATATACTTCCGAACACGGCAACTTCACCTACCCCTCATGCGCCAGCCCCACAATCTCACGAACAGAGGCGAAGCCATGGCGGTCCAGGTATTCTTCAATCCCGCACGCCACCTTGACGGTCACTGCCGGGTCGATGAAATTGGCTGTACCAACTTCAATGGCTGAGGCACCGGCCAGCAGGAACTCCACGGCATCGGTTGCATTCATGATACCCCCAAGCCCTACGATGGGAATCTGCACAGCCTCGAACACCTGCCACACCATGCGCAACGCCACGGGTTTCACGGCAGGACCAGAGAGGCCACCAGTACCAATGCTGAGAATAGGACGACGCTTCTCGGCATCGATAGCCATACCCATCAACGTGTTGATTAGCGAGACAGCATCTGCTCCCTCTGCCTCCACGGCACGAGCAATGTCTGCGATGGAGGTCACGTTGGGCGAGAGCTTCACAATGAGCGTCTTCGGGTACACAGCACGTACGGCCTTGACGACCGAAGCCGCACCCCCGCAAGTGACGCCAAATGCCATGCCTCCCTCCTTCACATTCGGGCAGGAGATATTCAGCTCAATGGCGGGTATGTCATCCAACTCAGCAATACGGCGGGCACATTCCGCGTAAGTCTCTGGGCTATTGCCACTGACGTTGACCAATACGGCGGTATCTATTTTGCGCACTTCGGGATAGATATGTTGACAAAAGTAGTCCACACCCTTGTTCTGCAACCCCACGCAGTTCAACATTCCCTGCGCGGTCTCCGCCATGCGAGGATAGGCATTGCCCTGACGAGGTTCGAGGGTAGTTCCCTTGACAATAATGCCGCCAATAGCGGAAAGGTCCACGAAATCTGCGAACTCCAGACCATAGCCAAAAGTGCCTGAAGCCGTCATGACGGGGTTCTTGAGCTCCAAGGCTCCTAAGTTTGTACGTAAATCAGCCATTACCATTTGAGTTTATCGGTGGAAAAAACAGGGCCTTCCTTGCAGACGCAGACATTGCCGTCCACCGTGTCCTCGACACAGCAGAGGCAGGCACCAAGGCCGCAGGCCATCATGTTCTCAAGCGAAGCCTCGCTGGGGATTCCTTTCTCGCGGGCCAAGCGGGCCACGGCAACCATCATCGGTTTGGGTCCGCAAGTACAGATGCGAGTGAAGGCGGCAGCCTTCCAGAGGCTGTGCTGGGTGACGAAACCACGCTCGCCGGCAGAACCATCCTCTGTGGTCAGAAAGACCTCGCCAAAACGCCGGAAATCATCCACCTGCAAGAGATCATCGGCGGAGCGGGCACCCAAGAGGAATGTGGGTTTGCAGCCACGTGCCACCAGTTCCTGCCCCAGATAGAGCAACGGAGCGGTGCCTACGCCTCCACCCACAAGTAAATACCGTGCCTCACGGTTTTCCCGTGAGGAATCTTCAGGCAACGTGAACCCACGTCCCAGCGGTAGGACGACATTGAGTACCGCCCCCTCCGAGAGAGCAGCCAAAGCCCGCGTGCCAGCACCCACGGCGTGCACGAGCAACCAAAGTTCGTTATGCTGGCGGTTGACAAGGTTGATACTGATTGGACGTCGCAGAAAAGTCGATGGAGAACCATCGACGCGCACCTCCACGAACTGACCAGGAAGCATCTCCGGCAGCGGCTTTTCTGGATTAGTCAGCTGCAAAAGGACATAGCCGGGACGAGGTTGGGTCGAACGCCGAAGGACCAAGTCCAAAATATACTTTTTCATACCTTATTATATATTAAAGGGATTTCCTTGAGTCAATAAAAAAAGCTTTTCTGTGCGCAAAGATACAACTTTATTTTCATTGAACCTCCATTTTCATGCACTTTCTATAGCTGCGCCTTGAAAAGAGCACACAATTACAACACAAAAGCAGCTTATGCCTTGCTGGGCCATGTCAAGAACAGCTTGAAAACAGCACACAATTACAACCCATAAGCAGCAAAGATGAGGAAAAAATAAAAAGGGAGACCGGCCCTCACGGGTTAGTGCTCCCTTTTTGGCCGCTGAAGAAAATAAGGAGTAGAAACGGAAATTGTGCGGCCAGCATTCTTGGGTAAAAGTGATATATGAATGTGTCTTATTTATCGGTTGAACGAAATTCATTTGTCGGTCTTCAGCACAAACGTCTCAAGCATACCATCATCATAGATAACTTGAATCTCTCTCACTCTGCGCTGCGGTTTGTCAACATATTTTATTATTTCCCTAACAACTGCAGGCGGTTGCTGAAGAGTCTCTTTGGGGGTGATACTTCCGACTTCCGGCAGAGCGGAATTGAAAAGGGTGGGATTCACATCTTCAGGGCGAACGCTTTCGCCTACATAATCGGAAGTGTCCTCTGCGTCTTCTGGTGTCGGGTGGGCAGCTTGCCCAACGATTGCCATCTGACCTTCGCCAAACATGATCCAGTTCGTACTGATATCTGGAAACCGTCTGTGGATAGCTTCAACGAGACGGCTGGTGGGTTGGGTGCGACCATTCAAGATACTCGAAAGAGAAGCTTGCGAAATTCCGATCGCCGCAGAAAATTCTTTCTGGGACATATCCTCGCGTTCCATGACCTTGCGAATTCTTTCTTTCATCGTATCTTTTTTCTATAGTATTTTGGGTGCGGAGGAGGGTGATATCCTCTGTTTGGCGGTGCAAAGTAAGAAAAAAGATTTCATTCCACCAAATTTTAGAATAAAAATCTTAATTATTTTCTTCCAAACAGTTCTCTTTTTTAAAGTTCAGAAAACTAAACTCAACACTTTGAAAGTTTAGATTTCAAAAGCCAAACTCCAACGTTTCCATCTTCAAAATCCTAAACTTTAAACTTTAATTATTTCCCGTAAAATACTGAACCAAACTCCGTTACCACCATTGTTAATAGCTATATTCATTCCCGAATCGCGCTTTTTCGTGAATTCGGACAAAAGCCCATGGTGTGATTATTGAATATTCACACACAAGTCACTGCTTTTTAATATATTACCATTAAAAATACAGAGATAATTCACATTCATTCGTTTATTTAAATTGATGAATTTACATTTTCAATTTCCAAATTAACGAAAATGAGATCTGCTTTACGGGAACAAAACTCTGGCCCCGTTCAGGATTTTGATTCAGAAATGTAAATTGTGAAAATTCACAGGTTTTGCTTTCTAAAGCTTAATGATTGTGAACACAAAATCTCGGGCCGGAAAATCGGCGAGAAACTTCTGCGCACGAAAAGTTGGGCAAGGGCACATTTTTGCACGATTCTCACGATGGCAAAAAAGTAGCTAAGAGGCTTGAACAAAGAGAAATAAGGGGAGAAATTCCCGTTTACAGATTCCGTCAAAATAGCAACAAAATCAGTGCAGGATTCGGAAGATAAGCTCTTTCAGGAGGTCTCCATCGGTTGTTTTTTGGCCTCCTACCCCCTTTGAAGCAGCATCAGTTTTGCGTATTTCATCCAGGATGTTGAATACCTTTGTAGCGGTATAGTATCGCATGGCTGGCAAGATGTCCCTCCGAGCTTGCCAAAGAGACTGCTCCAACCATGCCGCTATCCCCTCCTCTGACTTCACCGGCGAATAGTATGCAAGCATCAAATTGGTATAGAACCGGAACAAAGTAGCGAGCACTGGTTGAAGGGCAAAGTTCTTGGGGTTGCTGTCAAAGTATTTTACTATCTTATTTGCCTTCATCACATCCTTGACGGCAAGGGCAGACACCAACTCGAATGCGTTGTAGTCTTTGCTGATGCCAATATGGTCCTGAATGAGTTGGGCATCTATGCGAGTGGCGGCGGCTCGCCCCTGACCTCCGGCCTGAATGGCCAGCACGAGTTTGTCGAGCTCCCCCGCAAGCCGGTTGAGATCTGCGCCTACGTGTTCACAAAGGATCTGGCATGCGTCTGGCGCAATCTCAAGGCGTTTGCGCCGCACGTAAGCGTTTATGAATGAGGGTAGTTCCCGGTCATAAAGTTTGCGCGATTCGAAGAGTATTCCAGCCTTCTGAATCTCGGATGCGAGCTTGGTACGTCGATCCAGAGTTCCATTTTTGTGGCAAAGGATGAGAATGGTTGACAGCAGGGGGTCCTGCATGTAGAAAGCGAGCACATCGCGATGTTCGAGGGTCTGTGCCTCTCTGACGAGTACCACCTGCCGCTCAGCCATCATGGGATATCTTTTTGCGGCATTTACGACTTCTTCGCCCGTGGTTTGCGGCCCATAGAGAATGGTGAGGTTGAAGTCCTTTTCATCTTCCGTGAGAGCTTTTTGGACGATGTAGTCCGAGACTCGATCGATGTAATAGGACTCCTCGCCCATCAAGTAATAGACGGGTTTGAAATCGCCCGCCTGGACTTGGCGGACAATCTCTTCGTACGTGATGCCGGTTTTCTTTGCCATATTGATGTTTTTCCCCCGTCCCTGACGGGACGGGCACTACTGCCAATGCTTATCGAAAGGAGCGTGATGGAAGCCAAAAGGAGGGTTTACCAGTCGAACTTCAGGTGCTTGACGGTCTTGTCTTCCTTCTTGATTTTCTCGAGCGACTGGATTCCTATGAGAACGTGGTCATGCACAAACTCCGAGGTGACGTGGTGGTCGCTCTCGGCCGTCTTGACCCCGTCGGGAGTCATTGGGTTGTCGGAGACGAGCAGTAGCGCTCCTGTGGGAATATGGTTGGCAAAGCCCGTGGTGAAGAGCGTAGCGGTCTCCATATCCACAGCCATAGCCCGGGTGGTCCGCAAGTATTCCTTGAACGTCTCATCGTGCTCCCAAATACGGCGGTTGGTAGTGTACACGGTGCCCGTCCAATAGTCGTGCCCGGCATCGCGAATGGCAGAGCTCACGGCACGCTGGAGCATGAATGCAGGAAGTGCCGGAACCTCTGGCGGGTAGTAGTCATTGCTGGTACCTTCTCCTCGGATGCCTGCCAGGGGCAGGATGAGGTCCCCCATTTTGACCTTTGCGGGAATGCCTCCGCACTTACCCAGGAAGAGGCATGCCCTGGGATGGATGGCGCTGAGCAGGTCCATGACGATGGCGGCATTGGGCGATCCCATTCCGAAGTTTATCATCGTCAGCCCATCGGCGGTCGCCATGCGCATATTCGCTTCGTACTCGGGTGTCGGAATGCCGAAATGGTTGCAGAATATGTCCACGTAATTATTGAAATTGGTCAGCAAGACGAGGTCCGTGAAGTCCTCGAGTGGGCGATTGGTATATCGCGGCAACCAATTTTCGACGATTTCCTGTTTCGTTTTCATAGTTTCTTTGTTTATTCGAGTGCAAAGTTAGCACTTTTCGACGGGAAAACATGGATTCGGGGTCTTTTTATTCGTGAAAGCGGCGAATAAATCGTATTTTTGCGCCATGAAAAGAGATTTCCGCAAGAAATATCCCCCTCTGAACCTTCCTCCAGCGCCCCTAAGCCTAAGCGAACAGGATGGTGAGCCCTCGGTGTTCGATCCTCTTCGCCGACGCATAGTGCGCCTGACGCCCGAGGAGTGGGTGCGGCAACACTTCACGTCCTACCTGATTCGAGAGAAGGGTTACCCTTCGGGCCTCCTGGGGAATGAGGTCTCTCTGACGCTGAATGGCACAGCCCGGCGTTGCGACTCGGTGGTATATGGTCGTGACGGGCAGCCTCGCATGATCGTTGAGTACAAGGCTCCCATCGTTCCGCTCACCCAGAAGGTTTTCGACCAGATCAGCCGCTACAATATGGTTCTTCGTGTAGAATGGCTCATCGTCTCCAATGGCTTGCAACACGTCTGTTGCCACATAGACATAGAAAAAGGCACTTATGAGTTTGTCCCACAAGTGCCTTCGTATGAGGATTTGTAAGTCTTGCTATTCCGGGTCTCTGCTACTTCACTACAATCTTCTTTCCTCCGCGGATGTAGATACCCTTTCGGGGCTGGGCCACGCGACATCCGTCGATGGTGAACCACTGGCCTGCGGCCTGAGTGTCATCGCCGGCGAGGTTCTGCACCCCGGTCAATGCCTGAATCACGATGTTCAGTGTATCGAAGGTGCGGTTGGCATTGGCGGTAGGTGCAAAGTAAGCGCGGAAAGGATCTACGACGCCCCCTTTGCGTTCAAAGGCTGCTCCCTGTGCATTCAGGGTCAGGATGCCATCGGCGTCTCTCTCCGTCATGACGCCTTCCATCTTGACATTCTGTCCGGTCAGGATAGCAGCGAATGCGGTTCCGATGAAGGTCTCGCCACCGGTGAAAGTGACGGTTGCCTGGTTGTCCTTAGCGGGGAAGCCGAAGAGATAAGGCACGTTGGCCTCGAACTTGTCGGCACCGGAGAAATAGACGTCCTGCCCGCGTTCGTCGGAGAACTCTACGAGCTGGAATGCAGCGTTTGCGCCCTTCCATGTGACTTCCTTCCCATCTGCCTTGACGGAGGTGACATCGAAGGGAAGCACGATGGACTCCCACCCAGCCTTGCCGGTGAATGCGGGTTTAAAGGTCCGCGTGTAGCTGATATTCTTTGCCACGAAACCGATGGGGGTGGCGAACGGGTAACCATCCTCGAGTACGATGTTCTGTGCTTCAGAGCCCTTGATGACGTTCTTTGTCAGGGTGCTTGGCACCTTAGCATCCGTATCGAAGAAGAAGAGGGTGTTGGGTGTTCCACCGGTGACCTCGGAGAACTCGTTCTCGCCCTTGAAATGTACGGCAATGGCCTTTTCGGGCACATTGAAGGTGTTTTCCACCTTCACACCCTCCCGGTTGCCCTCCATGTCAAAGACGATGGCTCCGGCGTGGAGGTATGCAAGCTTGGTCTGGTCGGCATAGAGAGTGGTGGTGCCATCACTTGCCAGCACGAGTGGCCAGCAGAGGTATCCTTCGGGCACTCCGGGGAACTCGAAGTGCACCTTCTTCTCGGAGGAAGCAGGCACCACGACCTCCTGCCAGTAGTAGGTCATTTCGAGATACTTTCCCGAGATGGGGTCATATAGCTGGCATACGAATGCCAGGCGATCCTTGAAATCTACCTGTGTGGGGTTCTTGACGGTGACGTCACCGGCCAGCAAAGCATAGATATTCGGGTAGGGTGTGCCCGCCTCGGGATTGGAGAATGCCAAGTCGGTCACCTCAATACTTGCGGTAGCTCCATGAGCGGAATTGACGGTAAGGGAACCAGCCTTGATCACGGTGCGCATGTCGGGTGTGATGTCGAAATCGAAGGTTCCGGCGGCAGAGGGCACGAAGTAGAATGTGACCTTTGTAACGGACTCTGCGGGCAGGCTCACTCCGAGCTGAGCCACGGGCGCGAGGTCCTGGCGCAGATAGAGCCATCCATAGAACTCATCGCCCTTATTCTCTATTTCGACATCCAATGCCAGGGCCGCGCCCTCCATGGGAATGGTCTGAGGATGTACGCTCTTGACCGTCAAGTCCGGCACGGGCTGCACGAGTTTCAGCTGCACCTGACCTCCGCTGACGACGGCCTCGACGTAGCTGATGTTCGGATTCAGGGAGGATAACCACTCTGAATCGGAGAGCAGTTTGCCGATGGGCAGGATCTTGTAGGTGCCGTCGGCCAGTCCTTTCACGGGGAAGATGACGTTGACGTAGCCCTGGTTGAGCTGGAGTTCTTCGGACTTCTGCCATCCGTCGATGGGTTGCAGGGTGCCGTCGGGCTTCACATATCCGATGCCGAAGTTGAACACGTTGGTGCCATCGACCTGACTATAGTAGGTGGCGTGTATCTCGTTTCCTTCGGCGCTGACGAGCTGCGTAATCATGCGATACTGCTCGTTCTTCACGGCCTGCCCCCGATTGGGTTCAATGCCAATGATGGCATCCTGGCTCATGCTATAGCCATCGCTGGAATTACTTGCTCCCACACCGGCCGAGCTGCCGGGGTTGCATACGCCGAGCAGGAAGTATCCGTTGCAGAATCCTCCCCACCCCCAGTTGATGTGGAAATAGTCATCGCTGCTGTAGCCGTCCACGACGAAGGCATGTCCGCCTCCCGTTGACTGGCCACCCATGATGACGACTCGCTGCTGTCGCAGTTCGTTGTATATCATCTCGTTCCATTCCTGAAGGAGATAGTTCTTTCGTTCCACGTGGCGGGTGCTGGCGGCGTAGTTGAAATACTTCTGGAGGGCGACGGGCACGTTGCTGTTCGAAGCATTGGAACCTCCGGAGGCATCGGACCTATAGTCCATAGCCACGGACGCTCCGGTGGCAGCAATCAGGCGTGCCACGGCGTTGATTTGCGCCTCCGTCTCGTTGCCCATGTACTCGTAGAGCATGTTGTCCCAGTCGAACTTGGTTCCGGCCGGAACCTCAGGCACGGAGATGCGGCCCAGTCCGGTGAACTCCACGGGGCAGGTGTAGGCGGGAATGGCCTGTGTCGTGGCCTCGGGCCACTGGTAGTACTTCATGACCTGGGACATCGCGGTAGCGACGCAGCCGGCCACGGTCATACCATACTTCTCGAGGTCGAAGAATACGGGGCATGCTAGGTTATAGGGTTCGGACTGATCCCAGAGTGTCTGCAGCAGGGGGCTGATGGCACGCTTGATGGTCACTCGCAAGGGAGCCTTCTTCTGAGGCTGCAGGTCGAGCGAACGGATTTCAGCGGCATAGCCCTCCAGAAAAGACTTCAGGGGAGCAGGGCAGGTAGCAGCGTCGAACGCGCCCTGATCCACATATCCGAGCACGGCAGGCGTGCGGTCGTCGGCACTGACAACCACAAAGCCCTGATCGGCGCCTACGTTGAAGATGAAAAATGCCTCGGCCTCCGCCCCGACGGAGAGGCTCTGGCGCGCGGGAGCCAGCCTCATGCCGGACTTGCCCTGCACATTCTTCAGCAGAAAGGCACGGGCCTCGCCTAAGGCCTGCTCACGGCTCACGGGAGCTGCGCAGACGGAAATCGTCATCAGCAAGAGTCCCAAAAGAGAGTAGATTTTCTTCATAAGCTAAAAAATTATAGTATATACTAATTATTAAATTTGACGGCAAAGATACGTCATTTTGAGACATGAACCAAAAAAATCCGCAGCTTTTTTGGTCTGCGGATTCACTTTATACAAAAAATAATCGTTTTTTCCAAATAGGACTTAGAACTTGACGTTCACGCCCACACCAAAGACGTCGTTGGTCCGATAGAAGTCGTTGTAGCCTGGGATCTTGAGATCGGGGTTTCCCAGAGCTTGTCCGAGGCGCGCTCCGAGTCCGTTGTAGTCTTCGTAGTCCACGCGGTAGTGCTTGTAGAGTGTCTTGAAGTAAGCCACGTCGATGGCCACGACCTTGGAGATATTGAAGCGTGCGCCCAGCCCGATGCTATTGCTATTGGTGACGAAGCTCATGTCGCTGATGTACTGGCTGTTGTCGCCCAGCCCGTAGTTGGTGGTCTGCCATCCGGCGGATACGGTGACCCAATCCTCGATATCCCATTCCACGCCGGCGAGGATCTCCCAGGTCTGCCCGTTGAGCTTCTCCTGCTTGGTGTTCTGGCCGGTGGAGGCGTCGTACTGACTGGCCTGCTTGTCGAAGTATATGTGCGCGCCCACGTTGAGATGCAAGTTCCGGAGGGGGTTGTACTGGGCTCCCAAGGTCAGCAGCGCCGGAATGTCGGCAGCCTGCTTCACTCCGTCGTCATAAGCGGGAAGTCCGGTGGTGTTGACGTGGGTGTCGTTCTTCAGGCGCAGACGGGTCTTGAACTCATACTTTGCGGCAACGTTCCACTGGTCGTTGATGCGCCAGTCCACGCCCAGCACGGGTGTGAGTCCGAAGCCGCTCTGGTCCACTTCCAGCGACCGGTTCTGCACGAGAGCGGAAGCCGCGGCGGCCGTGGCAGCGGGCAATGGCAAGTTCTGCACCAGGGCTTGTGCGGGCACGTTCTGGCCTGCGGGCAGTCCGAGTGCTGCAGCGGCCTGGGTGGTGTGCACGGCCAGGTCACCCATGTATCCTTCATAGAAGCAGGTGGCGTAAACACCTCTGAGTCCAGCACTTACGTTGAGGTTATCCAGGACTTTGTATCCTCCCTGGAGCTGGAATCCATAGTAGTACTGGCGTCCCTTCATCCAGCTATTGAGCGAATATCCATCGACAATGGGGTTGGCAGCCGTTCCCACCTGGCCGTTGCTCATGGACTGGGCTATTCCGTTGAGTGCCACGGGCAGCATGGCTCCGATGCTCTCGAAGGAGCCCAGACCATCCTCGAAGTCGCACTTGCCGCCACCTCCGCCGAGGGCGAAGTGGAACATGGCGCTCCACCGATCATGCACGTAGGCGACGTCCAGGGCAGGAATGACGGGAGCCTTGGCGCGCCCCCTGAACTCCTTCTCCCCGGTGGCATTGCGCTGGGAGTTGACGGTGCCGAGGGTGAAATATCCGGGCTGCTGGCCGAAGTTGCTGGTGACATCGCGATGCTGGAAGGCACTCTGGATGTTGAAACTCAGGTGCCATCCTTTGTCGAGGAAACCGATGCCTGCAGGGTTCGGGTAGAGGGCATTGATGTCGATTTTAGCTTCCTGAGCGGGATTGCGGAGGAAGGCGGCATTGTGGTTTGTGTTTGTGACATAGCCGCCGGCCTGAACCGTGGAAGCCATCGTGAGTGCAGCGGCCATCGAGAGTAGAATTTTCTTCATTTCTTTTCCGATTTTTGAGTATTTTTGTTACTTTTTCTCTGAAAACGGGCGCAAAGGTACGTCAAAACACCGAAACCTGCAAACAAATTGCACAAAAAGTTACTCCGAGTGCTGCACAAAGTGCGCTTTCTTGTGCAATCTGTAAGAGATACCACCCCGCTCGAGGCAAGAAGAAGGGGAAAAAGAGAAGGAAGGGAAAAGGGAAAAGATAGGGGGAAAGGGGTTACGGAAAAGAGGGAAGGAGAAGGGGGATGAAGGAAAGAAGGGGGATGAAGAAAAGAAGGGATGAGGGAAAGAAGGGATGAGAGGATGAAGGAAAGAAGGGATGAGGGGATGAAGGAAAGAAGGAGGAGGGGATGAAGGAAAGAAGGAGGAGGAAAAAAGGAGGGGGAAAAAAGGAGGGGGAAAGGGGGAAAAGGGGGAGTAAGGTCAGGGCGAGAAGGTGCGCAGGGCAGCTTCCATTTGGCGCAGCAGGTCGCGCTTGGGGGAATGTGGAGAGTAGATGAACCCCTCGCAAACCAGCACCCGCGCAGCCGCAGTATCCACGCGCTCCAGAGCTACGAAGGGACCTCCCAGGGCGCCATTCTTCAGTTCCCAAAGGCCATGCACCTGCTGAACCACCTTTTTATCTATCGTGCGCGTGCGCGCGAGGATGAGCGGAGGGAGGGAGGGAGAAGAAGCGGAAGCGGAGGCGGCGTCAGAAGCGGAGGTGGAAGAGTAGGCGGCACGGGCACGGGCCGTCTGCATCCATTGCCCCGGCCTTGCCCCGGGAATATTGACGCGCAAGACGCTATCGTGCTTCTCCACGAACTGCCGGGGCGAGAGGGGGCGGCCATCCCAGGGATAACTGTAGTAAATGAAGTTCTGGTCGCGGTCGTTCAGGTTCGTGCCCGTCCAGAGGAAATCGCGCCCCACCTTTGCGGCCCTGAAGGCGGGAGGCACACAGACCTCGCGATGGCAGAGTGCCAGCAACGAGTCGCGCGTGCGGCCATCGTGCTTGCGCCGCAGGTTGGCGGCCTCGCATTCCAGTTCGTGATCTACGAAGAGGTCCGTCAGACGCTGGCGCTGGCGCCCCAAGTACTCCGCCAACTCGTGCGGCGTACGGGCGGCGACCGTCACCTCTATCTGCGGCCGGGCCACGGGATCCAGCACCACGGCCAGCTGGGGTCGGCGGAGCCGGGCATCGGTGGCCACGAGCAGGCGATTGCGGAAGGTGCGCCAGGGCGTCTGGTTCACGTCCGTGTAGGCCACGTCCAGCCGGAACATAGGCTCGTGCTGGGGCAGCACGGGGGTACTGCCCTGGAGCACGGCGTCCAGCGTGTCGCGCAACTCGCCCGTATAGAGCCCCCGGGGAATCACCAGCACCAGTTCATAGGGCAGGCCGCGGGAGAGCGGTTTCCGGGCTGCGGCATCCTGCTCGTCCGACGCCTCCCCTGCCCCGCCCTTGCAGGCCATGGGCAACACCGCTGCCAGCAGCAGCATCAGCGCCATCCACATACGTGGTGAAGCATATCTCATGTGCATTCCATTCTTTTTTCGGCCACAAAAATACGTTTTCTGTCCCATCCGTGCAATTTTTTGGGGCACAAAGTGCGGGAAATCTGCATTTATGCGTATATTTGCGGCGCAATGAAAAAGATTCCCGCACTCCTAATGGGCTGTTTCATGGCCTCAGCCACGGCCTCCGCCCAAGCCTGGTCGCCCGACAATGGCGACGGCACCTACACCAACCCCGTGCTCTATGCCGACTACAGCGACCCTGACGTCTGCGCCGTGGGCGAAGACTACTACCTGACGGCCTCGTCCTTCAACTGCGTGCCGGGGCTGCCCATCCTGCATTCGCGCGACCTCGTGAACTGGACCATCGTCGGCCACGCCCTGCCGGAGCTGCTGCCGCGCGAGCTCTTCGACCAGCCTCAGCACGGCAAGGGCGTCTGGGCTCCCAGCATCCGCCACCACGCGGGAGAGTTCTACATCTACTGGGGCGACCCGGACCAGGGCATCTTCATGGTGCATGCGGCCGACCCTGCCGGAGAGTGGTCGCAGCCCACCTGCGTCATCCCCGGCCGAGGGATGATAGACCCCTGCCCGCTCTGGGACGACGACGGGCGATGCTACCTCGTCCACGCCTGGGCCGCCAGCCGCGCGGGGCTGAACTCCGTGCTGACCGTGCGCGAACTCTCGGCGGACGGCACGCGCGCCATCGGACAACCGTGCATCGTCTTCGACGGAGGCCAGGAGAACCACACCTGCGAGGGACCTAAGTTCTACAAGCGGCAAGGCTGCTACTGGATCCTATGCCCCGCCGGAGGAGTGGCCATGGGATGGCAGCTGGCCATGCGCGCGAGCTCGCCCTTCGGCCCCTACGAAGCACGCCGGGTGCTGGAGCAGGCCGACACGGACATCAACGGACCCCACCAGGGAGCCTGGGTCCACACGCCCTACGACGAAGACTGGTTCCTGCACTTCAACGACCGCGGAGCCCTGGGGCGGGTGGTTTACCTCCAACCCGTGGACTGGACCTCGGGATGGCCCGTCATGGGCGACGGCGGACGCCCCCTGCTGCGCCACCGCAAGCCGCGCAGCTCCAGCGACCTCGTGCAGCAACCTCAGACCTCCGACGAGTTCGATGCAGGCCGCCTGGGGATGCAATGGCAATGGCATGCCAACTACAGCCTGCTCTACGGCATGCCCACCGCCGACGGCCATTTCCGCCTCTTCACCAGCGACCTCCCCACGCCGTTCCAGAGCCTCTGGCAAGTGCCCAGCCTGCTGCTTCAGAAGACACCCTCCGACCGCTTCACGGCCACCGCACGTGTGCGCCTTGCGGCCAAGGAAGACGGGCAGTACGGCGGGCTGGTGATGATGGGGCGCGACTACTCGGCCCTCGTCATCCTGCGCCGGGGCGACGCCTTCGAGCTCCAGCGCCACACCTGCATCGGAGCCGATGAGCAGCAAGCCCAGACGAGCACCACGCTGGCCACCATCCCGGCCACTGACCGCGACACCATCCCCTACTCGCCCGCCACGTACCTCGACATCTACCTGCGCCTGAGCGTGCGCCGCGGACAATGCCGCTTCGCCTACAGCCTCGAGGGGCGCCGCTACCACGATGCCGGACCCGCATTCACCCTGAAGGAGGGCAAGTGGATAGGAGCCAAATTCGGATTCCTGGCCCTCTGCGCAGAACGCCATGCCAACCGGGGATGGATGGACATCGACTGGATCAAGGTCACGGGGGAGTGAGCACCCCGGACAACTTACCCCCCAGATCGGTCATTAGAGTTATGATGATAACCATTGTTATTTTTAATCAGATGCCTTGTCGTTTTTGAGGGCGCAATGGGGTTCCATTGTAACCGGCACTTTTCGTACTCTCCCACCCATGCGCAAAAAAACTGAAAACTGAAATAACTGAAAGCATGCCGCGCGCTGTGTTCAGAAAACATCCCGAGAACAAAAAACGATTTCAGTTATTTCAGTTTTCAGTTTTAATCTGAATACCCCCCAAAAGGGTTGGGAAGGTACGGGTTTAGATTTAGTATTATTATATATATTATATATATAATATATATAATAATACTACTAAATACTACACAGATTTTTTTCTTCCCTCTCCACCCTCCTGCCGCCACTTTCGTACTCTCCTACCCATGCGCAAAAAAACTGAAAACTGAAAACTGAAAGCACCCCGCCGCGCGTTTTTTGCTGAAAAAACACCCTAAGTCCCCCCGCGGATTTGGTCGCCTCGCGGAAATGTAGTACCTTTGCAGCGTCGAAGGAACGAAAGGACGTGGTGGCCAACACGGACGGACGTAGCACCGGACACGAACGCACATGGTGGCCGACACGTGCGGACGTAACACCCGACACGAAAGGACGTGGCGGCCGACACGTGCGGACACAGAAGACAAAGGGCAGAGTGCCCTACTGCGCCTGCTGGATGATGTGCAGATCGCGCTGGGGGAACGGGATTTCGATGTGGTTGCGGTTGAGAGTGTCGTAGATGGCCTCCTTGACACGTCCCGCCAGCGCATACTTCTCCTCCACCAGCATCCACACACACACGTAGAGGTCCACCGAACTCTCGCCGAAGTCCGAGAAGAGGACGCTGACGGGGCGCTCGGGGTCGCTGACCGGCTCACCCGTGGCGACACTCCTGGCCGAACACACCGGCGTCAGGGCCTCGATGAGCAACGAGCGCACGTGGGGGATGTCGGTGCCGTAGGCCACACCCACGGGAATCTTAATTAGCTCGTAGGAGTGGTTGCGAGTCATGTTCTTGAAGTTCTTGTTGAACAACGTCTTGTTCAGGAAAGCGATGACGCAGCCGTCGGCCGTGATGACCTGCACGCTCTGGTACGTGATGCTCTCCACACGACCCGTGATGCCGTCGCACTCGATGTAGTCGCCCACGCGCAAGCGACCGGCCATGAGCGAGATGCCGTAGAAGAAGTTCTCGATCAAGTCCTGCATGGCGAAACCCAGACCCGTCATCAAGCCGGCCGTGACGATGCTGATGCCCGACTTGGGGACATGAAGGATGACCAGGGCGATGATGAAATAGAGGCCCCAGGCGATGATGGCGATCACGTTCTTGGCCAGCGTGAGGTTCATCGTGTCGTCCGGACGGGCCTTCTGCCGGAAATAGGCGTAGAACTCACGGACGGCATAGTTGAGGAAGCGGAACACGAACCAGAGAGCGACCACGAGACAGAGCTTGAAGAGCGACACACGGATGAGGTCCTGCTGGTTGATGAAGTCGTAGAAGAACGCCTTCTGGCAGACGGAGGTCATCTCGAACACCTGCGCCGCCCACCAGATGCTCAGCAGCACACTACCCACCGCCAGGATGGGAACCAGCGTCAGGCGGACCAGGTCGTAGCCCCACGTCTGCGTGATGTTCTTCTGATGAATATGGTGGCGCTGCTCATAGAGCTCCATCAAGTCGTAGAGGCACGTGATAGTGGTGATGGCAGCCAGCTGGAACGTCCACCAGATGAGAATCTGCACGGAGAGCAGCGTGTAGCCCGCCCAGGACGTGGCGCAGGCCACTATCATCACGATGGTCGTCAGGTGCGAATAGACGATGTCCTGAAGGGGCAGCCCGTCCTTGTGGCGACGAACCATCCACACCTGCCAGAGCACAAAGGCCAGCAGCAGCGGCGGGAAGATGAGGTTCAGGATGCTGTTCGGCAGCAGCACGATGCGGAACATGATGACCGCGAAGGCCAGCACCATCAGAGGAGTGTAGATCAGGGCGGCATGCAGCATCTGCTTGCCCTTCAGGCGAATATACAGCGAGAGGAATATCACTTCCATCAGCCACGCGATGGAGATGATGAGCTCCGTTGACATCTGGATGAAATTCCGATGAACCAGCGAGCGCACCACCATGACGATGACGGCAAAGAGACCGATGCCGATGACATTGGTGAGCATCTGCCGCTTGATCTTGTACTTCTCGCCACGCCACTTGCGAGGCAGCAGCCAACGCATGACGGCATACGTCAGACCCAGTGCCAGCGAGAGGTAGAAGAAGACAAAGACACTGATGAACAACACCGGCACACCGCGCCACTCGGAGTACGAGCGCCCCTTCTCGCGGAAGGGAGCATACTTCGTCTGGGCCGAGCGCTGAGCCTGCTTGAAATAGCGGGGCAACGATGCCAGGACGCTGAAATAATTCGGACCGCCCGTGACGAAGATGTTATCCTGCAGAATCTTGTAGCGCGACTGGGCAAAGACGTTCAGCTGCTGAACCTTCTCCTGCACACTCTGGTAGTACGAACTCTCGGCCTCCATGCTCTCGAGGAAGGTCTGCATGTTGTCCCGCAGGGCTTGGGCGTACGTGAGGCAAGCCCGGCGATCCTGCAGCTGCTGCCCCGTGAGGTACAGCGGTTCGCGCGGCTCGCCCCCTCCGGCCTTGCCGCCGGGAACTCCGGCCGGCACTTCGGGCAACCCGAGAGAGTCGATTCTGTTCTCCAGGGAATCTATGGCGTTGAGCAGGATACTATCGCTCTCCGTGAGCAGGTCCTCATCGTCCTTGGCCACGGGAGGCATACTCTTGAGCGACGCTATCAGGGCATCGTAGCGCTCGATCTCGCCCCGCATGCGCTCTATGATACGCTCGTAGGGCAGCGTGCGACCTCCGTGGGCACCCAGCTCGCGATAGAGATTCACGGCCTGCTGGCAGGCATAGGCCATGTCGAACGTGTTGTCCGTGGACTGGGAGTAGAGCATCAGCCCTATCTGTTCGCACTGGTTCATATACCGCACCAGTTGCTGGTGCTGCTGCGCCCCCTGCTGCTCGTAGCGGGCCATGAAGACCTGCTGCTTCTGGTGGTCGGCCTCGAGTTCGGCACGCAGCACGCCCAGGGTGCGAGCCAGGTCGCGCTCCTTCAGTACGGCACCGGCGGGCAGAACCGACATCATTGCCGCCAGCGCGAGGAATACTATCCGTTTCATTGTCATCATGATAGGTATATGTCTGATATTGCCTCTCGAAGGTTTGTCTGATATTACCTCTCGAAGGGTTGTATGATATTGCTTCTCGAAGGGTTACTTAAAACCAAAAAATCCCGCGAACACATCATGCTCGCAGGATTCTCTTCAGTGGTGGGGTGACTAGTGGGACTCGAACCCACGACATTCAGAACCACAATCTGACGCTCTAACCAACTGAACTATAGTCACCATGTGCAGCCGAAGCTGCGGCCTCATTGGCTTTTGCGGGTGCAAAGGTACTCTTTTCCGCGGAAATGGCCAAACTTTTTGCCCATTTTTTTTGATTTCCGGGCAAAAAGGAGCAGATTTCACGCGTAGTACTCGTGTTTGGCAGCCGAGAGGGTGTTCTGCATGAGCATACAGATAGTCATGGGACCCACGCCACCAGGCACGGGTGTTATCTTCGAGGCCAGAGGAGCCACAGCATCGAAGTCCACGTCGCCCTGAAGGCGGAAACCGCTCTTGCGAGTGGAATCGGGAACGCGAGTGGTGCCCACGTCGATGACCACAACACCGGGCTTGACCATGTCGCCCTTGAGGAAGGCGGGCTGGCCAATGGCGGCGATGATGATGTCGGCCTGCAGACATTCTTCCTTCAGGGTCTTGGAGCGCGAGTGGCAGACCGTGACGGTGGCGTCCACACCCTTCTGCATCATCAGCTGCGACATTGGCTTGCCCACAATGTTGGAGCGGCCGAGGATGACGCACTTCTTGCCCGAAGTCTCTACGCCATAGCGGCGCAGAAGTTCCAGGATGCCCTTGGGAGTGGCGCTGACGAAGGCGGGCAGGCCGATGGCCATGCGCCCGACGTTGATGGGATGGAAGCCATCGACATCCTTATGATAGTCAATAGCCTCGATGACCTTCTGCTCGTCGATGTGCTTAGGCAGAGGAAGTTGAACGATGAAGCCGTCCACACTGGAGTCCTCATTCAACTTTTGCACTTCAGCCAGCAACGCCCCCTCCGTGATGTCGTCCTCGAAACGAAGAAGGGTGCTCTGGAATCCACACTCCTCGCACGCGCGTACCTTATTATTAACATACGTCTCCGAGCCGCCGTCGTGGCCCACGAGGATGGCTGCGAGGTGAGGGCGCTTGCCCCCGGCGGCTACGATGCGTTCGACCTCCTGCTTGATTTCTGCCTTGATGGTGGCTGCGGTGGCCTTACCGTCGATTAAAGTCATACGTGTAAAGTTTAAAGATGTAAGGATTAAAGTTTTATGTTCTCTGTTTCAACTTCGCTCAGCGCAGAAAACGATCACCTCTTCGGCATCTTCGCCATCATCTGCGCCATCTTGGGATTGGTGACCATCTTCATCATCTTGCGCGTCTGGTCGAACTGCTTGATGAGTCGGTTCACCTGCTGGATGTCGGTACCCGAACCGCGGGCGATGCGCTGGCGACGACTGGTGTTCAGGCACTCGGGGTGCGTGCGCTCGTAGGGCGTCATCGAGAGGATGATGGCCTCGATGCCCTTGAACGCGTCGTCATCGATGTCGATGTCCTTCAAGGCCTTGCCAACGCCAGGAATCATCGACGCCAGGTCCTTGATGTTACCCATCTTCTTGATTTGCTGGATCTGAGCGTAGAAGTCATTGAAGTCGAACTGGTTCTTGCGGATTTTCTTCTCCAGCCGACGAGCCTCTTCCTCATCATACTGCTCCTGCGCTCGCTCCACGAGGCTGACAATGTCACCCATGCCGAGGATACGATCGGCCATGCGCGCGGGGTGGAACGGATCTATAGCCTCCATCTTCTCGCCCGTGCCCACAAACTTGATGGGCTTGTCGACCACCGTGCGGATAGAGAGGGCAGCACCGCCGCGGGTGTCGCCATCCAACTTGGTAAGCACCACACCCGTGTAGTCCAGCCGGTCGTTGAACTCCTTGGCCGTATTCACGGCATCCTGACCCGTCATGGCATCTACCACGAAGAGGGTCTCGTCTGGATTGATAGCCTCCTTGATGGCGGCAATCTCCTGCATCAGCTTCTCGTCGATGGCCAGTCGGCCTGCGGTGTCGACGATGACGGTGTCATAGCTCTTGGCCTTAGCCTCGTGGATGGCGTTGAGCGCTATCTGAACAGGATCCTGATTATCCGGTTCCATGTACACGGGCACGCCAATCTGTTCGCCCAGGACCCGCAACTGTTCCACGGCAGCAGGACGATAGACGTCACAAGCGGCCAGCAAGGGATGGCGCTGGCGCTTCTGCTTCAGCATGTTGGCCAGTTTGCCCGCGAAGGTAGTCTTACCGGCACCATTCAGACCTGCCATGAGGATGACGGCAGGATGACCCTTCAGCTGCAACTCGGACGTCTCGCCGCCCATGAGCAGGGCCAGTTCGTCATGGACGATCTTGACCATCATCTGCTGAGGCTTCACGGCGGTGAGGACATTCTGCCCGAGAGCTTTCTGCTTCACGGTGTCGGTGAACTGCTTGGCAACCTTATAGTTGACGTCGGCATCGAGGAGGGCGCGGCGGACATCCTTCAGGGTCTCGGCGACGTTGATTTCTGTGATTCTGCCTTCGCCCTTCAAGATCTTGAAGGAACGTTCAAGGCGTTCGGATAGATTTTCAAACATAAGAATATTCTATTGACTTTATATACGTTGTTACTGCTCCACCACGACCTGCGAGGCGGGGAAGACGAAGACCTCGTCTACGACCACGCCATCGTCCAGAGCGCTGACTACGAGCTGATGCTCACCCGTAGCACGAGTGATGGGCAGACGGGCCACGACCACGGCATAGTTACGCAGCACGTTGCGCTTCCACTGCTCGGTGCCGACCTCCGTGTCGTAAGTGTAGGTCTGAGGTTCGCTGCCGTCCAGAGATAGCGTGAAGCGCTGCTCGGCATCTATTGGATGGGTAGGTAATAAGCGCATCAGAACCACGGTGGACCTGGCCTGACCGTAGTTATGCCTGAACTTGTAGGTCACGTTGCAATCCTTGGGGATAGGCATGGCGCGAATGCTGGCACCCAAGCCCAACACAGGGTCGAGCACACTTCCACCCGAAAAGCTCGAGGCATGGTAACTGGCTCCGTAGAACGAGGCGATGGCCGTGGGGTCGCTGGGAAGAGTACCCTGAACCTGGGTGTGGGGAACGGGCTGGAAGACCTGACGTCCGGCCGGGTTGCTGCTCATGATGCCCTGCCACTTGTTATTGCGCAGAGCATTGTATTGCAGGGTGAGAGTCTGGATATGGTTGTGAGCCTGGTCGCTACGGCGCCAGGTGTCGGCCACGCTCTCTCGAGAGAGCCAAGGACGTCCATGTCGGGCCAACTGAGCGAACAGATATTTCTGATTCTGATCACATACGGTGATGACGGGGTACTCCACCAGCTCGAAATAGGCATCATAGCGCGAGGGATGAGTGCGGCGCACGGAATCTGCGACCCAGAGGACATTCTTGCGCATGAGCTCATAGCGTCCCAGACGATGACGAATGCGCTTCTCGCTCCAAGGAAGGTCACGAACGGTGTTCCAGTCCGTACTTCCATCAATAGCTTCCTCCGTGCGAGTGCCGGCCAGATGCTCGGGCTTACGCTGGAACGAGAGGTGGTAGAACTCCTTCATATAGATGGAAATCAGCCGCGCCACATCGCGCCCGATGGTCTGGGCGAAAAACTCTTCGAGGTGGCGACCGATGCTGAGTTCACGCACGGCGCCGAGATCCCAGGCCATGTCCGTGAAGAGCGAGAGCTGGTACTCACAAGGCTTGATGTCACCTACATTGAGCACCCAGAGCCGGTAGGCACCATGATAGTAGGCCTCGCTGAGCTGCTGGAACATGAGGAAAGGGCTGGCCGTGCCCTGCCAGAGATAGTCGTGGGGACCGCCACTGAAATTGGCATGATAATAGATGCCGCAACCCCGATCCTGCTGGCGCTCGGCTTCCGTGGGGAAACGACGCAGATAGCCGAAACCGTCGTCCTCACACATGAGCGGCTGAGCCAGTCCGGGGAGATCTATAGCATTCTGAGGGTCTGTGCCGAGGTAGATGCCATACGCCCGGGCCAGCGCCTTGCCTTCAGCCGAAGCAAAGAAAGCCCTCGAGGACTCATCGTTCGGCGACCAGAACAAGTTGGCACGCAGACGCAACAAGAGCTCGAAAATATTGCGAGCCGTCTTCTGGTCTATTGTGTGCAACCCTGAGGGGTCAAACGTGCGGGTGATCCAAGCCTGCAAGCCCCACTCGATATCGGCGACATGTATGCCACGGAAACTAACGTAGGGCGACTGATGGTTATAGTAGCCATCGGGCACTTGCAGCTGAGAAATCTGCTCGGGATCCACGTCTGCCCACCATACCAGCGGCGAAACACCCAGCAGGCGAGAAAATTCCATGAGACCATAGGCCGTACCCCAGTCATCGCTACCGGCTATGATGAGTTGCCCCAGGGCATTGGTGGCTATGACGAATGCCTGACCTTCGTTATACAAGGGGGTCAGATCCACTCCAGACGCCTTCAAATTGACAACATCGGTGCCCTGCACAGAACCGATGATGACCTGAGGATCCTCGTCCGTCAATTGAGGGGTAACATCCATCACCCGTTGGAGATCAGAGCAGACAAGGTCATAGGCGGTAGTGACTACAGGTTCCAGACCCTTGTCGAGAAAAACACGGAGGGTCGAGTGACCAGGTAAAACGAAAGCGCTGGCCTGAGAGGTCAGCGCTATCAGTGCCAAGACAACGGTCGAGGCAAAACATTTCATCCTTTGTGCAAGCATTGACGCGCTTCTTTAATTAGTTGGCAGGAGCCTCGGCAGGTGCTGCAGGAGCCTCGGCAGGAGCCTCAGCGGGTGCTTCCTGAATATCCGTAGCGGGGATGCCGGGGAGATTGGTGGGAGCGGTGGTCTGCTGCTCGACGGCTGCGTTCTCCATGACGGAAGCATCGGTGCCTGCTGCAGGAATGGTGTAGACGGATAATACGCTGAAGACAACCATGGCAATGGCCAGTCCCCAGGTTACTCTCTCGATGACATCTGTGGTCTTGCGAACACCCATGAGTTGGTTACCACTGGCGAAACCGCTGGCGAGACCACCTCCCTTGGATTCCTGAATGAGGACAACGAGGCACATGAGAACAGATGCGATGAGAACGAGAATTACAAATAATGTGTACATTTTGTTTATGAATTTAATGATTACTTTTCCTTATTTTTGAACCGTTCGTTGAGAATTAACTTCTCTAGGAACCGTATTTGGTCTGCAAAGTAACGACTTTTTTTTGGATAATTCAAACTTAATCGCCGAATAATTTCAATTGCCTTGTCATATTTGCATTGTTTAATGTAAATTCGGGCTAAAGTTTCGGTAAAATAGACCTCAGAAGGTGCATTTTTATCATCCTTATCTTCTTCTTCGAACCATTCATCGGAATTTTCTTCTGGAGTATGTGCATCCTCTTCTGTCAAGATTTCAGAATCCGCATTTGGAACATCATCCGAAAGAATGCCCACGGAAGAGGAGCCCGCGGAAGGGGAACCCGCGGAAGGGGAACCCACGGAAGGCACTTCCTCTAATCCTAAGAACTGCTCTGCAGGAACTTCTACGCTAACAGGGTCATCTTTCTCATCTCGGGAATCTTCCCCGGCAGGGGCATCTTCCATTTGGAGGAGATATGATATATAATCGACAGAAGCATCGGTGGGATGCTGGCGCCGAGGACGAGGCTCCTCTGGAATGCTGGAGAGGAAGGAATCGATGAGCGACTGGGTGCGATCAGACGTGCCTTCCTCACTAAGACTGCTCAAGAGCGAACGGCGCTCTGGTTGAACCCGGTATTTATCGCCCTCTATCAGCTCAAAGAGTTTTGCCCGATCAGGAACCATCAGTGCCGCCTTGCGTAAAGTAGCACCGAAGCGCTGGTCCTGCTGCTGATAGAGTCCTCGCACGAGCAACAACCAAGCTGCCTGATAGGTCGGATTGCGTTCTACAAGTTGCCATAGTTCATCAACAACCTGAGCGTCCATAAGTTCTGGATTCTGGATGTATGTAGTCAGTGATTGCATAACATTTTGAGTGCTTAAGTATAAATCCTTCTTTCGTTACGAGAAGTATGCGGTCTATGATTGCATAACACTTAGGGTCTATTATTTCACTATATTCTTTTTTCGAAGGTTTCTTGTGCCGAGGAATCCTACCAGTTGGCCACGGTAGCATTGAAAATTTGCTCGCAAATATCCTTTGTCATCTGCGTGACCAATTCCTCCTGCACGGCGATGAGCTGCTGGCTGGCGTCATACTCCGTTGTGGCCGAGAATTGACGTTCAAAGTCTTCCTTGTGGTTCTTGGTGTTGGTAAAACGGACGTTGACGGTCATCTTCAACTGAACCTGAGAACTATATCCGTCGGCAGAGACTCCTTTATTGTATTGGTCGAAGCCCGTGATTTCGCCTGCCACTACGAGGTCCCCCCCGCGCTTCACCTGCTTGAGTTTTGTCTGCTGAGCGTATAGATCGGTCAGTTTGTTGTTGAATATGGACTGCATAGGCGCCCAGACGTAGGTGGAACGGATGGGGAATGGATCTATCTGGATGGTCTTTGTCTTAGAATAATCGATGCTGGCGCCATTGAATTTATAGGAGATGGCGCAGGAGGAGAAAAGAGTGAAAAGAGGGAGAATGAGGAATGAAAAATAAAACACACTTTTCAAGGCCATGGAAATGACGCCATGACTCTTCAGACCAAAACTCTTTAAATGTATCTTGCTCATTATCATATTTTTCGATTCATTTTTCATCTTTCCTGTTTTCTCAGCCCTGACGATATTTCACATTCAGTTCCTGCCATCCGGAGCCATGGTCCATTTTCAGGCGTCCGTCGATTGGATTCCTTCAGATTGCTAAATCTCTTCAAGTCCATATTCCTTGATTTTGCGGTAGAGGGTTCGTTCACTGATATGCAGTTCTTCTGCCGCTTTCTTGCGCCGACCATGGTTCTTCTCCAGCGCCTTGATGATAAGTCGTTTCTCTTGATCCTCGATGGAAAGAGACTCCTCTATGTATTCTTCAGCATAGGGAGTGGCGTCGGGGCGTTCGGGAGCATTTCGGTCGTGGTAGGCCGCAGGGGCAACCGTGGGCGAAGACATCACAGTGACCGAGGGAGTGACCTGGGGCACAGAAGGAACCGTCACGTGGGTCTCCAGCGGAATCTGCGCCATCCCTGCCCCGTGCGAGATTTGCTGTTTCAGTTCATTGACCTCGCGGTGCAGGGCATTGATCATCTGGAACAGCATCTCACGCTCCGACTGATAGGTGTGGGAATCGCCATTGGAAACTCCTACACGCACCAGCCCACCTTGTTCAGCTATTGTCGGCCATATCTCATAATCCGAGAGTATTTCGGGGGTGACGATACGGCTCTCACGCATGAGGATGGACATCTGCTCCGTGACGTTCTTCAGTTGGCGAATGTTCCCTGGCCACTTATAGCGCTTCATGACCTCAGCAGCCTCGGGGGTGAGTGTGATGCGCTCGGGCATCTGATACTTGGCTGCAATCTCCATGGCGAATTTCTTGAAGAGGAGAATGATGTCCTCGCCTCGTTCTCGCAGAGGAGGCATCTTAATGGGGATGGTGCTTAGGCGGAAGAAGAGGTCCTCGCGGAACTTACCGTCACGAATAGCATTCTGAATGTTCACGTTGGTGGCGGCGACGATGCGGACATCCGTCTTGCGAACCTCGCTGGAGCCGACTCGGATGTACTCGCCGGTCTCCAATACGCGCAGGAGACGCGCCTGAGTGCTGAGAGGAAGTTCACCAACTTCATCGAGGAAGAGCGTTCCGCCATTTGCTGCACCGAAATAGCCTTCGTGCTCCGCTATGGCACCCGTAAAAGCACCTTTTTCATGACCGAAAAGTTCGCTATCAATGGTTCCTTCAGGAATGCTTCCGCAGTTGATGGCGAAGTATTTGCGCATTCGTCTGCGGCTATTGTCATGAATCAGGCGCGGAATGACTTCCTTACCGACACCGCTCTCACCGGTGATGAGGACAGAGAGGTCGGTCTTAGCTACCTGAAGGGCTATGTCGAGGGCGTGGTTCAGCCCCTCACAATTGCCGACAATACCGTAGCGTTGCTTGATGGGTTGAAGTTCTTTATAGTCCATTATCCTCGTTCAGATTTGTCGCGCTTGTCAACGAAGAGTTTGGGCAGAGGATCCTTACGGCCTTCGTCCCAAGAGGCGCGGTTGCGGAAGACATCGATGGCTGAGTAAACGGCTTGACGGAACGAATTCTCGTCAGCCACGCCCTTGCCAGCTATGTCAAACGCTGTGCCGTGGTCCGGGCTTGTGCGAACAAGGTCCAGTCCTGCCGTGAAATTCACGCCATCGTCCATCGCCAAAAGCTTGAATGGTGCCAGACCCTGATCGTGGTACATTGCAAGCACGGCATCGAAGGACTCGTAGGCACGAGTGCCGAAGAAGCCATCTGCGGCATAGGGACCAAAGGCGTGTATACCTTCCTCCTCGGCTTGCTGCATAGCGGGGATGATAACATCCTGCTCTTCCTTGCCGAGCAAGCCTTCCTCACCGGCATGGGGATTCAGGGCCAGAACGGCAATGCGAGGATTGGAGATAAAGAAGTCACGACGCAAAGAATGATCCAGCGTGCGAAGTTTCTGAAGCACAAGTTCCTGTGTGATGGTAGATGCGACCTTGGCTATAGGAAGGTGAGTGGTTACAAGCGCCACGCGCATGCGTTCGTTCATCAGGATCATCAGTGCTTGCTGGTCATCATGTCCTACGCATGCCTGGATGTACTCTGTGTGACCTGGGAAATTGAAGCGTTCACTCTGGATGCTATGTTTGTTGATGGGTGCCGTGACCAGGACATCGATGAGTCCATCCTTCCAGTCCTTGACGGCTCTCTCGAGTGCTGCGAGTGCAGCCTCTCCTGCTTCCTGAGTGGCCTGCCCAAAATCTATTTTCACTTCCTCGGCCGTGCAGGGGATGAGGTTGAGATTGTCAGGTTGGACATTGGCCACGGAACTGACGGTTGCGAAGTTCGTTTGGAGTTCCAACGCTTTACGATGGTAGCTGGCCACCTTGGGCGAACCATAGATAATAGGGGTGCAGAGTTCCAGCATGGCGGGATCTGCAAAAGTCTTGAGGATGACCTCATAGCCGATGCCATTGGGGTCTCCATGGGTGATACCTACTTTGATCTTACTCATAGAATAATAAAATTATTTCTTTTGGCGGGCGGCCCGTCGGTCTTCTGCCGTGACGGCCACCTCTTCCATGGTGGTTACGATGGATGTTGTCTTCTCGTCGGGAAGATTGAGGGTGTAGAGCGAACCTTCGAGCCGGCGCATGAGGCCTCGCTTCATTTTCTCTGGAGCGAAGACAAAGCCTTCGACGACAATAACGATGTTGCGTGTCGTGTCCACTCGAGAGTGACTGACAAAGGGACCTCCCATGCCGTCATTCTCCATATACCAGAGGCCCCGGGCCTCCAAGGCATACTGATTGTGTACGATGATGGGCTTAACACTTGTACAGAGAGTGTCGGTAGCCATGTGCATGGATGGCAAAGTACCGGGAATGTTCTCCGCCATGATGCTGTCTCGCTTGGCGAGGACATACTGCTTGTTGAATGTCTCGGGGCCTTCGTAAGGATAGCTATACATACAAATATTGACCATAGCCGATGCGCCGTTGCTGCTGGTCCAGAAGAAGTTGTCGCCGCGCTTGTAACTCTTGATCTCGTCGGGAGCATGGAATTCGCAATCGAAGAGTTCATGAGCCAACTGCGCCGTAACCTTGGAATATTTGTCCTTCAGTTCTTTGACGAGGCGATTCATCTCCATCTTGGTGAAGAAGTCAATGATTTCCTGCCCATGTTCCTGGCAGAAGGTCGCGAATGCCTCTGGCGTCGGACTCTGTATGGTGAGAACAATTTGATCAATAGAATACTTGTCGCGTGTGAACTTCATCGTGGTCTTGGAATAGATTTGACGATTGATATCCACGAGGATGATATTGCGAAAGATATTGAGAATGCTATCAAAGCGCTTGGGGTCCACCTGCGAAATATGGAACGAGCGCTCAGGCTGGGGCAAACCAGGTATATCGGTATCCAGCACTCCGAAGAGGGCACGGCCATGGGGCGCTTGCCAATCCCGGTCACTCATGACGACCATGACCTCATAGGGGCGTCCGCTGGCGCGCGGTAAGACGAATTCCTTGCGGCAGCTGCTCAAGAGCAGGGTGCCCACCATCATTAGGCTAAAGATAATTCTATTGTTCATTGTTCGTTTAATCTTTGTTTTGTTCTTTGGTATTGAGAAGGCCACAAGCGGCATCGATGTCCTGACCGCGCGAAGCACGAATGGTACAACGGACACCATGCCTGGTGAGGTAATCGCGGAAAGCAACCATACGGGCAGGGACGGCTTCGTGGAAAGTGACCGCATCGGAGAGTGGGAGACCCGATGAGGAACCATCAGGCACTACAGCTGCAGGTGAAAGGGACGGGGTCGCATGTGAAAGGGACGGGACCTCGTATGAATGGGAGGGCGGGGCAGCACTGGAGAGGGAAGGCATGGAAGATGGGGCTGCTGGGATGGCATGCCAGCGAATGAGGTTGACACGACATTCGAGGGGGGAGAGGAGGCGGACAAGTTCGCGGGCATGGCGGTCTGTATCATTTTGTCCGCCAAAGACGATGTACTCGAAGGAGAGACGGCGTTGACCGGTCCAGTCATACTGGCGAAGTAGTTCCAGCATTTCATCAAGCTGATAGCTCCTCTCTGCTGGCATCATAGCAGCACGCTCATTGTGGAAGGGATTGTGCAGACTGATGGCGAGATGACAGGGACTCTCGTCGAGGAAGCGTTTGAGCCCCTTGCGCAGGCCTACTGTAGATACTGTAATACGCTTAGGACTCCAGGCCCAGCCATAGTCGGCCATGAGCAGTTGCGTGGCGCGCAGAATGGCGTCGAGGTTGTCCAAGGGTTCGCCCTGTCCCATGAAGACGATATTCGTCAATCGCTCGCGTTCAGGAAGGGAATAAATTTGGTTGAGGATGTCCGTAGGCGTGAGCTGGCCTTGGAAGCCCTGGCGCCCGGTCATGCAAAAGCGGCATGCCATCTTGCACCCTACCTGACAACTGACGCAAATGGTCCCTCGCTCCTCATCAGGAATGAATACGGCCTCCACGCGGTGTCCATCACTCGTGGGGAAGAGATACTTAGCGGTTCCGTCTACACTCTGCTGCCTCAAGAGTGGATCTCTGCGCCCGACCTCGAAGTGCTGGCAGAGCCTCTGGCGTGCAGCAAGGCTGATGTTCGTCATCTCATCGATGGAGGTGACACCTTTCTGATAGAGCCATGATGCCATCTGCTTGGCGGCGAAAGCAGGGAGCCCCACTTCTGCCGCCACGCTTTTGAGTTCGTCGATAGTCAGCCCCAACAATGGTGTCTTCTCTATTTTCATGCCTACGCGCGCGTACATTATTATTATAAATAACCGCAGCAACCTCGTTGTCTTGAGGCTACTGCGGTGCAAAGTTACATCAAACTGCCCGAACAAGCAAGTTTTTAAGCTTTTTTATGCCAAAATGGCAGAAATTAGTCTCTATTCCGCCCCAAAAGGCGCAAAATATAGATGAACAGATTGATGAAATCAAGATAAAGAGTGAGTGCGCCGATGATAGCAATCTTACGCGGCATGGATGCATCGCCGTAGCCATTGACAACACTATCTTCTACGGCGGAGGTCATAGCCTTGATTTTCTGAGTATCGTAGGCCGTGAGCCCCACGAAGATGAATACGCCTGCATAGGTGATGATGGCGTCCATGGTGGAATTTGCCCAGAAGATGTTGATGACGCTGGCCACGATGAGCCCTATGAGAGCCATGATAAGTATTCCGCCTAGGCCGGAGAGATCCTTCTTCGTCGTTGCTCCAAAGATACTCATCGCTCCGAAAGTCAGTGCCGATGCAGCAAAGGCCTGAGTGATAGTGCCGATGGAATAGACAAAGAAAAGGCTGGAGAGGGTGAAACCATTGACGGCGGCGTAGGCCAGGAAGATAGAGGTTGCCACGGTAGGCGACATCCGGTTGATGGCCGTAGAAAGCGAGATGACCAACAGGAGTTCCGCTGCGAAGAAGATCCAGATGACAAGTGGTTTTCCATAAATCATCTGCAATAGCGTGGGGCTGCTGATAGTGAGGAATGCCGTGCCAGCTGTTATAGCCAGTGCAGCGGCCATCCAGAGGTAAACTCGGGTCATGACACCAGAGAATACTCCTGCGCCCACGAGGGACCCAGACGAGGCATGAGTTGTGCCACGATCGTAGTGGTCTTGGATTTCGATGTAGTCGTTCATTGTCGTTGTATGTTTTATTTAGAAAAGTCGGGCGCGAATGAGACGTGCCCGACTTGATTGTTGCAAAAAGTGTGCCAGAACAGATTTATTTGCGTTTCTTAGGCAAAATTTTCTTGGCGGTCTTCTTGATTTTTTCCTTGTCGTACTTCTCCCAGAGTTTCTTCTTGGCGCAGAGGTCCTTCTGGGCCTGTGTGCTGGCCTCGGCTGCGGCCTGAGCGGCAGCTTCTGCCTCGGGCTCAGCCCATGCGAACTGGAATCCGTTGACCTTCTGCCAAGCTCCGCGTGTGAAATCGGGGAATTCTACGCTGGCGCAATTATTGTCCATGGAGAGCGATCCGAGCTCAGCCAGGCAGCACCATTCGGCGAGGTCATAGACATCCATGTCCAGGGGAAGTCCGTTCTGGAGGCAATAGACGAGGCGGACATCCATGAAAAAGTCCATACCTCCGTGACCACCCACCTTCTGGGCCATCTCGCCGTACTTCTTGATGATGGGATGTGTGTACTTGTCCCAAAGCGCCTTGTGCTCAGCCTCGGGGAGGAAGCCGTGGCTGCTGAGGTCATCAACCTTAGGTGCTACGCCACTGGCCGTAAGTTGGCTCTTATCGAGAGCGTAGTGGGCCTCGGGGTACTTGGTAGCATATCCCTTGGTGCCGGTGAGCTTATAGAGGCGGTTGTAGGGCTGGGGGTTCATGACGTTGTGCTGAATTTCCACGACCTTTCCTTCTGCCGTACGCATGAGTGTAGTGGTCTGGTCTCCATTGCGATAGACATCTGGACGCTTGCCGGTTTTCTTCTCTACATAATCTTTACCATGTGCGCTCTTGGTGTCCATAGCCACAAGTGTGGTGAAGCGATCGCCGCGGTGGATATTCATCGCCAATGCCACAGGGCCGAGGCCGTGGGTAGCATAGAGGTCACCACGGTTCTCCATGTTGTACTTCATGCGCCATCCGAGCTGGTCGGGGTCTGATCCATCGGGATTCTTCCAGTAATAGTCCCAGAATTCATCGAGGTTGTGGATATATGCACCCTCGCCACGCAGGATTTCGCCGAAGACACCGTTCTGAGCCATGTTCAGGGTGTTCAGTTCATACCAATCATAGCAACAGTTCTCCAGGATCATGCAATGCTTGCGTGTGCGTTCGCTGAGGTTGATGAGTTCCCAGCACTGCTTAACGTTCATGGCAGAAGGTACTTCGATGGCAGTGTGCTTGCCGTTCTCGAGCGCACACTTGGCCACGGGGAAGTGATGATCCCAGTCAGTAGCTACATATACGAGGTCAACGTCCTCGCGCTTGCAAATCTCTTCGTAACCTTTCTCACCGCTATAGATGTCGGCTGGGGGCAGTCCTGCATCGCGGAGGTACTTCTGGCAAGCCTCGGCCCGAGATTCGACATAGTCGCAGAGAGCCACGATTTGCACACCAGGAATGTAGGTGAAACGAGCCACAGCACCTGGCCCACGCATGCCGAGGCCAACGAATGCCACGCGAACGGTCTCAAGTTTGGGAGCCGTGAGTTGTAGGACATCCGTCTGTCCGGCAGGACGCTGAGGGATGTTCGTGACGATGGTTCCTTTCTCCCAATGCCACTCGTCAGGGGAGAGGGACAACGATTGCGCGCCAGCGGCCATCGACAGGCATGCGGCAGCTACAAGGGTCAATAGTTTCTTCATGTTGGTTTTAGTTTATGAGTTTGGGATTAAAATTCGCTGCAAAGATAAGTATTTTTGTGCATAGACAGCACGAAAAAGACAGATTTTTTCATTTTATTAGGGGAAAGTGCGAAGAAAAGACTACCTTTGTGGCATCTTTCCCCAAAAAACATACATTCTTAATACATTCTTATGCACAAAATCGACTGCTTTCTGCCTTTTGCAGACGAAAAAGAGGGAGCCTCGACCATTTCCGCTCTTCGCGCAAGCGACGAGGTGGCCTCGATACATACAATCGACAATCCCTTCCAGACAAAATCTCTGCGCGAGATGTCCCATTTGGCGACTTCTCCCTACATACTTCTCTATACTAAGCACTTCGACCTCCAGTTAGGCTATTACGCTCTGACGCGTATGTTGACCGTAGCCGAGGATACCGATGCCTCCATGCTCTATGCAGACCATCGTGTGGTTCTGCCTTCGGGGCAGCAGGAAGTGCGCCCACTCATCGATTGCCAGCTGGGCTCCGTGCGTGATGACTTCGCCTTCGGCTCTCTTCTTTTGCTGAAGACGGAGGACGTACAGGCCTACTTCCGCCAGGAGCGCCTTCGCGAATACCAGTGGGCAGGGCTCTATGACCTGCGCCTGTTCCTCTCGCGCCGAATGCTGCCCGTACACGTCTCGGAGATGCTCTATACAGAGATTGAGACGGACACCCGCCTGAGCGGCCAGAAGCAATTTGACTATGTGGACCCACGCAATCGGGCCCGACAAATAGAAATGGAACGCGCGTGCACGCGACACCTGAAAGCCATCGGCGCCCTGCTGGCTCCGGATGAGTTTGATGAAATCCGCTTCGACGACGAGGAGTTCCCCGTGGAAGCTACGGTGGTCATTCCCGTGCGCAATCGCGTGCGCACCATCGAGGATGCCATCCTGAGTGTGCTACGCCAGAAGACCACATTCCCCTTCAACCTGATTGTGGTAGACAACCATAGCGACGACGGAACAAGCGAGGTGATAGAGAAGCTGGTAGAATCTCCCGCCGCCCTCCCTGCCCGGGAGGGAGCTGTCCTCAGAAAAGACGAGGGGCCGCTGCATCCAAATCATTCTGCTTCCTCCCTAACAGAGAGGACCGGAGGAGAGTCCCTCCTCATTCATCTAGTCCCGTCGAGGGATGACTTGGGCATCGGCGGTTGCTGGAATCTGGCGGTGCACCATCCCTTGTGCGGCCGCTTCGTAGTCCAGTTGGACTCGGATGACCTCTATAGCGGCGAGGACACTCTGCAACGCATCGTTGATGCCTTCCGCGAGCAACGTGCCGCCATGGTCATCGGTTCCTACCGCATGACGAACTTCCAACTCGAGACGCTGCCTCCGGGACTCATCGACCACGCCGAGTGGACGCCTCAGAACGGGCGCAACAACGCCCTCCGCATCAACGGATTAGGTGCTCCCCGAGCTTTCTACACTCCCGTTCTGCGCAAGATTCAGATTCCGAACACCAGCTACGGCGAGGACTACGCCCTGGGCCTCATGATCGGGCGTCGCTACCGCATCGGACGCATCTTCGATGAACTCTACCTCTGCCGCCGATGGGAGGGCAATAGTGATGCCGCCCTGAGCTGGGAAAAGCAGAACAAGAACAACCTCTACAAGGACCAACTGCGCACCTCGGAAATACTGGCTCGCCAAGCCATGAACCGCCGCTGGAGGCAGGAGGCATCGGAGGAGGACGTGGAAGCGTTCTTCGATAGCGAGCTACGGAATTGGAACCAAGCACGCGAGCGCTATGAGGCATTGGCCCAGCAGGTGCAGAAGCGTGACCTGCCCTTCGGCGACGG
Organism: uncultured Prevotellaceae bacterium; assembly: GCA_900318115.1. Taxonomy (GTDB): domain Bacteria; phylum Bacteroidota; class Bacteroidia; order Bacteroidales; family Bacteroidaceae; genus Physcousia. The sequence continues at coordinate 23,076 of ONJJ01000018.1, read as the reverse complement.
CTCGCTGGCGGTGCAATGGAATCCCGCCCGGGTGGTGTCCACGGGTGCCAAAATCGACAAGGCCAGCATCGAATCGCGTCCCTGCTTCCTCTGCGACGAGAATCGTCCGAAGGAGCAGCACTCGCTGATGATCAGGCATCATTACCAGGTACTTATAAACCCCTTCCCCATCCTACCCCGCCACTTTACCATTCCCACTCGCAGACACAAGCCCCAAAGCATCTGGGAACACTTCGGGACCATGCGCCATCTGGCTTGGACGATGCCTCATCACATCGTCTTCTATAACGGTCCCCTGTGCGGCGCCTCGTGCCCGGACCACATGCATCTGCAGGCGGGCTCGCGCGGAGTAGTGCCCATAGAGCGGGATTGGCAACTCTATGAGAATCACCTTGAGAAGCTCTACCCTTTGACCGGCATCGGAGTCCAGGAAATGGCCGAGGCGGGCAACACCAGCCAGCGTTGCGGCCTCTACCTGCTGACCTCCTATGCCTGCCCCGTCTTCGTCATCCGGTCGCAACCGGAGGAGAAGGACAGTCTGCTCTGCCAACGCCTGTATCACGCCCTGCCCATTCATGGTGACGAGAACGAGCCGCGCATGAATGTCATCACCTGGCGCCAGGAGGGCGACGAGAGCCGCCCCGACGAAATCATTACCCTCGTGTTTCCCCGGAAGAAACACCGCCCGGATTGCTACCCCGACACACTCATGCTCAGCCCAGGCGCCCTGGATATGGGCGGGCTGTTCATCACTCCGCGCGAAGAGGATTTCCGCAAGCTGACGCCCGAGTGGGCTGTGGAAATCCTGCGTGAAGTGACGATGACAGAGGAGGAACTGAAGGAGGTCATCGAGAAGGTGACGGACTCCCATCCCTCCCTCTTAGAGGGTCCTGCCACTCCCGAGGAGAAGGGTTCTCAGACATCGAATCATTCAGCGCCGCCCTCGTCGAGGGGCGTCGGAGAGTTTCTCTCCGTAGGGCTCCTCTCTGCCGACCGCATCCGCTTCTGCCTCAACGGTTTGTTCACGGCCAAGGGCGCCTCGCTCGAGGGTCCCCAGGAAGTCGTACTGGCCAACGGCGGCCTGCTCTGGAACGACCAGGTGTACCGCCAACTGACCTTCGTGCCGGAGTCGGAAGAAGCCAGCTTCACGCTCCAAGACGTCGTCATCGGCAAGGATTTCCACTGGCAACGCCTTCAGGCACAGACCTTCCGCGGCTCGCTCCGCCTGATTGTGGACGAGGACAAAATAGTGTGCATCAACGATATAGACATCGAAGAATACCTCGTCAGCGTCATCAGTAGCGAGATGAGTGCCACCTGCAGCAGCGAGTTCCTGAAGGCCTCGGCCGTCATCAGCCGGAGCTGGTTGCTGGCCCAGATGGAGAAGCGCCGAAGACTGGGCTCGACCAGCCACGATTTCTTCACCTTCACTCGCACGGACACCGAACTCATCCGATGGCACGACCGCGAAGACCACACCATCTTCGACGTCTGCGCCGATGATCATTGCCAGCGCTACCAGGGCATCACGCGCGCCACGCGTCCGGAAGTAGAAGCGGCCGTCAGGGCCACCGCCGGACAAGTGCTGACCTCCGAAGGGGAGATCTGCGACGCCCGGTTCTCGAAGTGCTGCGGAGGACGGACCGAGGAGTTCGAAAGTTGCTGGGAGGACAAGCACTACTCGTACCTCGAGAGTGTGGAGGACCCCTTCTGCGACACACATGATGCAGCCATCCTGCGTGAGGTGCTGAACGATTACGACCAGGAGACCACAGACTTCCACGACTGGACGGAAGTCATCGAGCAAGCAGATGCCCAACGGTTCATCGAGGCTCAGCTAAAGTTGAACTTCGGGCAAATCAAGGACCTCATCCCCATCCAACGAGGCAAGAGCGGCCGCATCGTCCGCCTGAAGATCGTAGGCACCGAGCGCACGCTGGTCATCGGCAAGGAACTGGAAATCCGCAGCGCCCTCTCCGAGTCGCACCTGAAGAGTTCCGCCTTCGAGGTGGAGCGCCTGGACGTGGATGCCGACGGAGTGCCCGCCCGCTTCGTCCTGCGCGGCCACGGATGGGGCCACGGAGTGGGCATGTGCCAGATCGGAGCCGCGGTGATGGGCCATCAGGGCTACTCCTACGAGCAGATTCTGCAGCACTACTACCCGGGCGCGGAACTTACACGAAAATATTAAATAACAACCTTTCATGACAACAACTATGAAACGAATCTCATTCACCCTGCTCTTCGCCCTGCCACTGATGGTCGCGGCGCAGTCACTGACCCAGTACGTCGATCCCCGCATCGGAACGGGCGACCACGGTCATGTCTTCGTAGGAGCCAACGTGCCCTTCGGCATGGTCAACGCCGGCCCCACCCAGCTGGAAGAGGGCTGGGACTGGACTTCCGGCTACCATGAGAGCGGAACCCAAATCGTTGGCTTCGCCCAAACGCACCTCAGTGGCACGGGCTGCTCCGACCTGGGCGACGTGGCCATCATGCCCGCCACCGGTCCTCTCAACTACAGCCGCGAGGGACTGGCCACTGCCTACAGCCACGAGAACGAACAAGTGCGCCCGGGATATTACAGCATCTACCTCGGAACGAACAAGAAAATTGCTGACGGCGACCTCTCCAAATACATCCACACGGAGGTCACCGCGGCCCGGCGCAATGCCGTTTACCGCATCACGTTCCCCAAGGGCGCGCAGACGCACAGACTCATTGTGGACCTCGCCAATGGCGTAGGCGACCGCATGCGCAACTCCCGCCTGACGATGCTCGACGGCACACATTGCGCGGGCTACCGCATCAGTCACGGATGGGCCTACGAGCAACATTGCTACTTCGCCATGAGCTTCTCACGCCCCGTCAATGCCGAGCCAGACGATACCACGGAAGGCTACTACGGCCTGAGTTTCGCCCCCTCGGAGGAGCCGCTCATCGTGACCGTGGCCATCAGCCCCGTCTCGGAATTCAACGCCATGCAGAACCTGCTTCCCGAGGGGAGCACCTTCGAGCAGGTGCGTTCTGAGGCCGACGCCGCTTGGAACCGGGAACTCGGCCGCGTCCGGGCCACCTTCCGCAGCGACCGCGACCGCCGCATCTTCTACACCGCCATGTACCACTTCATGGTCGCACCCCAGACTTGGGACGATGCAAACGGCGACTGGCGCGGAGCCGACAACCGCGTTTACCGCACTCGCCGCGCATGGCCTCTGGAAGAGAACGGAGCACCCTTCGGAGCAGCACCCTCCTACCTCACCACCCTCTCCCTCTGGGACACCTACCGTGCCGCGGCACCCCTCTCGACCATCATCCTGCCGGACATGATGCCGAGCATCGCCGAGACGTACCTCCGCATCTTCCGCGAGCAGGGCAAGCTGCCCGTGTGGCACCTCATGTCGCAGGAGACCGACTGCATGGTCGGCTGCCCCGCCGTGCCCATCCTGGCAGACGCCCTGCTGAAGGGCTATGTCAAGGACTCCCTGGAAGCCATGAAGGCCATGACCTCCTCGTTGCTCATGGACGAACGCGGACTGGATGACATGAAGAGCCACGGATACGTCTGCAACGACCACCACGGAGAAAGCCTCTCGCGCACCCTGGAATATATGCTCGCCGACTGGTCCGCTGCACAGGCGGGCAAGGCCGTATGCAAGAATTATCCCGACAACGAAGAGCTGCGCAAGACCATAGATTTCCTCGAACGCCGCTCCCACGGCTATGCCCAGCTCTACGATCGGCGCGTGAACTTCATGCGCGGCAAAAACTCCGACGGCTCGTTCGATGGGCTCGAGGACTTCAACCCGCAACACCAGACACGCGCCTTCACCGAGGGCAACGCATGGCAGTACCTCTGGCTCGTGCCCCAGGACGTCGACGGACTCGTGGAGATGCTTGGCGGCCGCGAGCAGGCGGTGAAGCGCCTGGACAGCCTCTTCCTCGCCGACAGCCAGCTCAACGACGGCGCACAACCCGACATCAGTGGACTCATCGGCCAGTACGCCCATGGCAACGAGCCCAGCCACCACATCGCATACCTCTACGCTCTCATGGGCCAGCCCCGCAAGACGGCAGCCCTTGTGCGCCAGATCCAGCGCGAGCTCTACGACGATCAGCCCGCAGGCCTCTGCGGTAACGAGGACGTGGGTCAGATGTCCGCCTGGTACATCCTCTCGGCGCTGGGCTTCTATCAGGTGGAGCCCTGCGGCGGACGTTACGTCATGGGCAGCCCCCTGGTGCAGGATGCCACGTTGCAGGTGGGCGCAGGAAAAAACTTTGAAATTCACGTACATGGTGCCTCCGAGAAGGCCATCTACATCAAGCGCGTGATGCTGAACGGGCAACCACTGCCTGCCTGCGATGCCTTCAAGGCCTGCACCGACCGCCTGCCAAAGGGTTTCACAGCACCCTTCATCCTGCGCCACGAGGACATCATGCGCGGAGGCACGCTGGACGTCTATATGACCAAGTAGCAACCAGTACTTCCCGAATTTTTCTCGTTTACCCCGGGAAAAGGGCGATTCTACCTCCAGAGTCGCCCTTTTTCCGTCTCTGAACTTGCCCAAGACCACCAAAAAAACCTGCTAATCAACATAAAAATGCCACTTTTTCGTAACTTTTTAGCAAAACATGTTTTTAAACATATCCTCGCGCGGTACATCGTATCCGATTCACCACTATCTTTGTGGCCGTTATCCTGAAAACAATCTTTTTACCTTAAACGAACTAATACCTAAAATAAGAAGCAATAGGGCCGCTGCGAAGCGGTCCTTTTGTGTATATGCACCTGCATCACGAACGGACGGACTAAAATGCTACTACGTCCGAACACAAACACGAACACGTCCGGACATAAACACAAATATGTTCGGACGAAGAATCAAATATGTGAGGATATAAAACCGACTACATAAGGACGAAAACACAAAACCACGAGGACGGACCATGGGCTTTGCAAGCCGTTTTTGCGGCACTTAAACCTTAACCATTTTTAACTACAAAGCCCCCCAAATCAGCAATCGCATATTACAATGACCGACCTGGGTTTGAAAACCGAAAGGAGAGGGGGGGACACCAACCTTTTTCAGGGTTCCCCTCCCGAAGGAAGTCACGTCTGCAACGCCCTCCCTTATTTTTTACTGATGAAACTCTGCCATCCGGCGGATGGGTTCCTTCTCTATGCGCCCGAGCACATAGCCTTCAGCCTCCAGCGCCTGCTGCAATTCCGACCGGAACTGCCATGCCACACCGCCCACGAACGAGACGGTCAAATCCCGGCGCCCGTAGGCTGCGACATTCCTCACGAGGAAACGGCGGAACTCACCGACGAGCAGCGCGTGCACGGCAGCATCCTCCGCATGGTCGGCCAAGAAAGGAACCAGCGAGGCCAGGAAGCGGTTGGGCTGCGGCTGGCGATAGACGCGCTCGATGACCTCAGCCTGCGTCAGACGGAAACGCTCCAGGAACTCCGTGCACAGTGCCGGCGGCAGCTGCCCCTTCAGCACATCGCTCACCAGCAGGCGGCCCAGCACGGCACCGCTGCCTTCGTCGCCCAAGATCCAGCCCAGGGCCGGCGTCTGGCGGGCTATGTCGCGGCCGTCGTAGAGGCAGGAATTGGCCCCCGTGCCGAGGATGCAGGCGATACCCTCCGCGTGGCCACATAAAGCGCGAGCGGCACCCAGCAGGTCGCTTTCGACCGCCACCTCAGCCTCCGGGAACACCTCCTGCAGCAGCGAACACAGCGACCCGGAATACGGCGGGATGCACCCGGCACCGTAGAAATAGACATGGCTGAAGCGTAGCATTTGCCCCAGCGAACTCGCCCGGCCCAACACCAACTCGCTCTCGACAGACACACGGGCCCCACCAACCACGGCCCTCATGGCATCCAGGTCATCGCGGACGGGATTGATGCCCGCCGTACGTATCATAAAACTCATGCTTCCGGGGAGGGCCACATACCAGGCGGCTTTCGTCGAGCCGCTATCTACAATCAGTTTCATAAGACTTTTGCTGTTTTATATTGTTCTTAATGCCGACAAAAGTACATAAAATCCCCTAAACTGATGCAAGAAATCAGCGTTTTTTCGCTTTCTTGCAAAAAATAGCGCCTAAGGCGGGAGGATTTTATGGCTGTTTCGGATTTTTTGCGTACCTTTGCGCCACATTATTAAAGAACACACGCATATGCGCACACCTATAGCTCTTCTTCTCAGCCTCGCGCTGACCCTCCCCTCCGGCATCCAAGCCGAGAGACGCAAAAGCGAACCCCTGTCCAGCGCAGACTCCATCGTGGCCAGCTACACCCAGAAGCTAGAAGACCTCGTGGCCAGCCAGGCCATGCAGCACATGCAGCCCGGCACCGTCAGGCCCAACCCCTACCTCTTCCGCCTCTTTGCACCAGGAACGCTCTACAGCAGCGCCCTACAGCAGAACATGAGCATCGATGCCGAGGACAGCACAGCCGTACCCTCGCCTTCCATCTACGCCTCCACCCTGCCCTCCCTCGGGCAGACCACCGACCGCCAGCTCACCCTCAACCAGATCATCAACGAGCAGCTCAACCGGGCCTACGTCCTGCACCCAGGCCTCTTTGCCACCACGCAGGCAGAACTCATGAGCACCACCAAGCTGCGCACAGACCTCGCCCAGAAAGTGGAAGAAGAGAAGAAGATTGCAGAGAAAGTCATCGAGGAGGTGCCACAGGTGGAAGTCGAAGCCGTGGAGCCCGAAGTCAAGCGGCCCAACTTCTGGACTTTCAAGGGCAACGGCAAATTGCAATTCACCCAAAACTACTTCTCCAAGAACTGGTACCAGGGCGGCGAGAACGCTTACTCCATGCTCATGGCTCTGGTCGTGGACGCCAACTTCAACAACCAGCGCAAGGTTCAGCTCGACAACCGGCTGGAGGCGCAGCTCGGATTCCAAACCTCCGAGAGCAGCGACCCCAAATTCCGCCCCACCAGCAACCTCCTGCGACTGACCTCAAACCTCGGCATCAAGGCCGTCGGGAAGTGGAACTACTCCGCTCAGCTCCAGCTCCAGACACAGCCTTACATGAGCTACCAGGGAAGCACCAGAAACGTGACCGGAGACTTCGTATCACCTCTCTATGTGCGGTCATCCATCGGTATGAACTACAAGCTCGACAAGCCCAAATTCAATCTCAATCTCATGCTCGCACCACTCTCCTACGTCATCACATACGTCGAGCGCAAGGGACTCGTCAGCCGCTACGGAATACGACCCAACCACCACAGCAAGCACGAGTGGGGTCCCAACGTCGAAGCCAAGTTCACGTGGAAGATCGTCAAGAACGTCACGTGGCAATCGCGACTCTACTGGTTCTCGAACTTCAACATGACACGCATCGAGAACGAGAACACATTCAACTTCACCATCAACAAGTACCTCTCTGCGATGATCTTCCTGAATCCCCGCTACGAAGACACCAAGTACTACAACGTCAAGCGCAACGAGGACGGCACACTTGCCGAAGACAGCGCACGAGAGACCTACTGGATGTTCAAGGAATACCTCTCACTCGGACTCAGCTACGACTTCTGACCACAACGCCCACACCACCGCATCCTCCCTTGAAGATCACATTTCCCTAATCCCCATACCACGTCGGAACCCCGCGGTGTGCCCGCCGGGAAACCCATTCCACTATGGAAATAAAGAACGCCACCTTCGTCATCAGCAGCGCCCATGCCTACCAGTGCCCAGACCACCAGCTGCCCGAGTACGCCTTCATCGGCCGATCCAACGTAGGCAAGTCCAGCCTCATCAATATGCTCACCGCCAACCGCAAGCTGGCCAAGACGTCCGCCACGCCTGGCAAGACCCTGCTCATCAACCACTTCATCATCAACGGCACCACCCCCAATGCTGCATGGTACCTCGTTGACCTCCCCGGCTACGGATTTGCCCAGCGAAGCAAGACCCAGCGCACCAAGCTCGAGCAGATGATCTCTGGCTACATCCTCCAGCGCCGACAACTATCCAACCTCTTCGTACTCATCGACTCCCGCCACGAACCCCAGCAGATAGACCTCGAGTTCATGAACTGGCTCGGAGAAAGCAACGTCCCATTCAGCATCGTCTTCACCAAAGCCGACAAACTCAGCAGGGCACGCCTCAACGAGAACATCAACAACTACCTCGCGCGCTTAGCCCAGGACTGGGAACCACTGCCCCCGCACTTCGTCACCTCTGCCGAGACACGACTCGGGCGCGAAGAACTACTCGCATACATCGAGACCATAAACAAGGAAATCCAAACATAAACCAGCAAACCGGCGTTCCAAGTACAGGCTGACGCCACACACCCGAAACTAGAAACCCATCCACAACGGCATAACGCCGCCGGAAATAAAGAAAAAAACTATAAATGGATAAAAACACCGTCACAGGATTCGTCCTAATGGCCGCTGTTCTCATAGCATTCACCTGGTACAGCCGCCCCTCTGAAGAACAACTCCGAGCCGCACACGAGCGCGACTCCATCGCTGCCCTGCAGCAGCAAATGGCCATGGAAGCCGAAGCAGCACAGGCCGCAGCCCGCCAGCAGGCCGCAGCCGCATCTGCCCCGCTCGACTCCACCTCTGCACTCTTTGCAGCAAGCCAGGGCACAGACCAACTCATAACCCTCGAAAACGACCTCGTCCGCCTCACCATCAACACCCACGGAGGCATGATTGAGGAAGCCGTGGTCAAGAACCACCTCGACCAGCAAAAGCAGCCCGTCCGGCTCCTCACCAAGGAAGACGCCGCCCTCACCCTTTCCCTCGCCGGAAAGAACGAGAACATCGTCACCCGAGACCTCTACTTCCAGATTGCCTCCCCCACCCATCTCGCTCCCCCCTCCCCTGAAGTTTCTTCCTCTTCCCCTGAAGCTTCCTCCCCCTCCGCAGCAGGGTTGGGTGCCGCGCATATTTGCGCGGAAAACTCCCTCACCCTCCGCCTCCCCCTCTCCGACGGAGGTTCCCTCGACATCGACTACCACCTGCGCCCCGGCTCCTACATGGTCGATATGATCATCACCGCCCGCGGCATAGCCAACCACTTCGCCCCCTCCATGCGCACCCTCGACCTCCGGTGGACCGACCGCGCACGCCAGCTCGAGAAAGGCTTCGACTTCGAGCAGCGCTACGCTTGCATCCGCTACCACGAAGCCGACGGCAGCACAGACAACCTCAGCGAGACCAGCGACAAGGAGAAGGACATCGAAGAACCCCTCGACTGGGTCGCATTCAAGAACCAGTTCTTCTCTGCCGTACTTATCAGCCACCAGCAACTCACAAACGCCCACTTCAGCTCCAAACTCTACCAGAAAGGACAGGGCTACCTGAAGAACTACGAGGCAACCATGCAGACCGCCTTCGACCCCACCGGCCAGCAGCCCACCCAGCTCCAGATGTACCTCGGACCCAATGATTTCCACACTCTCAAGGCCACCAACGACCTCAGCCTCAACCCCGACCACGACCTCGAACTCGAGGACCTCGTTTACCTCGGATGGCCCATCGTCAGGTGGATCAACCGATGGTTCATCATCTACCTCTTCGACTGGCTCAAAGGCTTCGGCCTCCATATGGGACTCGTACTCCTGCTGCTGACCATCATCGTCAAGGCACTCGTCTATCCCGCCACCAAGAAGAGCTACCTCGCCAGCGCCCGCATGCGCGTGCTCAAGCCCAAGATGGATGAACTCAACAAGAAATATCCCAAGCAGGAAGACGCCATGAAGAAGCAGCAGGAGATGATGCAACTCTACTCCCAATACGGCGTATCGCCCATGGGCGGATGCCTGCCTGCACTCATTCAGGCGCCCATCTGGATAGCTCTCTTCAACTTCGTCCCCAACGCCATCGAGCTGCGCGGCCAGAGCTTCCTCTGGGCTGACGACCTCAGCGCCTACGACGACGTCATCAGCTGGGGCAAGGACATCTGGCTCATCGGAGACCACCTCAGCATCTTCTGCGTACTCTTCTGCATCATGCAGATTGCAACGACCTGGATCAGCATGAAGCAGCAACAGAGCGCCGCCATGTCCCCCGAACAGGAACAGAGCATGAAGATGATGCGTTGGATGATGTACCTCATGCCACTCATGTTCTTCTTTGTCCTCAACAACTACAGTTCAGGCCTCAACTACTACTACTTCCTCTCCGGACTCACCACCGTGCTCATCATGTGGTTCCTCCGCAAGACCACCGATGACGACAAGCTCCTCGCGCAGCTCGAAGCCTACAAGGCCCGCAACGCCAACAACCCCAAGAAGCAATCCGGCATGGCCGCACGACTCGAAGCCCTCCAGAAGATGGCCGAAGAAGCCCAACGCCAGCAAAAGAAGTAACCCCATTCCTCCCTTCTGTGTGACACCCTCCCTCACGCGGGGCCTCCCTCCAGCGTAGGTCCTCTACTCTGCGTGACAATCCTCTCCGCCACCAGAAGTAGAAAGCCCCTCATAATCAGCGTCCAGCGCTACCCACCCGGAGCCACCAGAAGAAGAAAGCACCTCTCATAATCAGCGCCCCGCGCTACCCTGCCGGAGCCACCCCGCAACAATGAAAACAGCATTGAAAATCCTATCCGCATCCGCCATTCTCGCCACCGTTGCCCCCCTCACTTCATGCACGGGCAACTCTGCCGACGAAAACCTCATCCGCCGAAGCGACATCACACTCGCCTCAGACACCCTCACCCCCGAAGCCCTCTGGGCTATGGGCCGCATAGGTAGCTACGCCGTCTCTCCCAGCGGCAAGCAACTCTGCTATCAAGTAACCTACTACAGCGTAGAGCAGAACCGCAGCAACACCCTCCTCTACCTCCAGGACATCCCCGCCACCTCCCCTTCCCCATCGCCCACCTCTCCCTCCGCCTCCCCCTCAGCCTCGGCGACCTCCCCCTCTGCCGAGGTGTCCTCCCCTTCAGCCGCGGGGAAATCCCCCTCTCCCTCCCCTTCGGCGTCAGGGTCTGGTGCCGCGCATATTTGCGCGGAATCCACCCTCCTCGGCCTCGGCTCCTCCCCCGTCTGGCTCTCCGATGACCGCATCGCTTTTGCCCGTGAAGGTGAGGTCTGGACCATGAACACTCAAGGCAAGGCACTCGAGCAACTCACCCACACCGAAGGCGCCGTCGAAGGATTCCTCTTCTCCCCCGACCAGAAGAAAGTCATCATCATCAAATCCATACCCTTCCACGACATCATTGCCGAACGCCCGGCCGACCTCCCAAAGAGCACCGGCCGCGTCATCACAGACCTCATGTACCGCCACTGGGACCACTACGTCGAGAACATTCCACATCCTTTTGTCCTCGACCTCGCCACCAACAAGGAATTTGACATCCTGGAAGGCTACCCCTACGAATGTCCCATGGAACCCTTCGGAGGCATCGAACAACTGGCATGGTCACCGGACAGCAAGTTCATAGCCTTCACCTGCCGCTGCAAGACAGGACTCGACTACAGCATCAGCACCGATTCCGATATCTTCCTCTACGATGTCGAAAGCGGTGACATGGACCGGACCCGCAACCTCTGCAAGAACGGGTGCGAGTTCGACGTCGTGCCGGACGAGGGACTGGCCTATCACACCGACAACCTTCTCAATCCGACCAAGACACTCAAGTATCAAGCCATCAACAAGAGAATCGCTCCCTTCGACCAGCAAGTAGGCTACGACCAGAACCCCAAGTTCTCGCCCGACGGCCGCTACGTCGCGTGGCTCTCCATGGAACGTGACGGCTACGAAGCCGACCGCCAGCGCCTCTGCGTCTATGACCTTCGCCAACTGGACAACGAACCCACAGAAGCGGCCAAGGTCTATGTCACAGAATCCTTCGACTCGAATGTCGATGACTACTGCTGGGCCGAAGACAGCCGCACCATTTATTTTATAGGTGTGTGGCACGCCACCGTCAACCTCTATCGCACCAACCTCCAGGGCCAAGTCGCCCAACTCACCAACCTCCAAGCCGACTGGGGTGCCCTCCAGCTCGTCCCTTCTGCAACCACTTCTAAGCAAGATATTGCAGCCGTCCAGACAACCGAAGCCGCCTCCGGGTCTGTGCGAGAGGAGGCCGCCACCGCTACCCTCCTTATGGAGCGTCACGACTTTTTCCACCCCGCAGACCTCTACCTGGTACGTGTGAACGGCGATTCCGTCGATGACTGCAACCGCATCACCGCCGAGAACGACCACATCCTCGCCCAGCTGGCCCCCGGCACCTCCGAGCCGCGCTGGTGCCCGACCACAGATGGCCAGCAGCTTCTCTACTGGATTATCAAGCCCCCACACTTCGACCCCACAAAGAAGTACCCCACCCTGCTCTTCTGCGAAGGAGGTCCACAATCGCCCGTTTCGCAGTTCTGGAGCTACCGATGGAACTTCTACATCATGGCCTCGCAGGGGTATGTCATCATCGCACCCAACCGCCGCGGCCTCCCCGGCTTCGGCCAGGAATGGCTCGAAGAAATCTCCGGCGACTGGACAGGTCAGTGCATGCGCGACTACCTCAGCGCCATCGACGATGCCTGTGATTCACTCCCATACGTCGACCGCGACCGACTCGGCTGCGTAGGAGCATCCTTCGGAGGATTCAGCGTTTACTACCTCGCCGGGCACCACGACAAGCGTTTCAAGTGCTTCATCTCGCACGACGGAGCCTTCAACCTCGAAGCCATGTACACCGAGACCGAGGAGAACTGGTTCTCCAACTGGGAGTACGACGACGCCTACTGGAACCGAGATCGCACCGCCAACGCCGACCGCACCTATCGCAACTCACCACACCTCTTCGTCGACCAGTGGGACACCCCCATCCTCTGCATCCACGGCGAGAAGGACTACCGCATCAACGCCACCCAAGGCATGTCCGCCTTCAATGCCGCCCGCATGAAGGGAATCCCTGCCGAACTCCTCCTCTACCCCGACGAAAACCACTGGGTCCTCAAACCCCAGAACGGCATCCTCTGGCAGCGCACCTACTTCTCATGGCTCGCCCGCTGGCTGAAGTAAAGCCTCCTTGCCTGCCTCCAGGTTCGCCTCCCTCCACCAAGTTCGCCTCCCTCCACCAAGCTCGCCTCCCTCCACCAAGCTCGCCTCCCTCCACCAAACTCGCCTCCCTCCAGGCTCCCTTCGCCTCCCTCCAAGCTAAAAAGTAACTTCGGTTGAGTGCCGCGCATATTTGCGCGGTCTCCTCCTCCCCCCCCGCAAATCCTCAAATATCCATCAAATGACACAAGCTATCCAAAAAACCCTCCGCGACAGCGCCGCCATGCGCTGGACCGCCTTGCTGCTGCTGGCGCTGGCCATGTTTTGCAGCTACATTTTCATGGACATCCTTTCCCCCATCAAGGACCTGATGCTCGAAACCCGTGGCTGGGACTCCACCGCCTTCGGCACCATGCAAGGCTCTGAGGTGTTCCTCAATGTCTTCGCCTTCTTCCTTATCTTTGCCGGCATCATCCTCGACAAAATGGGAGTCCGCTTCACCGCCATCCTCTCCGCCGCCGTCATGCTCGTTGGTGCCCTCGTCAAGTGGTACGCTGTCAGCGATGCCTTCATCGGAAGCAGCCTCGAGACATGGTTCACCAACAACCTCAACTACATCCCCCTCTTCGAGGAGCTAGGCGTTTCCCCCTTCTACGAGGGCATGCCCGCCTCAGCCAAGTTCGCCGCCTGCGGCTTCATGATCTTCGGTTGCGGTTGCGAGATGTGCGGCATCACCGTCTCACGCGGTATCGTCAAGTGGTTCAAGGGACGTGAGATGGCACTTGCCATGGGGTCTGAGATGGCACTCGCCCGCTTAGGCGTAGCCACCGTGATGATCTTCTCGCCGTTCTTTGCACGTCTGGGCGGAGTCGTCAGTGTCAGCCGTGCTGTTGCCTTCGGCGTAGTACTGATGTGCATCGCCTTGATGATGACCATCGTATATTTCTTTATGGACCGCAAGCTCGACCAGCAGACCGGCGAGGCCGAGGAAAAAGATGACCCCTTCAAGATCAGCGACATCGGTCAGATCCTGACCTCCAGTGGTTTCTGGCTCGTTGCGCTGCTCTGCGTGCTCTACTACAGCGCCATCTTCCCCTTCCAGAAGTACGCCGTCAATATGCTCCAATGCAACCTGACGCTCACGGCTCCCGGTGCCGATTCCTTCTGGGCCAGCAACAGCGTGACCGTTGTTCAGTACGTCATCATGCTCATTGTGGCAGCCACGGGCTTCGCCAGCAATTTCCAGAAGAAGGCTACCGCCAAGTACGGCCTGCTCGCGCTCAGCATCCTCTCCCTCATCACCTATTGCTATATGGGATTCATGCGTCAGTCCGCCGAGAGCATCTTTGCCGTATTCCCCCTGCTCGCCGTGCTCATCACCCCGATTCTCGGTTCCTACGTAGACCATAAGGGCAAGGCCGCATCCATGCTTGTGCTGGGTTCTGTGCTGCTCATCGTATGCCACCTGACCTTCGCCTTCGTGCTGCCCGCTTTCAAGGGCAACGCCATCGGCGGCATCGCCATTGCCTATCTGACCATCCTCGTCCTGGGCGCCTCGTTCTCCCTTGTTCCCGCCAGCTTATGGCCCAGCGTTCCCAAGCTCGTGGACGCCAAGGTCATCGGCTCTGCCTACGCCCTCATCTTCTGGATACAGAACATCGGCCTTTGGCTCTTCCCCTTGCTCATCGGCAAGGTGCTCGACAAGACCAACCCCGGCGTCACCGACCCCACCCAGTACAACTACACCGCTCCGCTCGTCATGCTTGCATGCCTCGGCGTTGCTGCTCTGTTGCTCGGACTCGTCCTGAAAGTGGTCGATAAGAAGAAAGGATTGGGTCTCGAAGAACCGAATATCAAGGACTAAGCAACAATTTTTGCTCTTTAGGACCCTCTTTCCGCAAAATTATGTGTCTTTGTGACACTTTTAGCGAAATAATCCGTATCTTTGCGGCGTGGAACTAATAGTTCTGCGCCGCAAACATTTATAAAGATGCTAACTGCTTCATTCGTCCTATGAAAAGACTCCTTTCTCTGGCCGTGGCTATGACCGCGACGGTTGCCTCCATGGCTCAAGTGTGGCTCGACGTCACCGAACAATACGTCAAGAATCCAAACTTTGACAGCAATATCAGTGGATGGACAGACAAATTTGGAGGTGCCGCCCAGAACCACGGCTTTCAGAGCGCCTCGTATTACAACGGTGACTCCTACCTCCAGAACTTCGCCGAAGCATGGAGATCCAGTGACTACTGGAATCAGGCACAACTCGGCGACGGCTCATTTTACCAGCACATCACCGAGATTCCTCAGGGTGTCTATCGCCTGGAGGCCGATGCTGTTGCCGTAAATCAGGGCAGCAGAGGAGGATGGTGGGGCGGTGACTCTGAAGTTACGGGCACTTACCTCTTCATCAAGGACGATGCCGACAACGAAGCCACCACGGAAATGAGCACCCAAGACGGCGTTCCCGAGCATTTCAGCGTGGAACTGACAACCACCACAAAAGGACTCACCATCGGAGTGCAAACCCAAAGCTCAACGGCAAACTGGCTGGCGTTCGACAATGTCCGCTTGTTTATCTACACTATTGAAGTCAAGGTCACAAGCATCACACTCAACCAGACCAAGGCCACGATGACACAAGGCGAGCAACTGCAGCTCACTACCACCATCAAGCCCGACGATGCCACCTTCCGCGGCATCTCCTTCACGAGTAGCAATGAAAACGCAGCCACCGTGGATGAGAGCGGACTCGTCACAGCTCGCCACCCCGGCATCACCACTATCACGGCGACATCCACCAACTACCCCGACATCTCCGCTCGCTGCATCATCACTGTCGAGGCCAACGAGGCAACAGCCAACGCCGTCATCATCAACGAAATACAACAGTCCAACCTCGACATGTTCCTCGACCCATCCTTCAACTTCGGAGGTTGGGTGGAACTCTACAACTCCACCGACCGCTCGGCCAGTCTCGACGGGCTCTACATCAGCGACGATGCAGCCAACCTGAAGAAGATGGCACTCATCAGCGAACGCCACGGAGCCATTCCCGCCCATGGATTCCTCACCCTTTGGTTCGACCACTACTCCCGCTGGTCACCGAAGATGATGACTTTCAAACTCGATTGTGATGGTGGCAACCTCTACATCTCCAACGAGGCAGGAACCATCCTATCCGAGTTAGCCTATCCCCCAGCCATCACGCGCACCTCTTACGCACGCACCAGCGATGGAGGCAACACCTGGAACTATACAGACCAACCGACACCCTCGGCCACCAACACCACTTCGGCCTTTGCTGCCACACGTCTGGCCGCACCGACCATTGATGCACAGGGAGGCTTCTTCACATCGCCTTTCACCGCCAAGGTCAGCATCCCCAAGGGCGCCACTTTACGCTACACCACCGATGGCAGCACACCTACGCTCGAAAACGGAGAGACCAGTGCCGATGGCACTTTCGACATCTCCGAGACCACCATCCTGCGCCTGCGTCTCTTCCAGAACGGACAGCTGGCAAGCCCTGTCATCACACGTTCCTTTATTTATAAAGACAAGAACTACACACTACCCGTCATTTCACTGGTATCCGACAATGCCAACCTCAACGGTGCAGACTATGGCATCTTCGTCCGAGGCAATGGCAACGGACGACCCGGAAACGGGCAGTCCGGCAAATGTAACTGGAATATGGAATGGGACCGCGAGGCCAACATCGAATACTTCGATGAAGAAGGACACGCGGTATTCTCCCAGGAAGTAGGCATCGAGGCATCCGGTGGATGGAGCCGCGCCTGGACGCCGCATTCCTTCAACATCAAGGCAAACAAGGTGTACGAAGGCGTCAACCGCATGGACTACCAGTTCTTCGAGAATAAGCCCTTCCTGCGCCACAAGGCACTGAAGGTGCGCAATGGCGGCAATGACAACGACAACCGCATCAAGGATGCAGCCATCCAGGAAGTGGTCCGCACCTCGGGACTTTATGTCGAAACGCAGAGCTACAAGCCCGTACATATCTTCCAAAACGGACGCTACATCGGAGTCCAAAACCTGCGCGAACCCAACAACAAGAACTACGGATTTGCCAACTATGGCATCGGCACCGACGACACAGAGATGGATCAGTGGAAGATGTCGCCGGATAGCGGATACGTCCAGCAGGTTGGCACACGCGACGTCTGGGATGAATGGTACTCCCTCGCACAGAGCTCCGACGACGCCATTTCCTACGAACGCATCAAGCAGATCGTAGATATCGAAGAATACATCAACTACATGGCCGCTGAACTCTATATCGCAGGAACCGACTGGCCCAAGAACAACATCAAGTCCTTCCGCGAACGGTCCGAAGGCCTCTCCAACAGTCGTTTCCGCTTCGTGCTTTTCGACACCGACGGAGCTTTTGCTACCAGCAATCCCTTCACCTGGTTCCAGGGCACCCAGTGGTGGACATTCGACCAGCTCTATGGCGTCAGCGATCTCTATCCCTCCGGACGCATCTACGACGAAATCCAGTTCACCACCATCTTCCTGAACATGCTCCAGAACGAAGACTTCAAGAAGCAGTTCGTGGATCAATTCTGCATCGTGGCAGGCAGTGTGTTCGAATCTTCTCGTGCTGCAGAAGTCATCAACGCCATGGTCGCACACGTCAATCCGGCAATGTCCCTCGAAGGACGTTCTGCCACCAACTCGGCAAACTCCGTTCGCAACTATTTCAGCGCCAGCCGCCCTGGAATGCTCATCACCGCCATGCGCAATTTTCTGGACTTAGGTTCCTCGTTGACGCCGAAAATCAGCTCTAATATCAGCGAAGCAACCATTCTCATCAACGGGCTGCAGGTTCCTACGGGCAAGTTCTCCGGTTCCCTCTTCCTCCCCATCACCATTCAATCCTCCGCCCCCGCCGGCTACAAGTTCGTAGGATGGCGTAATGCAGAAGGTGGAGATCAGAAGGACTACTTCTCGCTGGGTTCATCGTGGACGTACTATGACCAAGGTTCATTGGACGGAGAGGACTGGACGAACAGTTCCTACTCCGCCAGCGCTTGGAAGACGGGCAATGCACCGCTTGGCTACTTTACCTCCGATGCCAACAACCAACGTGGCTACAAGACTTTCCTCGACTATGGAGCCGACAACAGCAACAAATATCCGACCTATTACTTCCGCAAGGTGATCAGCCTGTCTTCAACCCCAAAGACCACCGACACTTTCACGCTCGACTGGGTGGCTGATGACGGCTTTGTCGTCTATGTCAACGGAATGGAAGCTGGTCGTTTCCTGATGGACAACACCCCCGAACCCACCTTCAACAGCTTCGCAGACACCTACGCGAATGCAAATCCCGAGAGCGGTACGATGTCCTTGAAAGCTACATATTTCAAGCGTGGCGTAAACGTCATAGCAGTGGAGGTACATAACAACGCTGCAAACTCCACGGATATCTATTGGGATGCTGCCCTCACGCAGACCACACAGACCACAGGCGACTTCGTTTCTACCAGCGAGACCTTCGAGCTCCCCAGCTCTGGGAAATTTAACCTCGTTGCCACCTACGAACCACTTAGTTCCGCGGAAATGACCAACAGCGATGCACACCCGGTCAAGATCAACGAAGTCAGCGCCGCCAACGACATCTACGTCAGTGACCTCTATAAAAAGAGCGACTGGATTGAGCTCTACAACACCACAGACCAGGACATCGATGTCGAAGGCATGTTCCTCTCTGACCACCTCGATGAGCCCGAGAAATGGCAGATAACTTCCGGCACTGAGAATATCAACACGATCATCCCGGCCCACGGACACCTCGTCATCTGGGCAGATAAGAACACAGCTCCTGAAGGCACGGTTGCCTCACCCCAACTCCACGCTGATTTCAAGCTCAACAACGAAGACAGCTGCCTGGTACTTCTCACCGCCGCCGACCATAGTTGGGCAGACACCCTCATCTACTGCAGTCATGACGGATACCACACGGTTGGACTCTTCCCGGACGGCAGTTCCGACCTCTACGTTATGGAACGTCCGACCATCGGACAGACAAACGTCCTGACTACAGCTGCTGTTGCATGGAATGAGCCCGTCATCACCAAGGTGAACGATGGCATCTCCACGACCATCGATGACCAACTCCTCGCCATCACATTCGATGGCCAGGCCATCACACTCCAGGCTCCTGCCGCTGCTCGTCTCGACATCTTCACTCCCACAGGTATCCTGGTTCACACGGCACGCGTACAACCTGGCAATGCACATTCCCTCGCACTCCTTCCACGCGGAATCTACATAGCCCGAGCCACGCTTGGCGACGATGAGACGACCCTCAAATTCACAATCAATTAATAGATTTTCAGCATTAATTAATAGATAAAGGCCCATTTGCGACGATTGCATCGCCGCTCATGAACCTACTAAAAGATGACCAAAATTCTATATATCCACGGCTTTGCCAGCAGCGGTGCCACAGGCACAGCTACCAGTATGCGCAATGCTCTCTACCCCCGTGGCATTCAAGTCCTGGCACCTGATGTACCAGTGATGCCGGCAGAAGCACTTCCTTTCCTTCGCCAGCAAGTCGCAGAAATTCAACCAAATCTCATCGTTGCCACCTCTATGGGAGCGATGTATGCAGAGCAACTCCGGGGGCATCTTCGCATCCTCGTCAATCCCTCCTTCAACATGGCACGTCTGCTCACCTTCATGGGCATGGGGCGCAAGCCCTTTCGGAATCCACGTCAGGATGGCGCCAAGGACTTCAAAGTTGACAAAGAGATGATTGCCCAATTCCGAGAAATAGAAAAACATTGCTTCGAAGGCATCACACCAGCGGAACGAGAACTCGTCTATGGACTCTTTGGAGACCATGACAGCAGAGTCAATTGCCAACCACAATTCCTGAAGAATTACGGACGGGAACACTTCCGACTTTTCGATGGCGATCATTTCCTCAATGACGAGATCCTCAAGCGGGAAGTTCTGCCTCTCATCATTGAATTATTGGAAAATTAATTTTATCGTATCACTGAGATTGGAAATACAGCTCCTGAGGCCAAAAAAGCCGACATAAATCAAGAGAATGCAAAAAAAAGCGCAAAAGAAACGTTAAAAACTCTAAAAGACAATGCCAAATTGGATATTTTCACGTACCTTTGCGCGTGTTTATATGAACGACATGAGCGGAATAAGGAAAATAATAACCACTGCCAGTGTGTTCTTCCTGACCGCTCTGGTTGCAAGGGGGCAGAAACCGGCATCGGTTGGTATCCCTACTTTGCTGCAAGAAGAAGGGTTCGAAGACATCCGGACAAAGGTTCGCAACGACACCCTATTCGCATCCATCGAGGATCGAGCCCATAGAGGTACCTTCCGAGGAGCGGCAGCAGCCATAAAAAGAGTCTCTGAAGAATATCCCGAAATCAATCAATTCGAGATTCTCCTGACAGACTATAAAATGCCACAACTCATTGTCCACGCCTTCAAGCGTGAGGGAATATGGGACGTGAGAGTGGACCGAGAAATGGAATCGGCAAGGAAGCAGCTCAAGACTGAGAAGCCACAGGCTGCATCCACAGGAAAGATAGACATCACTTTCGTGCCTATGTTCAGCCTTGTCAACAACAAGTTGGATCACCTCTTCGATTATAGTTTGCGCATTGCACCTGTTTTCGCAGCTACACTTTGGAAAGGAGCACGACTGACTCTTCAACCCATCTTCCCTATTGTCAATAACCTTCTCGATGGCGACACCCAAAAATATATTCAGATAGGTAATGCCACACTCAGCCAGCAAGTCCTTTCCACCAAGCGATGGAAAGTAACCGCTACAGCTGGATTCTTTAATCCGGAACGAGTGGGAGCACATCTGAAAATCGGACTGCACGCTTTCAGAGGGCTGAACATCTATGCCGAAGGAGGCTACACCCTCGAGGCCAATAACACCATGGTAAAGGGATTCGGAATCGTAAGCAACTCCGGAAAACTGATGCTCATGGCAAAGGCTGAGTACTACGAGCCACATAGCAAGCTCCAGATAGAACTTCAAGGTGGACAGTTCCTCTACGGAGACCGCGGTGCCAGACTTGACGTCACACGCCATTTCAGCGAATATGCCATCGGACTCTACGGCATCCTCACAGGAGGAGAGAAGAACTTCGGATTCCATTTCGCCATACCCATGGGAGGCAAGCGACAGAAGCGAACATGGTTCCTGCGCCCAAGACTACCAGAATACTTCAGTTGGGAATACTCATATCAATCCTACTTCAAGTATTGGCAGGAAAAGATGGGAAGAGACTATGCCACGCAACCTGACGAAAATCACTCTGCCCACTATTGGGAACCCGACTATGTTCAGGAATATGTGTCACGCATACTCAATGGAACATTTCACTAAGAGAATGATAAACAAATAACTTTAACCAATTTTTAATTAAAAATTTCAAAAACAAAAATGAAAAAGCTTTTTTCAACTCTCGGCATGATGGCTCTCGTCAGCCTCTGCCTCTTCACCTCCTGCAAGGACGAAGACGTTACCGCAACTCAAACACCCGTTGTGGTGATTCCTACCGTTAACAACACGGAACTTCAGCAAGCTGAAACTCAGGCTGAGAATACCGCAAACACACAGAACGCAGCCGATATCATTCAGGGCATTCTGGATTCTGGTGCCCATCAGGTAGGTGAGCCCACCACCGTTGGCGGTGTTACCAAGACCGTATTTGACGATGGCACCCAGGTTGCTCAGGAAGGCAACAAGGTTACCACCACCGCTGCCGACGGCACCCAGACTGAGGTTACCGTTGAGACTTCTTACACCTACACGGTTGACGGTGTCACCTACAACTCCATGGATGAAGTTCTCGCTGCTCTGAGAAAGAAGCCCGCCGGCACTACTGCTACTGTCGTCGCTACCCTCGTCCAGACCACCACTACTATCAAGAAGGATGCTAACGGCAATCCGGTTGGCCAACCCAATGTTAAGACTGATACCAAGAAGGGCGATGAGTCAAAGGTGACCATTCCTGCATCAGGTCAGACTGCTGAGGTCGCTATCGCTCACCCCACCAGCATCAAGACCGACACCAAGAAGGATGTCGAGGTCACCGTTAAGACCACTCAGGCTGGTCAGCACAGCGGTGGCGCTGGCAAATAAGCCAACACCCAATCTACTTAACGAGAGCGTGCAACACCTGCACGCTCTTTTTGTTTAAAGACTCTTCCATGAAAGCAACCCTACCCTACCTACGCGAGCGCTTCGAACACTTCAACCACCTCTGCTTCGGCGGCAGGCTGACGATGCCGGTATTCCAGCTCACGACAGCCAAAAGCTATATCGGACAGGTGCGTTTCCACAACCGTAGACGTCCGGACGGCACCTGGGAGAAATACGACTTCAGCTTGAACTTCAGCAGACGCTTCGACCTTCCAGAGGAAGACCTCGATGACATAATCATCCATGAGATGATCCATTATTTCATTGACACTCAAAATCTGCACGACACCAGCACACATGGCCGATTGTTCCGGAAGATGATGAACGAGATTAATAGCCGATACCAGCGCCACATTTCCGTATCCTATCCGAACCGCGAAATCTTTGATACGGACACACTCCAACGTCCGGCAGTCATCTGCGTCAGCCATCTGGACAATGGAACAGGCATCACAGTATGCAGTTCTTCGCGCATCCTTCATATCGCTCGGAATTTACCCCTACGCTACCATCTCCTCTCCACTTCCTGGTACTACACCACAGACCCTTATTTCAACCGTTTTCCCCACAGCCGCGAACCCATCATCTACCACATTGAAGAATCCGACCTTCAGCAGCACCTCACCAACGCCATCCCCCTCCAATTCGACGGACAAAAGTTCACGAGAAAGCATAAACCCGTGGGAGAGTAGGCAGCCCGTCCCTTCACGAAGAAAGCCCACGCAGATTGCTCTGCGAGGGCTTCTTCTGAAAAGTGGCGGCTACCTACTCTCCCACGGGTGTGCAGTACCATCGGCGCAAGCGGGCTTAACTTCTCTGTTCGGGATGGGAAGAGGTGGGACCCCG
>ONJJ01000021.1 GCA_900318115.1 uncultured Prevotellaceae bacterium | reverse complement strand
TTTCACAGCCTGTCTGTTCCACGCATGAAGATACATGGAAGCATGAGGAACATCGGCAGTTCCTGAAGGATTCTGTGCACAGGCAAATGGGGCACACAACAAGGCCCCCATCGTCAGGAGGCAAGTCAGACTTGTTTTCATCAGTATTTGTTTCATTTTACTAACGGACTCATTGAGGGAGAAAATATAAGTGAGTAGAACGAAAATGGGAACCTCTTTCGAGATTCCCATTGTAGCGCCTACGGGAATCGAACCCGTGTTCCATGCGTGAGAGGCATGTGTCCTAGCCGCTAGACGAAAGCGCCATAGTAATTTCAAATTGAAGATTTACGTTTACAAATAGTTTTGTATCGTAATATCAACTGCGGAAGCTGGGGGATTCGAACCCCCGGTACGGTAAACCCGTACGTCAGTTTAGCAAACTGGTGGTTTCAGCCACTCACCCAAACTTCCAAGCTTCTTTCAAATGCAATTTTCAGTCATTTTTTAGCCTGAATGAGGACTCTTCCTCTGTTTTGCGGTGCAAAGGTAGATGTTTTTTTGGAATTGTGCAAGAAAATTGAGAAAAAAATTGTATCTTTGCACCAAAATAATTCAATTATCAATGAAACAGCAAAGACTCCCTCGTGGGGTAAAATGGATTCAACTCCCTCAAAATGTGGATAGTCGGGGCCAATTGACGTTCCTGGAGGGCAATGTACACATTCCCTTCTCTGTGAAGCGTGTTTTTTGGATTTCGGATGTACCAGAGGGTATGACTCGCGGCGGACATGCTCATTGGACATGTCATGAGGCCGTTTTTCCAATAACGGGTCGTTTTGAAATCGAATTGGACGACGGTGAGGTGAATACGACCGTTGTGCTTGACGATGCCACGCGTGGTATCATTGTGCCGGCAGGAGTTTGGTGTGAACTTCGCCATTTTGCTCCCGGAACGGTTTGTCTGGTGATGGCCTCGCAAGAATACGATGCTTCAGGCTATGCGCTCGACCGTGAGAGTTGGATGAAAACTTTGAATTTAAAGAAATGAATATAGTACAATATACAAACATTCAGGCTGCGGAGTGGGATGCCTTTGTGCGAGAGTCCAAAAATGGCACCTTCCTGCTGGAACGTAGTTTCATGGATTATCACTCGGATCGTTTCCAGGACTGTTCGCTGATGATCTATGAGGATAATCTTCTTGTGGGATTGTTCCCTGCCAATTGGGAGGAGAAAGGTCATATCGTATGGTCCCACCAAGGCTTGACCTACGGCGGTCTGATCCTCTCGGAGGAGGCCACCCAGATGCAGGTCTTACAGATGTTCCAGGCGATCTTGTTCTGGTACATGGATTTCCTGCAGGCCGAACGTATGATCTACAAGCCTATACCTTATATATATAGTAATTGTGCTTCGTCCGAGGATTTGTATGCTCTGTTTCGTGCTGGAGCGCGTTTGAAGAGTCGTGGCGTCAGCAGTGCTGTGGCGATGACGAATCCCTTGCGAATGCGCAAATTGCGAGTCCGCGGTGCGAAGAAGGCTATCGACAATGGTTTGTATATCGATCGGATGTCGGAAGAAGATTGGCCCACGCTCCACGCGTTCTGGGAAGTCCTGACGGAAGTGCTGGAAACCCGTCATGGGGTGGCACCCGTACACACAGAGCAGGAGATGGCGCTGTTGATGACCCGATTCCCTCAGCAGATCAAGTTGTATCTGGTACGCAAGGAACGCAGGGTGGTGGCTGGTTGCGTGGTGTTCATCTCGCGCCAAGTGGCTCACATCCAATATATAGCAGCTTCGGAAGAAGGGCGTGAGTTGGGCGCGCTGGACTTGCTGTTCCGCCACATGATCAACGAACGCTTCAAGCAGATGGCCTACGTGGATTTTGGTATCTCCACCGAACGAGGGGGGATGTACCTGAACGAGGGGCTGGTGTTTCAGAAGGAAGGCTTCGGTGCGCGCACAGTGTGCTACGACATCTACGAACTGGAGATTGACCGTTCTGTCGTGGAGCAGATGGTGCCTACGGAGGCAAGCTCTGACGCTCCCGTGAAGTTCTTGGATCTGAAACGTATCACGGCGAGCTTCGAGCCTCTGCTCTCCGAGGAAGTGCTGCGTGTGGTGCGCAGTGGGTGGTATTTGCAAGGTGAATGTATTCGGGCGTTTGAAACGCACTTTGCCTCGTATATCGGGGTGCGCCATTGCATCCTCTGCGGCAATGGCCTGGAGGCACTGACGCTGGTGCTGCGTGCCTGTAAGATGCTGAATCTTTGGAGCGACGACAGTGAGGTCATTGTTCCTGCAAACACGTTTATCGCGACCATCCTGGCCGTGAAGGAAGCCGGTTTGGTGCCCGTGTTGGCCGAACCGTCAATGAAGGATTATCTGCTGGATGTTGATGTCCTGGAAGATGTTCGCAGTGAGCGCACGGTGGCGGTACTGCCTGTGCATCTCTACGGTCGGGTCTGTAATATGGATGCTATCAATGCCTTTGCCTCGGAGCACCGTTTGCTGGTCATCGAGGATGCAGCCCAGGCCCATGGTGCGATGTATGGTGCTCTCCATGCCGGACATTTGGGTCATGCTGCCGGCTTCAGCTTCTACCCGGGCAAAAACCTGGGCGCGCTGAGCGACAGCGGCTGTGTTACCACGGATGACGATACGCTGGCGGAGCTGGTTCGCAAGATAGCGAACTACGGTTCGGCCAAGAAGTATATCCATGAGTTGCCTGGAATGAACTCGCGTTCAGACGAGATTCAGGCCGCCGTGTTGGATGTGAAACTGCCTCGTCTGGATGCCGATAACGAACGAAGGCGCTGGATTGCCCATCGCTATCTGGAGCAGATAGACAATCCGCTGGTCGTGCTGCCGTCGCTGCCGCGTGAAGAGCAGGAGCATGTGTTCTACGTCTTTGCCGTGCGATGCAGTTATCGTGATCAGCTGCAGAAATGGCTTGGCAGTCAGGGCATCGAGACCATCGTCCACTATCCTATACCTCCGCATCACCAGCATGCGCTGTCTGAATTTGCGGGACTGAAGCTGCCGGTGACGGAGCAGATTCATCGTGAAGTGCTCAGCTTGCCCATCTCTCCGCTGATGACGGAGCAGGAAGTGGAGCGGGTTATTAAGGCCGTGAACCTCTTTAATATTTCGCAAGAATGAGTCCGGTTCCTCAGATATATGTGCTGATCTGCACCATCGACGAAGGTATTTTCAGGGTGCCTGATGTCCTCAGGCCCGCGGAGGAGGGCGTGCGCTATATCGTGGGTTGGCAGCAGACCGGTCCGACAGCAGCCGGTCAGGACAGCTACCCGGAGGAATTGAATCGTGGGGACGTGACCGTCTCGACGATGCAAGGACGCGGGCTCTGCCGGAACCGCAATCATGTGATGGAGGTTGCATTTTCGCAGATGTCAGACCCGATGGAGAATGTCGTCTTCGTTATTGCCGACGACGATGAGCGCTTGGAGGACGATGCTTTTAAGCATTTGCGTGAATTGTACAGCTCCTATCCGAAGTTGGACATTGCCCTCTTGCAGGTGGTGGATGCCGTCAGTGGTAATCCGCTGAAGCGGTATGTCCCGAATCCCATCGATTACCGCAATCGTCCTCGCAGCTATTATCCCAGTTCCGTGGAGCTGACTTTCCGCAGCCGTGTGTATTTGACGGGGTTACGTTTTGATGAACGCTTCGGCCTGGGTTCCGATCGTCTCTCGGCAGGTGAGGAGGATGTGTTCCTCGCGGATGCCCTGCATCGTGGTTTGCGCATCTGGCTATATCCGCGTGTGCTCTGTAGGACATCCTGCGACACGACGGGCAGTCGTAATCTTGATGTGAAGGTGTTGCGTTCCAAAGGTGCTGTCTATGGTTATCGCCACAGCCTCCTCTGGGCTTTCTTCCGCAGTTGGCGCGAAGCCATCTCGTTAGGAGTGAGGAAGCGCAGGGCCGTGTTGCCTATCTTCCGAAATATCTGGTATGGAGTAAAGTATATTCGCCAATGAAACCATTGTTGAGCATAGTGATTCCTGTCTATAATCGCGCCGGGCGTGTCGTGCGCACGTTGGACAGCGTAGCTGCGGCCGACTATCGGCCATTGGAGCTGTTGATAGTGGACAATGGCTCGTCGGACGATAGCTTGCAGGTCTGCCGGAGCTGGGCCGAGGAACATGCGTTGGCAGGTATTGACGTACAGGTGCACATTCAACCCAAGCCAGGTGCTAACGCCGCTCGCAATCGGGGTCTCGAGCATTGTCGTGGAGAGTATGTCTTCTTCTTCGACAGCGATGACCTTTTCTGTCCGGCAGCGTTGTCGGACGTAGCCGATGCCGTGGGGAGTGATCATCGTCCGGATTGGTTGTTCCTTCCCGTGGAGCAGGGTGTGGACGCAGGAAGTATGCAGGTGCGGTCTTATCAGCAGTCGTCTGCTCCGCATGTGCATCTGCTGAATAGTCAGTTCTCTACCGGCAGCATGGTCTTCCGCACGCAGTGGCTGCGGGAGATCGGTGGCTGGGATGAGGAACTGGGTGTGTGGCAGGATTGGGAGTTGGGCGCGCGGATGTTGCTGCATGAAGGCCGCGGCTCCTGGCTTTGTGCGCGGACGTATCATCATATTCTGTTACATGCCGACAGCATCACGACCAGTGGCTTCAGCCAGACCGTGGAAGGAACCTTAGCGGCGATGAGGCGTGTGGTGGATGAGGTAAAGGAGGCTTCCCGGCTCTCGGAGAAAGAGCGGGCGCGTTGTCTGCGTGCGCTGTACTATCGCGGGATGATTCTGGCGGGCAAGTTGCGCCGGGAGGGGTGTGCCGATGGTGCTGCAGCCTATCGGGCATTGGTTGAAGAAATCATTCCTCATGCCCTGAAACCTGTGCGTTTGGCGGGAATGATGCTGAGCGCCTATTCGGCAGTCGGGGGTAGGGGAGCCTGGCGGTTGGCGCTGGGGTTGGTGTAGAAATCCAAGTAGCTTTGTGCGACCTTGATGTGGTCGTGATGTCGGCGGATGTACTCCATGCTGTCGAGCTGTAGCTGGTGTATGTCTTCCTTGCCGCTGAGCAGGCGTTTCGCAATCTGGTCGTAAACGTCTTGCTCGGTGGGTTGCACGTTGATGATGGGACGTAGCTGGTGCTCGCCCAGCAGTTCGTACTGCTCCTCCTCGCCACCGCCGACGACGATGAGGCCTTTGGCCATGGCCAGGAGGGCGTTCATGGCGGGGGTGTAGCTGTAGAGTTGGTCGAGCAGGACGTGGCTGGAGTTCATCATCTCCTGGTATTGCGCGAAGGGGACACTCTCTGCTTTCAGAATGGCAACACGGTCGGGGCCGAAGTCGGCCTGGAGGCGCTGAAGAGCGGAGAGCATGAGGTCGGTGCCTTTGTAGGCGGAGCGCGAGCGCTGGATGCCGATGAAGAAGCGGAGGGGGGAGGGGAAGACGGGGGCGAGGGGGGCAGCGAGGGGGGCAGCGACGCCGTCGCTGCATAGCGGACCTTGGACCAAGGGGGAAACCAGGCGGGGGGAGGAGGGAGAAGGAGAGAACGAGGAAGGGGAGGACGGGGAGGATGAGGAAGGGGAGGACGGGGAGGACGAGGAAGGGGAGGAGGGAGAAGGAGAGGACGAGGAAGGGGAGGGAGAAGGGGAGGACGAGGAAGGGAAGGGAGAGGGGGTGAGGGTGGAAACGGGGGTGACGGAGGAGAGGTTGATGGGGAAGGGGATGAAGCGGGTCTTGTCGGGGAAGAAAGGGCGGTAGCACATCTCATATTCATAGAGGCCTGAGATGATTCCATCGCAGTCCTCGGCCATTCGCTGGTTCAGTTCTCCCTTGGGGCCCTGCAGCCAGTCGCGGATCATGGTGTGCATGAAGGGATAGTCGCGGAGCTGACTGCCGAAGTTGAAATCGCTGTAGCGAAAGGTCTTGCAGTCCGAGCCCACCTTGACCCAGTAGTAATCGATGCCGAATGCACCGAGGAACACTCGCCCGTTGTGGCGTCTCAGAAATTGGTAGAATGGCCACAGGCGCTCGGCCTTCAGGTCGATGAAGACGGGATTGATGAGCTGTACGACGTCATATCCCTTCAGGGTCGGCCAAATGCGAGCAAGGTCACAGAGGTAACGCACGGCTCCTGCCATGCGTCGCAGCCGCGAGGGATCATCGAGGTGGCGGCGCTGGAGATTCACGTCTCGCGGATAGTCCTTCCAGCGGTCGCCGTCGGAAACGACCGTGACGTCGTGTCCCAGGGCTCGGAGGCCCTCGGCCAGCGTCCAATGAACATTGCTGAATTCTCCGATGAGTAGTATCTTCATGCGCGCGCGTACCTTAAATTAAATGCTATTTGATGACGACCTTCCGGCCATTGATGAGATACACGCCCGGCTTCAGGGCCTTCAGGATTTCCCGGGCGGAGGTGTTCAGGCGGATTCCTGTCAGGGTGATGACCTGTGCCTTGGAGGTGGCGGCGGTTGATGTGATGCCGTCGTACTTCGTGACTGTCAGTGTGTAGCTGACAGCTGCGGGCTGGTAGTCATCATTGCCTTCGAAGGAGGCGGTGATTGTGGCGGAGCCAGGGCCGACGAGGGTCACCTTGCCCTCAGCGTCAACGGTGGCAACGGTCTCGTCGCTGGATGTCCAAGTGATGGGAACCTGATGAGGATTCGTCAATACCGGCACCTCAAATGCTTCGCCCAACTCAGCTTCTGCTTCTTCGGCACTAAACGCCAGTTCGCAGGGTACGGGGTCGGCCTTGTCGATGTGTAGGGTGTAGGCTACCGTTCCGGCTAAGTAATCATCGTTCCCGGCAAAAGTAGCGCTGATGACCGTCGTTCCGGGACTCACGAGGGTAATGTTCCCTTCCTGGTCCACGGTGGCAATATCTTCGTCTTCAGACTCCCACGAGACGGGGAGGTTGTGAGGATTCGTAAGCGAAGGCGGTGTCACGGCTTCGCCCATCTTTGCCTGGACGACGTCTGTGCTGAAGGCCAGTTCATTGGGCTGAGGCTCTGGAGTGGGGCCGGGAGTCGGATCCGGCTCTTTTGCGGGTGAATAGATGAGCCGGAAGTGGTCTGCGCTCCACCAGGACGTTCCTGTTCCCGTGAGTACAATCTTCAGAGTGCCTTCTTGGTCGATGGTCATTTCGCCGACCGACACCTCTTCCCATCCCTTGGGGAAGTTCGCGTTGTCCTCGGCTCCCTTTCCGGTGAATGTGATTTTCCTTGTCTGTGTTCCGGCAGATAAGGAGAAGGTCAGCGGGAACGTAGCACTGCCGCGCAGCATGGCCGTGAGTTCATAGTCGCCTGCGGGCATGTGGGCTATGGCCTGTTCCAACGTCGAGGTGTAGCTGCTGGCTCCCCACTTGTCGAAGTAGGTGTTCTTGGGGTCGCTGTTCTTGTTGTCGTAGGATTCTCCGCTTTTGATCTCCACATTGGATGTCGTCCATCCCTCCGTGGAGGACGTAGCTTCGGGATTATGGAGGAAGAAGGTGAAGTCGTAGGCGTCCTGGCCTTCGGCCGGCAGCAGCTGGAGAAAATCCTTCTGCGCCTGCTTCAGCGCCTCCTCCGGTTCCATATCCAGAATCTCCTCCGGCTCGCCTAAATAGGAGAGCGCGAAGTTGTCGGCACCCGCCCAACGAGCTGTCATGGCCTTCAGGTTCCTCACTCCCACGCGGAGTGTTCCGTCGGTGACCACGATATTGCCAATGGACAGCAGCTCGGCATTGTCCATTTCCGTGTCCTTGGTTACGGGTGCGAACCAAGTGGTGGTTCCGCTCTGCGCATAAAGTCCCACGGCTCCGTTCACGGTTGCCGTCGCGACGTTGTTGGTGCTGTTGAAGACGTTGGCCTGCAGACGATAGACTCCGTTCTGCAGTCCCGAGACATCCTGATAGTAGTCAAAGCTAACGCCTTCTGCCGTGGGGTGCCATACCTCGAAGTAGGTGTCTCCGCTGTCAGCCTTCGTGTAGCCGTTCTGTGCACCACGGACGCAGGTCCATCCCTTGATGGAGCTCTTGCTTTGTGCGACGATGTTTCCATTCACGAGACTTCCCGTCTGCTGGACGTCACTGGTTGACGTAGCTCCCGTCAGGGTTGTCATCACCACTCGGAACTGTGTCCCCATGGGCAGCAGCCCAACCTCCACGTCATCGAGTTCGATCGTGCTGTTCTCGAACAGCTGGCGATCCTCGATGGTGGCTACTGCTGACCATTGGTTGCCGTCGGTGGAAGATTCTATGACGAGTTTCGACGTCATGTCGGTGTTTGCATTCTCGATGATGAAGCTGGCCAGTTGTTCTTGGGAGTCGTAGGTGACGCTGATGCCGGGCTTCTTCACCCCGGGCGTCCACCAGACAGGATCCTTGGTATAGGCAGCGTGGTAGGCGAAGGTGGAGCGGTGGTCGCGATAGACCTCTCCGGCGGGCGTGGGGCTGCCGTCGTCGTAGAACATATAGGCGCGCCAGAAGTCGAATGCATAGATGGCGTAGCGCTCGATGAAGTCGTTGTCATCCAACTTCTGCAGCAATACCTGAAGGTATTCGCGGTATTTATCGTAGCTGCTGAGCTGGTCGCCCCATGAGGATCCTACTTCCATCTCCGTGATCCAAAGAGGGCGGTGGGTGTTGTTCCATGCGTTCTTGCACTGGTTGACGAACCAGTTGGCGTAGTCTGTGGCGTTGCGCCCGCTGATGTTCCAGTAGGCGTGTGTGACTACGAAGTCGCAGCGCGACTGGTTGTTGTTCTCGTCCACGTACTTGCAGAACTTGGTCAGGTAGCTGAAGTCCGTAGGTTGCGGGGATCCTATGCGTCCTCCTCCGGCCTGGAAATCCGGAGATAGCAGGTAGGCGTTCCACTCGCTGATGGTTCCTCCGCAGGAGCACTTGCTGCTGGTGTGCTGTTCGCTGTGCTCGGGTTCGTTGAGGGAGAAGGCGGCGCTGGCGGTCTTGCTGTTGACCTCGTTGGCGCTGGGCCAGTAGATATGCTGTCGGCAGGGAACAAATTCCATGTCACGTGTGGAGTTGTATCCGGCGCTCCATGACCAGTACCAGGTAGCCCTCAGTTGTGGTCCCTTGGTTGCTCCGCCCGTGTCGGCCCATCCTTTCTTCGACAGGTACTGCCATGGCTTGATGTTCACGGAGCTGACGCGGTAGGCCAATGCCGCGGGCAGGTTTACCTGCAGGTCTGCGTGGTCTGCTACGTACACGTGGCTGTGGCCGCTGCCGTTGGTGCCGCTGGCGAGTGTGGCCATGTATCCTCTCCTGAGAGTGAAGCTGGTCATGGCGTTGGTGTTGGCGCCTAAGTCCTTGTGGTTGCCAGCGTTGAGTTGGAAGTCATGCGTTCCCTTGGCCTGCAGGACGCTGCCTGAAGGAGATGGAATCACGGCAGCTCCGTTGAGGTATATGGCTACGCGGCAGTTCTTGCCGTCGGCGGCCGCCTGTCCCTGTATGCGAACATACTTCAGGTACTTCGAGATCACCTCGCTGGGCGTAATGTTGTCGATGATGAGCCAGGTGCGGTCGCTGCCCAGGTTGATGGTGGTGCTACCCTGGATGGGGGAGGAGTTGGCCGTCACGTGGATGTCGATGGCATCGGAGCGGTTGATGGCGGCATCGCGCAGCAGGCAGTAGTCCACCTCGCGCACGCCTTGTGCATTGGTGTATTCTGCTGAGGCGTAGGCGGCGCGGGCGTCGTCCCAGGTCTGACCGGTGGCGGGGATGATGCTCCATTGTGAGTGGCTGCCTTGGGGCTTGTCGTAGAAGATGCTGACGTACTGCTTGTTCTTGTTGGCTCCGTCCACGCCCAGGAACTGGCTGTTCTTGGCGCACTTGAGATAGACGTATGTTCCTTCGTCGGCCGCCCAGAGGAAACGGCTGTCGGTGGAACGTGTTGACTCGAAGACCATAGACCATGCGTTAGCCGAGCTGGCGGCCAGGTAGCGGCCCGTGCTTTTCTGTCGCAGCAGCACGTAGCCGTCTCGTCCGGATTCCTCGGCAGTGAAGACATATCCGTCCGGCTGCACGCCGTAGGCCGAGATGGCGGGTCCGCTGCCAGCCTCGTTGGTGCCTATGAGTTTCTCGTAGATGTTGAGCCAGAGGTAGTAGTCGCGTCCAGGTGTGAGGGCGGCCTGTGCCGCGGTGCCGCTCAGCAGAAGTATCAGTGCAGCAAGTAGGATCTTTTTCATTGTGATTATTGTGAGTTTGAAGAGTTCTTGATTCGTTGTTGTATGCGCTGCTGCAGGTCGAACAGTCGTGTGTTGGTCGTCAGCCAGTAGCCCGGTTTCCATCGGTAGCGCAGCTTCAGTCTCGATGGGCGGAAGGTGTGGAGGATGGTCTGGAAGCGCTGCTGCAGCTGCAGGCGGTCTGGCTCGGCAATCTCTGCTTCGTGCTGGAGGTAGAGCCGATAGCATCCGATGAAGGTGTACCACCGGTTACCTTCCACGCGCTGGCGCAGCGCCTCGGGGATATCCACGTCCTTCAGTGCCCACTTCAGGCTCAGCTGTGCTTCCATGAAATCGAATCGGCGCAGGTTGAAGCTGATGGTCATCGACTCCGCGTGTTTCCTATAATAATACACGCCCTCGCACGCCCGTACCTCACGGCTGTGGAGGTAGTGCAGTCGGCTGGTGTTGTCGTCGCTGTAGAGGCGGGTGGTCGTGTCGAAGGGAATTTTCCGATGAAGCTCGGTGCGTGTGACGTAGAGTCCGTGCAGCTGCCATCCGTCCAGGCAGAGCTCAAAGGCCTCTTTTCCTGTCAGTGCCTCGCCCAGTTCGAGTTGCGTGGGCAGTCCGAAGTCCTCCTCGCGTCCGTCCTCGTAGTGCTCCTTCAGGTGGAAGGCACAGCAGTCTGTCTGCGGGTGCTGCCCGAAGACGTCGAGGGCCGACTGCAGGGCATCGGGCGACAGCCAGTCGTCGGCGTCCACCATGCACACCAGGGGGGCCTTCACTTCCTGCAGGGCCAGGTTGCGCGCCACGGCCTGTCCGCTGTTCTTGGGCGTCTGCAGCACCCTGATGCGCTGGTCCAGCCGAGCTCGGGTGTTGAGCATCAACCGGGTGTCATCCGTGGAGCAGTCGTCCACGCACAGTATCTCGATGTCCTGCAGCGTCTGGCGGCAGAGCGAGTCCAGGCACTGGGGCAGTGTCTGTTCGGCATTGTATGCGGCTACGAGGATGGCTACTTTTGGCATGTTGGGGTAGGGGATGGGGTTTTATGGATTCTTCTGGGACGTCTGCTCCTGGGAGGATGCTGCGTTTCCCTTCTTCCAATGGAACAATTTATGTCGGATTTTCTCTATCACGGTGGTCTCTGCCGAAAGCACTCCGTAGCTCAATCGTGCCGAGAGCACCAGCAGCAGCAAGCCGCACAGCCAGCGCCACCACGTAGGCAACCACAGGCAACCGGCCACGGCCAGAGCCATCAGCAGCGCCTGCTGCAGCACCAGCAGCAGCGTGGAGCGCGTCAGGCGGAAGCCATAGTGCCAGCTGTAGGTGATGCCGATGAGCAGGAGGTCGAAGAGCGCCGACAGCGACAGCCCCACGCCGGCTCCCGTCAGGCCCCACGCTTCGTAGCATCCGAAGATGAGGGCGAGCGAGACCACGTCGTAGATGACCTCCATCAGCAGGAACAGGCCGGACTGTCCGCAGGCCAGTGCCGTGTAGCCGATGGGGGTGGTCACGGCGCGCAGGAACATATAGAATGCCGCGCAGATAGCCATCGGTACGGAGGGCAGGAACTTCTCGGTGTAGAGCAGGCGCACGATGACGGGCATCCCCACCATCATGGCTATCAGAATGGGAGCTATCAGCAGCACGCAGACTCGAATCTGCTGGTTGATGGTCAGGTTACGCAGCTCCGGGTCGCGGTTTACTCCCGAGAGACGCGGGAAGTAGTCTGCCTCGAAGGCCGTGAAGACGATTCCCGCATAGGTCACCATGAGTCCGTAGATGGCCCGGTACTGCCCCAGATCTTCTATGGACCCATAGTTCTTCATTAGCGCCGGCAACGCCATCGCCACTCCGGAGCCGGCAATAGCCGCCAGCACGTAGGGGATGCCTATGCGCACCATTCCCCATCCTCGGAGAAACATCTGGCGCGACAGCGGATGAACCACGTAGGGGAACAGCGGCAGCGTGAAG
Organism: uncultured Prevotellaceae bacterium; assembly: GCA_900318115.1. Taxonomy (GTDB): domain Bacteria; phylum Bacteroidota; class Bacteroidia; order Bacteroidales; family Bacteroidaceae; genus Physcousia. The sequence goes on along the minus strand of ONJJ01000021.1, from coordinate 77,783 downwards.
CTCAGGTGGATGCCTGTCAGCGCTATGGTGGAGCAGTTCAGGGCCAGCAGGATGCCGTTCAGGCCCATGGACCAGAAGAACGGCACGGTCAGGCACAGGGTGCTGACGGCTCCCACGGCAGAGATAAGGGCAATGCGGCGCAGACGTCGCATCCCCTTCAGGATGGAAATCTCGCCTCCGGTGATGCTCAGCGCAGCCACCATGGGTGCCAGCAGGGCGATGGACCAGACGTTGACCTCGCCGTCGGGGAAGAACCATCGCCAGAGCAGGGGCGCTCCGGCCAGTGTGAACAGCACCCCCGCCAGCGCCGTCCAGAGGCACCAGGTGCGGATGACCGCCACCAGTTGCAGCAGGGCGGGGTGACGTTGCAGCGTAGCATTGTCCCGGTCCGTCTTGCCCTCGGTCAGTTCCGAGAGTTCCCTGACGGAGGAGAAGGGAATGCCGCAGTTCGTGGTGCTGCCGGCGAACTCCGCGATGGCCTGATAGACGCCCATCAGTCCGAAACCCACAGGCCCGAGGAAGTGCGAGGCGAGCTTGTTCCGGACGATGCTCATCAGGATCGTCAGTCCCTGCACACCGCCGAACACTCCCGTGTACTTTAGTACGTGGTCGAGTGCCGTTTCTTGCGATTTGGGTGCTTTTATATCAGTATTTTTGCTCAAGAGTGTAAAATTTGGGGGCAAATATAGTAAAAGATGCGCAGAAATGTGTACTTTTGCGCCAAAATTTATCAAAAAAGCAAAAAATATGGCTGGATACCTCGTAGACGACACGCGTAAAGTCACCACGCATCGTCTCTTTGAAATGAAACAGAGCGGCAAGAAAATCGCCATGCTCACCTCTTATGATTATTCTATGGCTCGCATCGTGGACGGTGCGGGCGTCGATGTGATTCTCGTTGGCGACAGCGCCTCGAACACCATGGCCGGTAATGTCACCACCCTTCCTATCACCCTCGACCAGATGATTTACCACGCCCGCAGCGTCGTCCGCGGTGTCCAGCGTGCCTTGGTGGTCTGTGACATGCCCTTCGGCACCTATCAGGTGGACCCCCAGGATGCTGTGCGCAATGCTGTCCGCATCATGCAGGAAACGGGTTGCGATGCTCTCAAGCTGGAGGGCGGCGTCGAAATCATCCCCGCCATCAAGCTCATCCTTGAAGCCGGAATCCCCGTCTGCGGTCACCTTGGACTTACACCTCAGAGTATCAATAAGTTCGGAACCTACGCCGTGCGCGCTAAGGAGGAGAACGAAGCCGAGAAGCTGCGCTCCGACGCCAAGGCCCTGGCCGAGGTGGGATGCTTCGCCATCGTGCTGGAGAAGATTCCCGCCAAGCTGGCAGCAGAAGTCACCGCCAGTGTGCCCGTGCCCATCATCGGCATCGGTGCTGGTGGGGCCTGCGACGGCCAGGTGCTGGTGGTACACGACATGCTGGGAATGAACCAGGGCTTCTCGCCCAAGTTCCTCCGTCGCTATGCCAACCTCTTTGAGGTCATGACCGACGCCATCGGGCAGTACGTCACCGATGTCAAGAGCTCCGACTTCCCGAACGAGAACGAGCAGTATTGATTGTCCTTGGAGCTTTGGGTTCATGGTATGAAACCAAGGCTCCTGGTTTACGATTCATGGCATCGGGTCGTGCTCTGTTTTACGAAGTTTAACGTCTAAAGTTTAATGTTGAACGTATGAAAAAGATTCTTTTCCTCATCTGTCTGCTGCCCCTGATGGCTTACGCCCAGCAGGGCTTTGTCCGCTGCACCGGAGGACAGCTGACCATAGACGGTCAGCCCTACTATTACGTAGGCACCAACACGTGGTATCTGCCCCAGTTGGCGAGTAAGGGCGAAGGAGGCGATTCGCTTCGACTTCAACGTGAACTTGATAAACTTTGTAATCTGGGTATCAAGAATCTAAGAATACTCGTCGGAGCCGACGGAATCCCCACGGCTCGCAAGGTCCGTCCCATCCTCCAGCCCCGTCCGGGGGAGTACGACCAGACCCTTCTCCAAGCCCTCGACCGCGCCCTCGGCGAGCTGCGTAAGCGCGGGATGAAGGCTGTGCTCTACCTGAACAATTCGTGGTCGTGGAGTGGGGGATATGCGTCCTACCTGCGCTGGGCTAACGGCGATGCCACCGAGCATATCGACTCGATGGCGTGGCCCCAGTGGTGCCGCTATGCTGCGCAGTTCTCCCAGAACCGTCGTGCCCAGGAACTCTTCTTCGATCATGTGCGCGCCATCGTCAGCCGCACCAACAGTCTCACGCACCAACCCTACTCCGCGGACCCCGCCATCATGGCCTGGCAGATAGGCAACGAGCCGCGTGCTTTCTCCGCCGAGTCCAAGGAACCTCTGGCGCGCTGGGTGGCCGAGACGGCAGCGCTCATCAAGCAGCTTGACCCCAACCACCTCGTCAGCGTGGGCAGCGAAGGTTCCATGGGATGTGAGGAGGACTTCAACCTTTACACCCGTCTGCACACCGACCCCAACATCGACTACCTGACCATCCACATCTGGCCTCAGAACTGGAGTTGGGTCAAGCGCGGAGAAGTGGCCACCGCCAAACAGAAAGACCTCATGCGCAGCCAGCTGGACAACGTCATGCGCCACACGGAAGACTACATCCGCATGCACGCAGCCCTCGGACGTGACCTGCGCAAGCCCCTCGTCATCGAGGAATTTGGCTATCCGCGCGATGGCAACCAGTACTCCGACACCTCCACCACCCGTGCCCGCGACGCCTACTACCGCTTCATCCTCGACCACCTCGTCCAGAGCCGCGAACTCGGCGACGTTCTCTGCGGTATCAATTTCTGGGGTTGGAATGGCGAGGCGCGTAACGAACACATCTGGTGGCAGCCCGGTGACCCTTATATGGCCGACCCAGCGCAGGAAGAACAGGGCCTCTATGGCGTCTTTGATTCCGACCGAACCGTCAAGGTCCTCAAGCGCGCTGCCCGCCAGCTTCGCTAATCCTTCCTCGGAAGATTCTTATCTTCTTGCGTGCGTGTCTGCAATATTATTGCAGACACGCACGCATTTTAATTCCCAACGCGTCCGCATCTTATTCCCGACGCGTCCGCATCCGTAGCCGTGTACCACCTGTGGTACTTCCTCATGCGTCCCGATGTATAGCCCCTTGACCCTTGATGCATAGCTCCCTGTCCCTTGATGTATAGCTCCCTGTCCCCTGATGCTCGGACACCAGCCCCCAATTCCTCTATTCATCGCCTTTCACTCAGCTCCATCCGCCTCAAAAGCATCTTGCATGCAAAATAGAATTTCAAAAACCTTGCTAACCTTGCTAAGAAAGTTAATATCTGTAAAAAAAAGGAATGCCGGGTTTGAAAGGTTTTTTAACAAAATTAGCAAGGTTAGCAAGGTTTTTGAAATTCTGTTTTGCAAAACGCCCGGCATATCCGGATTCATATCCGTTTTCGACTCCGCTTGTTTCTCTCTGTTTGGCTTGTGTTGCTTGCACGGTTTTCTCGTGAAAGCGGTGTATCCTGCAAGCAGAAATAATAGAAATGCGGATTCAGTTGCACATTTTTCATCATTCTGTGGCCTGAAGTGGTATAAAATACACTTATTTAGTCGTGGCGGAGGTAAAAAGGGGTGGGAGAGGGGAATGAAATTATGTTATTGAACATGTAATGAAGACTTTTTAGTCTTTTCGTGCACTTATTTCTTAAATAAGCTATAATTTTGGCACAGATTATGCAAGTTTCAGCACATGCATACTAACTAACGAAATGTCAGGAAATGAACGCTTTTCTGAGGCGCAAGTGCCTGAGATTCAACCCCTCGGCTCGGCGGAGCCGCATGATGTATCACGCCCCAAAAGGAAATCAAGTAAAATTACATATTATTAACTAAATGGAAAACAGTATTCTCAAGCGAAGGCTCGCCAGAAGAGTGAGCCGACTGTTTGCTGCCGCACTCCTCGTCGGTGGCCCGCTGGCTTGGTGGTCTTGTACGGACGACCTGTTGACGGGAACGCCCACGTGGCTGGGTAGCAGCATTTATGAAGAGCTGGAGAGCCGCGGCGACTTCAAGACGACGCTGGCCCTCATCAACGATCCGGATTTGTCGGAAACGAACTATCCGGATATGCTCCGTCGCACGGGTAGCGTCACGCTGTTCGTGGCCGACGACGCCGCATGGTCGCGTTTCCTGCAGAAGCGCGGAGTCTCCTCGGTGGCCGAGCTCTCGAAGGCCGAGAAGAAGAACCTGCTCAAGGGTGCTATGATTAACAACGCGTACCTCATCGAACTGCTGAGCAACCGCCCGGGCAATCCCCCATCAGAAGGATTGTTCATGCGTCGTGAGTCCCGTCTGGACATCTCCGACTCCATCCCCGTGGCTCTGGCTTCTGAAATGCCTGCCGTGAATCCCGCACGTGTCACCTATGACGATTCCGGCAACGAAATCGTCACAGACTACTGGGCTGCTGTGCGCGGGCGCGATAAACTTTATTTATATAAGGACAACACCGTGCCGACGATGGTCCACTTCACCCCCGACTTCATGATGAGCAACGATATCCTGAAAGAGGATATCCAGAAGCTGACCAACGGCGAGTGCGAGGACGTGGACCGCAGCTACATCAACGGCCAACCCATCGCCAAGAACGACGGCCGCTGGCCTGAAAAGGATGTGAACCCCGACGGCTCGCCGAAGAAGTTCCTGCAGGACATCACCTGCCAGAACGGTTACATCCACGTCCTGGAGCAGGTGCCGGAGCCTCTGCCCAACATGGCTGAGATCATCCGCACGAAACCCCAGTTCAGCATCTTCAGCTCCCTGCTGGAGCGCTACAGCTATCCTCAGTTCATCGGTACCCGCGAAATCAATGGCAAGGTGGACTCCATCTATGTCAAGCGCTACTTCAACGAAGGTAAGGAAGAGCGCGCGCTGAACACCGTCTCCGAGACGGATACCAAGCTCAGTGAGGTGCTAGTTTTGGATCCGGGATGGAATAACTACAGCGTCAACGCCACCAACCTTGTCGCCGGCAACGACGGTGCTGCCATCTTCGTGCCCACCGACGAATGGATGAAGTACTACCTCACCTCGGGTGACGGCCGTGCCATCGGTGCCAAGTACGGCAACGACTGGGACAACGTGCCCGATGAGATTGTGATTCCCTTCCTCAACAACTGCATGAAGAGCAGCCTTATCTCTACCATCCCGAGCAAGTTCGAGAACGTGAAGAATACCGAGTCCGAGGCCATGGGCCTTTCAATCGACAAGGTGGACAGCTGCTTCATGGCCTGCAACGGTGTGGTCTATCAGATGAACGCCGTGTACGTGGCGCCTGACCACCAGAGTGTGTTCTTCCCCGTGCGTCTGCGCCAGGATGAGGACCAGAGCATCATGTACCGCTTTATCTCCGACACCCGCTACAAGCCCGGTGGCGATGTGAGGTGGACCCAGAACTGGACGGGCTACGAGAACAAGGCCTATGTGAACTCCATGGCTTCGACCTACAGCTACCTGCTGCCGAAGGACCAGGCTTTCGGTGCCGTCATCGACCCGTTCTCCATCTACGAGCGCAAGCCCGCGGCCTACAAGTACTACGTGGATCCTTCGGACCAGTACTTCCCCGTCTCGGCTACGGTCTATGAGGCCGTGCTGGACTCCGCCACGATGACGTACACCCCCACGGAGACTGCCACCACCTTCCAGCCCCGCACGCATAACCTCTCGGGTGCCGACGGCGGCCTGGGTCTGATCAACAACCGCCTGACGGACTTCTTCGACAACCTCATCATCGTCCACGGACAGAAGGGCGCGCAGACCTTCCATGAGGGTCAGAGCATCTATCTGACCAAGGGCGGCAACCCCATCCAGGTGCGCTTCGAGGGCGGACAGGTGACAGGCATCGCCGGCAGTGCCCAGATGGAAGCCGGCACCTTCATCCCCATTGCCGACCGCTATGATCTGACGGAGAACGGCAACGGTATCTCCTACCTGCTCGACGAGCTGCCCACGACGACGCTGACGACCCCCTACGAGATCCTCAACGACTCCGTGAAGCATCCCGAGTTCCTGCCCTTTGCCGACTTGATGGCCAGTTCCTCCATCCTCAGTACCTCCGGTGACTTCGACGGCACACACGTCTGCATCGGACGGGCCCTGAACATCATGGGTAACTTCCACTACACCATCTACGTCCCCGCGGCCGAGAAGATCAATGAACTCGTGGCCGCCCACAAGCTGCCCTCGCTGGAGGAATACGACGGCTGGGCTGCCGTATTGGATTCTGCTGTGATGCTCAACCGCGACAGCCTGATGACCGATGAGGAGCTCGACTCCGTCCGCGCTCTGAAGGACTCCTGCCAGGCCATCATCCAGACGACCATCAACAACTTCATCCGCTACCACGTGCAGGACGGATCCGTCTATCTCGGCGGCGAGCAGGGACAGGGTGTCTATGAGACCGCCAGCTTCGACGACGCTTCCAGCCGATTCCGTCGTCTCACGGTCAACAACACCGGCTCCGCCATCACTGTGACTGATGCCAACGGCAAGACGGCCAACGTCGTTGTTTCCAGCAGCAACCTCGTAGCACGCCAGTATGTCTTCACCAAGGCTACTCGCTGGTACTACGTCACATCGCCCGTGGTCATTCACCTCATAGATGATGTCCTCCTCTATTCCAACGACCAGCTGCTGCCCGACGGCTTCCCCTACCCGGTGCCGCCCACTCGCAACTCGGTGAAACGCAAATAAAAAGGCCCGAAGATGAAAACACTAAGATATTACATAACGCTCAGCCTGTTGCTGGTCAGCACACTGGCAATGGCTCAGATTTCGCGCATCAGCGGTACCGTCAGCGATGATATCGACGTACTGCCGGGCGCCAGTGTGGCAGAGGTCGATGCTTCGAACCGTGTCGTCAATGCCACCGTGACCGATATGAACGGTAACTTCGTGCTCCCCATCAAGAGCGCCAAGAACCAACTGCGCATCAGCTTCATGGGCTACAAGACCCAGCAGCTGCCTATCAACAAGAACGTCTTCAAGATCACGATGCAGGACGCCACCAAGACGATGAAGGAAGTGGTCAAGACGGCCAAGAAAAAGATGAAGACCTCCGGTCTGGCCATCCCCGAACGAGAAGTCAGCTTCTCCGCCCAGGGCATCTCCGCCAAGGAATTCGAAGGACTCGGCATCACCTCCGTGGACGAAGCCCTGCAGGGACGTATCGCCGGTCTGGATATCGTCATGAACTCCGGTGACCTCGGCAGCGGAACCTCCATGCGTCTGCGTGGTGCTACCACCGTGTCCACCCTGACGTCCAACGAACCGCTCATCGTCGTCAACGGCAACGTCTGGAGCGTCGATCTCTCTGACTTCGACGTGGCCACCGCCAACGACGAGAAGTTCGCTCAACTCCTGAACGTCAACACCGAGGACATCGAGGACATCAAGGTCCTGAAGGATGCTGCCGCAACGGCCATCTGGGGTTCGCAAGGTGCTAACGGTGTCATCGAAATCACCACCAAGCGTGGTCGCAAGGGCCCGCCCCGCGTGAACTACTCCGTGAAGATGACCATGACCCACCAGCCCGACGGCATCAAGCTGCTGGACGGTGACCACTACACGATGCTCCTCAAGGAGTCCTACTTCAACCCGCAGCAGCAGACCTACGTCGGTCAGGTACGCGAGCTGAACTACGACGAGACCTATTCCGAATTCCTGATGTTCAACAAGAACACCGACTGGGTGGACCTCGTCAAGCAGAACGGTCTGCGCCAGAACCACTACATCACCATCGACGGTGGTGACGAGAAGACGCAGTTCCGCATCTCCGGCGGTTATGACCACGAGACCGGTACCATCATCGAGCAGAAGCTCAACCGCTTCACCACCCGTATGGCCCTGGACTACTCCGTCAACGACCGCATCACCATCAACTCCAACTTCTCGCTGACCTACACGAAGAACAACCGCAACTACGATGGTCTGCTCGGTATTGCCTACAAGAAGATGCCTAACCTCTCGCCCTACCGCTGGGAGTACGACGCCGAAGGCAACCCCTACAACACCGGCGACTACTACATCGTTCCGCGCTACGCCTTCACCGACTATGGCCGGCTGAGCACCCAGCAGAGCAACAACTTCAACGATCAGCGCGACCTCCACAACCCGCTGGCCAGCGCCAAGTTCGCCAAGAACGACCAGACGACCTACGACATCCAGCCCGAGCTGATCCTGAACTACAAGCTCCTGGGTCTGGACGACACTAAGCACCAGTTGAACTACCAGGGACGTGTGCTCGTTCAGGTGTACAACGAATACACCGACCAGAGCTTCCCCAGCTCCCTGATCACCAACAACTACTGGGATGCCGGAACAGGTTACAGCTTCTCCCGCAAGAACCTGGCCTTCACGACTACCCACACGCTGACCTTCCAGCCCCACTTCAACAACGAGGACCACTACCTCCAGGCCATGGGACGTTTCCAGCTCGTCAGCGGCAGTTCCAGCAACCAGAGCACCAACGTCAACCGCCTGCCCGCAGACCTCGAGTCCGTCACTTCCGGAGCTCACGTCACGGGAATGGGTAGCGGATTCAACGAGTGGCGCTCCCTCTACTACACCTTCTCCTCGCACTACAGCTACAAGAGCCGCTACATGGCCGACTTCTCCATGCGCGTGGACGCTACCACCCGTTTCGGACCAAACAACCGATGGGGTTACTTCCCCGCCATCTCCGGCCGATGGAACGTCATCGACGAGCCCTGGATGGAATGGGCACGTGAAAAGCTCAAGATCAGCATGCTCAGCGTGGCTCCTGGTTGGGGTCTCGTGGGTAACCCTCCCGGACAGGACTACCTCTACATGAACCGCTTCGCACAGGGCAGCCGCTACCTCGACCAGGTCAGCATGAACCCCAGCGGACTGAAGCTCACCGAGATGAAGTGGGAGAATATCTACACCTGGAACCTCGGTCTGCGTCTCCACTTCTTCGACGACCGCTTGAAGTTCGTGGTTGACCTCTACCGCCGCACCACCAAGGACATGCTCATGGCCAACGCCGGCATCCCTTCCAGCAACGGTTGGTCCGCCCTGACCTACAAGAACGTGGGCGACATGAAGAACGAAGGTTGGGAATTCCAGATCGATGGCGAACGCCTGCTCAAGAAGGGCAAGTTCTACATGGATGCCTACGTGAACTTCGCCAACAACCGCAACGTCATCACCGCCATGGATCCTCAGATCCTCGCCGGCTTGAACATCGACTGGACCGAGAACAACCGCAGCGTCCTCCAGCGCGTGCAGCTCAACAACCCCTTCGGCTCCATCTACGGATTCAAGTTTAAGGGCGTCTATATGTACAACTACGACACCGCCCGCCGGATCGTCCGCGAAGACAACCGCAGCAACAAGGCCAACGGCACCGCCGTGGACCGCCTGCAGGAGAACCTGAACAAGGGTTGGACCTATCCTATCGTGCTCAACGCCGACGGAACCTACGTCAAGAACGCTCAGGGTGACCCCATCCAGACGCGCTTCGCCTACAAGACCTCTTCCGGCAACGGCTATGCATTCAAGGGTGGCGACGCCATCTACGAAGATGTCAACAACGACGGTAACATCAACCAGCTCGACATCATGTACCTGGGCAACTCCCTGCCTCGTCTGACTGGTGGTTTCGGTTTCACGCTGCACTACGACCGCCTGGCCCTGCGTGCGAACTTCAACTATCGTATCGACTACGACATCCTGAACATGGCCCGTCTGGACATGGAATCCATGATCAGCAACAACAACCAGAGTGAAGCCGTCAACTACCGCTGGCGCAAGGAAGGTGACATCACCAGCATCCCGCGCGCTATGTTCGGTAACGGTTCGAACTACAACACGCTCATCAGCGACCGCTTCGTCGAGGATGGTACCTTCCTCCGTCTGAACTTCCTCCAGCTCAGCTACAGCTTCGACCCGAAGAAGCTGAAGAAATGGCACATGAGCACGCTCAGCTTCTACGCCAGCGCCAACAACCTCTTCTGCCTGACGAAGTACTCCGGTGTGGATCCCGAAATCGGCTACGGCGGCTACGGTGTCACCACCGACGGCTCCCAGACTCCGCGTTCGAAGTCCTACACCGTAGGTCTCACCATTGGTTTCTAACATCAAGCAAGATTTGAAGATATGAAACACCTATATAATAATATAAAGACAGCTGCACTGGCCGCGTGTGTCGGCCTGCTTGCAGCAGGATGTGCCGACTTCCTCGAGATTGAACCCCGCGACATCGTCACGGAGGACAACTTCTGGAACGAGAAGGCCGATATCGATCAGATGGTGGCCGGTTGCTATGCGTCCATGCAGAGCGAGGATTTCATCAATCGATGCATTGTCTGGGGAGAGCTCCGCAGCGACAACATCTTCCCCGGCAACAACGTGCAGAATGACAACTACGATCTTTACCAGTCGTTGCGCGAGAACCTGCTTTCCACAAACCAGTTCACCAACTGGAGCAGCTTCTACGCCGTCATCAACAAGTGCAACACCATCATCCGAATGGCTCCCGTGGTGAGCCAGAAGGACCCCTCCTACCGCGAGAGTGATGTCCGCGCCACCATCGCTGAGATGACGGCCCTGCGCTCACTCTGCTACTTCTACCTCATCCGTGCCTTTGAGGATGTGCCCTTCTACCGCGAGAGCGTGCAGCAGGAAGACGAGGTGCAATACCTCGCTCCCAGCAGCTTCAAGTATATCCTCGCGGAGATTATCAAGGATCTCGAGGCCGTCAAGAATGATGCCATCTCCCGCTATCCCGTCACCAGTCAGGACGCCATCGGCCAGCGCTACAACAGCAACTGCAACCGCATCACTCGCTATGGCATCGATGCTATGCTCTGCGACATGTACCTCTGGACCGGCGAGTGGGACAAGTGCATCGCCGCTGCCGAGGAGATTATGGCTCAGAAGGCTGCTGACTACAAGGAGTTCTATAGCACACAGACCTCCAGCAGCACCCTGTCCGAGACTCCTCGCGAGATGACACCAGCTCCCTACGGACGTGTGGCCTACCTCTACCAGAATCCCCGTCAGAACCAGAGCCAGGCCTTCAATGCCATCTTCGGCACCGGCAACAGCTTCGAGAGCATCTTCGAGCTCAGCTTCAACTGGAACAGCAATGCCACCAGCTACATCAAGAGCTCCACGCTGGCAAGCTACTATGGTACCGGAAATACCAATAGAGATCTGGGAGCAACGAACGCCGGAGCAGGATGGCTGACCGTGCGCCCCGATATCGTCTCCGATGTCAAGGCCAAGACCTTCAGCTACTTCCAGCATCAGTATGACCTCCGTTTCTACAACTCCATCGCTCCCGAGAGTAACGATTACGGTTCGGGCTACATCCGCAAACTCGTGGCCACCGATTTCCGTACCTCCACGGAAGGTGCCACCTCGGAAGTGCCCTTGACCGGAAGCTTCACCCTCGACCGCGAGTTCAACCGCAACTGGATCTTCTACCGCCTGACCGACGTCATGCTCATGGAGGCAGAAGCCCTGCTGCAGAAGGCCACCGACGAGACCTCCCAGGAGAACACCGAGCTCATGCACCGAGCCTTCGACCTCATCTACCTGGTCAACCTCCGCTCGCTTTCCGATGAGTCTCGCAAGCTGGCCACCAATGCTCCGGCCCTGGCCACTCGCGGTCTGATGATCACCTTCCTCCAGAAGGAACGCAACCGCGAACTCATGTTCGAAGGCAAGCGCTGGTTCGACCTTGTGCGCTACGCCATGCGCGATGGCAAGACCGATATCATCCGCGCCAACGTGCCCTCCTCCAAGACCACCGGAGGCAGCGCCAGCGGAAACACCGGCTTCCCAAGCCTGGCACACCTCTTCTGGCCCTATAACAAGGAAGAGATGAAGGTGAACACCAACCTCGTCCAGAAGGCTATCTACAAGAACGAAGCCAGCGAAGGCATCGAAATGAATAAATAATATCAGCATAATAGAAGACTATGAAAAGGATAAATCACTATTTTACATGGTTGGCTGCAGTAGGAGCGCTGGCTGTGGGTGCCCTCTCAATGACTTCGTGCAATGACGACATCGCCACAGACGACCTCTACACCTACAAGGCTGAAATGCTCAGTGACTGGCTCCGCAACAACGAGGACTTCTCTGAGTTTGCAGCCATCGTGGAACGTGCCGGAAAGATGGATCTCTTCTCCACCTATGGCACCTATACCTGCTTCGCACCGACAAACGCTGCCGTGCGCGAGTACCTGCAGTCCCGAGGACTCTCCTCCGTGGACCAGCTCTCCGTTGAAGATTGCGACACCCTGGCCTGCACCGCCGTGCTCGACCGTATGTATTTCACCACCGAACTCGGTGAGGAACTCGCTCAGGCTGCCGACGACACTGACGCCAATGTCGAGAAGACCGCCTGGCTGCCCTCCACCAACCTCCTCGGACGCTACCTCAGCATCGAAGCCATGCCCATCACCGTGGAGCAGGAGCAGGCCGACGGTACCGTGCAGGAGGTGGAAGCCTACACCTACCGCATCAACAAGAGCGGCACCATCATCTACACCATGCAGAACGACTCCGTGGAGAACGGTGTCGTGCACCCCGTGGACGGACTCGTGGCCGCAACGTCCGAGACGCTGCCCATGCTGCTGAAGAACGACCCCAACGTCAGCCTCTTCTACCTTTGTCTGGAGATGACGGGCCTGACACAGCAGATGTACCGCATCAAGGATGCCAGCTATGATCCCTACTACTGGCGCGACGAGAAGAAGTTGGAACGCGCCGAAGGATATTGGACGGGTGCGCAGTACGACTTCTGTCACGTTCCGCAGGAACGCCGCTTCGGCTACACCGCCTTCTGCGTGCCCGATAGCATCCTGGCCAACTACAGTCAGTACGCTGCCGAGACAGGGTGGAGCCGCGACATCAATTCCTGGGAGGATCTCTACGACTACGCTTGCTTCGTATATCCCGAAGGAGCAGGAGCCGACTATTATGGCAAAGATGCCGAGGCCCTGAAGGATCCCCGCAACCCCCTGTACAAGCTCATCGCATACCACCTGCTCAACCGCAAGGGTATGTACAACAAGCTCTACACCAACTGCTCCATCTACCACGCTCTAGTGAACTCCACCGAGTGGTACAGCACCATGAGCCCGCTGTCCACCCTGAAGGTGGAGCACATCGCAGCTACCGTCAACCGCTTCCGCGGCGACGCTAAGCCCAACACCCTGTACCTCAACCGTATGTATGACCCCTCGCGCCCGGCTCTGACCAACCGCGGTGCCATCGTCAGTCCCTCTGTGGCCAAGGGCTACACGCAGGAGGCCATCAACGGTGTTTACTACTACATCGACCGCCTGATTGACTACGGCGCCAGGACCCACGAGCGCGTCTTCAACTCCCGTATGCGCATCGACCTCTACACCGTCTTCCCCGAACTGATGAACAACGACATGCGCACCTCCCGTACCTGGGGCAACTTGCCTACGGAAGATCCCAATGCCGACGCCAAGAACTACATCTTCCCTCCGGGTTACCTGGACAACGTGGAGCTCTCCGAGGACGGCGACTTCTTCTTGCAGAACTCCCGCAACTACTTCTGGAGCTACGAGGGCGATGAGCTGAACCTCCGCTCGGACAACGACTCCTACGACATCACCTTCAACCTGCCCAGTGTTCCCAGCGGTCAATACCAGATCCGTCTCGGCTTCTGCGCTATGGCCACTCGAGGTATCGCTCAGTTCTATGTTGACAATATTCCTCAGGGCATACCTCTCGATATGCGTAATACGGACGACGCTATCTTCGCACAGCGCATTGGTGGTTGGGTGTCCATCCCCGGAACGGGTACTCCCACAGGAACGGCCAAGGCCCGTATCGACCAGTCCAAGAAGGATATGCACAACCTTGGTTGGTACCACGGCCCGCGCTCCACACGCTATGTCAGCACGGGTGCCGGCAGCGTCAAGGACGACCTGCAACTGAGCACCAACAACTCCAGTGCTGCCTCGGAGGCTGCACGTAACCCCCGCAAGGTCATCTTCGAAGGTTACCTCGACGGAAACAAGCAGCACACCATGCGCATACGTTCCGTCATGGCCATCGGTGGTGCAGAGCTGATGCTCGACTATCTCGAGATCGTGCCGAAGAGCGTCTATGGCGTGGACAGCGAAGATGCTGCCGAGGACGACCTCTAACCAAAGTCTATACGCTGAAACAATGTATCTTTAACCCGAATTTCAATCAGCAATGAAAACATTCAGATATATAACCCTCTTGGCCACAGCCTTCCTGACGTCCGGCGCCATGGGACTTGTCTCCTGTGTCGACGAGTGGAACGACCACTACGAAGGCGATGGCAATGTGACGGCTGCCGACCAGCCATCGCTCTATGAGCTCATCAAGGCCGACGCCTCGCTCGCGGAGTTTGTCAGAGTGCTCGACAACACGGGCTACGACAAGGTCCTCGCAGGCAGCCAGGCACTCACCGTATGGGCTCCCACGCTCACCCGTGAGCAGGCCGACAGCGTCATTGCCCTCTACAAGGCGCAGAAGCAGACCATCATCACCATGCCCGACGGCTCGCAGCGATACATCCAGGACAAGGACAACAAGGCCATCACCCAGTTCCTGCAGAACCACATGGCACTCTACGGACGCACCGTCTTTGAAGGCTATTCCGACTCGCTCCGACTCATGAACGGCAAGTACGTCATGCTCCACGAGAACGACTTCAACGGCATCAGCTTCAAGCGCAAGAACGTCGTTGCCAACAACGGCGTGCTCTACGTACTCAGCGGGCTGCAGCCCTTCTCGCCCAGCGTGCGCGAGAGCCTGGCCCTCGATGCTGACCTCGACAGCGTGTCCAACTTCTATGAACTGCTGGATCAGTACAACCTCGACGAGGCATCCAGCGTCCAGCGCGGTATCGTGGACGGACGCATCGTCTATGCCGACTCCGTGCTGACGATGTCCAACCAGCTCTATCAGCTCGGATGGATCAACCGCGAGGACAGCTCCTACCTCTTCCTCGCTCCCACCAATGAGGTGTGGAAGCGCGAGCTGGAGCGCTTCGCCCCGATGTTCCACTACGTCTCTGAGGTGCAGAACCGCGACAGCGTGGCCCTGCTCAACGCCAAGATGGCCATCATCAGCGGCCGTTTCTTCAACATGAACGACCAGCGCGGCAAGACCGTGGAGGAGGCCGACACCCTGACGAACACCATGTACGTCCGCCACAAGGACTACTACGGTCTCAACGTCTTTGACAAGACAGCCCTGCTCGGCAGCCTCGTCCCCTGGCACTGCTCCAACGGACGCGTGTACAAGGACAGCGAGGGACGTATCGACCCGAAGCTCACTCTCCTGGAGGCACGCTACCTCAGTGCCACGTCGCCCCGCGACTTCCAGGTCGCCAAGTTGGCTTACAGCGGAGAGATATTCCCCTCCACTTCAGCTTCCATCCGCACCCTCGTGGACACCATCACCTACGACAGCACGTACTACGTGATCGAACAGATGAAGAAGGAGAACCTGCTCCGCGGAGAGAACTACCTCGAACTCTCCCCGCTGACCTACCAGGGACTCTCGCCCGCCAACATCGTCAGCCGTGCATACTTCTACCTGCCCAACACGTTCGCCAACCTCTACTACAATGTTTATTTGGTCACCGTACCTTCCTTCTTCTCTCGTGAAGGCTACGATCCCGCGGAGGTGAAGCCCGTGCCCTTCCAGGTCTATTTCCACGAACGCCTGGAGAAAGCCCGCGAAAGCTATCGCGGCAGCAACAGCCGCTTCCAGACCGACAGCGCATTCCTCCAGCAGTACCCCAACGAGGATTTGCTCTATGAGTCACAGAACATGGATGCCACCCGCTACGATCCTGCCAAGGGCACCGGTCACTTGCTGACCGTTCCTGCCGGAGAGACCCACAAGTACTCCGACACGGAGTTCCTGTCCTCCGGGCGTGAGGTGGAAGTCATCTGCCTGCAGAAGGCTATGCACCCCCAGTTCTCTTCCTACAATTTCCTGAGCTACAACAGCGAACCGGTCATCCGCTACAGCATCGCCTCCAGCGCCTCCAGCGTGGGTATGCGACTACGTGGCCAGACGAATGTGCTGCGCATCAACCGCCTCATCTACATTCCGTTCGAGACCGCCGAGGAAGCTAACAGCTTCGAGCTCGATTTGTCTAACCTGAAAGAATACAACTAACAATGAAAACAGTAGGCTATATTTGTCTCTCCCTGTTTCTGGTAGCTGCGCCTCTTGCGGGCTTCGCGCAGGATGACGTCGAGGAAGAAGAAATCGACACCACCGCCGTGCAGCGCGTGCGAAAGGGAATCAAGAAACAGGAACCCACCCGCGAGATATCGGGTAGGGTAGTGAGCCAGCAGGACCACGCACCACTCGCTGGTGTGCTCGTGCAGTCCATCGCTGGAACAGGATACTCAGCACTCACCGAGGAAGATGGTACCTTCCGTCTGCAGGTGCCCCTCTACAGCTCCGCCGTGGAGGTCACCATCCCCGGATATAATAAGGTACGCGTGGGACTCAACGAGAGCGGCAAACTCCGTGATATCGTCATGCAGAGCGACGCCGCCTGTGCACTCTATGGCGACGACGACAACATCCTCGGTCACTCCCGTGCCAAGGGCTTCGACTTCTCCTCTGCTGCCAACATCGCCACCGAGATCGAGAATCAGCTCGGAGCTGAGGTGAGAACCACCGAGCGTAGCGGCATCAACGGCCTCGGAGCATACATGCAGGTCAGCGGTGTAGGAAGCTACCTCATCGGTGCCCAGCCCCTGGTGGTTATCGATGGTGTCATCACCGAGATGGAGTATGACCGCAAGATGATCCACTCCGGATTCTACAACGACATCCTCTCGAACTTCAACGTCAATGACATCGAGAGCGTGGAAGTCATGCGCAACGGAACCGCCCTCTACGGCGCCAAGGGTGCCAACGGCGTTATCCTCATCAAGACCAAGCGCAACACCTCCCTTGCCACGCGCATCGCCGCCACGGCCAGCGTAGGCGTGGAGTTCATTCCCAAGCACTTCAGCATGATGGACGGCACTCAGTTCAAGACTTATGCTAGCTCCCTCATGCAGTCCACGGGAACCAAGATGCAGAGCTTCAAGTTCCTCGACGAGCGTCCCTACAACGCCGCCGACCCCTACAACTACAACTACTACTACAACAAGTACGCCAACAATACCGACTGGACTAAGGAAGCCTACCACGCAGCCGTCGCCCAGCGCTATGGACTCAGCGTGCAAGGTGGTGGCGACGTAGCCAACTACATGCTCTCCATCGGCTATCTGCATGCTGGTGAGGTCATCAAGGAGATGAACTACAACCGTCTGAACATCCGTTTCAACACCGACATCAAGATCACAGACTGGATTGATGTCCGCTTCGACGCCAGCTTCAGCAACTCCACCCGCAAGCTCTATGACCTCGGCGCTCCCGAGGAGTACGACCAGAGCACCGTCACCTCCCTGAATTTCCTCAGCTACGCCAAGAGCCCCATGCTCTCGCCCTACAGCTTTGTGGCCTCCAACGTAGGACCTGGTATCATCTCCACTGCGCACCTCGACATCGAGGATGAGGACTACCTCGCCGAGATCTCCCAGCTGCGCAACGCCAACTACCAGCTCTCCAACCCCACGGCCATCCTCGAGTACGGCACGGCGCAGAACAAGAACTACTACGACAACTCCTATGTCAACCTCGCCATCACACCTGCATGGCACCCCAACAAGCACCTGAAGTTCTCCTCGCTCTTCAGCTACTCCCTGGTGAACACCAACGAGAAGCGCTACATCCCCATGAATGGCGTTCCCGCCTTCTGGGTTGAGGCCTTCCACCAGAAGATGCAGAACATGATCGGCTCCCTCTACTCCCGCCAGAACAGCGTCCTTAGCGACACCAAGGTGGAGTGGAAGAATCGCTACGGCGCTCACAGCATCGACCTCCTCGGTGGATTCCGCTTCATGAATGAGGGTTACTACCTCACCCAGCAGAGCGGCTACAACACCGGCAACGACAAGACCCCGCAGATCTCCGGCACCGAGCAGAAGCAAATCGACGGCAGCCGCGAGAACTGGGCCACCCTCTCCTGGTACGGTCAGGCCAAGTACAACTTTGCCAACCGATACTACCTCCAAGGCGACATCGCCATGGAGACCAACTCTCAGTTCGGCCGCGATGCCTCTGGGCTGAAGCTCGCAGGTGTCGTATGGGGCATCTTCCCCAGCATTCAGGCCGGATGGGTGATGACCAACGAGAAGTGGTTCGACGTCGCCGGAGTGGACTACCTCAAGCTGCAGGCCGGCTACGGACTCAGCGGTAACGACCGCCTGCCCTACGACGCCGCCAAGAGCTACTTCAAGAGCCGCCTCTTCCTCGGTGCCACACCCGCTCTCAGCTTCGAGAACATCGGTAACACCGAACTCAAGTGGGAGACCACACGCCGCTTCAACGCTGGCATTGAGGGACGATTCCTCAACAACCGTCTCTCTGCAGCCTTCAACTACTTCTATTCCTGGACCAGCGACCTGCTCACCCTCCGCAGCTCCAACTTCCTCACCGGTATCAACCAGTACTGGAGCAATGGTGGCAAACTCGAGAACCAGGGCTTCGACGTCAGCGTGAACGCACACCTCATCTCCGGCAACAATTGGAACTGGAGCGTGGGAGCCAGCATGGGACACTACGTCAACAAACTCACGGAGTTGCCCGACGGACTCGCTTATCAGGACCACAGCGTGCTCGGAGCCACCATCCGCAGCAAGGTGGGCAGCAGCATCAATCAGTTCTACGGACTGAAGACCGCAGAGACCCGCTCTGGAGGCATCGTCTATGCCACCAGCGCAGAGGCTGCTGCTGACGGACTCTACCGTCTCGCATCCGACGGAGTCACCAAGACATACTTCTCCGCGGGCGACGTCAAGTACATCGACCAGAACCACGACGGCAGGATCGACGACAACGACCGTACCATCATCGGCGATGCCAACCCCGACATCTACGGCAACATCTGGACATCCCTCAGCTACAAACGGCTCACCCTCGACTTAGGCTTCAACTACAGCCTCGGAGGCGACGTCTATAACTACATGCGCCAGCAGCTCGAGTCCGGCTCACGATTCATGAACCAGACCACGGCCATGCTGCAGCGCTGGAGCTTCGAGGGACAGACCACGGACATCCCGCGCGCAACCTATGGTGATCCCATGGGTAACAGCGCTTTCTCCGACCGATGGATTGAGGATGGCAGCTATCTCCGACTGAAGAACGTCACCCTCAGCTACAAGCTGCCCATCAACAACACCTACATCCAGGGCATCACCGTCTGGGGTAACGCCACCAACCTGTTCACCATCACCCGCTACCTCGGCACAGACCCCGAGTTCTCCATGGGCAACAGTGTCATCTCGCAAGGTATCGACGCCGGATGGGTTTCACAGGGACGCACCGTCAACGTCGGTGTCAAGATCAACCTCTAATGTTTAATCGTTATTTCGATATCTCGATATTCTCACATTCGATATTTCGCAAATCCGAATACTAATATGAAACGAATCAAATATATCCTGCCCCTGGCTCTGCTGGCGATGATGGGAACGTCCATCATCTCGTGCGACGACATGCTCGATATGGGCAACGACGATGTGCTCTATGCCGACGAGAATCATCTCACACAAGGCACCGACACCGTCAACTCCTTCGTTGGCATACTCGCACAACTCCAGAAGATTGCCGTACGCACCAATCTCTATGGAGAACTCCGCGGAGACCTCGTTGTCGTTAACAACAATGCAAATGCCGACCTCAAGGCCATCTCCAACTTCGAGGTCACGGACTCCAACGCGTACAACAACCCGCGCGACTACTACTCAGTCATCAACAACTGCAACTACTATCTGGCCAACGCCGACACCACCCTCATGGAGCGCCGCTATGACGCCACCACACTCTCAGCCTATGACTTCCGCGTCTTTCAGGCAGAGTACTGTGCCGTCCGTGCCATCCGCGCGTGGGTCTATCTCCAGCTCGCTCAGGTCTATGGCGACAACATCCCCCTCGTCACCGAGCCCATTCTTTCCCTCGACGATGCCAACGATATCCTCGAAGGCACCGAGAAGAAGAGTTTTGAGCAGATATGCGACTACTTCATCGAGGACCTCAAGCCCTATGTCTCCTGGTTCGCATATCCCTACCACCACGACACCTATGGCTACAGTATGCCCGCCCGCATGGCCGTCATGCCCATCCAGCTCGTGCTCGGAGACCTCTACCTCTGGAGCGCAAGCCTCAAGGGAGGTGATGCCGCACTCGCCGGACAAGCAGCCAAGTGCTACTACGACTACATCAGCTGGCTTCCCACTGAACTCGGAGTGGACAACAACACCGGTTACAAGCAGAAGACTGTAACGACCGCCAACCGCACCTACTGGCTCGTCAACAACTTCATCACCAGTAACTTCAACAGCTTCGCTGAGAGCAACGCCTACTGGTCCACCACTTCCTTCGGCACCGCCAACAGTGAAGTCATCTCCGCCATCGCCATGGACTCGCTCGCATCCGAGGACAACTACAATGCCCTGCGTGTGCTCTACAACTACGACCGCGAGAACGAGAACGTAGAGGCCAGCATAGCACCCTCTCAGGTCTGCTGTGACTACTCCGACAGCCAGGTTTACGGACAGATTTACAACGATGGTTCACAGCTTGTCTTCGGCTTCGTGCCCAAGAACGTCCTCAACGAGACCATGGTTGCCCGTCACTATGTCGGCGACCTCCGTCTGGCTGCCAACCTCAGCCTCAACAGACTTCGCGACAACGACTGGGAGTCACAGACCATCTGGAAAACCTACATGGCACAGGATGTCATCGTATATCGCACCGGACAAGTTTACCTCCGCATGGCCGAGGCACTCAACATGGCAGGCTATCCCAAGTTCGCACTTGCCATCCTCACCGTGGGTCTGGACAACACCGTCATCGAGAACGAAGTACTCCGCGAGTGCAATACCAAGGCCGACAGCACCTTCGTCCAGTACTTCGACTTCCCCTCACGATTCTTCAAGACTCGCGTACTTAACTACACCATCATCGGCACCGACGTCACCGTCACCTACGACCTCGCAGAGAACGCTCAGGACGTCAACCAGATTGGTATCCATGCTCGCGGCAGCGGATTCTACCCCCGCAATCCTTTCTACTATGATCCCTCTAACGACATCCCTGCAGACCTCACCCTCGGCGGAGGCTACCCCGTGCAGCCACCCGTCTATGTACAGGCCGTCACCAGCTTCATAGACACCGCCAAGGATCTGCCTAAGATTGTGGATGCCAACACCGACTTCTTTGCCTGGGCTTATGAGCACGATGGTATAGAGATCCTCAACCTCGAAGATTATCCTACAACAGGACGTCTCGAAGTTCTGCGCCAGTTCGATGCAAATATGAAGGCCTACTCTGACAGCATTCAGGGTGCCTGGGTTGCAGCAGCCAATGAGTGGTACCATGAGTACGGACTCCCGCAGGTGCACGCTCGCCAGCTCGTAGTTGTTGACAGCCTCCTCGATGTCGAATCCGCCCTCGAGACCCCCTTCGAAGGATTCCGCTTTGGACGACTCATGCGTTCCGCCTATCGCAGCGGCAACCCCGGAGCCTATATGGCAGAGAAGATTGGACGTCGCGATCCCAACCTCACCAGTGTAGTCAGCGATCCTAAGCGCTGGTTCATTAACTTCAAGGGACAGATCGGACGCTGATACACCAGCCCCTTTCAATCCCCGAAAAACATCATCATAGAGGAGTGCGACCATCGCACTCCTCTATTTCTTTTTCCGCCCCGTTCGCTTCCTTTTGCCCCCTTCCGACCCCACATTTTCCTCGAAAAAGCTACTTTCTCCGCATTTTTCTTCCAAAAAGTTTGGTCACGTCAGTAGAAAAGACTACCTTTGCACCCGCATTCCGAAAGGGACGCCCTACAAGGAGAGATGCTCGAGTGGCTGAAGAGGCACGCCTGGAAAGCGTGTGACCGGCAAAACCGGTTCGCGAGTTCGAATCTCGCTCTCTCCGCAAGCTGTAATCCAAGCAGCAGCTAACTGCCCCAAGGCAGCATCCACGGGAATGTCCTGTACGGCCAGCTCCCTCGGAATCCCCCAGGGCTTGACCGCAGCAAGGGTACTTGGTCGTAGCGGCGCGATGCAGATCGCATTCCCACCCGCCTCTTTAGCTCAGTTGGCCAGAGCACGTGATTTGTAATCTCGGGGTCGTTGGTTCGAATCCGACAAGAGGCTCACCCCAAAACATCCGCAGGAACACTTTCCTGCGGATGTTTTTTTTCTGCCGATGCCGCAAATAAGTTACAGATATGACCGCATCGCGTTGACAGCTATAGGATATCCCCCGACGGCTACCGCCATCGGGCAGACCGGTTGCGAAGACATCAACAGCAGCAGCCGGTTGTTGAATTGCAGCTAAATAACGTTATAAAGTTAAAAAATCCGCGAGTCTCATGAGTTTCGCTGATTTTTTTTGTATCTTTGCGGCGCCTTAGAAGGTTTGAGCAAATCCCGATGAACAGGGATGCGGCCAAAGCCGAAGGGGCTTGTACGCTTATGAGTTGGATAATCTTAATACGTTTGACCTTCCAGGAAGGATGCCGGCAGGGCCGGGGAGTCCTCCTTCTGGCAGCGCTGTTCTTCGCTGTGAACGTTTCTGCCCAGGATGATGATGATGACATCGCATACACGACGGACATGCCAGAGGCGGTGGTGCTGCCCGGTGGAATGTCCTTCGAGGAATATCTGTTGCAGCAGGTGCTGGACAATGCCAAGCCCCTGAGCGCACACGTCCAGTCGCTGGACTATACGGTGACGTGCAAGCTGGAGAAAGATATAGACCTGAAGAAGTTTCCGCATCGACGTATTGTCACCTTTGCCGCCCGAGTGGCTGGCTACGGCCCAATCGTGTCTGCCCTCCGGGAACATAAGCATTTCGGCATCACCATGGCAGAGGACGTGCACTATGCCGGAGGAAAGACCACGGCCTCAAATGTCCGAATGGTGGAGATGAAACAGGAACTGACCCCGAAGCAGGTGGCCTCCTTCCTGAAGCACGATGGCATGCTCAGCGCCAACGTCTATGACAAGTTCTACAAGAAAGTGCGCGAGAAGGTTAAGGAGCTGCAGAAGAAACGCAGGAAGCGGCAGGACACTGGCATGACCTACGTCGGCAGCTATACGGCGGAAGGCAAGACCTTCTACACCGTGAAGTTAGAGAGCATGACCGTACACATCGCCGAGTTCCGCGAGGTGAGGCCCGGCCTCTACCTGCTCTCCCATGGCACGGCTAAGTTCTACCTGGACAAAGTGAAATGGCCCAAGGGCTACATCTCGATGGTAATAGATTATACCTATAAATAATATAATATCCCCCTGAAACTACAGTTGAAACATGAAATACGCCGACCTTCCGAGACAGAGAATCAGTCATCTGGTGAAGCCTGAGGGGCTGAGCCTGGAGGACTGGCAGGTGATGTTGCGCATGCAGCAGGCCAGCCGCGAGGACTTCGAGGTGAGCTGCGTCAGCGAGCGCTACAATCCGGGTGAGTACACCGTCGTCAGCCCCTCGTCGGGCAATACCTACAAGGTAGTATTTCGCGGTCCTAAGTCACCGTGGAACTACTGCGACTGCATGGACTTCAAGACATCCCAGCTGGGAACGTGCAAGCACGTGGAGGCTGCGCGCCAGTGGATAGCCGACCACCACAAACGCATCCATCGCGACCTTCCGGCCTACACCAGCGTGTACTTGAGCTACCGTGGCAACGACCGACGTGTGAAAATCCGTGTGGGGTCTTCGGCCTCGGACGCTTTCCGCAAGCTCATCCGGCGCTATTTCAATGATTTCGACGAGTTACAACCCAATGTCTATGAGTCCTTCGATACCTTCGTGCGCGAGGCACGGGCGCTGGATCCGACCTTCAAATACTATGCCGACGCGGAGGACTACGTACTGGCCGAGCGCGAGGCCATCCGTCGGCGCAAGGTTGTCAGTACGAAGTACGACGATGCAGCGCTGGACAGTCTGCTGCAGACGCGCCTGTACGACTACCAGAAGGAGGGTGTACGCTTCGCCGCCAAGGCCGGGCGCGCCATCATCGCCGATGAGATGGGGTTGGGCAAGACCGTGCAGGCCATAGCCACAGCCGAACTACTGCGGCGCGAACGCTTTGCGGAACAGGTACTGGTGCTGTGCCCGACGACGCTGAAGTTCCAGTGGAAACGGGAAATCGAACGCTTCACGGGCAACGAGGTGCTGCTGGTGGACGGAACTCCTGAGCAGCGGCGTGAGTTGCTGACCACGCCTGCCCCCTACAAGATAGCTTCGTACAACAGCATTGCCCAGGACCTGAAGGAACTGAAGCAGCTACAGACGGATATGGTCATCATGGACGAGGTGCAGCGTCTGAAGAACTGGAACACTCAGATTGCCAGGGCCGTGCGCCGCATCCAGTCGAACTACGCCCTGGTGCTCTCAGGCACTCCGCTGGAGAATCGGCTGGAGGAGCTGTACAGCATCGTAGAACTGGTGGATCAGTTCCTGCTCTCGCCCTACTACCAGTTCCGCGACCGCTACCTCGTGACGGACGAGACGGGGCGCACCGTAGGCTACCGCAACCTGCAGGAGGTGAGCAGGCGCATCCGGCGGGTGCTCATCCGCAGAAGCAAGCAGGATGTGGCCTTGCAGCTACCTGCGCGCATCGACAAGAATCTGTTCGTGCCGATGACGCAGGAACAGCTGGATGCCCACAATGAACTGAAGATGCAGGCGGCTCGTCTCGTGGCCAAATGGCACCGTATGCACTTTCTCTCGGAGATGGATCGCAAGCAGTTGCTGCTGACGCTCTCGCAGATGCGAATGACATGCGACAGCCTCTTTGTGCTCGACGAGCGCAGCCGTGCGGACACGAAGGTGGAGGAGGTGATGAACATCCTCGACGAGGCGGGCGTGATAACAGGCGACAACTCGCAGAAGGTGGTCATCTTCAGCCAGTGGGAGCGTATGACGCGTTTGGTGGCGCAGGAACTGGAGCGAAGCGGGGTGGAGTACACCTACCTGCATGGCAATGTTCCGCCTCGCGAGCGTAAGGAACGTGTGGAGGCTTTCTGCTCGTCGCCCAGTGTGCGTGTGTTCCTCAGTACCGATGCGGGCAGCGTGGGTCTGAACTTGCAGGCCGCCAGCGTGGTCATTAACCTCGATGTGCCCTGGAATCCAGCCGTGCTGGAGCAGCGCATCGGCCGTGTTCACCGTATCGGTCAGCAACATGGAGTGGAGGTCATCAACCTCATCTCTGCCGGCACCATTGAGGAGGATATGTTGTCGAAGCTGCGCTTCAAGGCTTCGCTGTTCGAGGGTGTGCTGGATGGTGGTGCCGATGCCGTGTTCCTCGGCGACGACCACTTCGAAGGCCTGCTCAGCGGACTCAGCAACTATATGGAAGAGAGCGAGACAGCCACCGCAGAAGCCATCTCGCAGGCGGACGAAGAACAACCAGTGAGGCGAGAACCCGTGCAGACGGTGCTCGCTTTCGAAGAGACGAAGGAGAATGGTGGCGGTGATGGGGATAATGGGTCTAATGGGGATAATGGGTCTAATGGGTCTAATGGGTCTGATGGGCTAAGTGGGTCAAGTGGGTCAAATGGGTCAAATGGGGGTGCAGAGCCTACTGGGGTTCATGCTGATGCTGAGGCTTCGGCAAGTCAGCAGCCCTTGTTGCAACGCTTTGCCTCCAACCTCTCGGAACTGCTGCTGGCAGACGAGGATACCCGTCGTCGGGCGGCTCAGCTGCTTGCCTCATTGAAACTCTAAACTACCCTCTATTCTAAATTCTACACTCTCAACTCTCAACTACTCTAAACTCTACACTTTAAACCCTACACTCTAAACTCTACACTTTAAACTCTACACTCTCCACTAATAACATGACATACGACTTCGACCGCATCATCGACCGCACAGGCAGTGGCGACGTGAAACATAGCAAACTGAAGGAGTTCTTCGGACGTGACGACTTGCTGCCTTTGTGGGTGGCAGATATGGAGTTCGCCACACCACCTTTCATCATCGACGCCCTGCGGCGCCGGCTGGAACATCCCATCCTGGGCTACACCGTGGTGCCCGAAGAACTGTGGAGCAGCATTCAGCGTTGGTTGCGCTACCGCCACGGCTGGCAGGTGGAGCGCGACTGGCTGGCTTTCATTCCAGGTATCGTGAAAGGTATCGGCATGGTTGTCCATGCGTTTGTCGGTCAGGACGAGCGCGTCATCATCCAGCCCCCTGTCTATCATCCCTTCCGCCTCGTGCCGCAGGACAATGGACGCGAGGTCGTGATGAATCCGCTCATAGAACAACATGACGATGAGGGCCGGCTGACGGGCTATGCGATGGATTTCGAGGGGCTGGAAGCGCTGGCGCGCGACCCGCGCAACCGACTGTTCATCCTCGCCAATCCCCATAATCCCGCAGGTCTGACGTGGGATGCCGAGACGCTACGACGTGTGGCAGACATCTGTGCTGCCAACGATGTGCTGGTTATCAGCGATGAGATACACTGCGATATGGCGCTCTTCGGTCATCGACACATCCCCTTTGCCTCGGTCTCGGAGGCTGCTGCCCAGTGCAGCATCACCTTCAGCGCTCCCTCCAAGACGTTCAACATCGCGGGCGTGGTCAGTTCCTATGCGGTGGTGCCCAATCCACAGCTGCGCCAACGTTTCTTCAGTTGGATGAACGCCAGCGAGCTGGCTGACCCCACACTCTTTGCGCCCATTGCCACCATAGCTGCCTTCAGCGAGGAGGGCGAGGTGTGGCGCAGGCAGCTCATCGGCTACCTGGAGGACAACGTCCGTTTCGTGGAAGACTATTGCGTGCGCCATCTGCCCATGATTCATCCCCTGCGTCCCCAGGCTTCGTTCATCATCTGGCTGGATTGTCGTGGCCTGGGACTCAGCCACGAGGCACTCATCGACCTCTTTGTGAACCGTGCTCGGTTGGCGCTGAACGAAGGGGGAATGTTCGGGGCGGAGGGTCGTGGCTTCATGCGACTGAACATCGGCAGTCCGCGTGCAATGTTGCAGCAGGCGATGGAGCGGTTGTGCACAGCAGTGAAGGAGGTCGGCAGCCAAGGCTGAGAGCGGCGGTGAGCTCTTCCTTTTTGGATGAAAGAAATGGGTGCCGCCGCGTTCAACGCGACGACACCCGAGCGAGAGTATTCTAAGAAAAAGGTGCTGTGTGAATGATTAGTGGATCGAGTTGCTTGTTCAGTCGCCGCAGTAAGTCCCGGCAAAGAAAATCAGGCCCGAGGAACGTTCGGTAATGAAGTAGAGGAAGGGGTGGTCGGCTCGGAAGACGATGGGAGAAACAGGGTCAGGGTCTTCTCCAGTATCTGTAGTTATGAGTTCAGCTTGGCTTGTTGCTGCGGCCTCACAGCCTTCTTCGTCCACCTTGATGCGGGCTTTCTGAATCATATTTGAAACATAAAGTTCTTTCGGTGAGATTTCCGTGAGATTGGCTTTTTCGGGGGCGAAGATACTTTTAATGCCGAGGCTCTGAAGTTGTTCTATCAGTAGGTCGTTCGTTGTCTCGATGCTGAAACGTGGTAGGTACAAATCAACAGGGACTCGTTGCTGGTTTGTGTCAAAGTTATGGAGGATGTGAACGAGATCCGTTCCTATACCATCCTTAATAAGTTGTTCTACTGACCATTCTTCCTTGGGGAGTACAATTGTCATATTAAAAGCGCCGTTGGCTAATGGAAGTTGCACCAACTCCTTGCGGTTGTCTGATAAGTACAACAGTGCGTTTTCTTGGTGCATCATTTGAACTTGGGTTTGGGTGCCGTCTGCGCAAGTGAAGTTTCCCGGTTTTGTATTGTCCTTATTAAATGGTAGTGCCCATGGTGCTCGGAAGTAAATGGAATTCAGTAGGTAAGCTACCGCCATGGGACTCACTTCGTCCAGAATCTTTGGGACTAATCCTTTGGTCTTCTGGTTGCTCCATGCATTGATGGCTTCCAGTGCTGATGGTGATGTGAAATCCAGCAGGCCATAGTCCGCGTGGTAGGCTTCGGCAATGTAATTCACGTATCCGCTGTAAAGATCAAATCCTTTTTGTGCGAAGAAGGCGTTAGCGATGGAGAAATCCACCCTGGGGTCACAATTGTTTGCTTGTTCAATAACGGTCTCCAGGAGTTTATTCATGGGCGTTTCCCTAAATTGCAGTCCATTGAGGGAGGAATAAGAGGTTGGATGCCAATTTCCTTCCAATGCAATAAGTATCTCCTCAGCCGGTTGCACAGGGCTGTTCCTATCGGTACCACATCCACTGGCAATCATTGCGAGCAAGTAAGCAACGCTGAGTGGTGAAGTTACGATGCTCTTGGTTTCCGAGGAAAGCATGGCGTGCAAAAGGTTTATTTGAAAATAATTGTTAAGGAAGCTGCACTGTTTTAATTCATCCGTTAGAGAGATGGGATTTGTGGACGTCAGGTTGGCGTTGTTCAGGGAGGCGAGGTCTTTGAATAGAACCATTTGCCCTCTGCTTGCGGCCCTTTCCGTAGTCAATACGTACAGTGTAGTAACAGCCGTACCAGGTTGAAGATGATGGACTTGGATTCCGTTAATCCAATAGTCATTCACTGCTCCCTTGCTGCCAAACGTGCGGCTGAAGATGATAGTGTCGTTCTTGATGGCATCGTTTCCCCAGTGAATCACAACTTGCTCGTTCTTGAATTCTGTGTTACCATCCAACTCACCAAAGAGCAGGTAGTCGTTCTGCATCTTCAAGCCGTAGAAGTTGGGTAGATATGAGCGCGATGATTCGGGAGGTACATTGCAATAGTAGCGCTGACCGCGGAATTCTGCGAAGGTGCCGATAAGGTTGGTGAAGGGCAAGATGCTATGGCCTTGTGGCGAAAGGACTTGAACGCTGATCACCAGGGGGGAGTAGTCAAGGGGGATAGGATCCACCACGGGATCAATAATGAGCTCGGGTTCTTCTTTCTCAATGCTGCAGCTGGAGGCCGTGAGGAGGGCCACGCCGCATAACAGCGGCCAGATGGTTTTGGAAAACTGTTTCATGACGTTTTGTATGTTGATTTTTTATGTTCTTTTCAGAGGGTCCATCGGAATCCAAAGGGGATGGCGAAGGTCAGTGGGTGTTCGCTGCGGTAGGTCTTGATGGAACTGCCTGTGTGGATATACCATTGCAAGGACGGTTGGACGAAGAGGGCAGCGTGCCGGCTGAGGTTCAGCTGTGCGCCCAGTCCTATGACGGGGGCGAACTGCACCGGAGCCGAAAGGTGTTCGGTGGTGGGAGTACTGCTGCCGTAGGGTGCCTGGCGGGTGATTTCAGCTGTGGTGCTGACGGGGAAATCCACTTGTAGGCCAGCCAATCCGTAGAGGCGCCAGCGGTAGTGGCTGATGAAGTTATAGTGGAGGTGCAGGGGCAGCCCAAGGTAGTGCAGCGTCTGCTGGGTGTGCTGATAGAAGGTGACGTTGCCTTGGTCGAAGGTGGAGCGTAGGAGTGAGTAGCTCAGTCCGGTCTCGAGAGCAAGTCGCTTCGTGAGGGGGAGGTTGACCATCAGCGAGGCGGTGAAGGGTAGGCTGTGTTTGCTCTTGTTGAGAGCTTCGGCTTTTTCGATGTGGCGGATTGGGGCAGAGCGAGTGTTTCCGGAATGGTCGCTACTGCTGGCGGAAGATTGCTCGGCGTAGGTGTAGCCCTCGCCTGCGGGGATGTAGTATTTGTCGTCGTAGGAATGATATGTGTCGGCAGACGTTGTGGCGGGATTTTCGTAGGAGGGGGAAGCAGAGTGGTTGTAGGTGTCGTTGAGGGCGAGATCGGTGCCGGCGGCAGTAGGGGAGAAGGTGAGGGTGATGTGGAGGTTCAGAGGGGAGGTGGGGGCGGTGATGGAGGGAGAGGGGGATGTGGGGGAGGAGATGGTGGAGGTGGGGGGATTGTTGGCGGGGGTGTCGGCGGGGGTGTCGGCGGACGAACCGCCGACGACAGGGGTGGAGATGGATTCAGGCAGGGGGGCGTTTTCTGATTGCGGAGTGGCGGAGGTTCCTGAGTGCGGGGTGGCGGTGGTTCCTGACTGCGGGGCTGCGGTGGTTCCTGACTGCGGGGTGGCGGTGATTGATGATGAGCGGTTAGTTGTTTGGGCAATTAAGGGGCGCTCAGGAGTATGGGTGATTGATGGGCGGTTGGGCGCTTGGGTCGGGAACTCTTGAGTTGAGTGGATAACAGGGCGTTCAGGTGCTTGAACTAATTCATCATGCTCCGGTTGCTCGTGGATGAGGCTGGGGAGGTTGATGAATAGGGCGATGATGACCACGGCAGCAGCTATCATGGGCCAGAGCAACAGACGGTGTGAATGCTTGGAGGAGTCTGCTGCAGGCTGTGCAGGCAGCTGAGTCTGGACACTTTCGGACTGCAGAGCTTGCACACTTTCGGACAGCTGAGTCTGAATTTGGTCGGCGAAACCCTCGGGCAGCTGTGGAAGTGCATTGTTCCGTTGCTGCAGGGCACGCCGTAGGGCGGCGTCTTCGTGGCGCCAGCTTTCGGGGGAAATGTGCTCTTGGGGTTTCATTGTAGTGGATTCTTTTGGATGAGGTGATAGAGTTTTTGTCTGATTCTGTGGAGGCGTGTGGCGATGGTGCCAGGTGGTGCCTCTACGATGTAGGCGATGTCGCGCAGGGGCAGGTCGTCGTAGTAGAAGAGGTTCACCAGCGTCTGCTCATCGGGCGGTAGGTGGTCCAGGGCTTGCAGTAGCTGTTCCACTCGGTCGCTGGTGTCTTTGCTGAAGAATGCGCTGAGTTCTGCGTCCGATGGTATGGCACTCTCAGGCAGTTCCTCGATATAGACGGTGGTGCGGCGATGATCGCGCTGGTGGTTGATAGCCAGTCGGTAGGCGATACGATGCACCCAGGTGGCGAGGGTGGCTTGGTCAGAGTCGAAGCGCTCAATATTGTGGATGGCCCGCAGCAGGGTGTCCTGTGTCAGTTCCTCTGCGTCCTGCTGATTGCCCACGATGCGGACCACAAGTTGGAAGACACCCGGCGCGTACTGCCGCAGGAATTGTTTCTGGGCAGCGGCCTCTCCTCGACGGAGGTTCTCTACTATACGGCGCTGACTTGCTCCGGGTTGTATGGTGTTTCCGCTGGTTGAGCTCACGTGGTCTTTCGATTGCTTGCTATTCTCATATACACGTATCGGAGCCGAATCATTACATTCAGCCCCGATATTTAGCGTTCTTTAACAAGTTATGCCAGATCCACCACCGTGATTCCTGCTCCTCCGAACTGCACGTGTTCGTCTCGCGCATCGGTGACCGACGGCACTGTGCGCAGGTATTGGCGTATGAGTTGGCGCAGGATGCCCGTGCCTGTGCCGTGGAGGATGCGTACGCGCGCCATGCCCACTTGTGTGGCATCATCGATGAAGTGCTGTACGGCGTTCAGTGCCTCGTCGCCTCGCATTCCGCGTACGTCGATGTCCTGCTGGAAGTGCAGTTGTTTCTCGCGCATGGCATTCTGGGTCTCGCGGCCGAGGAAGCTCACGCTCGCGCGCGTTTCTTCTTTCTTAGGTTCGCGCGCGGGCACGAGGCGGTCCACCTTCACCTGAGTGCGCATCTGCCCGAAGAGCACCGTGGCTGTCTTTCCGTCGATGCTCAGCAGACGTCCCACGGAGGTCTGGCCTTTGATGCGGACATATGAAGGCCCGGCGGATCCGCTACCGCCCTCTCCCGTCAGGGAGGGGAGAAGCTGCGCAGTGTTGGAGGCATTCGTGGAAGCAGACGCCCCGGAGGTCTCTCCTCCCTGGCGGGAGGGATCGGTAGTGGTTTTCTTATTCTTCCTCTCCTGTCTTCTCCGGATCTTCTCCATCTTGCGCTCTATTTCCTCGTCGTGCTCTCCTTGCTGACTTTCCACCTCCTGAATGCGGAAGGTGTCCAGCTGCTGGCGGGCGCGGCGTGTAGCTTCCTTCTCGGCTTGTGCCTCGCGGATCTCGCGTATGGTTCGTTCGATGCGTGCGTTGGCTTCCTGCACCAGCTGCTCGGCCTCCTCCTTGGCCTTGCGGATGATTTCCTTGCGCTGGCGCTGCAGTTCGGCCATCTCTTCCTCGTACTTGCTGATGGTCTGCTCCATCTGTTTCTCACGACCATGGATGTTTTGCCGCTTCTGTTCCCAATAGCGCTTGTCGCGCACGATGTCCTGCAGCCATTTGTCCGCGTTGATATAGTCGCGTCCGACGATGTCGGAGGCATCGCTGATGACTTCCTCCGGCAACCCTATCTTGCGGGCTATCTCCACGGCAAAGCTGCTGCCGGGCTGCCCGATTTGCAGCTGGAACAGAGCTTGCATCAGGTGGCGGTCATAGAGCATGGCTCCGTTGACCACTCCGTCTGTCTCGTCGGCAAAGTGCTTCAGATTTTGGTAGTGCGTGGTGATGATTCCGAAGGCACCTCTCTGTACGAATCGCTTCAGCACTGCCTCGGCAATGGCACCGCCTATCTGAGGTTCCGTGCCACCGCCGAACTCATCGATGAGCAACAGCGTTGCTGGGTCTGCTGCGCGCATCATCTGCTTCATATTCAGTAGATGAGAGCTGTATGTTGAAAGTTCATCTTCAAGGCTCTGCTCATCGCCGATGTCTATCATGATGCTCTGGAAGATACCCAGTCGCGAGCGTTCGCCTACGCTGATGGGCAGTCCGCACTGTAGCATGTATTGCAGCAGACCTACGGTCTTCAGGCACACCGACTTGCCTCCGGCATTGGGGCCGGATATGAGCAGGATACGCTGGCGGCGCGTCAGCTCAATCTCCAGCGGAACCACCTTCTTTCCGTGCTTGGCCAGGGAGCGTTGCAGCAGCGGGTGCACGGCCAGCGTCCAGTCTATCAGCGGGGCATCGGCAATCTGCGGTTCCGTGGTGGTGAAGGCACCAAGTTGTTGTGCCAGATGAGCCTTGGCACGCACGAACTCTACGTCGGCCAGCATCTCATAGCTCTGCAGCAGGCTGGGTGCCAGCGGGCGCAGTTCGTCGGTGAACTCGCGCAGGATGCGGATGACTTCCCGGCGTTCGTCGGCCTCCAGCTCGCGGATGCGGTTGTTGGCCTCCACCACCTCCTGTGGTTCGATGAACACGGTGCGTCCCGTGGCGCTCTCGTCATGTACGATACCTTTCAGCTTACGTTTCAGGGCAGGTGCCACGGGGATGACCAGGCGACCGTCGCGCACGGTGGGTGCCACGTCCTGTGCCACGGTTCCTTCCGCCTGCGCGTTCCTTAATATATTGTTCAGTATGCGGCTGATGCTTCCCTCTGTGCTGGCCAGCTCATGGCGGATGCGTGCCAGCTCGGGTGAGGCGGTGTCCTTCACGTGGCCGAATTTGTCGAGGATGTAATTGATACGCCTGGTAACTTGAGGGAAGGCCATTGCTCCTCCCACCATGCGCGTCAGGGCAGGGTAGGGCAGGGTGTCCTCTTCGGTGCGACTGAGCAGTGTGATGATGCTTGCGATAGCCTCCAGCGAGCGCTTCAGCGAGAACATCTCTTCCACCTCGATGTAGGTCCCTTCGATGCGTATGCGGCGCAGGGTGGGGCGGAGGTCGTAGTAGCCCTGGTCGGGGAACGTGTCGGTCTCCGCCATCAGGCGTGCGAACTCGCCCACCTGCTGATGCAGTTCACGCAGCAGGGCTCCGTCCGTCTGGAACGACATCTCCTCCACGCGCTGCTGACCCAGAGGGCTGAGACAGTGGCTGCGCAGCAGGGCGCGGATCTCCGTCATTCCTATTTTATCTTCGTACGTATGCGGGTAGATCATTGTATTCTTGTTTTTGCGCCTGCAAAGGTACACAATTGGGACCTGAAAAGTGAAAAAAGGAAAGTGAAAAATGAAAAACGTCTGGCATTTGATGACATTTTGATGTCCAAAAGGCAAAATATATCAAGAAAAGAAAGCGAACTTCACAAAAACTTTCTTCTTTCCTCATCAAACTTTCAACTTTTCCGTATATTTGCAGCCGAAATAAACATCGACCCCCCATTATTAATACTTTTGCAGCATGAAAAAGACATTGAAGAAGGTGCTGGTGCTTGGCAGCGGTGCCTTGAAAATCGGGCAGGCGGGCGAGTTCGACTACTCGGGCTCCCAAGCCTTGAAGGCTCTGCGTGAAGAAGGAATCCAGAGCGTTCTCGTCAACCCAAACATCGCCACAATCCAAACGTCAGAGGGCATCGCCGACAAAGTTTATTTCCAACCGGTGACGCCCTATTTTGTAACTGAAATCATCAAGAAAGAGCGCCCCGACGGCATCCTGCTTGCCTTTGGCGGACAGACCGCGCTGAACTGCGGCACGGAGCTCTATCTGAATGGAACGCTGCAGGAGTACGGTGTGGAAGTGCTCGGTACTTCAGTGGAAGCCATCATGAACACGGAGGACCGCGACCTCTTCGTCAAGAAACTGGCCGAGGTGGACCTGAAGGTGCCTGTCAGCCACGCTGTGGAGAACATGGACGATGCCCTGAAGGCAGCCCGCCAGATTGGTTTCCCCATCATGATTCGTTCGGCTTACGCCCTTGGCGGTCTCGGCAGCGGTATCTGTCCCGATGAGGAGAAATTCGTGGAGCTGGCCGAGTCGGCCTTCACCTTCGCTCCGCAGATCCTCGTTGAGGAGAGCCTGAAGGGATGGAAGGAAATCGAGTTCGAGTGCATCCGCGATGCCAACGACCGCTGCTTCACCGTGGCTTCCATGGAGAACTTCGACCCCCTGGGCATCCACACGGGCGAGAGCATCGTTGTCGCTCCCACCTGTTCGCTCACCGAGCAGCAGGTGAAGATGCTGCAGGATATTACCATCAAGTGTGTCAAGCACCTCGGTATCGTTGGCGAGTGCAACATCCAGTTCGCTTTCAACGCCGTGACCAACGACTACCGCATCATCGAGATCAACGCCCGCCTCTCGCGCTCCAGTGCCCTGGCTTCCAAGGCTACCGGTTATCCTCTGGCCTTCGTTGCCGCCAAGATTGCCCTTGGCTACACCCTCGACCAGATTGGTGAGATGGGTACCACCAACTCCGCTTACGTGGCTCCCTCGTTGGACTACATGATTTGCAAGATTCCCCGTTGGGACCTTACCAAGTTCGCAGGGGTCAGCCGTCTGATAGGTTCCTCGATGAAATCCGTGGGCGAAATCATGTCCATCGGTCGTTCGTTCGAGGAGATGCTGCAGAAAGGCCTGCGTATGATAGGGCAGGGCATGCATGGTTTCGTGGGCAACGAGCACGTGCACTTCGATGACCTCGACGATGCCCTGGAGAACCCCACCGACCTCCGCATCTTTGCCATCGCCGAGGCTCTGGAGCAGGGCTACACCGTGGAGCGCATCGAGCAGTTGACCAAGATCGACCCCTGGTTCATCACCCGCATGAAGCACATCGTGGACCTCAAGCACCAGCTCGAGTCCTACAACTCCCTCGAGGAACTGCCCGATGCCTTCCTTCTCGAAGTCAAGCAGGCCGGCTTCAGCGACTTCCAGATTGCCCGCTTCGTCCTCAAGCCCGCAGGAGGAAGCCTTGAGAAAGAGAACCTCGAGGTACGCCGCCATCGCAAGCAGCGTGGCATCCTGCCCAGCGTGAAGCGTATTCCCACGGTAGCCAGTGAGCATCCCGACCTCACCAACTACCTCTACTTCACCTACACCCACACCCCTGCCTTCCAGGATGCCTTCACTATGGGCGTATCGTCTACCGAGGCCTACACCCCCACTCACGACATCCCCTACTACCACAACGACAAGTCAGTCGTCGTCCTCGGTTCCGGTGCCTATCGCATCGGTTCCTCGGTGGAGTTCGACTGGTGTTCCGTCAATGCCATCAACACGGCTCGCCGTCTGGGCTACAAGAGCATCATGATCAACTACAACCCCGAGACCGTGTCCACTGACTACGATATGTGCGACCGCCTCTACTTCGACGAGCTCACCCTGGAGCGTGTGCTCGATGTCATCGACCTCGAGACACCCCGTGGCGTCATTGTATCGGTGGGTGGTCAGATTCCCAATAACCTGGCCATGAAACTCCATCGCCAGGGCGTGCCCGTCCTCGGCACCTCTCCCGTGGATATCGACCGTGCCGAGAACCGCGACAAGTTCTCTGCCATGCTCGATAAACTCGGTGTGGATCAGCCCGCCTGGCGTGCCCTCACCTCACTCGACGACATCAAGGAATTTGTCAGCGAAGTCGGTTACCCCGTGCTTGTCCGTCCCAGCTACGTCCTCTCGGGCGCTGCCATGAACGTCTGCTACGATGACGAGGAGCTGGAGCGCTTCCTGAAGATGGCTACCGAGGTTTCGAAGGAATTCCCCGTCGTCGTCTCGCAGTTCATGCAGGAGACCAAGGAAATCGAGTTCGATGCCGTGGCCGACAAGGGCGACATCGTGGAATATGCCATCTCCGAGCACATCGAGTACGCCGGCGTCCACAGCGGTGATGCCACCATGGTCTTCCCCGCCCAGCACGTCTATTTCAGCACCATTCGCCAGATGAAGAAGATCGCCCGCAAGATTGCTGCCGAGCTGAACATCAGCGGTCCCTTCAATATCCAGTTCCTGGCCAAGAACCGCGAGGTGAAGGTCATCGAGTGCAACCTGCGCGCCTCCCGCAGCTTCCCCTTCGTATCGAAGATCCTGAAGCGCAACTTCATCGAGACCGCCACGAAGATCATGCTCGATGCCCCCTACCAGCGTGCCGAGAAGAGCGAGTTCGACATCGATCGTATCGGCGTCAAGGCCAGTCAGTTCAGCTTCGCTCGTCTGCAGAACGCCGACCCCGTCCTCGGTGTGGATATGAGCAGCACGGGTGAAGTGGGTTGCCTCGGCGACGACCTCAACGAAGCTCTGCTCAATGCCCTCATCTCCACGGGCTACCGCCTGCCCAAGAAGGCCGTCCTCATCAGCAGTGGCGGTGCCAAGGGCAAGCTCGACCTGCTGGAGCCTGCCCGCCAGCTTGTGCGCAAGGGACTCGACGTCTATGCCACTGCCGGCACCGCTGCCTTCCTCAATCAGAATGGCGTCTTTGCGCGCAGCGTCAGCTGGCCCGATGAGGACGACGAGGACAATGTCATCAGCCTCATTGCCCAGCACCGCTTTGACCTCATCGTTAATGTGCCCAAGAACCACTCCAAGCGCGAACTGACCAACGGCTACCGCATCCGTCGCGCTGCCATCGACCACAATATCCCCTTGATGACCAACACCCGTCTGGCCAAGGCCTTTATCCAGGCCTTCACCTCCATCGAGCTTGAGGACATCAAGATCAAGTCCTGGCAGGAGTATAACTCATAGGTCATTCCTTGCAATCCTTTTTTTAGAGACTGTCCATTTCCGAACACCTGCGTGTCCGAAAATGGACAGCTTCTTTTTGAGCCGTCTTTGATAATCAGCACTTTATGTCTGTGGCACCCTTTTTGCCCGGTATAAAGTGTTATGACTAAAAGAATCTTTTTCTTCCTATCAGCATTGGTGTATTGCGGTCTTCCTGGCGCATCAGGCATCTTTGCTTCCCCCGCCACTTCCTCTGTTGCGGATTCTACGCTGCACCTTACGTTGGCGGAATGTATTCTGATGGCACGTCGCCAGAGTGTGGACGCAGCAGTGGCGCTGGGCGAACTGCGAGCAGCCTACTGGCAATGGCGCAGCTATCGTGCTGACCTGTTGCCGGAAGTGACCTTCTCCGCCACCCTACCCAGCTACAATAAGCGCTACACCAGCTATCAGCAGGCAGATGGTGGCCTCACCTTCGTTCGCAACGATTACCTCGGACTCAGCGGCTCGCTGTACGTGACGCAAAAAATTTGGCCTACGGGCGGCACACTGTCCGTGGAGTCGTCGCTGGATTTCCTGCATCAGTCCGGCGGTGGAGCGACGGGCAATCAGTTGATGTCCCTTCCCGTGGCCATCACGCTCTCTCAACCGCTCTTCGGTGTGAACCACATGAGGTGGAATCGCCGTATCGAGCCGCTGCGCTACCGCGAGGCCAAGGCGCGTTTCCTGACCGAGACGGAGCAGGTGGCCATGCAAGCCATCAGCCTCTACTTCAACCTCTTGCTGGCAGGCGAGCAGGTGGGCATAGCCAATCAGAACTTGCAGACGGCAGAGAAACTCTATGAGGTGGCACTCGCCAAGCGCGAGATGGGCACCATCAGTGAGAACGATGTTCTGCAGATGCGTCTGAACGTGCTCACGGCCCGCAGTGCACTGACCGATGCCGAGAGTTCGCGCCAGGCGCGGCAGTTCGCACTCCGCTCGTTTCTCGACGTGGAAGTGGACATTGAACCCGAGGTGCCCGACGATGTCCCGGAGCTCCGCTTGGATTATGAGGAGGTGCTGGCTCGTGCACTGGAGAACAACGCCTTTGCCACCACCATGCGGCGCCGCCAGCTGGAAGCGGACTACTCCGTGGCCAGCGCACGCGCGGCCCGGCAGAGCATCAACCTCTATGCACAGTTGGGCTACACGGGAACGGGCAGCAGCGTGGGTGGTGCCTACCGCGACCTGCTGAGCAAGGAAGTGGTGCAGGTCGGGTTCTCAATACCCCTGCTGGATTGGGGCAAACGTAAGGGGCAGCGCCGAATGGCCGAGAGCAACCGTGAGATTATCCAGGGGCAGTTGCGCCAGCAGGCACAGGAGTTCCGGCAGAACATCTTTGTCCTCACGGAGCAGTTCAACAACCAGGCGCAGCAGCTGCGCATTGCCTGTGAGGCAGATACCATCGCCCGCCGCCGCTACAACACAAACGTCGAGACCTTCAAGATCGGAAGTATCTCCACCCTTGAACTCTCTGACGCCCAGACGGCTAAGGACGAGGCACGCCGTGGACGCATCTATCAGCTCCAGAACTACTGGTACTACTACTATCAGCTTCGCAGCATTGCGTTGTGGGACTTCGAGCGGGGAGAGAGCATTCACGTAGATTTCGAGAATTTGATAAAATAAGAAACAGGAAAGACTATGAAAGCAGATAATCAAACAATGGATAGACAGATTCCCCTCAATGTCCAACGTAAGAGAAAAATGATTCGCGTCGGGAGGTGGCTCGTCGGCTTCCTCCTGGTGATGGCCGCTGGCGCCTGGCTCGGTTCTCAGATGCTGACGACCATCGATCGCAAGACGCTGGTCGTGTCAGAGGTGGATCGTGGCACCATCGAGGTGAGTGTCACGGCCACGGGGCGCATCGTGCCCGCCTTCGAGGAGGTTATCACGTCACCCATCAGTTCCCGCATCCTGGAAGTCTATGCCCACAGTGGCGACAGCGTGGACGTTGGTACGCCGCTACTGAGGCTGGACCTGCAATCGACCGAGACAGAGCTGGCCAAGGCCATGGACGAACGTGAGATACGGCGTCAGCAGATGGAGCAGCTGCGGGCAAATATCGAGACACAACTTGCAGACCGACGCATGCAAATAGAGGTGGAAGAGATGAAACTCTCGCAATTGGAAGCACAGCTGCGCAACGAGCTTTACCTCGACAGCCTCGGCTCCGGCACGCGTGACCGGGTGCGCAGTGCCGAGACCACCTTGCGCACCGCCCAACTACAACTGGCACAACTGCGCCAGCAGTATGCCAACGAGGTGCGGGTGAAGCAGGCCGACCTGAGGATGCAACAATTGCAAAACGGCATCTTCGAGAAGGGACTGACCGAGAAACAACGTACCCTGGCCGATGCTGCCATCTGTTCGCCACGCCGGGCCACGCTGACCTATATCACCACGGAAATTGGTGCCACCGTAGGGGCAGGGCAGAAGTTAGCCATCGTCAGCGACCTCAGCCACTTCAAGGCGGAGTGCGAGATATCGGACACCTACAGCGACCGGGTCCTCGTAGGCGGCGAAGCCCTGCTGCGCATCGGCAAGGAACGGCTGCCGGCCACCATCGCCACCGTCACTCCGCTCAGTCAGGGCGGAGCCATCACCTTCACCGTCCAGCCGCAGAATCCCAGCCACCCGCGCCTGCGCTCTGGCCTGAAGACCGAGGTGTACGTCATCACCAGCATCCGCGACGATGTCCTCCGCATTCGCAACGGATCGTTCTACGCTGGACCGGGCAAGTACACCTTATTTATATTTAAGGACGACCGCACCCTCGTACCGCGTGAGGTGCAGCTTGGAGAATGCAACTACGACTACATCGAAGTCATCAGCGGACTCTCCGAGGGAGAGGAACTCGTGGTCAGCGATATGGCCAAGTACAAAGGAAAGGAAAAGTTAAGAGTGAGGAACTAAAGGCAAAAAACGACGGACGAGACGTTAAAGTAAATGAAATTGTAAATCGTAAAGCATCAAGCCCGATATTAATTACTACCTTTGCACTCGCAATCCGAATGACTTTAAACTTTAAACAATAAAACCGCGGCAAAGCCGCTCCCTATGATATTAGTTGTAGATGACGATAAGACCATCCGTTTCACGCTGAAACTTGTCCTGGAGCGTAACGACTACACGGTGGCACTGGCCGAGAACCCCAAGGAGGCCATCACTGTCGTGCGAAGCCATCCGGAAGTGGAATTGGTTCTGATGGATATGAACTACGACAATTCCACTACCGGCGACGAAGGCCTCACCCTGCTCAAGCAGGTTAAGGTCTTCCGTCCAGACCTTCCCTGCATCCTCATGACAGCCTGGGGCACCATAGACCTTGCCGTGCAGGGAATGCGTGCCGGCGCCTTTGACTTCATCACCAAGCCGTGGGACAACGGCGTGCTCATGGATCGGATTGAAACGGCGAGGACCCTCTCCCCGCTCCCCCGTAAAGGGGGAGAGCCTCGCTCCGCTCGAAAACTTTGTGAAGAATCAACTTTTGCCAGAGCTCTCCCCCCCACGGGGGGAGCGGGGAGAGGGGCCTTCCTCCCCTCCCTCGCCTCCGTATATTCCACCATCGCCCGCATCGCTCCCACCAATGCACCCGTCCTCATCACGGGCGAGAGCGGTACGGGCAAGGAGCTTATTGCCGAGGCCATTCACCGGCAGAGCCGTCGTGCCGAAGGACCTTTCGTGAAGGTGAACCTCGGAGGTATTTCCCAGTCGTTGTTCGAGAGCGAGATGTTTGGCCATAAGAAAGGAGCCTTCACCGATGCAAAAGAGGATAGGGTAGGGCGATTCGAACTCGCCAGGGGAGGCACCATCTTCCTCGACGAAATCGGAGAACTCGACCTTGCCAGCCAGGTGAAGCTGCTCCGAGTGCTTCAGGATCAGACCTACGAGGTACTGGGCGACAGCCACACACGCCGCACCGATGTCCGTGTCATCTGCGCCACCAATGCGGATCTCCCCTCCATGGTGGAGGAACACACCTTCCGCGAAGACCTCTTCTACCGCATCAACCTCATCAGTCTCCACCTGCCGCCCCTGCGCCAGCGCCGCGAGGACATCCCCATCCTTGTGGATTTCTTCCTGCATCAGTCCACGCTCTCCACCGACATTGCCATCACCGCGGATGCCATCTCCTTCCTCCAATCCCTCCCTCTCCCCGGCAACATTCGCGAACTGAAGAACCTGGTGGAGCGAACCGTGCTGATGGCAGAAGGAGAGGAACTCACCGCTGCCGACTTTCGCCAGTCCCTGTCCCCCTCTTCCCATGAGTCAGTGTGCCCGTCGGTTTCCCCGACGGGTCCATCTCCCACCCTTGAAGAACTCGAGCGCGCCGCCATCGCCGCCTCCATCCAGAAGCACGCCGGAAACCTCTCCCTCGTGGCCAAGGAACTCGGAATCAGCCGAGGTGCCCTCTATCGCAAAATCGAGAAGCACGGCCTATGAAACTGAAGTATTCTTTTCTGATTCTTGTGGTTGCCATTCTTCTGCTCGCGGGTGTGGCTCTGTTCGCCACCTTCCAGAGTCACTCTTGGCTATTCTACACGACGGAGTGCTTCATCGTCCTGCTACTCATCTATCTTATATATTTCTATCGCCGTACGCTTCAGCCCTACGACACCCTCATCAGCGGAATGGAACTCGTGCGTGACCTCGACCTCACCACACGCCTCGCCCCGTCAGGACAACACGAGACAGACATCATCGTCCACACCTTCAACGACTTGCTTGCCCGGCTGCGTACCGAACACCTCAGCCTCGAAGAGCAATACACCTTCCTCAGCCTGCTCATCGAAGCTTCGCCCATGGGCGTTGTGCAATGCGACCTCGATGGCAACATCACCTCCATGAATCCTGCCGCACGCAGCATGATGAAGCCCGTCATCTCCGAGGCCATGCAACGTCTGCCCCTCGGCAGCGAGACTACCGTGCGTCTGACTGCCGAACCTGGTATCTTTCGCATCAGCCACCTCTCGTTCCCCGACCGCGGCTATCAGCATCCTTTCTACCTCATCGAGTCCCTCACCTCCGAGGTCAGATTGGCAGAGAAAGCAGCCTACGAGCGCGTCATCCGAATGATAGCCCATGAGGTCAACAACAGCGTGGCGGGAATCGTTGGCGCATTGGACAATACCGCTTTACGCGAACGGCTCTTGGCCATGGCCTCCTTCGTCACACGCTTCGCCGAAGTCGTCAAGATTCCAGCGCCGCAGCTGCAGCTCTGCGACCTCAGCGAGGAAGTCGAGGGCTGTCGACCCTTCCTCGAGAACCTCTGCCTTGCTGCCAACGTCCGTCTCGACTTCCACCTGACTGACGATGCCATCCCCGTCCACCTCGACCCCGTCCTCTTTCAGCAAGTGCTGGTGAATATTGTTAAGAATAGCGTGGAGAGTATAAAGGACTCTCCCCCCGCCCTCCCTATGAGGGAGGGAGTAATTACCGTCGCTATTCAGAAGTTACTGCCTTCAAATCATTATGCTCCCTCCCTAACAGGGAGGGCGGGGGGAGAGTCTTCCCTTACCATCACCGACAACGGTCGTGGCATCTCCACCGAAGCAGCACGGCACCTCTTCACACCCTTCTTCTCCACCAAGCCCCAAGGTCAGGGCCTCGGCCTCCTGCTCATCCGCGATATCCTCACCGCACACGGATGTACCTTTACCCTTCAGACCGACCCCACCGACCACCTCACCCGTTTCACCATCCTCTTCCCAGCCGCTAAGCCTTGATTGTCCATTTCCGAACACTCCGATTGTCCAGAAATGGACAATTGTTTTTTATGCTATTGCTCAGAATCAATGAGTTATGCGTTTGGCACGGAAATTGCAAGGGAATGGGTGTATAATCATTTGTATAATTCGTTATAGAAAGATGAAAGTATTTATGTACATTCGCCAGGCCCTGGCCATGATGCGCGAGGAGAAGCTCTTCTCCGGTATCTACATCGCAGGTACCGCCATGGCCCTTGCCTTCACGATGGTGATGGCGGTGGTCTATTACATCAAGCTCGCTCCCATCTACCCCGAAGTGAACCGTTCGCGGACGGTGTACTTCGAGGGTATTAACATTCAGGCCGAGAATGGTGGACAGGGCAACACGGGTTTTAGCCCAAAGGCGTTTGAGGAGTGGTTCCTTCCGAGTCCTCATATCGAGTACTGCGCACCCACGCTACTCGCCGCAGGAACGGGCAAGATGGATAGCCGCAGTCACGCCTGTGTGGTGCGTGGTCATGACGAGTACATCAACGTCGTCAAGAACTGGACCAATGCCGACTTCTTCAAGATCTACGAGTACGACTTCGTGAGCGGTCGGCCTTTCACAGCACAGGAGGTGGAGGCAAAGGAGGCCGTCTGTGTCATCACCGATGCGCTGGCCGAGCGGCTGTTCGGTAAGGGTGAGAACGCCTTGGGACGCATGATAACCATCGAGAACAACCCCGAGACACGCGTGGTGGGCGTGGTGCGCAGTGGGAGCCAGCTCACCCCCGACAGCTATGCCGACATTATCATCCCCTACACGCTTGTGGATTTCTATGTAGGTTCACCCTATTCCGGCCTGTTCGCCGTCATCGCCACCGTGAAAGACAGTGAGCACCTTCAGGCGCTGAAGCAGGAACTGGATGACCTGGTCGTGCGCCTCCAGCTGTCTCAGCCAGATTTGATGCCCACTCGCAACTTCAGCTTCGGCGAAGGCGTGAAGATGACGATGGTGCTCACCAAGGGCTTGGAAACGCACCCGATGCACGTGCTGCGCACCGAGAATCGCGACGGCGTCTTCGGCGTCGTCACGGGTTGGCAGCTCTTCAAGCACTACGCGGGCATCCTTTTCGTGTTGCTCTTTGTTCCTGCACTGAACCTCTGCAGCATTGTCGCGGGACGCATGGAACGGCGGTCGGCGGAGATGGCGGTTCGCAAGACTTTCGGTGCA
The DNA here is from genome assembly GCA_900318115.1 of uncultured Prevotellaceae bacterium. Classification (GTDB taxonomy): domain Bacteria; phylum Bacteroidota; class Bacteroidia; order Bacteroidales; family Bacteroidaceae; genus Physcousia. Next base: position 33,405 of record ONJJ01000021.1, on the reverse strand, counting down.
CGTCGCAGCACACTTTTAAATCAAGTAGTATGGGAGAACCTGCTGCTGACTAGTATCGGCGGTGCCATCGGTCTCGCTCTATCGTGGCTCGCCATCTACGGGTTGCGCACGGAGATATTTGGCATGTTCTTCGACAGAAGCACGCTCACCACAGCACCCATCGTGGAAGGTGAGATGCTCTTTGCTCCCACACTCTTCCTCTGTGCTTTCGCTGCCATCCTCCTCCTCAACCTGCTCGCCGCCGTAGTGCCTGCGTGGTGGAGTTTGCGCAAACCTATTGTAGAATCAATGATGGAAAAGCAATAAAAAACGGACTCTCCCCCCGCCCTCCCTGTTAGGGAGGGAGCAAATACCTTCAAGGATGGTAAACACTTAAAAAGATTAAATGAACAATAAAACATAAATGAAAATGAATACAGCCAGTCAAATACATTCCGCTCCCTCCCTAACAGGGAGGGCGGGGGGAGAGTCCGTCCTTTTCCTCGAGCTCGTCATCATCACCGTCGTTGCCTGGGTGGTCTTCGACCCTGCCGTTGTCAATCTCTATTACCGCAACCTGCCATTAGGTTATGACACCAGCCGCCTGCTCTACGGAGAATGTACCGTGGATGGTGAATGGGAAACCGATGAGGATGGCGACCTGACAGACCCCTATAAGATGACCGAGAAACGCCGCCAGCAGCTGACGCGCCAGCTGACGGAAGTAGAAGGCGTGGAGACAGCGTACCTCTACGACGACCGCTACTCCTCCATCGGCTCGACCAGCTCCGGCTATCTTCAATGTTGCAATGAGGGCGACACCATCCTGCTGGCACATGTCCTGTTCATTCCCGACTCCCGCTTCTTCGAGACCTACGGCCTGCATCCTCTGCCTGGCAGCCCCTCTGCCGAAGAACTCTCACGCATCCCATGGCAGGAACCGAAGGTGGTGCTCACGCGCTCTGGTGCCATTGCCCTCTTCGGCACCGCCGACGTGGTGGGCCGCCGCTTCACGTTATGCTATCAGCCGGCTTACGAGGTGACGGTGGCCGGCGTGGTGGAGGATTTCCGCAAGGCGCTGCCCTTCAACCAGCGCTCGATTATCCTCAAACCCGGAACCCTGCAAACCACCCAATGCCTCTTTGTTCTTCGTCTGCGCGAGGGCGTTGACGCCCGCCGTTTTGTGGAGGATCACGGCCGAGACCTCATCCGTAGCGGCAAGACTAACTTCGCTCGCATCAGCACGCTCATGACCTACGATGACCGTCTGCAGCAGCAGGAATTGGACGACGGCCGCACACAGGAGGTGAACCGCAGTCTGGCCCTCGCCCTCTTCTTCCTGCTGAATCTCGTCCTCGCCGTCATCGGCACCGTCTGGCTCCACGCCAAGCGTCGCACAGAAGAGTGTGGTGTACGCCGAGCCTTTGGTGCCACCCGCCGCCGTCTGTTCTGCGAGATGCTGTTGCGGAACGAAGCCCTCGCCACTGCCGCCGTACTCATCGGAGTCATCATCTACCTGAACTATGCCTACAGCGGCATCACCACCACCGAGGACGGCGTCACGGCCTTTGAAACGCTCTACATGCCCATGTTCTACGACCTCGCCACCGATATGACCTGGCCCGACCACTTCTGGTCCCACTTCCTCATCGTCTCCGCCGTCGTGTACCTTATTATATTAGTCACCGTCCTCATCGGAACCGCCATACCAGCATGGCGCATCACAAGGACACGTATCACCAATGCGCTGAGGGAGGAGTGAAGACCGGGCTGCGCTGCCACATAGCCAAAATTTTTTTCATTTTTTAACTTAGAAAAGAGCGCACCTGTCACCAATGGGTAGGTGCGCTTTGCTGTTAACTCGTCGTTTTACAAACTCACCAACTCAAAAGCACATCAATCCTCGAGAGGAACGACGATGTGGCGCGCTTTGTTGTCGCTACAAAAACTGGATGGAGGAGGTTGATATCTCTGTCTGTTTGGGCCTCTTCTTTCAAACGTCCTGTTTTCATCTACAATTCACACCGTAGTTCGTCAAAACCAAGGGGTGGGTTATAAAAACCACATCGTGATTTGTAAAAACCACGCGGTGGTTTTAAGATGAATTAAGGACGAATATATGTATATGACTGGAAGTCTTTGGGTATGAGTCCGGCTGAATGGAGCTATGAAAAGCAACCGGATTCGCCCGTTGGTGACAGGTGCGCACTTTTCTAAGTTAAAAAATGAAAAAATCTTCTTCTGCCCGCCCACAGGCCTCAGCAGGGTCAATCATTTCAGGTTCCCTGCAGACGTTCCTCATTTCTTCATCTGTCCATTTCCGAACACATCGTGTGTCCAGAAATGGACAGTCGCTTTTAAGGCATCGCTCAGAATCAATGAGTTACAAGTCTGGCACGGAAATTGCAAGGAAATGGGTGAATAATCATTCGTAAAAATCGCAATAGAAAGATGAAAGTGTTTATGTATATTCGTCAGGCCTTGGCCAGGATGCGCGAGGAGAAACTATTTTCCACTATCTACATCCTCGGCACCGCCCTCGCCATCGCTTTCACGATGCTCATCACCGAGATCTATTATGTGAAGGTGGCGGACATCGCGCCGGAGGTGAATAGGAGCAAGACTTACTATATGGAATACATGGGCAGGAAGAACGAATCCGATAAGGTGGAAGTCATACGGCCAGATGTGTTCCACGACTTGTTTCAGACGATGCAGACGCCTACGTGCATTACCGCTTGGATGAATTTTTGGGGCGCCGATGAGTTCTATATGAAGTTGGCCGATGGCCTGCACGACCGCCAAGTGAACGTAAAGCTGACGGAACCGGGCTTCTTCCGTTTCTTCCAGTTTCGTTTCCTTCAAGGCGCTCCGTTCACGCAGGATGACTTCGATGCCCATCGGCCTGTGGTCGTGGTGACGGAGGAGGTGGCGAAGGGTGCAAATGTAGCCGTGGGTCAAACCATCATCATCAACCACCGTCCCTACCGCCTCATCGGCGTAGTACAGACACCGAGCGTGCTGACAGAAGAATGTGTGGCGGATGTGTGGATCCCTTATACAGCCGAAGGCATTGTAGAAGACTGGGCTGCTGATTTCCACGAGATTCCGTTAAAGGTAAGCTTTGTGGTTCCGTACGGTCAACGCGATGCTTTCATGCAAGAACTGAAGGAAGTGGAATCGCGCTACAACGCCGTGCATGGCGACAGACCTGTGGATATGAATGCCGAACTCAAATCGCATTACGCCGCCGTCTGGCAAGACCTCGGCACGGTGTTCAGTGCGTGGGGTTCTAACCTGACGTGGTACGTTGCTCCTGCCATCCTGCTCCTGTTGCTGGTGCCTGCGCTGAACCTCAGCGGAATGGTGGCAGCACGTATGCAACGCCGGCTGCCGGAAATGGCGGTGCGCAAAGCCTTTGGTGCCAAGCGGCGCACGCTGCTCTGGCAGGTCATACGTGAGAACCTGACGCTGACGCTTATCGGCGGGCTCCTGGGGCTGTGTCTCGCCTGGCTGGCGCTCTACGCCTGGCGCGACTGGGTGTTCTACATATTCTCTGGAATCTACGGCCTGTCGCCCGTTGTGCCTATTCTTCGCGGCGAGATGTTCCTTGTCCCTGCCATCTTCCTCATTGCCCTCGTTATCTGCTGTACGTTGAATGTATTGGCAGCAACTTTGCCTGCGTGGCTCAGCCTTCGTAAGCCGATTGTGGAAGGCATGATGAATGAAGAGCAGGGCGAGGGTGGGGGATGGCGCTCGAAGATATGGATAGCTGCAGAACTCATCCTCGTCACCTTCGTCCTCTGGTGGACCTTAGACCCCGTACTCATCACCTCCTACGTCACGCACCTTCCCCTTGGCTACGACCCCGACCGCCTTGTGAATTTGGAAGTAGCGCGTTCCGTGACGCGACAAGAGCAGCATAAAGACTTGTACAAATCCATGCAGGAGGCGGAGGTGCTGCTGCAGAAGGCGCAGGAGATGGATGGCGTGGAGATGGCCTATACGGCACACTGCACTCCGATGGGCTTTGGCGTGGTGGTGCCAGGTCGCAGCTATTTCGTCGACGGCGACACCATCACGGGTTGGAACTGGCAATTCAGTCCCGACTCCCGGATGTTTGAAGTCTATGGTTTCCAATCGCTGACGCCCAGCGTACCCAACAGCGAACTCACCCACGACTGCGTGGATGGTGAGACCGTCATCATCACACGTTCCGCCGCCATGGGGCTTTTCGGCACTATCGACGTGGCAGGCAGGAAGATAGGAGGAACGAAGTTTGGTTACAAGGAAGAGACAGGAAATGTAGAATGGATAGAAACGGAATACCGAATCCGTGCCGTGGTTGAAGATATGCGCTACAGCAGTTACGACCGCGACTTCTCCTGTATCTTTGAATGTGACAACGGCTATCTCCCGAACGCACCCATCATCCTGCGGCTGCGCGAGGGCGTGGATGCAGAGCAGTTCATCCAGAGTCATCAGCGGCAGATGGAGACAGACCTGACAATGGAGCATTGCTTCGTGCGCCGTATGCAGTCGAGTAGGGAAGCCACGGCAGAAAGAGACCGACGAACGGGGCCAGACCGACGCGTCCGTCGAAACTCACTCATTGCCGCCTTCTTTGCTTCGAACCTGGCTTTCGGCGTCTTCGGCACCCTGCTTATGTACACGCGGCAGCGTCGCGAGGAGGCCGGCATCCGTCGTGCCTTCGGCGCTACGAAGTGGAGCGTCTTCCTCGGCTTCCTGCGCGAGGCGTGGCTGCTCACCACCGTCAGCGTCGTCATCGGCTGCATCATCTACTTCCAGTTTGCCGCTGCGCGTGGCCTCGGCGACGACTACGGCACTCATAATCCCGCCGTCCACTTCTGGTTCGACAGCTTCGGCACCCACTTCCTCGTCGTCTCCGCGTGCGTGTACCTTATTATATTAGGGACCGTGCTCGTGGCTACGGCCATACCGGCGTGGAGGATTAGCAGGAGTAATATAGTGGAGGCAATAAAGGAAGAGTAGAAGACTCTCCCCCCGCCCCTCTCCGAAAGGAGAGGGGAGTGGCCTCACCCCCGACCCCTCTCCGAAAGGAGAGGGGAGTTATGAGGGGAGTTATTAGTTTCAAGAATAGAATTATTAACTAAATAAAAGGAAATTATGAACACTGAAAAGATTTTTAACGACCAGAATCAACCGAGTCAAGATGTAACCACTCCCCTCTCTTTTCGGAGAGGGGTTGGGGGTGAGGCTGTTATCCGCCTTACCGGCATCAACAAGATCTACCGTACCGACGAAGTAGAGACACAAGCCCTCGAAAATGTGAACCTCGAAGTGAAGAGGGGCGAGTTCCTCAGCATCATGGGACCTTCGGGCTGCGGCAAGTCGACGCTGCTGAACATCATGGGACTCTTAGACGAACCCACCAGCGGCGAGATAGAGCTGTGCGGACAGCGCATCGACCCGAAGATGAGCGACAACCGTCTGGCGGAGATCCGCAACAAGACGCTGGGCTTCGTCTTCCAGAGCTTCCACCTCATCCCGACGCTGAACGTACTGGACAACGTGATGCTGCCCCTTATCTATCGGGGCGTAGGCCGCAGCGAGCGCACGCGGCTGGCCAAGGAAGTCATTGCCCGCGTAGGCCTCTCGCACCGCATGAAGCACCGCCCAACGCAACTCTCTGGTGGTCAGTGTCAGCGCGTAGCCATCGCCCGCGCCATCATCGGTAACCCCGAAATCCTCCTCGCCGACGAGCCCACAGGTAACCTCGACTCGAAGATGGGCGCCGAGATTATGGAGCTACTGCATAAGCTGAATAAAGAGGACGGCCGCACCATAGTCATGGTGACGCACAACGAGAAGCAAGCCGAACAGACGGACAGGATTATCAAGTTCTTGGATGGACGGCAGATTCAGTAGCCCCCTCCCACAGACCCCCTCCCACAGCCCCCCCCACAGACCCACTCCCCGCCCTCCCTGTGAGGGAGGGAGTGGTTACCTTCAAGATTTGAAAACATATTAAATGCCAATAAACATAAATGAAAACGAATACGAATACATCCAGTCTAATACATTCTGCTCCCTCCCTTATAGGGAGGGCGGGGGGAGAGTCCGACTTTATTGCCTTTGCCATCTACATCGCAGGCACGGCGGTGGCAATAGCGTCCGCCATGGTCGTAGCCATCATGCTAAACATCAAGATGGCGAATATCTACCCGGAGACGCACCGCGACCGCACACTTTATGTCACCGCCTTGCAATACAAGGACAACGAAGTGGACGGTCCGATGTACACGGGCTGCAGCACCCTCGCCGTGGATGAATTGTTCAGCAAACTGGAGAGTGTGGAGGTGGCAACGGGGCTTTTTAGAAATAACTATGAGTTCTTCCGGATGGATTCGGTTCCGTCGGCTCCTCTTCCGCTGGAAAGCAATCTGCGTGCCTTGTACTGCGATCCCCGTTTCTTCCAACTCTATGACTTCCAGTTCCTCGAGGGCCGCCCTTTCAACGAACAGGAGTTCCGCAACGGGGAGCCTGTGTGTGTGGTGACGGATAAGTTCTTGGAGAAGATTGGGATAACCCATCCCAATCCCCAACAGCCCACCCCCGTGCCCACCCTTTACATCAACTCCATCCCCTACCGCATCATCGGCATCGTCAAGAGTGCCAGCCCCATGATGGACGCCTCCTATGCCGAGTTCTATGCCCCTTACCTTGGCAAAGAGTTAAGCCATACTGAGGCTAATCCTACCAGCTACAAAGGAAACCTCAGCGTGCGCTTGCTGCTGAAGAATGGCTATTCGCGCAACGATTTCATGAAGGAGTTGGAACCGCTGTGCCGACGCTACGAGGCGGCACAGAGTTCAGCCGAAGGCGAGCCCGTACACTTCGCGGTAGATGTTAAGTCACATTTCTTTGTGTGCTTCAGTTTCTTCCACTCCGATGACGAGTCCACTTCCGACAAAGCCAAGAACCTGATGCCGCCCGCCATCCTGATGCTTATCTTTCTGCTGCTGCCAGCCCTGAACCTCAGCGGTCTCATCAGCAACCGCATGGAAGCGCGGCGGGCAGAGATGGGCATACGCAAAGCATTCGGCGCCAAGCGGCGCAAGCTGCTGCGCGAGGTCATTCGCGAGAACCTCGTCCTGACGTGCTGCGGCGGCCTCGTAGGATGGGTGCTCTCATGGCTGTTCTATCTGGCCGTCCGCCATACGGCGATGTTCCAGGCGCTCATCCTCCGCGAAGGCAACCTCACAGGCGACATCACATTGGATTTCAACATGTTCGTAACGCCCGCCCTCTTCCTCATCGTCTTTCTCTGCTGTGTCGTCCTGAATCTCATGGTCGCCCTCATACCGTCATGGACCTCACTACGCAAACCTATTGTCGAATCGCTAAACCAGAAGAAATGATACTCAAGAACCTCTGGTCCCATCGCCGTCAGAACGGCTGGGTCTTTGCTGAGATTATCCTCATCACCGTCCTCAGTTTCTACTTCATTGACCACTTCGTCGTAACCACCTTCGACACATACTTTTGTCGTCCCGCCGGGGAGTTCGAGAAGGAGCACTTGTTGGTGGGGCAGACGGGAATCAAGGACTTCAGTCCCAATTCGTCTTCCGTGGGTGAGGCTTCCCTCTATGCCCTGCGCGACCAGATTCGTGCTCTGCCCGAGGTTCAGTATGCAGGCTTCACCAGTCACATCATTGGCCAAGGTACCTACCATACCAGTTCCTATGCTTCTGAGGCCGACTCCACTCGCCGTTGCGGAGCCTACATGCAGGGTTTCCTGCTGCATGAGCAGTACTTCGAGACGCAAGGTTTGACGCCTATCGAGGGCAGCCCTTCGGCGAGAGTACTTTCCGAGGAATGTCCGGAGGGCGGCGTGGTCATCACCCGCAGCCTGGCACAGGCCATCTTTGGTACCGACCAAGTAGTGGGCCGCCGCATGGTGGAATGGGACTTCAGCGACCGTGCGCTGCAGGAGCAAGGCGGGCCGGTCATCGTCAGCCGCTACACCATCGCGGGCGTCGTGGAGGATTTCCGCTTGCAGCAGAATGATCGCTATGCCTATTCCATTCTGACTCCTGTAATCCAAGAGTATGCAACCCCGCAGATGCTCATTCGACTGAAGCCCGAAGCCGATGCAGAAGCCTTCATCAATCACTACCAAACCGTCAGTGTGCCCGTCGGTTTTCCCGACGGTCGAAGCAGCGCCTCTCTGCTACAAGCCGGCAATCACTTCCTCTACTCTCTCCAGACCTATAAAGATTGGCTGTCGTCATGGAGTGGCAACAGAGACTACAACCTCACCAACACCCTCCTCGGAATCCTCCTTGCCCTATTCCTGCTGAACGTGGTGCTGGGCACACTCGGCACTTTCTGGCTGCAGCTGCGCAAGCGCACGGAGGACATCGGCATCATGCGCAGTTTTGGCGCCAAGCGCCGCGACATCTTCTGTATGGTATGGGGCGAGGCCGCGCTGCTGACCCTGCTGGCCTGCATCGTCGGCCAGCTCATCTGGTTCCAGTTCGCCATCAACATGGACCTCTCCGATGGCCTAAGCATGAGCGGCACGGGACGGGAGCGCAATTGGGTGGAAATCTTCTGGATACACTACCTCGTCATCTGTGTCATCCAGTACCTTATCCTCCTCGCTGTCGTCACCCTCGGCATCCTCGTCCCTGCCTGGCGAACCTGCCGCAAGCGACCCGTCGAAGCGCTGCAGCACTTGTAACTAAAGCGCTGTTGGTGACAAATTCTGCATGAAATGAGGTCATAATTGTACGAATTGCGGCCACGAAGGCACTTTTGGGGACTTATTTTGTACGTGTGAAGGCAGAAATACCTATCTTTGCAGCGACAAACCTCCAAAAGTGCCTTTACTGACAATGTTCCACTCCCGTATCCGTTCATTTCTTCGTCTTTTGCTGCTCCTCTGGTTGTCTGTCGGCCCAGCAGCCGGTCAGACCATGCGCTTCGTTGATACCCGCGACGGTCTGTCGTCGATGTTTGTCCTTTCGCTGTATCAGGATGTGCGTGGCTTTGTCTGGGCGGGTACGTACAGCGGACTGAGTATTCTCGACGGCAACGGTACGTCTGTGGCCTTTGCCGACCGCCCAGAGGTGTGGGCAGAAGCTGGCGTCATGGTTCGCAGCATCGACGGCGCTGCCGACGGCACAGTTTGGATGACCACCAATTTCGGGTTGGACTGCTGGGATATGACTTCGGGGCGGCGTGAACACCACACCGAGTTCACCGGGGCCTACCGTGTGGCCGTGTGGCCGCGGGGCGACGTCGTGGTGCTGACACCTGACAAGGGCTACTTCGCCTACAACGCCCTCCAGCACCGCTTCCAGAAGCTGACCGCCGAGTTGGTGGCAGACAGGGACGTCCACGCCATGAGCATCGATTCGGCAGGCCTGTGGCGCGTCATCACGAGGACCCACACGCTGGAGGCCACGCTGGTCACGAAGGGCGACGGACTGCTGTGCTACGAAGGTTATATGCCCGTGCTGAAAGCGGGAACAGACGGCCTCGGTTTCTATCCACTCACCACCAAGACCACCATCAAGGCCAACACGGCCTATCTGCCGGAAAACCGACAACTGATCATCGACCTCGCCACGCTCGACAGCCCGATGACGGGTGTCCAAGCGGCCGAAATGGTAAATGGCAAATTGTCAAATGGTAAATGTTACGACCTCAGTGGACGAGAAGTGGTAAAGGGTCGCTCGGCCAAGAGGAACGCTTCACGCTTGAAGAAATTACCTCAGGGTATCTACGTGACGAAAAAGAAGAAGTTTGTTGTCAAACCGTAAAGAGCCGATGAAAAAAACTATTGTCTTTGCACTGCTGTTTTGCTCACTCCTGCATGTTCCTGTGTGGGCAATGTCCTCAAACATTCCCGCCGCCACGAGTGTCGCAGGTTTCTTTGTCGTGGAGGGCATGGGGCGTAGCGTGTGGTCGATGAATCCCGGCTGGTTGTTGCATCGCGGCGATGTGGCTGACGGGGCGTCCATATCGCTCAACGATAGCGGCTGGATGCAGGTGAGTCTGCCCAATGGCATTGAACTGCTGCCACAGGATGCCAGTGGCGGAAAGAACTACCAAGGTCCTGTCTGGTATCGCAAGCATTTCGAGGCTCCAAAGGATGCTCATGGAAAGAAACTCTTCATCCACTTCGAGGCCATCATGGGCCGCTCTGAGGTGTGGCTCAATGGCGAACGCCTCGTGGAGCACACGGGCGGCTATCTGCCAGTCATCGTTGATGTGACCGACCGCCTGCGCATAGATGGCGAGAATCTGCTGGCCGTGCGTGCCGACAACAGCGATGATGGCAGCTATCCGCCGGGCAAGCCTCAGTCGCAGCTCGACTTCGCCTACTTCGGTGGCATCTACCGCGACTGCTGGCTCATAGCCACCTCCAAGACTTACATCACAGACCCCAATGTGGAGCACATCACGGCGGGCGGAGGACTGACGGTGAGCTGCGCCAACGTGTCCGACAAACAGGCCAATGTCAACATCTCCCTGCACGTGCGCAACGACCTGTCAAACCGCTTCCATGGCAAAGCTGAGCTATGGCTTCAGTCGCCCGACGGGCACAGCGCGGCCCGCCTGAGCAAGTCGCTCGATATCCCTCAGAATAGTGCGCAGACCGTCTGCGGTGCGATGACAGTCCGGCAGCCCGCTCTCTGGACTCCCGAGACCCCAAACCTATATTATATATACGTGCGCGTGAAGGATGCCCGTGGGCGCATCGTTGACGGCTACCGTCAGCGCATCGGCATCCGCAGTGTCGAGTTCCGTGGGAATGACGGTCTGTGGCTGAACGGCAAACCCTACGAACCTAAGCTAATCGGCGGCAACCGCCATCAGGACTTTGCTGTCGTGGGCAATGCCATGACCAACAGCCATCACCGCCGCGATGCCCAGAAGCTACGTTCCGCTGGCATGACCATTATCCGCAACGCCCACTACCCGCAGGATCCGGCTTTCATGGATGCCTGCGACGAGCTCGGCCTCTTCGTCATCGAGGCTACGCCAGGCTGGCAGTACTGGAACGGCGACCCGGCTTTTGCCGCCCACGTCTATGACGACATCCGCCAGATTATGCGGCGTGACCGTAACCACCCTTGCCTGCTCATGTTCGAGCCTATTCTGAACGAGACCAACTTTCCCGACACCTTTGCCGTCAGTGCTGTACGTACAGTGCATGAGGAATATCCATGGGCACCCATAGCCTGTGCCTGCGATAGCCGACAGAGCGGGCGGGAGCACTTCGACGTCTGGTACTGTCATCCGCCTACGGGCAACCCCGGCTGGTCCGACAAGGAGGAGGACACCACCAAGACCTATTTCACCCGCGAGTTCGGCGACATCGTCGATGACTGGAATTCCCAGAACTCCATCGGCCGTGCCGCACGGGCCTGGGGCGAGGTGCCGCAATTGCTACAAGCACTCCACTACGGCAATCCGCCCTATCAGTACACCTCCATTGAGACCCTTTGGCAGATGCCACGGAAACACCTTGGCGGCTGCCTCTGGCATCCCTTTGAATACCAGCGCGGCTACCACCCCGATCCGCTTTATAGCGGACTCTTCGACGCCTTTCGTCAGGAGAAATACGCCTACTACCTCTTCGCCTCTCAGCAGCGGGAACACCCCATTGTGTTCATTGCCAACGAACTCACTCCCTTCTCGCCCGCAGACGTCACCGTGTATAGCAACTGCGATTCTGTACGCCTGACCATCCGCAAGGGCGGGCAAGTGATGACCCTGTGTCCCGACCGCGAGCATCTGTCCATGCCCAGCCCCATCCTCACTTTTCCTGACGCATGGAGCTACATCGACGATATGAATCACAGCCGTAACCGTGGTACGGACGACTACTATCTGGCCGAAGGTTTCATGGGTGGTGAGGTCGTGGCGACCCACAAACGTTTTCCTGCCCGCCGCCCCGCACGTCTGCAACTCCATGTTGATGATGGCGGTGAACCACTGCAAGCCGACGGCAGTGACCTTGTCACCATCATTTGTTCTGTCGAGGATGCTTACGGCAACGTGCGTCGGCTCAACAACGAACGCATCCTCTTCACCGTAGAAGGTGAAGGCCAACTTCTTGGCAACGAGCAGAATGGCGGCAACCCCGTCAGCGTCAGCTTCGGCACCGCTCCTATTCTGCTTCGTGCCACCACGACACCCGGCACTATCCGCGTGAGAGCACAGCTCGTCTATGAGGGCAACGCCAGCATAGCCCCCGCTGAGATTACCCTCGCCTCCGTAGCTCCAACCTTCCCTTTGCTTTATGATGTGCGAGCCACTCCCAATACCGATGCGCCTCAGACCACCGTGCGCCACATCAACCCTCACGTGTCTTCTGCGACGCAGGTCACTCGCGAACATCTCGACGAGGTGGAGCGCCAGCAAAAAGCATTTCAATAATCAACAGAACCTCATAAAATACACGAACTGCTTATGAACCTTAGGGCAATTCTCACCTATACCCTCCGTTTCATCCCCGAAATAAATTGATACCTGTATGTCCCCTCGGAACTCCGAAAAAAACATAAAATGCTCATGAAACAGTTAATCGTTTTAGCAGGTCTCTCACTCCTCTCCTTTTTGGCATCTGCCAACGATATTTTAGTGACCAACATGGGTGCCAAGGGCGATGGCCGCGCCAATTGCACCGTGCAGTTGCAGCGAGCCATCGACAAGTGTGCCTTCACTCAGCGAGCATCGGCACAACAGGTTCAGGCCACCGAGGCTCTCTACCTCTCCGGCATCGACAAAGACCATCGTGTCGACTGGCAGTTTATGTGTACCGACGGATCACGTAGTGGTCAGTGGATGACTATCGCCGTGCCGTCGTGCTGGGAACTGGAAGGCTTTGGCCATTACAACTACGGCCACGACCGTCCGCCCCATCACGAGCAGGGCATCTACCGAACCCGTTTCACCCTTCCGCAGCAGTGGAATGACAAGCGGATATTCATCGTCTTCGAAGGTGTGATGACTGATGCCGAGGTTCGTGTCAACGGACAGTCGGCAGGCCCCGTTCATCAGGGAGCTTTCTATCGTTTCAAATACGACATCACCCGGTTGGTGAATAGGCCGCAGGAGAATCAGTTGGAGGTTATCGTCAGCAAGGAGTCGGCCAACAAGAGTGTCAACGAGGCGGAGCGGCGGGCAGACTACTGGATTTTCGGCGGCATCTTCCGCCCAGTCTATCTGGAAGCACAGCCTGACGCATTCATCGATCACGTGGCCATCGATGCCCGCCATACTGGCGAGCTACAGGCTGACGTGTGGGTGGACGCTGTCAAGAAAGAACCATACACCGTCGATGTCGCCATCCTTGATGATAAGGGGAACAGGGTAGAGCAATCTCAGCCCGTTGCGCTGGCAAAAGACAGTGCACGGGTGTCTTTGCGTATAGACCATCCTAAAGCATGGTCCTCAGAGACCCCCATCTTATACACTGCACGCTTCAACCTCTATGAAGAAGGCCGTCCCGTGCATACGTATGACAAGCGTTTCGGCTTCCGTACCGTTGAGTTCCGTCGGCGCGATGGCTTCTATGTCAACGGTGTCAAGGTGAAGTTCAAGGGCGTGTGCCGTCACACCTTCTGGCCCGAAAGTGGACGTACCATTAGCAAGACGTTGGCCATCGAGGACGTGAACCTCATCAAGGAAATGAATATGAATGCCGTGCGCATGAGCCATTACCCGCCCGACCAGTATTTCCTTGACGTGTGCGACTCGCTCGGTCTCTATGTCGTAGACGAACTGGCGGGTTGGCAGAGCGCCTACGACGACACTACCTCAATCCGATTGGCGCACGAGATGATTCAGCGTGACGTCAACCATCCCAGCATCGTCATCTGGAGCAACGGCAACGAAGGCGGTTTCCCGAAAGCGGCACGTCCCTGGTACGCGCGTCTCGACATTCAGCAACGCCATGTCGTTGAACCGTGGTCGCGCTACGACGACGTTGACACTCACCATTACCCCCGCTATCAGCCCGCCAAGGAGCGTGCTTCGCGTGGCGACGTGGTCTATATGCCTACTGAGAGCTTGCATGGCCTTCACGACGGCGGACACGGAGCAGGCTTGGAAGACTATTGGGAGATGGTGCGTACGACGCCCACCGCAGCCGGACAATTCCTCTGGGATTTCGCCGATGAAGGCGTGGTGCGGCATGACTTGAATGACAGCCTCGACGTTTTCAATGACAAGGCTCCCGACGGCATATTGGGGCCGCACCATGAGAAAGAAGGCTCTTTCTTCACTATTAAAGAGGTATGGTCGCCCGTTCATGTCGAGAAACCCGATTTCGACCGCTTCGACGGAGTGCTCACCGTCAGCAACCGCTACCATTTCACCAACCTGCGCGACTGCCGGTTCACGGCAACACTGGTCAACTATCCCGCACCTCTGGATATCAAGCAGGAGCAGAGGCGCACGGTCAGCGTGGCGGCGCCCGACGTGGCTCCGTGGACCGAAGGCGCATCTCTTAAACTCAATCTGCCTGCCGACTGGCATCTCGCCGACGTGCTCACGCTGACGGCGATAGCCCCCGACGGTCGCGAGATTTATACATGGACATGGCCCATCACAAACACGCAGCAACTGGCAGAACGACTGCTGTCCGGCAAGCAGAAACCGCTCAAAGGCAAGAAAGCCCAGGCCGCCATCGCTGCTGTTCAGGCACTGCTGAAGCCCCGCCTTGTCGGAGTCGGCAGTACGAAGGCCGCTCTGCAATGGACCGCCCTCGCCGACGGCTGGCTGCGGTTGGACTATAGCTACACCCTCGACGGCGACTATGACTTGGCTGGTATCACCTTCGACTATCCCGAGGCCGATGTCACGGGCGCAACGCTGCTGGCCGACGGGCCTTACCGCGTATGGAAGAACCGACTGAAAGGCGTGACCTTCGACATTCATGAGAAGAACTACAACAACACCATCACCGGTCAGACGTGGGACTATCCCGAGTTCAAAGGCTATTATGCTCATTTCACGGCGATGCAACTGCATGGCAAGAGCCAGCAACTGACGCTCCTCTCTGCCACCGACAACGTCTTCCTGCACCTGTTCACCCCCGCGAAGCCTAAGCACATGAGCAAGAACGTCGACCCCGCCTTCCCCGACGGACAACTGTCACTGCTGACATGCATCCCCGCCGTGGGAACCAAGTTCTCACGCGCAGAGGAAGAAGGCCCCCAGGGGGCTAAGTCTCACTTTGACCATCAGACGATTCGTGGAACAGCTTATCTGAAAATTGAAAAATAGAAGAAATGTATTCGTTATCTTTCTTAGTTGACAAGTTCATTTATATCCCAATGGGATCCGCAAAAGAACGAGCCAGACTAAACGAGGTCTGATTTTAGGCCTCGCCGTCTTCAGCCGATTTATTCTTCGGTTTTCGGCATGATGCGGAATTGCATGGGTGTCACTTTGTATTGTTTTTTGAAGAGGTTAGAGAAGTATGAGGTGTCGTCGAAACCACATTCGTAGGCGATTGTGCTCACAGGCTTCTCGGTGCCCTTCAGTAGTCTGCATGCTTTCTCCAGACGAATGCGGTTGAGGAAGTTGCTGGCAGCCATGCCCGAAGCCGCGGTCAGACGGCGAGTGAACTGTGAACGGCTCATGCATAGTTCAGAAGCCAAATCGTCGATGCTCAGTCGGCCGTTCTTCAGGTTCTGGTCATACAGCTCCGCCACTTTGGCCAGGAATTCCAGGTTCTCTTTTTTCTGGCGGGGTGGCTCCTGCGCTGTCGTAGCTGTCGCGTGTTCGTTTTCTTCTGTAAGGCCCGATTCCGTGGCTTCGGCCGTCGTGCCCGATGCTTCGGCCATTTTGCCTGTTGTACCTTGCCTTTCCCTACGTCTCAGGCGTGCCTCAGCCAACAGCCATCCTCCCCCAATCCCAGCCATGGCGGCTAAGACCCCAATCAGCACGTATAGATGCCACGAGTGACCCGCCTCATCGTCCACAACCGATTCCCGAATGAGTTCGCGCTGGCTGCGTCCCAGTTCTGCGGAAAGTTGCTCGGCACGTTCACTGTGGATGCTGTCCGTCAGCTGCAGCGCTTCAGTCAGATACGCCACGGCCTTGGAGGCGTTGTTCGCGGCATAGGCCTCTGCCAGCAGGCGGCATACCTGTTGCAGCGTGTAGCGGAATCCCTTCTGTCGGCATCGCTGTTCGCATTCCTCCAGCACCTTCAGTGCTGCACTCCTGTTGCCGCGACGGAGGTACAGCTGCCCCAACTGCTTTAGGTTGATGGTGAGAGACTGCTGCTCGTCCGCCTTTCGAAGAATGTCGCCAGCCCTGAGGTAGAAAGATTCTGCTCGCACGTCGTCACCCGAGGCGGCATAGATATCCGCCATCTGCGACAACCGTCGGGCGGCCTTCACCTCATTGCCCGCTGTGCGTTCCAGCTCATAGGCCCGTTGTGCGAACTGCAAGGCCTGCGGGGTGCGGCCCCTCTTGGCATAAATCTCCGCAGCCAGTCCGTAGCGCACTCCGAGGTGGGAGCTGTCCGGCAGGCTGCGTTCGAGGTCTATGGCTCTCAGGACATAGCTCTCAGCATCTTCGAGGCTGCCCGCCTGCAGAGATAAACCTGCGAGGGTGTTGTAGGCGCGCGCCAGATTCGGGATGTTCCCGGAGAGACTGTCTAATCTCAGTTCCTCCCGTGTCGCTTCCAAGGCAACGTCGATCTGTCCCATGCGGCTTGCAGCTACCGCCTGATAAGCAAGTGCCTCGGTGACCGCTGCCGTGTCCCGGCAGAGCAGTCCTTTTGCTGAGGCCTGTCGGGCAGCCTGCAAGGTCGAAGGCATGTCAGCCGTGTTCCCGTAGTAGTATGCTGCCATGTTGAGGTGAATGGTCTTCAGGCGCTCGTCATGCCTGCAGTGCGTCGCGAAGCGTATGAGGCTGTCGGTGACCCCGTCGGCATCCAAGAGTAGCATCAATTCGTTGGAAGCGGCAACGGCCGATGCGTTGTCAGACTTCACAGCAAGCTGATAGAGGCTGTCGACAGAGTCTGCATGGGTGGTAGTGAGAAGTGAGAAGAGTGCGGCGGCAGCCACAGGTAATCTGAGTGATAGTCTCATGTTTTTTCGTTATTTGCTGCTGCAAAAGTACTTTAATTATTTATCACGAGCAAGAAAATGATGAAAAAAAAAGGATTCTTGACCCGGAGGGAGAATTGTAAATGCAATTTGCTATTTTTCAAGGGCCTAAGCGGGTTCATGCTTCAAAAATTACAAATACCGGCAAGAAAATAGCCTCGAAATTACAAAATTTTGGCCCAAAAACTCAACGGCAGTTTCGAAGAGGTGCTTTATCTTTGCCCCAAAATTTAGTCAAATAATCTTTATTTAACCATAATTTTTACCTGCCTATGAAACGTTTTATCCTTCTTTTCTCGCTGTTGATATCCGGCATTCTGCCAATGACAGCTGCTATCTGGACCCCCATGGCCAGTGGCTCTGCCGAGACTCCACTTTATGTGCGTGTCACGGTAAATGGTGTTCCTACTACTTCAGGTCTGGAGGTTGCGGCATTCATCGATGGTGGCTGCCGCGCTGCCGCCACCACTGCCAACTACTTAGGGAACTCAGCCTACCTTCTTCGTGTCAACGGTACTCCCGAGGATATGAACAAGACGATAACCATCAAGGCTTTCTACAACAATCTGGTGTACGTCTTCACGACAACTGAAATCTTTGACAACGAAACCGCCACGCACTCCGTGCCTATCGACCTCTATCTGGATGCCTTGGTGGGTGTCTCCATCGTGGATCCCATCAACGTTGTTGCAGCGTTGCCGGCTGAAAGGGGTCTGACGGCTGACGTCACGTTTCTTTACGACGAAGCCTCGCGCCAGAACAAATCCAACATCGAAAGCGAGTTCGAATATATTTGGACGCCTGCATCGGGGACGATGACCATGACGGGCAACGTGCTGACAGCCACTGCTGTGACACCTCCCGACGGCTATGACCTGACGCTGAAGGTACAGGGACCGAACTACGGCTCCAGCGTGGCTAAGAAGCAGTACTCCACCACGGTCTCCACGAAGGTCATCGTCACGGAACCGGTGGTCGATGTGACCTCCATCACCCTCAGTCCCACGAGCATCACCGCCACCGTCGGCGACAACTATCTCACGAAAATCGCAGAACTGGTGACCGTGACGGTGCTGCCTGCCAACGCCACCGACGCCAGCTGGACGACCTCCATCGACCCCTCCAGCACAGCCACCCTGGAAGGTAATGTCATCTCGGCTCCGGGTATGCTGAAGGTCATCATCGCCTCTGCTTCCAATCCGGAGGTGACAGCCACCCTGACCATCAATATTCCTACTCCCGTCAGCTTCAACTATCCCGCAGACCTGGTGCTGTCCAAGCTCCACGCCACGCCTGTCGCCTTCACGAACCTTACTGGCGACGACTTCGACAAGAGTCTGATAACCATCGTCTTCAACGACGCCACTTCGGGGATGCCCTGTGCCACGGCTGTCATGTCCGACGCCTCGGGTATGAATTGGAACTTTACGGGTCAGTACGTCGGCACGTACAATTATCGCGTGTACTACGATGGGACTCCCATGCGCAGCACCACGAACGGCACAGCAGGTGTGGTACGCATCCCGGCTGAGGTGGCCCTGAACAACACGGGTTGGGACTGGATATCGCTGTATGCCTTCGGCGCAGGTCAGACCTCCTATCCCCTGACGGGTGGTGGCGGCGACTACCTCGCCTGGATGAACCTCAATGCCAGCAACAAGATTATCGAAATCCGCTCTCAGTCCGCCTTGCTCTACAATGATGCCACATGGGGCTTCATTGGCGACATCACAGAGCTCACGCCCGCAGGTGGTATGTATAAGGTGAAGGCCACCTACGCGGATGCCGGTTCCTGTGTCATAGATTTGGGTGTTGACTGCGTGCCCATCACTTCCACCACGGCTGTCTATAATACCATTCAGACAGGCTATACTTGGATCAGCTATCCTCTGGAGACCGCAACGACGATTGCTCAGACCCAGCTGGCCACCACCGCCCAGTCCGGTGACATGATTATCGGCAAGACGACTTCTGCTACCTTTAACGGCACGACTTGGCTACCCGCCGACTTCACCTTCCAGCCCGGTAAGGGTTATATCTACTACACGACAGGTGGCGGCGGTTTCCGCCCGAACTTCAATGCTCCTGCCGGAGGTGGCGTGAAGGGTGCTTCCCCCGCACTCCATCAGGAAGAGAAGATGGCAGAGCCCAGCCCCTGGACGTATGATGCCAGTCCTTTCGCTGACAACATGCCCGTCATCGCTGCACTCGAAGGTCTGGAAACGGGCGAGCGTTTCAGTATCGGTGCCTTCGTCGGCGACGAGTGCCGCGGCGAGGGAGCTGCCATTGATGGCAACCTCTTCATCATCAACGTTGCCGGTAAGGCTGGCGAACTGGTGCACTTCCGCCTGTACAACAAGGCTACCGCCGAGTTCTCCGACTTGGATCAGTCCATCGTCTACACCTCCATGCAAGGTTCCTTGCGCGCACCAGTCAAGCTGAGCGGCAGTGGTGTGGTGGATGGCATTCAGACCACTACCGACATCCCGACGTTCAACGACGCCTACAACCTCGCCGGACAGAAGGTGGGGCGTGGCTATCGTGGAATCGTGGTCACCAATGGACGTAAGGTGGTGAAGTGAACCACGAAAAGTGACAAGTGCTAAAAACGTGAAGAGTGAAGAATGGACAGCCAGAGACTCCATAGTATCTTCAGCCAAGGCAGACTTGCAAGTCTGCTGTTGCGGGGTGTCTTTGGGCTGTTCACTCTTCACTCTTTCTTTATCCCCTCTTCGGCTTCGGCCCAGAACATCTCTGAAATCGCCAAGTCTGATCCGCTTATCATCTCCGGTGCCATCGGAACGCGCAACACCTATCGCTACACCACGGGTAGTAGCTATTCTTCGCCGTTGAGCAACTCCCTGTTCCTCGATCTGAACATCTCGCTCTACGGCTTCAATATGCCATTCTCGCTCTACTACAGCAACTCTAACCTGGACTTCTCCTATCCCCAGCTGTCACTGAGCATGACCCCCCAGTACAAGAACTGGACGGGCTACTTGGGTCAGAACAGCATGCCGTTTTCCAACTATATCATGAATATGTCGTTCATGGGAGCCGGCGTGGAGTACAACAGCAAACGATGGCATGCCGGAATCTTCTATGGTCGCCTGCACAAAGCCGTTAATGACGACCCGGATGACCCACTGGCTCGCAGCCCGCAGTACAAGCGCATGGCGTGGGGCTTCAAGTTCGGCTATGGCAACCGCAAGAACTACCTCGACCTCTACCTCTTGAAAGCCTATGACGTCGATGGTTCCGTCAACGAATACTGGAGGACGAAAATCAACGCCAAGGACAACCTCATCATTGGTCTGAAAGGTGCTGTCGCACCATTGAAATGGATGTCGTTCACCGCCAATGCCGCGATGAGTGTCTTCAGTACCGACATCACTGCCGACGCCATCAAGACGGAGGAAGCCACGAAGTGGAACAACATCTTCGATGTGCGCTATTCCTCGCTGATGCGCTTTGCCGGCGATGTCAGCATGAATCTGCGCCTGTCCGGCATCTCGGCGCACCTCTCCTACAAGATGGTGCAACCCGACTATACCTCGTTGGGACTCAACTATATGGCTAACAACTACCATAGCCTGGGTGTCAACTTGAGCACCAGCCTCTTTAAGATGATTTCTCTTTCCGCCACCTTCTCCGGGCAGGCGGACAACCTGACTAAACGTCAGATGTACACCACGCGCGGGTTTATTTATGGAATACACGCGAACGCGCGCCTGAGCAGCAATTTTAATATTGGTGCCAACTACAATGGCTACACGCAGGTGCAGGGCAACGGCACCGTCGTTGTCCCCGACAGCACCCGCATCCACCGCCAGATGTCCAGCTACAGTCTGACGCCTTCCTACTCCCTCGACCGGGAAAAGCTGTCTCATACGGCTTCTCTCTCCCTGAATTTCACCCAGAACCTCGACCGTAATCCCCATGCTACGGGCGAGAGCGACGTCACGACACGTGCCTTAGGTGCTTCCTATTGCATGGGTGTCAAGGACTGGGGCGTGGATTTCACCCTCAGTCTCAGTGACCAACAGACACGTGGCTACAACACCCGCTATCGCAGCGACATCGCTTCGCTGTCTGCCGGTCGCTCCTTCCTCGAAGAAAACAACCTGCACGTCTCCCTGACGGGCAATATCGTATATAATGAGGTGTGGCATCAGTCCAAGAGCCTCTCCCTCGGCGGCAGTGCCTCTGCCAGCTATGTCCTCAAGAAGAATCATGCTTTCTCTGCCGCCATGAGCTTCAACAAGTACGGCGACGTCAACCTCTCGCGGTTGCGCAGTGATCTCGGCAACATCGACTTCTCCGCCAGCCTCAACTACACCTATACGTTTGAGTGGAAGGCCATAACGCGAAAAGAAAAGTAAAAAGACCCTATGAGATATAAAATGAATATAGTCCGACGTCTTCTTCACAAGTATATGCTCCCTTCCATGACAGGTGGTCTGAAGGGGGAACTGCTACGTGTTCCGACTGGCAGGAAGGGCAGGGGAGTGGGTCTGTTCTTTTTCCTCCTCCTTCAACTATCCTCTTTCAACTCTCAGTTCTCAACCTGCCTGGCACAGGATGTCATGGTCACGGTAACGCCCGTCCAGCAGGTTCTTCCGCCCCAGGTATTCCTCTATATCTTCAACATCGGAGCTTATTTCAACATCACGTTGACGAACCTCACGGACGAGACGCAGGACGTCTATCTGGGATTCCAGTTGGACCAGACCGTACCCGATGACGGTCTCTCCATCTCCACTCCACCGCGGCGCCAGCCTTCCCGCCCCTATTCCATTCCTGCCAAGGGCGTCTATCAACTCTCGTTGGTCGAGATGAACGAGATGTTCAAGCATATCCCGCTGGCAGAGGTGAAAGCGCCGCAGGACCTCTTCACGAACTACTCCAACGGCAGCTTCGGCCTGCTGCCCGAAGGCCTTTATCAGGTTCATCTCACGGCTTATAAATGGCACCAGCCTGCATACGCCACGCCGCAGCCTGCCAGCAGTCCGGAGGACGGCATCGGCTTCTTTAATATCTGTTACAATGCCCAGGCACCGAAATTCCTGACACCCGTGAACATGGACTTCGGCCAGGACGACAGCGACATTGTGCCCGTCGATCCCCTGTCTCCCATCTTCACGTGGATGCCGCCCGTGGTGGTCTGCAACCCCGCAGCCACCACTTTCGAGTACAGCTTCACCGTCGTCGAAATGCTTCCCATGCAGGATGCAGATGATGCCGTCCGCAAGGGTGCCACGTTCTATAAAGCTTCCGGCCTCACCCAGCCCCAGTGCGTCATTCCGCAGGATTACATACGGAATATGAATCCTTCGAGCACGTATGTGGCATGGGTACAGGCCATCAACAAGAACAAGTCTGGCGGCGAGATTACCTATTTACAGATTGAGAGCAACGGCCGCAGCGACCTGAAGCTCTTCCGCATCAAGACCTCGGACCAGGTGGATGACAACAAGAAACAAGAGGACGACGAGGAGGATGACGAAGAGGGGAACGGGGACGAAGAAGAGGACATCGAAGGAATCTTCAGCTTCAGCGACATCGAGGCCGCCATCGACCCGACGAAGGAATACACCTACCGTGTGCCGCAGATTACGACTCCTTACTTCTCCGACCCCACCACGGCCCGCAAGCTGTTTGTGGGCGAGGACATCAACGTGGAGTGGGATGGCGTCTATCATCTCGGCGGACCCGGTCAGGAGCCGGACACGCTGGAGTTTGCCTATACCGTTCAGCTCTTCAACGGCGGACAGGTGATGGATAAGGCCGCCACGTTGGCCAAGGATCCCGTCTTCAGCAAGGAAGTGAAAGAAGATGAGGACTATAGCCTGACCATTCCGTGGGAGGATATCGAGCAGGTCGTGAATCTCGGTGACTACGTCGTTCTCCGCGTAGAACCCAAGTGTGTCAATGGCGAGTCTGTGGCGTTCTCCACCGACACCATCAACGTGCTGGACCTGGCGATGGCGGAGCATCTGGCGAAGAAATACTTCCAGTGTTCCAGTCAGATAACTATCACCAACTTTAACCCGACCTACGATGCTGCAAGCGGACTCAGAGACAAGGTGGTCGATATCGGACAGTATAAATTGACCATCGACGAGATCAAGGGTTCTGCAGAAGAGGGCTTCGAAGGCAAGGGGCGTGTGGAATGGAGTCCGATGGGCTTCCCCATGATGGTTTGCGTGCAGTTCAAGAACCTGAAAATCAACACCGAGAACCGTGTCTATGAAGGCGTGTGCGAGAGCTATTCCAACGACCCGCAGAGCGACATCAGTTGTGTTGATAAGCTGTTCAGCGACTGGGGTATCGACAACCTCATCGGCGATGGCAAGATTGCTAACGCCGAATACCTGCAAGGTGCCAACGTGGATGTTGCCAGAGGGCTGGCGCAGAAGATCGACCTGAAGAAATACTATGGTTATGTCAAGACGGGCAAGAGCCTTTTGGACCTGGCACGAAAGGGCAGCATCGACCGCCTGTACATGCCGCTGGCATTGCCCAAGGACATCAACTCCTCGCCCGTGGATATCCAGATTGCAGGAATGAAGTTCGCTCCCGACCACGCCACGATGAATATCATCGGTCAGTTCGTGTTGCCGGAGAGCGACTACTTAGAGAACGACATCCTCGTGCTGGGTTGTCCGCGCGTCTGTATCTCTCCGAACAGCCTGCTGCCGGAAGCCGGCACGCTGGCGCTGCTCTCTGACTTCACCATCAAAGACCCGAATACCACCTACAAGATGACCTTCAAGGCGCCGCAGAACCTCCTGCAACCCACCGACGGCTGCTATGTGGCGTGGAAGGACGACAAGCTGGAAATCTTCGGCATCGATATGGAGATGACGATTCCGGGATTGGTGAAGGACGTGGGTGGGATGCCCACCGACGAGAATCCCAAGCTGCGCATCGCTGCCAGCGTGGAGGACTGGAATGAGTTCATGGTCGATCGTGTGACCATGGATCCTTTCCAGGTGGAAGACCTTCCGGGCTGGACCTTCACGGCACAGGAGATAGTGGTGGATATGGCATCGCAGCGTAACTCTCCGGTCATGGGTGCCTTCCCCAAAGACTACGACAAGAAGAAAGCTGGCATCGCCGGAAACGACGTGGCTTGGCAGGGATGCTATATCAAGGAGATTTCCGTGCAGTTCCCCACGAGCATGGAGTTCAGTAGTGGTCCCTCGAGTGACGATGGAGCGGGTGTTGAGGGCCGGCGCCTGAAAATCTCGGCTACGGATATGTTCTTCGACAAGAGTGGTGCCACGCTGACGTTGACAGCCGACCAGATACTCTCTGCTTCCGCCCAGGGACAGTTGGGAGGGTGGTCGTTCTCGTTGGATCAGGTGGGACTGAGCATCCTTCAGAACGACTTCAAGGACTGCCACTTCAGCGGCACTTTCGGCGTGCCGGTGGTGGAGGGCAAGATAGGCTACTCGTGCCAGGTCATGAAGCTAAACAAGGTGGACGAGAAGTCGAAGGAGGCGGGGAAGGAGTTTGCATATATCTTCAAGGTGCAACAGGTGGACAACCTGAATTTCGACTTCTTCCTGGCGAAGGCGGACATCAACAAGAAACAGACCTACCTGCTTGTGGAAGCCTTGCCGGAGCAGGGTAAGGTGAAGACGCGCGTCGAACTGATGATGGGCGGCGTGCTGGATATCGGCAGCGGCGGGATGCTCAAGGATAAGAAATTGGATTTCCGGCTTCCTGGCATCGTGTTCAGTCAGTTCCGCATAGCGAACTGCAAGGCGTGGGAGTCCCAGTTCGAAGACGTGGCACAGATGCAGAAGGATGCCCAGGAACAGGTGACTCAGGTGAAGATCAACGGCAAGATGGAGAAGGTCAGTTACCTCATCTCTAATAAGGAGTATGAGGTGAAGAAAGATCGCCTGTACATCAGCCGTGGCACATGGGGACTGGCATCGCCGCCGAAGAAGTTAGGCCCGTTCGAGCTGACGCTGAACAGCTTCAACATGGAGTACAACAACGACCTGCTGAAGCTGGTGGTGGACGGCAAGGTGGCCATCGTGCAGGGCATCGACTTGAGTGCCGAGGCGAAGCTGACGATCCAGGCGGAGGTGAAGAACCTCGATGACTTCTCCAAACTCAGCATCAAGTATAAGAAGATAGACCTCAACGAGCTCGTCATCAAATCCACCTTCGCGGGTTGCACCTTCGATGGCACCTTGCATCAGGAGACCGGCGACGATGCGGGCTACAGCGGCAACGTGAAGTTCGTGTTGCCGGGCGAGTTCCTGATTGTTGAGGCGAGTGCCGCCTACTACGACTACGACGACGGCAAGGGTAATGCCTACACTTGGGGTTTCTTGAAAGCCAAAGTGGGCAGCAAGGTGGGTATCGAGATAACCCCCATCAAGATTACGAGCATCACGGGCGGTTTCTACTTCAACTGCCGTCGCAACGATCAGGACGAGAAGGGTGCCACGCGCGAGAAGGGACTGATTGGCGTGGTCGTGGGCATCGGACTGAGCACCACGGCAGGCGAGAGTGCGCTGAAGGGCGACTTCGAGATGACGTGTTTTTACGATAGTTCCAAGAAACGTCTTACCTCCTTCGTCTTCAACGGGCACATGGAGGCGGTAGATGGCATGGTAAACGCCGATGCATCCATTGTCTATCATCACGACAACACCGATCAGTATTTGGCTCTCAATGTATCTGTCGATGCCATGGCCGATGCTTCGGAACTGGCTGGGAGCATCGAGAAATATACGAATCAGTTCAAGGATAAGATAGACAAGCTGAAGGAGAAAGGCTACAAGTTGGTCAAGGACGTAACAGGCGGCCTGGCCGACAAGATTGGCGATAACGACGGCGAGACCGAGGGGGATCAATCCAAAGCCAAGAAACCCGCCGAATTCAAGGCGGGTGCCACGGTGTCCTTGGACTTCCGTATCACCATGAAGGAGAAGGGCAAGAAATGTACGCCCGTGCGGTGGCACCTCTATCTGGGTAATCCGGAAAGCGAGCAGAAGCGCTGCCGATTCACCCTCATCGACTTCAAGTCTCCCGTGGTCAGTGTAAATATCGGTGCCAACGCCTACCTGTGTGTCGGCAACGAGCTACCGAACAATGGCAAGTTGCCCGATATACCTTATAAAGTAAGGAAGTTCCTCGACGGCAAATCCGTGGGCGAAGGTGTGCAGAGCGCTAGCAAGAGCGAGGCCGACATGGCCCGCCAGAAAGCCATGGAAGAGGTATTGAACCAGGCAGCCTCCGGTTGCGGCGTCATGCTGGGTGCCACGGCCTACGGCTACATCGACCTCGACTTTGGACTCCTCTACGGCAGCTTCGGTGCTACTGCAGGCTTCGACATAGCATTGACCAAGTTCAAGAGCCCGCAGTGGTGCGCGAACTTCAAGAGCAATATGGGCTTCCACGACTGGTACGGCAACGGTCAGCTCTACGCCTCCTTAGAGGCAGAGTTGGGACTGCGCCTGAACCTTGGCTTCTTCAACGACAGCATCACCATCCTGAAGGCAGGTCTTGGCGGTTGCTTCAAGTTCCAAGGTCCCAAGCCCAGCTACTTCACTGGCGAGGCTCGCTGCTACCTCTCGCTCTTCAACGGCCTGGTGGATATCGACCGCACCTACGAATTCGAGTGCGGCACGTTCTGCAAGGCCTTCCACGGCAACCCGCTGGATGACTTCGAACTCTTCGGCGACTGCATGGGGTATGAGAACACCACCGAAGGCTGGGACCAGGACAAGGCCATCAACCCCACGCTGTTCCAGAACCCCATCCTCCGCACCAATGCACCTATCAACCAGCATTTCCGCATCCTGGATGAGAACGAGCTCGACCGCATCGAGGAGAAGAGCGGGGCCAGCCGTGCCGCCTTGGAGGCCCAGGCCAGCCGCACCTTTGTCTTCAAGATGAACGACTACGTGGAGATTCGTGAATGCAACCCCTACAGGGACTATAAGCGCTATTACCTGAAGGGCAATATTTCTGGCGTGCAACACATCATCGACTTGCTGGAACTCTCACCCGACAAGAACTACGACATGCGCGTCTATGGTTGGGCCAAGGAGATCGTGGGCGGCAAGGAAGTGAACCCCGTGACCTTCAACGAGAAGACCCACAAGTACGAGAACAAGGCTTGGGGACAATGGAAGCATTACTACTTCCGCACAGGCACGTCCAAGTCCGTTGAGGACATCGTGGACCTGCAGGACTACGTGGCCATTGCCTACCCGTCGTACTACAACAAACTCTTCTATGACGGCGGCTATCTGGGTGCCCATCGCCACGATATCCAGTACCCGCTGATTGCTCTGACCTCCGATCTGAAAGACAAGGCATTCACCAAGGGCACACTGCAATGGCGGTGGATTGGTACGGACGGGACAGAAGTGAGCCGGAACGCCATCATCACGAAGACGGAGACAGACGGCACCTACTGCCACATCATCGCAGACGGCAAGCTTAATGCCCGAAGCGATTACGGAACGCTGAAGCTTGTCTATACCATCACCAAGGAGGTGAATAAGAAGACCGTCTATGAGACGACTGAACTGGTAAGTCTGAATTTGCGTGCCTGGGATGACACGGACTGGCAGAGTAGTGTGCTGAGCTATGAGAAACCTTTTGTGGGCTTGGTGCCAATCAGTATCTCCTACAACGGAGATGCCAAGGTGCAGAATGTCAGCGATTACGATTTGGTTAAGGGCAAGACGGTGACGTTTAGCGATAAGGAGGTCGAAATGCGTCTGCGTGATCCCTATTGGTACATCGCCTACCTGAGTAACGTAGTCTTTGCGGGCGGATATGAAATCGATGCTGGGCGCTTCAACTGCTATGCCACCACTTCGCAGTCCGTGGTCTATACCGACAAGGGCGGCAAGTACGAGGGCAAGCTTAGTACGCTGAATTCGGGTAGTCGATGCTACAGCGACTACGAGAAGATTCGCAAACTCTCGTGGTACCAGTACGACGACTACAGCAGCGTCACGCCGTATCCGTTGCCGTATTATCCAGACCAAACGTACAACTACGTCCGCGGAGGCAACAAGCGGTTACCGTACTTCTATCCGTCGTCCAGCCCCAGACTCCGTTTCACAAACCTGCTGAATGACCTGCGCGATGTCTATTACCTCTGCGATGAATTCCAGACGAAGTTAGCGACGGAGGCGGCCAACGTGCAGAAGCAATACGACGCTGCGGTTACGATTACGGGTGGTATAAGTAATGTCAGTAAGTGGAACGACAAATACGTAGGATGCTACATCAGTTCCGTCCGCAACAACAAGCGCTTGGATGTGCCCTACTATCAGCTACCGCTGATTTGGGGTGCCACGTGGGGCCATGCCTATACCTTTAATATGTACGCTTCGCTCAGCAATATCGTGGCCAACCGCTTCAGCTCGTCCAGCATCCATCGCCGTGCAGAAACGGAATACGGCACCCCGCTCTTCTACCGGCTCTATGGAGGCAAAGGTTACCCGCAGGATGAATTCATTTCCGGCGGCTATATGAGAAACATCATCTCCAATGCCAAGGTGAGGACCTACCGGGTGAACAGTTATGACATAGACAAAGGCCGTTATGCTCCAGTTCTAAGTATCAATGGTGCTAAGCAGGACTACTGTGGAACGGTGGAGGTGGGCTACTACCTCGATGAACCATTGAGCTATGGTTGGACTCTCTATGATATCAATCACAGTAAAGAGATTAAATGAATAGTATGCAAGACATATTACAAAGGTATTTATTCCTCCTCATCCTCCTCGCCTCCGCACCGCTGTCAGCTCAGGAGGAACAGGATGAGATTCCTGCCGACCTGCCGGAGGGCACGGTCTTCACCGATGACTCTCTGGCCGTGGAGGACAGCACGCAGATGCAGGTGGGCATCGTCGATACGAAGATTCACCTGCTCTCCCGTACCTACGGCGACAGCATCGTCCTGCGCTGGGCACCGGAGGACTATGCCACGTGGCGTTACGTGAACCGCGTGGGTATGGACGTGCTGCGCTACAGTGAGGACCGTCCCTTTGATGCCGACACCCTGGCGCATCGCCTGCGCCCCTTCACTCTGGAGCAGTTCCGGCGGCGTTATCCCACCACGGACTCCCTCGCCATGATGGCCGCCGGACTGCTCTATGATGAGAACCGCACACGCCCCACCGCCACCAAGAACCCGCCCGGAACCCTCGGCTCGCTCTATGAAATCTATCAGGAACAGCAGATGCGCTACGCCTTCGCCCTGCTGACCACCGAGTGGCGGCGCGACCTGGCAGAGGCGTTGGCCATGCGACTGGTAGATAAGACCGCCAAGCGAGGCAAGACCTACGAGTACATCGTCCGACCCTCAGAGATAGATACCACCGGACAGATAATCATCCGCACGGGACACATCCCGGAACTGAAGAACGAACGCTACAAACCTGAAGCATTCACGACCACCCTCACCGACAGCACCATCGCCGAAAACAGCGTGCAGCTGACCTGGAACCGCAAGAAATACTCGACCTTCGAGATCGAGCGGCGCTGGGTGGGCGCAAAGGGGAAAACAGCGAGCACCGAAGAATGGCAGCGGGTGAACGACAAGCCCTACATCGACATGTCGCCCAACGAACAGGGCCTGCCAGACACCCTCTACACGATGACCGACCAGGTTCCGCAAGTGGGCCTCTATGACTACCGCCTGCTGGCACACGATGCCTTCGGTGACCTCACCGAGCCGACAAAGCCCTTCCGTGTGTGGGTACGTGACATCACACCTCCTACGTCGCCTGTCGTCACCCTCATCGAAATCGACCGCCGCGACAGCACCGACCTCGCGAAGGGTGTTTTCGCCACGTTCCACCTCCGCAAGGACACCCTGGAGGAAGACTATACTGGTAGCTACCTCGTCTATTACCACGAGAAGGATACGCGCAAGCAGTGGCGGCGCCTTTCCCAGCAGTTCAAGCTCGGCAGCACACCGGCGGAGACCCCGTTGCCCATCGATACCGCCATCGTCCTCGATGTGACGGGCATCGCCACAGGCATGGTGGCTGTTGCTTCCGTGGATACCGCGGGCAATGTGGGATATTCCATGGCACAGATGCTGCGCATCGAGGACCTGAAGGCACCCGGCGTACCCCGGAACCTACGGGCGCAGGGCAATCCCCTGCAGGGCACCATCACCCTGGACTGGGATGCACCCGATGACCTCGACATTGACTACTACGAGGTGGCATACGCCAACGACTCTACGCACCGATGGGTCCTCGCCACGGAGCAGAAGCTGCAGGACACCCGCTTCGTGGACACCGTGGACGTCACCGCCAACCAGAAATATATATATTATAAGGTACGCGCGATAGACTACAGCACCAACGAGGGATTCTACTCCCCCGTGCTGCAGGTCATCCGTCCGACACTGATACCGCCCGTCGTGGCGCACATCGACAGCTCTTGGGTCGATGCCGACGGCATCCACATGCGGTGGATCACCTCGGCAGAGCACTTCGTGTCGCACCACCTCGTCTGGCGACGCCTGCATACCGACAAGGAGTGGACGCTGCTCGCCGTGTGCAACGCCGACTCCCTGGCAGACTACGACTATGAGCTCATGCTGCACGACAAGCCCGAATATTCCCGCGAGGCACGCTATGACTACGCCATCGAAACAATCTCCTACTCTGGCGTCAGCAGCGAGAAGAGTCTGGCCTACAGCGTGCGATGGGAGGGAGATGCCGTGTTCGCACTGCCCCTGAAGCTCTACGGCGAATACCTCGAGGACAAGCAGGAGACTCGCCTCGTATGGGAGATGCCGCAGCAGCCCCCCTACAAAGGACGCTGGTACTTCTGTATCTTCCGGCAGGGACCCGACGACAAGGCTCCCACCTTCCTGATCTCTGCCGCCAAGGACGACCGCATCTTCAGCGACCGCCTTCTCGACCCCGGTCAGCAAGCCTCCTATTTCATCCGCGTGAAATACGCCGACGGACGCCAGAGCGAGGACTCGAATACGGTGACGGTGGAGAGAAGACCCACCCCCGACTCCTCCCAATAGAGAGGAGAGCAGCCTGCGGGCAGAAGGAATTAGAAATTCATAAGATAATAAGTAAATGATTATTTTACAATCATATCACAACAAGGGCAACGTGCAATCGCGCCGGCCTTCACATCTCCCTGACGTGAGGGGCTGGGGGTGGGTCTTTTGTTGTATCCTTCTCCTTTCCTCCTGCGGCCTCATTGACCTGGAACCCGACTCGGAGGCACGAGTGCCGACCCAGATGTACTTCTCGCCCGACACCGTCTATGTCATGGTAGGCGACACCTTTGTGGTGCTTCCAACCTTTGAACCGGACACCATCAACAACAAGACCTGTTTCTGGACTTCTCTCGACATGGACGTCGTAAGCCTGAAGAACGACACCCTCATCGCCGAGCAGGAAGGCTGGGCACGCATCGTGGCGGCCTCCATCTCTGCGCTCATGACCGACAGCGTCGATGTTTGTGTCATGGAGCCCTGGGTGATGTCCGAGACCAAGTACCCCTATGAGATGGTCGTCTATGCAGACGTCAGTGTCCACGGCGAGCCCGTGACGAAGGATATGACCCTCGCCGCCTTCAGCGGCATCAGCCTGCGCGGAGTGGGCACCCCCATCACAGTAGGTAAGAAAGACCTCTGGCGCTTCCGCATCTACAACGACTTCGAGTTCACACTGCCCTACGCCGAAACACCCATCACCTTCTGGGTCTATGACCGCAAGACCCTGCAGCGCATGATCTTCCCCGTCTTCATCACCTACAACGGTGAGACCTACAGCACCCCGTCCGAGCCGTTGGAGTTGAAGCTTGAGTAAAGACCCACCACCGCCCCCTCCCGTTATGGAGTAATGACCCGACATAATTTGCAAAACATAGAACCCTATGAAACTTATGATACGACATATCCGAAGACTACTTGCAAAAGTGACCGCTCCCTCCCTCACAGGGAGGGCAGGGGGTGGGTCTGTCCTTCTTCTCTTAGCTGCTTTACTGCCAATGAGCTGTGTCCTCACCATGGAGGACTACACGAAGATTCCCGAGGAGGAGCGGGGAGTGGGAAAACCATACACCTACGAGGACAGCCTCGTCAGCTGCACATACGAGTTCCGCGAGGGCGTCGTGCCTATCACTGACCGCTGGTTCCCCTACGTGCTAGGTACCCAGGACTCCACCGTTTATATATCCGACAACATCCCGGAGGACTGGCTACCGAAGCCCGGTGAATACGTCAGTGCCGGATGTTCCCGTACCTTCCCCCTCGGGCTATGCCACCGAGTTCAATCCATGAATCGTCAGAGCGGAATGTTTGCCATGACGCTCACGGGTGCCACTACGGATGAAGTCTTCAAGGAACTGGACATCGTAGTAGATTTGGATTCCTACACATTACCGGGAATGGACTTGACTCCCGACACCACCGACCAGCCCAGTAAAATCAGACGCTTCACGCGCGGCGGTGAGGAAGACCCGCATATTGAGGTGTTGCCCACAGGAGAAATCATCGACTTCAGGTACGTGGATGCCGCCATGGAATCGCCGGAACGCAAATACCTCAAGCCCAAGACTCGTGCAGGGAACGACTATACCACGGATGGTGACCACAGCGTAACAGATACTGACGAAGATGTCGATCCTGTTCATTGGGGCTGTGAATTTGAATTCGATCCTTCTTTTTTGTCTATTCTATGGTCTAAAGCTGCAAATCTGAAGGGTATTAAGCCCAAATTGACTTTTTCCATTGATAAAACGGTACACATCACTGCGCACAAGGAGGAATGGAAATCCAAGAAGAAGAGTGAAGAATGGAACCTGAAAACCGTTAAAAAAACGTTCTCAGTCAAAGGTACGCTTTCCGCCGAATTAGATGAAATAGCTTCAACAATAAAAAATAAGGGTAGAATAGGGGTTTCGAAGGCAGACCTGAGGGCGATACAAAAAGTCGTGGATGTTATAGTGAAGGTCCATGATAAACCTAAACTCGTGCCAAAACTTCTTTCAAAGGCGCTATCTCCTTTCTACATCACTTTCCTTGTAGGTAGTGTTCCTTGTTCAATCCGCATTAGCTTTGAAATCGAACCTTCTGTGGTTTTGGCATGCTTTGGAGAGTTAACCTATACTGCCACAGAACCAGAGATCAAAACGACAACCATCCGAAATGGAGATAATGTAAAACACCTTAATTCCGCAACACTATAGTTTAACATTATTTATAAGTGCCTGAGCAACAAAAAGTTGCCCAGGATTTTGCCATGTCAGAATTTTCACTTACCTT
>ONJJ01000049.1 GCA_900318115.1 uncultured Prevotellaceae bacterium | reverse complement strand
TTTCCCTTGTCTGTTCCGCCGGTTTGCTGTATCTTTGCAGCGCAAAACCAAATGAAAGTGAACTCTCGGAGCAGCGGGAGCCATGAAGGCTCTTTCCGATGGCCTGGAATATTCAAATATAGGGCTTTTGGCACATGATTCTATTAAGGTAACCCACAAGACAGATTGCGACGCATCTGTCTTGTGGGTTCCTGTGAAACATTTTCCTCAAGACTTAGTGTTCTTGGAATGTAAGGGTGAGTTTTCCCTTTATGTTTGAATCATGATAATTCAAGTCTTGATCTATAATCCCATAGCCTTCCTTCGTCTTGTAGGATACGTTGCCTTCAGCTGTAAAGTCGCATGTGATCTCGCTGTAGAAAGCCTCGTTTGAATAACCCCATTGTTTGAATTTCATGGGAGTGTCATTCCCGAAAGTGACTCCGCTAAAGTGCTTCTCATGTGTCCCTGATCCCCATTTCCAATGACTTTCATCCTTATCTTTACGATAGCTCGCGTAGGAGCCTGACATTCTTCCATTGCGCAGAGCGTATGGTTTACCATATACAGCGATGATGTCGAATGAGACGTTATAGCTTGTCACGGCTGTAGCATCATCAGTAACCCCCGACCCAGTCCAAGTATCAAAGGTCTTGTTGTCCACCGATATGGTGACATGGATAATGGAATCCTGACGTGTGACGGTGATGTTATCACCCCCCATATTAAAGTCGGTGACAGTCGTCCATTCACCGTCCTCGTTCGTTGAAGAAAGGGTGCAGCTGCATTTTATCGGAAGCTCTTCCGTGTTCGGTAACAGGCAAACACAGATTTCCTTGCGAGTCTGATAGGTGGAGTCGGCGATGGTCACGGAACCAATAAAGTTTAGCCCCTGGATGAAAACGCTGTCGGTGAAGTGCATATTAGGTTCCAGACGATTGCACCATAGTGCCTGTCTGTCTCCTTCTTTTTGTATGGTGTAATCGAGATTGGATAGTGCAGTTCCCCACCAGTCCGTCAGCTTGAAATTTGTGCAGTTGCCCTGGATGGTGATTGGCTCGATGGTACGTCCTTTGTAGTCAAGGAATAGCGTGTCTGCCGAAAGCTCCATAATAGCTCCAACCTTGTTGAAGGTGTATTCGGGTGTTGCCTGAATGGTCTTACCGAGGAACTTGAAGATGGGTCGCACCTTGTATTCGCCAGCTTTAAGATTACCTTCTCTAAAAATAATACGTGGGTAGAATTCCTCACGTTTGTTGACAACCCAGTTGTAGAGCTGGTAGTAGTCGTAGGACTGCCACCATTCGTTCAAGGTTTCTTCTGTGCCGTCGGGCTTTATGCGGTAGAATCCGGCTCCCACGCGCAATGGAGCCAAGACGCTTCGTTGCTTGGGAGCGATTACAATGGTGTGTTCCGTGTCTTTCTGCATGTTCCAGGTAGTTGTCTCATGGGTCCGGTCATCGGGACTATCGAACTCAGGGAAAAAATAGAGATTGATGTCGCCGAAGAGGTTCATGGAACCGTCGGCCACCGTCCACTCCCGATTGTCGGTGAAAAGGGTCTTGACCTTGGCTTTGATTTCGTAGTCAGCATTGATGAGGTTTACCGTGAGTTTCGAATCCTTGAAATTGGAGTACAATGTATTGTCGCCGAAGAGGACGTTGCGCAAGTCCAGCGTCACGGCACCGCTCAGCTTGGGGCCGATGTAAAGGGTACCGCCCAATTCGGAGTCGAAGAGTTTCTGGATAAGGCGGTTGCTGCGTATCTTCAGAGGGAAGGACACCCCCGTCTGAACGAAACCGTTGAACTCCACAGATAGGCTGGCGTTGTTCTCGTCCTCTTCGGAAGAATGTTTGTTGTCCTGCTCCTTCTTGTCTTCTTCAGGATTGCCAAAGCCGCAGGACCACGAGGGCCACCAGTCGCGAATCTCCCACTTCTCCCAAATGCGCCCTTTGGCCTTTGGTGTCTCACCAGAGAATTTGCCATGCCACTCGCCGCGGAGGAACCCATCGGGCCCGAAATCCAGCACGAAGATAGGAGCCGTGGCAGGTACGGGCATCTTACCGAACTGGTTGACGCCGGCAGGAAAGACATCGCTGATTTTGCCATCCACGGTGAAGCCTAGGCTGGCCTCCAGGTCGAGAAACTTGGTGAAACTGATGTATTTCTCTCCCCATAGAGGCAGGTTCCAAACGCACTTCACAGAGAGTGCAGCCGTTATGTTGGGGTCGATGCTGATATTTACATCGCCCCCACTACTGGTATAGATGGGTAAATGCCCGCCAAGGGTGAAGTTGAAAATGTTACCCTCGAAACTATTCTCGCGACGAGGGCCAAAATGTCCGATGTTACTCTCGGGCATGCCAGCCACACGACGTCGGATGAGCCGTCCCTGAGAGTCCTTATCGATTTGTTCCACGCTGACGAACTGCTGGAAGATGTCCGAGATATCCTCCAGCTCGTCGCATTGAACGATGAGACCGTCGGCAGTGGGTGTGATGCTGCGCACCTTTCCGCCCCAGCCTTCGTCGATATCGAAATCTGCCAGCACGTCGCCCACCTGCGGTCGCATGTTTTCGGGCATGGAAGACGAGAAGATAACGCGCAGGCCATCGCGACTCGTGATATAGTTAATGAGACCCTCCTCGCGCACTTTCCGCAAGTGAGGATTCAGCTTGATCTCTGGTTGGACAAAGCTGATACTGTCGATAGCGGAAAGCATAATTCGGTAGGTAGAGTCGGTTGTGACGATAATTTGTGTTACCATGTAGTTATATTCCACGCCAGCGGTGTCAATGGGCGAATAGCTCATCTCCTCTATCTGGTCGTAGAAGAAGCCATCGAAATGTCCGTCGTTCTGATAGATATAGAATGCATCCTGTGCGCTCAGTCGTATCGGACTTGCAAATAGCGTACAAAGTACGAAAAGGTTGGAAAAGAGAATCCTGTGCTTCATCGCTTTATGATTTTAAAGGTTTGCTGCTGGGCTTTTACGATATACATGCCAGAAGGATAACCAGCAAAGGAAAGATGTAGAGCCGATGTGCCCAATGCACGGTGGCTGGAGACCAAGCGGCCATCAGAAGCATAGATTTGTATCATAGCTCCTTCACGAAGGCGATGGAGTACAAGTGTATTGTTCTCAAAGTTTACGAGCATTTGCTCTGTCGTACCTTTCAAAGTCGGAACACTTGTAGCGATGCCCTCGTAGGTGTAGCGGAGAACATCAGCCATCTCCAACCAGTAATAGTCATTGCCGCCATATAAG
The DNA here is from genome assembly GCA_900318115.1 of uncultured Prevotellaceae bacterium. GTDB lineage: Bacteria > Bacteroidota > Bacteroidia > Bacteroidales > Bacteroidaceae > Physcousia. Next base: position 12,988 of record ONJJ01000049.1, on the reverse strand, counting down.
CTATATTGAATCCGTATGCGCCCACGGTCAGGAAAAAACTTGGTACGTGGGTTGGTATCGAGTGCAAAACGCACTTGGCTGCCATCTTTTAGCCATACGACCAATGACTGGGTGTTTTCATCCTCACCAATGGGTGAAGATGTCGGACATACGGCAGCATTTGCTGTGGATGGCATCCAAAGCAGAACGATGCTGGCCGTGATGAGTAGTAGATAGTTTTGTAGTTTGCGCATATAACAAGGATGAAAAATGTGATTAATGCCACAAAGATAGAGGAAATGCGCCTGCCATACAAGCCCTTGGCCGCCTTTTCGACTGCCAAAAACAGAAAATGGGAGTAAAAAACAGAAAATGGGGGTGGGAGGGATAGGGATTAAGACCTCTGGTATCAGGTTTCAAGTTTAAACACGCTCGGCCTCATACCCGTCAGTGCCTTGAACGTGCGGAAGAAGGAGGTCTCGCTTGCGAATCCTGCCTCGGCCCAGATCGATGCTATCTTCCGCTCAGGCTCGTCGGCCAGCAACTGCTTGACGTACTCTACGCGGTAGGTGTTGACGAATTGTACGAAGGTGTCATTGCGGCAGACCTTGATGACCGCGGAAACGCGGCGGGCATGAACGCCCAGTGCTGCTGCAATATCCTGAACTTTCAAGTCTGCCTGCTTGAAGAACTGACGCTCCACCATCAACTGGTCTATTCTCTCCATCAATTCTTGATCGGCACGAGTCTGGTCGGAAGAAGCCTCATTGTCAATTGACGGTTGCTCCTCTGACAGTCGTTCCTCACCGACTCCATTGATCGAATGGACAAGGTGGCGACGGACATAGAAAAAGTAAACAAGAGCAACTAACACAGCAATAGCCAGAGCGACGCCAAGGATGAGAGATGAGCGTAGTGTGGAGAGCCATGAGCTTGTGGATGAGACGAAGACTGAATCACCCGACTCGGAAGAACCCACGCGAAGCAGGTACACAGTCCCAGTGGGAGTGAAGTTGTCTGGCGCGATACCGCCCGTCAGTACGATGTCGCCATCAGGGGTGAGCACGGGAGCTGTGAAATATCCGATGTTGGCGAGCGAGTCAGAATGGTAAAGGGTCACCGGGGCAGGATGTACGTCTGTGGCTTGGCTGTAGTCAATGCGGAGAACAAAAAGATGGTGCTCATCAGTTCCCACGAGGTAAGCACGGCCGGTACTTCGGTCGGCCAATACGTGACAGGTGTTATAGAAGATGTCTCCCCAGGGCGAACGGCGGGGAATGGGAGCTGCGGTAGGCAGCAGGCTGAACTCAGCCCCTCTCATCTGTGCAACGGCCAGTTCGCCGTCACCGTTCTTCAAAAAGGAAGAGTTGTTGGACGTCGTACGTTCCACAGGCAGCAGGTAGGCATACTCCCCTCGACAGGTGTCGCCGATGAAGCTGTCGGCACTGCGGAAGACAAGGGGAATGAACTGATAGGGATGCCACCGACAAAACAGTGGTGCGTCCACCCTGCCGCCGCGAATGCTTTCCACGACGATGCTGTCTAAGATATGACCATAGTTATCTAATCGGCTAAAGACGATGGCGTCATCCGCAGATGTGCGAAAGATATATGGACTGGAACGTGGCACGCTTAGGCTGTCTAATCCCGAGAATAGGCGCCCTCCGTCGTAGTATTCCACGCCGTCGTTGTAATACCAGTTACCCGTGATGCAGACACGTCCTTCTGTTAACTCCACGGCATCAGCGAAGCAACGCTTGGCATCTAAACAGCCGAAATCTGTGAAGCTACGTGTCTCGGAGTCGTAGAAATCCACGGAAAATGTCTGACCTACGCCTAAGGGCTTTTCGTGACCGCCGCCAATCATCACCTTGCCCGATGAGAGTTGCAGCGAGAAACCTTGATCGTGGCTGTAGGTCATAGGCAGAACATGCCACTCGCCCTTGCTGAAGTACTCAGCCGTCGGTGTGGGTACGAACCCCGTCGTGTGGCCGCCCATGACTACCAGCTCGCTGTCGAGGCAGAAGGTGCTGTGACCAGCACGTGGAATCTGCATATCTGGCAGTCGCAGCGTCTCCATCCTTACCACAGGACACGCCACGTCACCGCCGTCCTGACCCTGCACGGTCATAGACAATAGGAATAATATCCCAAACATTAAGACCTTTCGTGCTTTCATACGTTGTTCTATGTATGGTTGCGGCGGAAGAGGCCGTTGCCTTTGCTGATGTGTATGTCTATCGTGAAGATTTCGATGTATACGCTGCAAAATTACATAATTCTTCTGGAATATCGTGCAGATTTCCTGAAAAAAGTTCCAGAAAGAGGACTGTGGAACTACATTTTTGTGACTTCTCACAGCCGACAATGGGGCTGACGCCGAATCCCGACGTGATGTGCAACCGCCTGAAGCTGACCGACACTGCCCTCTCCTCCATCTACCTCATCTCCGTCTCTGCTGTGCAGCACCGCAAGCAGAAACTCAAGAAAGAAGGCTTCGGCGTGACGGACCCCAGCGTGACCTTCGACCAGGTGATTGCGGCATTCTAAGAAACCTCGCCGCGTCATCACGACGCAGCGGGGCGGGTGTACCTATAGGTCTTTTGTTTACTAACTGCTATATTGAAATCAAGTAATCACTCTTTCGTCTTCGCATCGAGGTGGTAGGTGAAGCTGAGGCTGATGTAGTGGTGGCGGAAGTCGCGGCGGGTGATGGTCTGCTGGTAGGCGCTTTGGCTGATGTACTTGCCGTCCTTGGCGTTGAGGATGTCGTTCAGCTCCAGCTTGATGCGCGCCTTGTTCTTGAGGAACTTCCAGGTGGCGGAGGCGTCCCAGACGAGGAGGTTGCGGTTCATGCTCGCTATGGTGTAGCCGCTGTACATCTGTTCGGTCAGTGAGGTCTCGAAGACGAACTGACGCCAGGTGGCTTCGCCGCGCAGGCCGAAACGGTTCTGCCAGAGGGTGGTGTTTTGCTCGTCCGAGACAGAGAAGCGCAGGCGGTTGGGCGAGAGCTCGCCGAAGGCGGAGAGCTTCAGCCAGCTCCAGTCGGCAGAGACGGTGAGGCGCTCGGTGAGGCGGAGCTGGCGGCGGCGGTTGAGGGCGGAAGACCCACCCCCGCCTCCGTCGAGGGGGAGGGGAGTTGCGATGACAGAGCCATCGCTTGCAGGAGGAGGGCTGCCATAGAATGGCAGCTGAAGAAACGGGTCGGCTGGAGTTGAGGCTAAGATTTGTGTGAGGAGGGCGTAGCTCTGCTCGGTCGTGAGGCTCAGGTCGTTCTGCAGGCGGACGATTTCGCCCAGACCTTGGTCGTAGTTCAGGCGGAATGTCCATGCCTGCGTGCCTCGCACGTTCTCTGGGCGGCTGGTGTAGATGCCCGTAGTGGGTTGGTAGGTGAGTGCTGTGCACGTCTCGCGGTCGCTCTGTTTGTAGTCGGCGCCGAAGCTGAGTGAGAGCTGCTGGCGAGCCAGCACGGTGTTGAAGTTCAGGCGTGCGTTGTGGGTGTGGGTGTCGCGCAGGCGTGGGTTGCCCTCGGTGATGTAGAGCGGGTTGGTCTGGTCGCGGTAGGCCAGGGTGCTGATGAGCGAGGGCTGCGTGGTGATGTGGCTGTAGTTCAGCTCCAAGCCGATAGTCTTGGTCATCTTCCAAGTCATGCGCACCGAGGGCGTGAGCAGCAGCCGGCGGCGTGTGGCTGTGGTGTCGAGCTGTCCGCGCTGGTAGTCCTGATGCTCGCGTTGCCAGTAGGCTTTGAGGCTCGGCATGATCTTCACGGGACTGAGGTCGACGGTGGAGCTGAGGTTGAGGCCGTGGCTGAGGAGGTTGTTGTGGTCGCGATAGCTGTTGGCGGCGTCGGCCGTGCCGTCGGTCTCGAAGTGCTGATGGCTGCGGTTGCGCTTGTAGCTGAATTCGTAGGTGGTGCCCAGGAGCCACCGCTTCGCGAGCCATTGCTTGTAGTGGCCTTCGGCGCTGAGGGAGAAGGCGGTGGAGGGGGTGCGGGAGTATTGGGTGAAAGACCTGCTGGGTCCGTCGGATCTTATTTCCCTTTCCGTCCGTTGCTCGTCTTCGCTGTCGGTGTAGCTGATGTTGTAGCTGGCACCGAGTTCGGCATCGCCCTTCATGAAGTGGTACCAGGTGCCTTCGCTACTGAAGCGTGCTTCGTGGCCCTCGCCGTTGCGGCGCGTGAGCTGTCGCAGCAGGCCTTCCTGCTCGGTGTCGGTGTGGCCGTTGGAGCGTTTGCGTGAGAAGTCGGCATTGGCTTCGAAGTGGAAGGTGTTCAGCGTGTCGGGGTCCCAGATGAAATAGGTGTTGAGGTAGGGGTTGAGGTTGTGGTCGCGGTTGTAGGCCTCGGTGGTGGTGCGCTTCACGTCGGCTTCTTCGAGGAAGTTCTCCGTCTCGCTGCGCGTAGTTCCCCATCGGTCGAAGTGCGAGAGGCCTCCGCTGACGCTGTAGTGGTTGCTCAGCTTCTGCTTGCCTTCCTCGCGGTTCCAGCTGTGCTGGTAGCCTCCGGCCGCGCTCTGCCCCTGTCCGTAGCCGTTGCCCCAGCTGCTCCATCCTCCGTTCATGGTGCGATGCTTCTGCTTGTCCACGCTGTTGGCATTGACGAAGAACATGGCGGGGTCAGTCTTCGAAAGGCGGTTCATGCTGAGGTCGGCTTCGTAGTGCTTGGGCGTCTGGTACTCGGCTGTGGCGTCGCCGTACCAGCGGTCGAGGAAGCCGGGCTTGATGGTGAGGTCCAGCACCATGTCCTCGCCGCCGTCGTCCTTGCCTGTGCGCTCGCTGAACTTCGACGCCTTGTTGTAAGCCTTGATGCTCTCCACGGCCTCTGCCGGCAGCTGGCTGACGATGCCGTCGCCGCCGAAGAGGCTCTCACCGTCCATGGTGATGCGTATGGGTTTGCCGTTCCACGTCATCGTGCCGTCCTCGGCCACCTCCACGCCGGGCAGCTGGCGGATGAGCTCGTCGAGGCGCGCTCCTTCTTGCAGGTGGAAGGCTTCGGGGTTGAAGACGATGGTGTCGCCGCGCACGGTGAATCGCCGTGCACGCCCTTTCACCTCGAGCATCTTCATCAGCGTCTCGGAAGGCTTCAGCTCGATGTCGCCTACGTCCACGGTGTCTTTCCTGTCTTCGGAGAAGCCCAGCACGGTCTTCGTCTTGGAGTAGTAGCCCAGCATCGACGCTTCCAGCGTGCCGCGTCCGCGCAGGTTGAGGTGGAAGCAGCCCAGGGAGTCGGCCGTGCTGTGCATGACCATCTTTGCCGTCCGGCCGTTGTAGTCGATGGTCTGTGTCAGTTTCAGCGAAGCTTCGGGCAGCGGCTCCTTTGTTTCGGCATCCACGATGCGCCCCTTGAGGATGTCGGCACGTAGGGGCAGGACTGCAAGAAGGAGGACGCAGAGCAGCGTGAACTGCAAGCGAGGAAAATGGGACATGTTAGCAGATTAACAGATTAACGGATTAACAAATTAACGCATTAATACATTAATATAACGCATACCATGCGGCGCTTATTGCGTGAGAACGTAATCATTTGATTTTCATGAGTTGTGAGAGGGCCAGGCTGAGATAGACCTTCTCAGAGGTCTCTTTGGCTTTTGCAATTAGCTCGGTAACTTCGCGCTTCAACAGCTCCAGCTCTTCTTTGGAGTACTTGTCGTTGAAGAAACCGTAGATGTTGGCCTTTCGGCAGAGGTTATAGATGCTAATGGCGTTGAACTCGCGGTTCTGTCCGGCCAGGTACTGCTGCTTCAGCTGCGAGAAGATGAGGAGGACATTGTCGTTGCAGAGCAGGTCGTCGGCGGTGATGTCTTGTCCCTCCTGCAGGCGCAGGATGACGTCGGTCACGGGGTCGGTATCGTGGTCGAGTGTGTCTGCCCAGGCGACAATAGAATTGCCTTTTACAAAGGCTTTGCGTATGCGGTCGGCCTCTGCTTTGCTTTTGCGGAAGATGCTGTCCAGCCGTTCATACTCTTGTTTGCTATCCTGCCTTTCGTTGCGAAAGATGCTGTCCATCTTCTCGATGGGATAGTCGCGGCCTTGCCATTGAAAGCGGAAGGGGCCTTTGACCGTTATTCTGTCGTGCGGGTTGACGCGCGCCCTGCCCAGGTCAAGCACTGAGATGGACGTCGTGGCTGAAGGGATCTTTGCGTAGGTGACGATGTAGCGTACGTCCAGGGCTCCCTTCGCTGCCTCGCGCCATTCGAGGGCGTAGGCGTAGCGGTGGGTCTTGGTGGCGTCGGCGGCGTCGAGGATGTTGATGTTGAGGTAATTGTCGTAGTCCTTGCCGATGGTTTCATAACGATTCATATCATCCCCGATCATCAGGTTGCGTTGGTTCTGCTCGCCCTGTCCGGCCGTCAGACTGTTGATGCCGTAGCAGTTGGGGTTGTCGTGACCGTTGGCCTCCAAAGCCTTCTTCATCTCTTCGAGCAGGGCGCGTTGCCGCTTGGGCAGCGTGAAGGTGTATGTGTCGCAGCGCCATTTCAGGGGCCTGCCCTCCGTCAGCACGTCGCGTTCCTGCCCGAGGCTTTTCTGCACCTCGATCTTGGCGTCGATGACACGACTGATGTTGGAGTTCATCCAGTCCTCGATGTCCTGAGTCATGTGCTGGGCGGCAGCGGTGGTGGCTGCGAGCAGCAAAAGAATCACAGACCCAGCCCTCTTCCTCCCTGAGAGGGAGGGAGTGGTTAGATTCGAAAGCATTTTCTTTAATGATGTATTCATAGTCGTATATGGCTTGATGGTTAATCTGTAAACTTGTTAAAATGCGATGATCGGTTGTTGTGTCTCTTCGCCGGTGATGCCGGCCTGATAGGCGCGCACGGCTTCCTCTGCGGCTTGCTTACGATAGGCCACCTGCAGGGCTACTTCAGCCAGATAGATATCTGCCAGCGCCTGCTTGTCGGGCGGAATGGGAGAGGATTCCTCAGGCCCACCCCCATCAGACCCACCCCCGCCCCCTCCCGTGAGGGAGGGGAACCCTCCGGCTTGCTGGGAGGACTCGAGCGTAGCGAGGCTCTCCCCCTTGGGGGGGAGTGGGGAGAGGGTCTTCTCCCCTCCCTTACTTGGGAGCATAGCGAGGGCTTTCCCTTCTTCCTCATGTGAGGTGAAGTTTCCAACTTGCTTGGAGGACTCGAGCGTAGCGAGGCTCTCCCCCTTAGGGGGGAGCGGGGAGAGGGGCTTCTCCCCTCCCTTACTTGGGAGCATAGCGAGGGCTTTCCCTTCTTCCTCATGTGAGGTGAAGTTTCCGGCTTGCTGGGAGGACTCGAGCGTAGCGAGGCTCTCCCCCTCACGGGGGAGCGGGGAGAGGGTCTTCTCTCCCTCATGGGGGAGCTGGTAGAGGGCCTTCATCAGCGTGAAGCCGACGAGGAGTGCTGCAGCTATGGACCAGGGAAGTAAGCGCAGCAGGCTACGGCGGCGCGTGGCAGGCTGCTGCTTGCTCCGCAGGATTCGCTGCATGACGAGGCCCTCGAGGTCTGCCGGCACGGGGTTCTCTGCCGTGCACCGCTCGGCGCGCTGCCTGAGGGCTTGGCGCAGGGCGTTGTCTTTAGGTATGTGGTCATTCTGCTTCATGTTCAAAACGTTTTATGAGTTGGGCGAGGTGTTGGCGTATGCGGTAGAGGCGCGAGGAGAGGGCGTTGGCGTTTGTGTCGAGGATGTAGGCGATGTCTGTTAGCTGGTGTTGCTCTGCATAGTAGAGGTGCAACAGCAGTTGGTCATCGGGTGGCAGCAGGTCGGTAGCGCGCTGGAGTATGGCGATGCGGGCATCCGTGGCTTCACGCAGGAGGTCGTCGGCCTCGCTGTCCGTCAGACTTTGCACGGCTCCTTGCTGTTCCTCTATGAACAGCGGTCGTCGGCGCGTCAGGTGCTTGAAGGCGGTGTGGCGTGCTATGCGCCAAAGCCAGGTGCTGAAGCTGGCGCGGCGGGCATCGTACTGAGATAGATGCTCAAAGGCAGCCACGAAACTTTGCTGCACCACTTCATCCACGTCATCGTGTTGGGCAACGAAGCAGGCGACGAAGCTTGTCAACGGAGCACCGTAGCGCCTGACCAACGTGCCGAACGCTTCTGTGCGTCCGCCGAGGATGTCCTGTATGAGCTGTTGTTCGTCTGTTGCCATTAGTCTGCGCCGTTGCTTATGTGGGGCGCTATACAATATAACGTTGTGGAAGATAAATATCACGCACCTGACGCTGTCTTTAACGTTTATTAATAAAGCCCCGCCGCGTCATCGCGACGCAGCGGGGCGGGTTGCCTATAGGACTAATGAAAATTAACTGCTTTATTGAAATCAAGTAATCAATCTTTTTTCTTCGGGTTCTTGTTGAAGTGCCAGACGGCGTGGAGCATGAGGTAGTTCGGGAGTGATTGGTACCATGTTTCTGTCCGCCCTTGAGCGTTGACAACATACTTCGTGGCACTGAGCTGGTGCAGGAGGTCGAAGGCTTCGATGCGAAGGATGAGTTTTCCGTTCATGAAGGGCTGGCTCACAGAGGCGTTGAGGACAAAGTCGTCGGTGTTCAAGGGCGTGCTGCCATAGCCGCGGCGGCTGTACATGGTAGCATCGGCAGCGAGGGTCATTCCTCCTGCTTTCTTGCCGCAAAGAGCGGGAGTGGTGTATTTGGCGCTGAGACCATAGCTGAAATCGAGGGCATTGAGGGTGGAGAAATCGTACATCTTGCCTTCGCTGTGCCGCCAGCTGATATCACCCTTGGCACGGAGGTCGAGCTGATTGTGCTTGTACTGGATATAGGTGCCGTCATGCATAGTTAGGGTGTTGACGGTGTTCTCGTGGCTCTCGGTATTGCCTGCCAGCATCGCATGGTCTTTAGCGTGGTCGAAACGGACATCAGCATCGGTATGCCAGTTCCAATGGCGCTTCTTGTCAATGGATTGGTCAAAACGAAGGCTAGCATTGGTGTTGTATGCTCCGCTGATGTTCATTGGCTGGTAGGTATAGACACCATTCGCAGGATTGTAGCTCACGGATTGTGCCACGTCACGATGCAGATAGGAGAAGCCGCCAGTGGCGAATATGGCGTGGCGATGGAAACCAGGGAAGCCTTCTTCGTACGTAACCCCAAATCCTGATTCCACTTTGCCGCTGAGATCGGGATTGCCGAGTTTCACGATGAGTGGTTGGCTGTCGTCGCGGTAGGTGATGCGGTCCATGAGGTTGACTGCGCTACGGTAGTGGGAGGCACCAATGGTCATGATGCGCCTGTCGCCCCCGATTGTGAAACCATAGCCAGCTTGAACATTCAGGAGCGCGGTGTTCTGGCGCGCTATAGTATCGAGCGCACCACGTTGATATTCAAGAGTCTCATGGCGTATCGGTACGTCAAGCCTCACGATGTACTTATTATAGTTTACGCCCACAGGTGCTCCGTCTGCAATCGATCGGAATTTGCTCTTATAGAGTTGAACTCCCAATGTGTTCTCCACGCTTCGATGGTGGGCATCGTAGGAGTTGGCGGGGTCGGTGATGGCTGAGAGCGCATCCAATTGCGAGGCGAGTGCCAGCGTGTCGGGGTGGTAGAGGTAATCGTGAGTGTGTTGGCTGGTGAGGTTGATGTTTTCATCGATCTTTAGTGTTATATTATCACCCAGTTCCTTGTTATAGCTCATTCGTCCTCCTCCCGTTGTCGTGCGATGACTGATATCGTTGGTGTTGTGGAGAATGTTCGTCTGATGAAGGCTTTGTGTAGCATATCGGCTTGCCTGTTCAGACTTGTCATTATCGTGCTTCACATGAGCATTGAAATCGATATGCTGCTTTGTGTGCCCCAATTGCGTGGCTCCACCCCACGAGGCTTTTATATTCCAGGCTGTGCCTTCACTCATTCCGACACTCCGTTGTGAAGCCGTCAGGCTGTCGTTCCATTGGTCGAAAGCCGAGTGGAAGGAGCCGTCGCGATGAGCGTAGTTGAAGTCTGCATTGATCTCCATCCAGAAAGGTTTCTGTAGCCCTAAGCTGTTGTGCAACGTCAGCTTGCGGTTGCCGGCGCGGTTGAATGATTCGGTGAGCGATGTCGGCTTGCATCCTTCGAGGAACTGCTCATAGCGTTGGCGCATGGTCTGTTCGTCAGTCATGGAAGTGTATTCTGCTCGGAAGTTTTCTTTCACGTTGTCCTCTTTGGTATGATAGTCGATTTCAGCTCCCACGCTTCGGGTGGTGAGCATCGAGTGAGGCATTGCTTCCGGTGTCCAATGTCCACTCTCGCCGATGTGGCGACTCTCGTTGACATTGTTTACATTGCCCAAGAGCGTGAAACGTAGGTTGTCCGTAAAGCCAAGGAGGAAGGCACGTGCAAGCCACCTCTCCTGCGTTCCTCCTGCCGCTTCCACGTTGCCTATGTAACCCTGCTTGTACTCATCTTTGAGAATCACGTCCATCACGTATTGCCGCGGCTCCACGTCGTAGCCCAGTGCCATGCTCTTGTCTGTCTGTTTCTCATAGACTTTAAGGTGCTTCACGGTGTAGTAGGGCAGGTTTTCCATCAGCACGCGTTTGTTGCCTCCGAAGAACGAGCGCGAAGCTAAGAGCAACTCGTCCACCTTGCGTCCCTTGACGAAGATTTCTCCATCGTCGTTCATCGTCACGTCCGGCAACTGGCGGATGAGATCATCGAGCATCGAGCCGTCGGGCATCTTGAAGGCTGTGGCATCATAGATCAAAGTATCGCCGCGATAGAACATCTTAATGCGCGTGGCCGTCACCGTCACTTCCTTCATCGTCCGTGCCTTCGACCTTCGCATCTCTATCGTTCCTGCGCTCACCCGTTCTTCCTTGGGATTTGTGATGGTCACCTTCTGCCAGACGTCATCGTAGCCGTCCAATTGCGCGTGAACCAGATACTCCCTGGGGGTAGCCTTCACATCGGCGAAGAACATGACGGAAGAAAGTTTGTTGTCTTCAAAGATATTTATATTCTCTATGGAATCAACTACTATGGTGCTGTCCGTTCGGTGTACCGTCACCTTAACGTCTTTCAAGGGAATCTTCAGGAAAGCGTCCCTCACATAACCAGTTATCTGTATGGTCTTGCCTGAAAAGTCTTTTTTCGGTTTATACTGCACGAAGAGCTGCTTGCTGCGAGTCTTCACCTTCACGGGTTGTCCCTTACACACCTGTTCCACGGCTTCTTTAATGGTCACATTCTTGAGACGTTCCGAGACGCGCAGATGTTCGAGGTCGTTGTGGATGAAGGTAATGGAATAATCGTCCTGCACAGTAGCCAGCGTGTCAAGCACGTCGGCGAGGGAGGCGTCGCGGAAGTGGAAGGAATGAAGATGCTGGGCTGCTGGTCTCCCGCACAGGAGCAAGAGCAGGATGAAAAAGGACAGGCGTTTCATTCTTCTTCTGCTGTATCTACCGATTCCACAAACAAAGTATCACGCTCTTCTGTCAGCAGCAAGCCGTCGAACTCATTGAGCGAGCTCACGAACGACGCTATCGGAAGCCGACGGTTCCAAGTGACGGTGAACCTCAGTTCCCGCGGTGCCTCGTCGCGGAAACTGACTTCGAGCCCGTAGTGACCTGCAACAACGGTGAGGATGCTGTCTAAGCGGACGTTGGCGAAGGAGAGAAGCCCCCCTCCCTGCTCCCCCTTAAGGGGGAGAGTTGTCACCTCTGTTGTTGGGGAAGCCTCCTCCTTGGGGCGTAGGAGGGGAACAAATGCCCACGCCAAGCCACCGAGGAAGGCGGCGGCAAGGAAGATGGCGGCGATGCGGCTTAATCTTAGACGCGGTGACCGGTTCTTCGGGAGCGAGCCCATTACTCGCTCTTCGAATCCCTCGGAGAGATTCATCTGCTGGGCTTTCTCATCCTGTCGGCGCAGGGCATCAAGCAGCGAAGGATGTGCTTTAGGGACGTCGTTGGTATTCATTGCTCAATCGGTTTATGGTTACATAGAGTTTCTTGCGGATGCGATGCAGACGACTGGTGAGTGCCGTTACCGAACAATCGAGGATAAACGAGATCTCACGCAGTGGCCGCTCGTCGGTGTAGAAAAGATGAATGAGCATGCGTTCCTCAGCAGACAACAGTTCCAGCGCCTTGTCCAACAGTTCTGTACGGTCAGGCTTCCCATCAGCGAGCAGGCGGTCGAGCTCATCGCTCTCCGTAGGATCCGCCTCGGCTTGATGCTCATCCATCGGCACGAACTGCGGTCGGCGGACACGCAAACGATGCGTCGTGGTGTTGAAGGCGATACGCCTCAGCCAAACGGCAAACGGGGCACGGCTGGCATCGTAGTCGCCCAACCGCTGGTAAGCCGCCAACAAAGCATCCTGCACCACCTCTTCGGCCTCCTCCTGCACCGGCAGCATACGGCCAACGAAGTGAAGCAGACTGGGAGCGTGGCGATGCACCAGAAGCGCGAAGTCCGTTGTCCGCCCTTCTCTGATGCGCTCTACGAGCTGCTCATCGCTGATTCTGATGTCCTGTTGCATATCTTTAGAACGTGCTTTCTACCTATATATTACCATTTTTCACGGAAATGTCACGCAAAACATTCAAAAAATCATAAAAAATAGCCTCGCCACGTCTCACGACGCAGCGAGGCCGATGTGCCTATAGGTCTTTCGTTTACTAACTACTTTATTGAAATCAAGTATTTTCTATTTTCCTTTCTTTGGGTTACGGTTCCAGTGATACACCAGATGAGCCATGACGTAGTGCGGCAGGGAGCGGTACCACGTTTCGGTGCGGCCCTGGGCGTTGACGGAGTACTGGGTGTTGCTGAGCTGATGCAGCAGGTCGAAGGCTTCGATGCGGGCGATGAGTTTGCCTTTGAAGAACGGCTGGCTGATGGAGGCGTTCAGCACGAAGTCATCGGTGTTCAGTTCGCTGCTGCCGTAGCCGCGGCGGGAATACATATTGCCGTCAGCTGACAGCGTGGTATTCAGGCGTGGAATAGTGTAGCGGGCGGAGAGGCCGTAACGGTAGTCGAAGGCGTTCAATGTTTCGAAATCGTACATCTTGCCCTCGGAGTGCCGCCAGCGGATGTCGCCCGTG
>ONJJ01000053.1 GCA_900318115.1 uncultured Prevotellaceae bacterium | reverse complement strand
GTCAGGTGTTCGGCGGTTCGTCTGCCGAATCGGCCACCTTCCCCGCCAGCGCCCTCAGCGACAAGGGCTACACCATCGAGATCAAGGCCAAGACGGACGCCCCCGACAAGTCCGTCCTCCCCTACGCCGTGACCTCCGACGGCCTCGGCTTCAAGAGCTACGTCCGCTCTACTTCCATGGGGCTGATGAACGGCAAGGAGGTATTCGTCAGCGAGAAAGGTCTCTCCAACCCTGCCAACGGAGGAACCTTCTACAACACCAACGGTCTGTTCCATACCTACCGCTACGCCGTCACACCCGACCGACGCATCTTCGTCTATCGCGATGGACTGCCTATCGACACCTTCCGCGTGGCCGACCTCGCTCTCCAGCCTGAATGGAGCCAGACAAACGGCAAGGTGGTGAAGAACCTGTTGAAGAATGGCGACTTCGAAGGTGAGTACAATTTCTCTGAATCCCAGAACATCACCAAGTTCATCGAGGGATGGGACGTCTATCCCTACGACCAGTACAACTCCTACCAGGACATCGACCGCGAGGAGCGTTCGAACGAGATCGACCAGAACAACCACGTGCTGAGCATACACCGATATATGTGGAACGACGGTTGGGCTGATGCCGAAATATCCCAGATTGTGGATGTCGCCTCTGATGACATCTACACCTTCTCGGCACTGGCCAAAGGAGGCCAGTACAACGGCTCTGCCTTGGGCAGCATCCGCATCCAAGACCTTCAGAACGACGACAACAACGTGAAACTGAACGTGACCAGTGATAGTTACCAAAAGTACACGGCCGATTTCGAGACCAAGGCCAACACGAAACAAATCCGCATCACCTTCCAACTGGGTCGCGCCAAGTGGGGAGCAAGTGTCAGCAATTTCCGCATCGACGACGCCCGCCTCGTAGGTACCAGCCGCATCCCGACGGCTCAGGTGGGCTTCGAGAATCAAGGCGCAGAAATAGAATACTTCGCCATTGATGCTTCGGGTGCTTATGCCCCAGCCCTGCCCGGATTGACCGTCAAAGATATCAACGATGCGATCCAGTCCGCCACCGACAAAGATGGCAAGCTGCGTGGCCGTATCGTGGGTGGTCAGCTGGAACTCCTGGGAGCAGAAGATCATTCGCGCGTGGTCGTCTATGAAATCGACGGCAAGCAAGTGGCAGCCATGAACGACTACACCGGTCGTACGGGCATCGCCTTACCTCGCCGTGGTATCTATATCGTGGCCGTCTTCAAGGATGGAAAGAAGCAAGTCATCAAGGTCATGTAGGACAACTCCCCAGCCCTCCCTTTAAGAAGAGAGCATATACCGATCAAGAATTATTATTATGAAACTACAACTCAGATACGTTTTATTCTCTTTCCTGCTCATAACACAGGTAACTATTCCCTCTCTGACAGGGAGAGCTGGAGGAGAGTCTGCTCTCTGGGCTCAATCCATCAAACCTGGCCAGACGTGGAACGACACCAATGGTTCGGCTATCAATGCGCATGGCGGTTGTGTCATCTACCACGAAGGCTATTACTATTGGTTTGGCGAACATCGCAATGGTAGCAAGAGTGATGGCATCAGCTGCTATCGCAGCAAAGACCTCTACTCATGGACAAAGCTGAGTCGAGCCGTCACTCCCACAGGCACCAAGACCGACGAAAACCGCGACATCGCCAGCGGCCGTACCCTCGAACGCCCCAAAGTCATCTGGAACGCAGCGACCCAGAAGTGGGTGATGTGGATTCATTGGGAAAACGGCAGCGACTACGGTCAAGCCAAGTGTGCCGTCTGCACGGCCGACAAGGTCGAAGGTCCCTACACGCTCGTGGATGTCTTCCGTCCCAACAACTGTGACTCTCGCGACCAGACCGTCTTCCTCGACACTGACGGCAATGCCTACCACGCCTACTCCACCAATATGAACAGCAACACGAATATCGAGCGACTCACGCCCGACTTTCTCCGGCCTGAAGCCGACTTCGTCGTTCAGTTGAAAGGACGTCGCTTCGAGGCTGCTGCGTTGTTCAAGGCGGGTGACATCTACTATGGACTCTTCTCGGGTTGTACGGGGTGGAATCCCAATCCGGGTCGTTACATGTGGACCTACGACCTGCTAAACGCGACGTGGAATGCACCTGCCGACTTCCGGGCCAGCGATGGCAGCACAGGCATCAACTTCTGCATCGACAACGGCAAGAACAACAGCTACCAAAGCCAGAGCAACTTCGTCTTTCCCGTACCGGGCAAGGACAAGTGCTTCATCTACATGGGTGACCGTTGGAATTCCTCTAATGTTCAGAATAGTAAGCATGTATGGTTACCCCTGAGCGTTCGCTCGGGCTACCCGACGGTTCGTTGGTTTGACTCCTGGTCCCTCACCATCTTCGATGAGATGTACCGCATGAAACGCATGGCCACTATTGAGGATGGCAGCGAAGGCTACCTTTTGGAGAAGTACAGCAACCGCATCATCTCACGCCCCAAGAGCTCACTCACACTGGAGGACGACGGCAGTTCCAACCTTGCACTCATCTTCCACGCGACCGACAAGCCCTACACCTATAAAATCGAAGACAAGGCTACAGGCAAATACCTCGAAAGCGTCTATGGTACCACCCGCTGGCAAGAAGCATCCGACGCTACAGCTCAGGAATGGATTTTCTGGCTCGAGGAAGACGGATACTTCCGTATTGAGAACGCCAACGACGGCGTCTGCCTCAGCGTATCTGGCAACTCCACAGAAGCTGGCACGACCATCTACATGAACCCTGCCTCCAAAGATATCCACCAGAGCTTTGCTCCCTACTTCGACTCCGTTGCTCATCCAGACTACGAGGAGGCTGATATGTGGAGCCGGGCTTATCTCGAGGCCAATCGCGAGGAGATGGCAAAGCAAAAAGTGGTAGTGGGAGTGCAAGATGTTCACTTCGCCGGACGAACCAAAGAATACCCCACTCGCTGCTATGATTTGAGCGGGCGGATGCTCCCAGATGCCACTCCCCGAGGCATCGTAATCATCGGTGGGAAGAAAATACTTATTAAATAAGCAACATGAAACAGCGCCTGTCCTTCACACTCGTTTTCGTGGCCTTTGCACTCTTCCTGCTGCTTGGCCCGCTGAAGCCGTACCTTGTGGAGACGGCAGCGCTGACACCATTCTACGCCGATGAATTTACCTTCCGCAAACTGTTTGGCACCCATTGCGGAGTGCTCTTTCAGGTCGCAGCTGGTCTTCAGAGTTGCTTTGCTTACCCTTGGTTAGGGGCCTGTCTGTTCATCTCCGTTCTTGTGGCCATGGCCTATGTGCAACGTTGGGCATTCCGCGTTGGTGACAACTGGTTCGGCATCTGCTGGGTGTCCTCTTTCGCCCTGCTGACCAACTACACCCAGCTGGGTTACCTTATCTACACCATCAAACATCCTGCCGTAGCCTTTGCGCCAGCCCTGGGTTTCCTGGCAGCTTTCGCGCTGATAGGGCTCTGGTTCCATCTGAAACACTGGTGGTGGAAGTTGGCGTTCCTGCTTCTGACCCCAATCCTTGGTTTCTGGCTATTGGGATTCTTTGGTGGTTTGGTAGCACCGTTCGTAGGCTTCTGCGAAATGGGTATTGCCCGCTTCAAGAAGTGCGACGAACCTTCGCCTACGAAGAGACGTACTTCCCGCCGCCAAGTCTTGGGGAGCGGAACCTCTCACATGCTATGGGGGCTGTCCTTGTTCTTCCTGGGCTTACTCTTACCCTCACTCCTGCGACTCATTCTCCATCGTGACCTCGATTTTGAGGCCGGACACATCCCTTTCAGCAGCCTTCCCCGTGAGATGCGCCTTCCTTGGATTCTGGCCTTGACCTTCCCGCTGTTCTACGCTATCTTCACCCTTGAAGGCAAGCGACGTTGGACGATTGCCGTTTCGGCCCTTGTCTTCTGCCTTGCCGGTGTGGCAGCATATCACTATTCCTTCCTCGATTCCAACTTTCTGGACACCTTGCGCATGAAGCATGCCGCAGAAGCGGGTGAGTGGAATCGCGTGATGGTGCTGGCAAGAGAGAATAAACAAGAACCTACGCGCGCTCAGGTTTGCCTCACCCGACTCGCTCTCTTCAAGACGGGGCGCATGGGCGATGAACTCTTTACATATCCCGAAGGTTCCGCAGCCTACAATGCTCCACAGCAAAACCAATGGTTGCGCCTGATGATAGGTCCTCTGCTCTACTACCACTACGGCAAGACGGGCTTTGCCTATCGTTGGGCTATGGAAGACCTGGTAGAATATGGCGAGCGCCCAGCCTACCTCCGTTACCTCCACAGCGTAGCACTCCTCAATGGCGAGTACGCCCTCGCCCGCCGCTACGAGCGCACCCTCGCGCGTACCTTATTTTATAAGCCCTCAACCTCCTCCGCCCCTTCTTCCTCCTCCTCTGCCCCCTCCGCCCCCTCTTCCTCCTCCCCCTCTGCTTCCTCCGCCCACTCTGTCTCTTCCCCCTCCCCCTCTTCCTCCTCCCCTTCTTCTTCCTCCGCCCAATCTGTCTCTTCCCCCGTCCCCTCTGCTTCTTCCCCATCCTCCTCCCGGTTGGGTGCCGCACATATTTGTGCGGACAATTCCGAAGCAGAGTCCATCCGGCCCCTCCTCAACTACACCGACCAGCTCGACGGCGACAATGGTCTCGTGGAATTCTACCTTCTCCACAGCTTTGCCCTCAGTGAAGGAGGCTCCCGCGAGATAGTGGAACTCTCGCTCATGAACAGCCTCATCATCAAGGATCTCACAAGCTTCTGGCCCCGATTCCTCGCCCTGTTGCCCACCTGGCAAGGACACATCCCCACCCACTATCAGGAAGCAGCACTCATGGTGGCCCAGCTCCAAGGCGGTGCTCCCGTCAATGACCTCCCCATCGATCCTGCCATAGGCCAACGCTTCCAGCGCTTGATCCAAGCATCGGCTCAGAACGGCGACAACGCCGCCAACGCCATCGCCCTCCGACCAGAGTTCGGCAACACCTATTGGTACTACTACTTCTTTGTTGAAGGACTGAAGACGAACTAAAAACAGTTTCTTCACCTTCCTCCCTCTACGGAGAGAGCCGCTCCCCCCCCGACGAGCATGAGACGTACATCAAGATCATAAGATAAGATACGCTACTGCAGCAAAAAACATACGCTGATAAACTTATAAATAGTCTATATTATCCATAACAGTCAAAAAGTCAGATGAAAGGACTTAGAGACATATATCAAAAGTATCTCCTCCCCTCCCTCAGAGTGAGAGGCTGGTGGGCATGTCTGCTATTACTCGCCGCCTGCACTCCTTCCGTCCCCACTACCTTCGAGGAGGCTACGTGGGAGCCGGCTGTCTCGCCCAACAACTTTGGTGCCACCCTGCCACCTAATATCGCGCCGCTGAACTTCCGCATCCTGCGGGGCGATGCCTCAGAGGCGGTGACGCACCTCCACTCTCTGAAAGGTGGCGAGATTATCGTCACTGGATGGGATGTCTGTTTCGATGAAGATGACTGGCACCGACTGCTCGAACAGACGCGTGGCGACAGCCTCTACTGCGACATCTATCTGAAGGCCTACGGCACTTGGGAGCACCTCCCCACCCAGCGTTTCTTCATCGCAGAAGAGGAGATAGACCCCTACATCACCTACCGCCTCATCCGTCCTTCCTACGTCACCTATGAGGAACTGACCATCAACCAGCGTTGCCTCGAGAGCTTCGACGAGCGAGTCATCTATGAGAATATGCGCTTCGAGGATAGCGAACAAGGACAGTGCATCAACTGCCACATGCCACGCAACTGGAACCGAGATGCCCAAAGTCAGTTCCACGTCCGCCAGAAGCTGGGCGGCACAATCTTCATCAATGGTAGCGATGTCACCAAAGTGAACGTCAAGACCGACTCCACCCTCAGCGCTGGCGTCTATCCTGCCTGGCACCCTACGCTCAATCTCATTGCCTACTCTGTCAACGAGACGGGACAGGTTTTTCACACCCTTGATCCTCAAAAGATCGAGGTCATCGACTACGCCAGCGACCTCATCCTCTACGACCTCGATGCAAACACCGTTCAACACATCGACCGCACCACCTCGGACTTCGAATCCTTCCCCACCTGGAGCCCCGACGGACGCACGCTCTACTACATCGCAGCTCACTATACTCCCCGTGCCGACGACATCGACGCCGACCTCGACACCAACTACGACCAGCTGCACTACAACCTCTATGCCCGCGACTTCGACCTCTCCACTCGTCGCTTCGGACCACGCCGACTCGTCTTCGATGCCGAGGCATTGGGCAAGAGTGCCAGCGTGCCTCGCATCTCGCCCGATGGCAAGTACTTGCTCTTCACCCTCGCGGACTACGGTCAATTCCACATCTGGCACAAGAGCGCTGATCTGTGGCTTCTGCCGCTCAGCAACGAAGAACCAGATTCCCTGGAAAGTCACAGCTGTGGAACTCACCCCGCCACCATGACGTCTGCACATCCGCTTGAGGCTGTGAACAGCACAGAGGCTGAGAGCTACCACGCCTGGAGTTCCAACGGCCGCTGGATTCTCTGCTCCTCCCGGCGCGATGACGGCAACTACACGCGCCTGTACATCAGCTATTTCGACCGCAAAGGGCAAGCCCATCATCCTTTCCGGCTGCCTCAACGCACCGCAGACGCCGACGACCTTCTGCTTCGCAGCTACAACGCAGCCGAGTTCATGGTGCAACCCGTCCGAGCAACCTCTCGCGAACTGACACGTGCCGTCAAGGCGGACGCTCGTCCTGTTTCCTACGCTGGCTCTGCCCTACTCTCTCCGGAGGCAGACACGACCCAAGTCCGTGCCGTGCCATCATCGGCCGAACGCCGAGGTGCTTCCGTGGGATATTGAGTGTGAGGAAATATCGAAATATAGAAATGTCGAAACATCAGGACATCGGAATATCGAAACAACGCAACATAGAAAATCTAAATATATGATTATGAAACAGAAATCCTTCCTGGCGCTACTTCTGGCGCTGATAGGCATCGTCCTTCCGCAGGTGAGCGTGGCCCAAAACGTCATGCCGCAACAGGGCGACAAGATCTCGACCGCCGATGGTATCTACATCGTTTCCGGTCCCAACCTCATTCAGAATCCCTCGTTCGACGATGGCTTCGCGGGTTGGCTGGCAGGCGACAACAACGAATTGCAAGAGGCCAACTTCGAAGCCGTCAGCGATGGCGGTGCCGACGGTGGGGCCTTCATCCGTGCCCTCGGCAGTGCCGGCAGCGGCTCGGCCAGCTCCATCAAGAAAGGTTGGGCGGTGGAAGTGGGCAAGACCTACCTCTTCTCCATGTGGGCCAACCGCCCCAGTAGCGGCATGAGCTCCAATACCCAGTACAGCCGCATCTACGCCTCGGACAGCGAGACCGCAACGACCACGCAGATCGGCTCCGTCAACTTCACGGGCGACACCTGGGTGCAGACGCAAATTACCTTCACCGCCGAGAAGCCTTACTTGGTTGTCAACCTCGGATGGATGAACCACACGGCCATCGACGCCTTTTTCCTCGGCGAACTGACCCTCTCAGACGAGCTGGCAACGACAGCCCTCGAGACTGCTATTGCCGATGGCAAGTACCAGCTCGACAATACCGAGGAAGGCACGGCACGCGGACAGTTCACCGCCGACGTGCGTGCCACCCTGCAAGCTGCCATCACCGCCGCCGAAGCCGTTCTCGCCAGCGCCACCACTCAGGAGCAAGTCAACGCGGCTACCGAGGCACTGAAAACTGCCATCGCCACCTACAAGGCCAGCGCCAACGCTCCCTTCAAAGTAGGAACGAAGTACAACATTGTCCACAGCTCCGGCTACCTGATGACCACCACGGGCGGAACCGTGAAAGTGGTCAGCGAGGACGTGGACGATGCCGGACAGGTCTTCACGTTCGTTCCGGCCCCAGCCGACGCTGCCGCCACTGGCTACAACCTGCAGGCAGACGACGGCACCTTCGTCCATCGTCAGGGCTCCTGGGACACCAAGGCCGATGCCGACTACACCCTCACGGAGGCCAACGCCATCTTCCAAGTCATCGACCAGGGCACCTACATCCAACTGAAGAACATGGGCAGCGGCAGCGTGCTCGGAACCGACAGCAACAGCGACGGCAGCACCGTCTATTCCAACAAGAATGGCACCGACGGCAAGTACCGTTGGACCCTCAAGGAATTCATTCCCAAGGACCAGCGCGACGACGAGTACAACTTCCAGCAACTACTCGCCAAGGCACAGAAGACCCTTTCTGACATCAGCGCCAGCACCATCGGCACAGACCTCTTCATGACCTCGCGCGCAGCCTACGACACCTTTGCTGCCGCCGTGGCTACTGCCGAGGGCGTCACCTCCGGCTACAAAGCCGCCACAGAGACGCTGCAGGCTGCACTCGATGCTTTCACGGATAATCGCTACGTGCAGCCCAACCCCACCACGAAGTACATCGTCACCCAAAATGCTGGAGGCAACCGCCTTGCCTACGCAGAAGATCAGACGCTGGCCACCGTCCGCACGCCGTCTGCCGAGACCACGCAACAATTCACCTTCGCACAGGTAGCCGCCACGGGCAACTTCTCGCTGAAATGCGTGGGGGCTGCCAAGTTCCTGGCCAAGAGCGGCAGCAGCAACTGGGACACCAACTGGGCGGATGACGACAGCGACCTGCTCGCACAATGGATCATCGCCCGCCAGAGCGACGGCACCTACACCCTGCAGAACGCCAGCGGCAAAGGCTATCTCGGCAGCGATGCCACCACGGACGGTGCCCTGCTCTACTGCGACAAGGCTGCCACGGCTGCCAACTCCCGCTGGATCATCGGCGAATACTCCGCCACAGCCACCCTCGAAAAGGTGATTGCCCAGGCCAAGGAACTGGCAGCCAACACTCCCGTGGGCTCTGCCTACTACGAAGTTCCGCAGTCGGCCATGAACGCCCTGAACGCCGCCATCGCCACTGCCGAAGCCGCCCTCGCCACCGTCTCCACCTTCGAGGAAGGAGCAGCAGAGGCCGAGAAGTTGGACGATGCCATCTACAACTTCAACGAGTCCTTCAATCCTATCCCACCTTTAGACGAAGGAGTCACCTACACCATCCAGCACTACGGAGGTGCCCTGCTGACTGCCACAGAGACCGGCAACGCCAGCATCACCGCCGAAGCGGATGAAGGTGCCACGGAGGCACAGCTCATCACCTTCGAACCCGTGGAAGGAAAGGCGCTCACCTACTACATCAAGTCCGTAGGAATGGAGACATACTTCGCTCGCACGAGTGACTACGACACCCAGTGGCAGGCCGAGAAGACCGATGCCGCCCAGGTGGAAATCGTACACCTCGATGGGCGCTGGCTGGGACTCCAGTTCACAGCCACAGGCCTTCATGCAGGCACCGACGGCACCGCCAGCGGACAGCTCGTTTACAGCGACAAGGCCGGCAAAGGCAACAGCCTCGCCTATTGGTTCATAGACACTTACGTCACCGTCGTGCTCGACCGCGCCGCCTTCAATGCTGCCATGGAAGCTGCCAATACGCTGCTCGCCGAGATGAAACCCGGCTACCTTCAGGGCGAATACTTCGAGGAGGACATCGCCGCCTTCCGCGCCGTGGTGAACACTGCTCGCTCCTCGGCAGCCAAGGCTAAGGATCAGGCCGCACTCGATGCAATCACCACACAGCTGAAGGCCGACACAGACGCTGCTCGCGCCAAGGTGCACGACCACGATTTCATGAACCACAAGGAACTCGCTGCCGCCATCGCTGCCGCACAGAGCGCAACCTCGGCTGCCGTTGCCGGCGACTGCGACGGCCAATATCCCGCCGAAGCCATCGATGCCTACAAGCAGGCACTCACCGCAGCCGAAGCCGTCAACAGCAAAGCCGACGACCAGCTGACCCAGGCCGAAATCGATGCCGCTACAAATGCCTTGAAGCAAGCCGCCGCCACCTTCAATGCCGCCCGATTCGTCATTGACCTCAGTGCCCTCAAGGCCTCTATCTCTGCAGCTCAGGAAACCTTGAGCAACGCCCAAGACGACCGTGGTGACGGTCCAGGCAAAATCCCAGAGAATGCCTTCACCGCCTTGCAGACCGAACTGACCAAGGCACAGACCATGGCCAATGAGAACAAGGTCAATCAGGCAACCGTGGACGCAGAGACGGCTACGCTGAACGCTGCCATCGAGACCTTCAGGGCATCGCGCATCGCCAATGACTATGCCACCCTGAAAGCCCTTGTGGACGAAGCCACGCAGCTCGTTGCCGACGCCGAAGCTGGTAAGATCGAGTTTTTCCAGGAAGACCTCGATGAGCTGAAAGCCTCCTTGGAGAAGAACGCTGCCGCCCTCGAGAGCACCGACCAAGACGTCATCGACCGAGCCGTGAAGCTCCTGCGCCGCGACATCGCCCTCTTCCGCAACCTCACCGACGGCGTCACCACCCTCGGCAGCAACCTCGCCACCATCCACCTCTTCGACCTCAACGGCCGCCCCGTCACCACTTCACGTCGCAACCTCAGCCGAGGCACCTACGTGATGGTGGTCAAAGCCGATGGCAAGAAGGTAACCCGCAAGATTTCAGTCAAGTAAGAAGCACTTCACTCGTCATTCCATACCACGAAGCAGCCTGCCACATCATCCCATGCGGCAGGCTGCCTATCTATTCAATCACCTCCAAAACTTTCTTCAACTTTTTGCATCCGAATGAATAATAATCGCTATATTTTTCACCACTTTCCTCACTGCGCAAGTTCCTCCATGAATTTGCAGAAGAACACCATGGAGAGAATAGACGATTTCAAGAAATTTTTGATGCAAATTACTACACAAGTACACGTTCAAATTGATATTTCACTGGTTATCAGCGGTTAGACGTTTTTAGTTTTGTGTACTTTTGATTTTATACGTGTAGTTTTGGGTATATACTACATCAGAAATGAGCTCTATATGTGTACTTTTAGGCCCAAACTACTGCAGAATTAGGTGGTACAACACCAATTTTTGAGCAGTCACACAACTGAGACGGGCCGAACTGGATGCGTGTACGAGGGGGGCAACTCCAATTCTTGAGCAGACAATCTACTTCTGCCTCTTTCTTCAAAGACCCAGCCTGCAACTAACAATCTCGAAGAAGCCATAGAAATGCATAAAAGAATGCGTTTTTGGACGTTGTATGCCCTATTTTTGCACTCTTCTGACCGCATTTTGATGCTAATTAGGCCGTTTTTTGTGCTAATTAGGCCTGTTTTTGATGTAGTATTAAGCAAAACTACACAAAACTAAAAACGTCTAAGTGCTAATATTCAGCATTTTATTAAAATTTCTGTGTAGTTATGTAGCGATGAACCCATATAAAATTCTGCAAATCACCCCATTTTCTCTTTGATGTCCCTTGGGTCGTCAAAGAAAATGATTGGTCATAATGGCACAAAAAGCTTGATATTTCCTTTGACGACCCCTGGGACGTCAAAGGAAACGTCAGGATGTGTTTCCAATAAGATCCGTATCTTCTGCTTGACGACCCAAGGGACGTCAAAGGCCACACCTTATATGATCAGTTTCACACACTATATAATCAGCTTCATTGAAAGCGCCATGATTCTCCCAAGAAGCGAATGGAAAAACCGTCCCTTCGCCACCCCTTTCCAGACGAATGTACTACGAGAAGGAATAACATTATGAAGCAAGGACTAACAGACAAAATTAGGCACGCATTTTTTTCATTTCCACTAAACTTTTCACCACTTCCCTCCCCCTCCCATTTTCATCCTTTTTCCTCCTTCACTGCAATTTTCTCATGAAAAAAGTGGAGGGTTACAGAAATTATTGCTACATTTGCATTGAGAAAATGACATTAATAATGAATAATGCAGACTTTTGGGCATCCATCAATGCCATAATCGACAACGGGTTCTCGCCTGAAGGGCTGCGCCAACTTGACTATTATGCAGAACTACTTATCAAAGGACAGCTTGTATATCAACGATTTTCACCGTTCGAACAGCATGGCTGCACAGAGGGAGGTTCAACTCATGTCATTGCATCCCTACTCGCGGCAGCAGAAGCTGGCACAAATCCAACGACTGAAAGCGTCTTCAGTTTCCAAGAAGAAAGCCAATGCGGAGCGCGACAAGCTGCATGTATAGAGCATTGGGCAAAAGTAGTTGGCCTGTGAACGGACAAGGTAGAAGTCACCTTTCCACCTATCTCCAAGAGACTTTTTGGGGACTAAAAGTGAAAAGGTTGCAGATTTCCTTGGCCGAATCAGGGAAAGTTGCTACATTTGCGGCGTATAAGAACAAAAAAAGAATGCAAAATGACTATCATCCTGAACAAATATCATCGCAAAGTGAATGCAGCAATGCAAAAGTCGGTGGCCTACTGGAAGACGCTTCCGATGTCGCACGAAGAGTGCTTGAATCAGTTCAGGCGCTTGCGGGAACAACGTATTGCAAGAGAGTCCAAATTGCAAAACTGAAGCAATGGGCGCAGCAGAATGGTCATTGATACGCTATGCATCACAAATGAGATATTAGAAGAATATGAGGAGATCATTTCATCTCACATGTCCCCCTTGGCGGCTAATATTGTTGTGGAGACTATTTCAATGGCTCTTTGTCGGGGGCAAAGGTAATACTTTTATTTGAAACCGCCAAATCTTATACACACAATTTACGGGGCTTACCGCCATATAGGTTCCTTTCGCCAGTCTCCCGTGAATCCGTATTTGTAATAAGGTATGCTTGTGTTGTTGTCAATCAAGGCAAGCAGTTTCTCTTTTATCTGGTTCTCTGGATATACTGCATTGCAGAGATAGAGCATGGCAGTAATAACTCCATACGGCTTTTTCTTTTGATTGTCCGTTAATGGATTCAGTAACCACTTGTCACGATGTCCTTTGGGGTTGGTCACTTGTTTGGCAAGGCTGCGGTTCCAAAGACGTGAGTGGTGGGCAATGATGTTACGAAGCACAGAAATGGCTTCCAGCCAACTGGATAGCTCTTTTGCGGAATACAGCCCGAAGTCGTTGGCAATGGCAGCACGTTCAGGCAACTGGCTCTTTAAGTTCTTGTACATTTTGGAGAGTGTGCCAAAGGTGGCACTTTCGAGTATCATCCAAGCATCGGGATTGTCCCCCTCCATTGACTCCCAATCCCAATTAGGGTGCTCAGAAATGTACTCTTTGGCAAAAGGCTCAGTGCTACGGTCAAACTCATGTTTAAGGTCAAGCACGAAATCCTCGTAGTAGTCCTTACGCTCAAAAAGAGAAGAATCCAAGTACCAAAGTCCGCTACCTTTTGCCTGTGACAGATGGTTGATAATCTTCGCCCTCAGTGCTACTTCTATTATCTCAATTGCATCAAAGAGAATTAGCCGTAGATTGCGGTCAAAGTTATATCGGGCAATGACATCATCAAACAAAGCACCCTTTTTAAAGTCATGCTCTGTTTCCTCATCTTGCATATCCGTCCAATAATACTTCAATCGGAAATAACTGATGTGCGCCAAACACTGCTTGGCTTTCTCTTCATTGCCAAACGCCATACCCCTTGAACGGAGCAGGCGGATTTGTTCTTCTATCGTGCGTGGCTTCTGATTGCTCATTGCTGTTTCTAAAAAAGGTGACCCGCCAGCAGATCTACGGGATGCCGACGGGTTCTGTTATCGTTTGATTCGGACTGTCTTATCCGAGAATCTTCTTCATTTCGGGTGCAAATATAATGTTTTTTCTCGAAGTATACAAGATTTCAATTAGTTTTTTGAAGAAATGACACTTAATTTGCTATCTTTTTGTATTTTTGCACCCGTGATTCTTGAATCACGGACTTTATTTGCTCACTTTCCCACTACGAACTTGCACCTCGGAACGGAGAAGAACGAGCGAATCTATATCTTGAAGGAGATACGCCATATCGGCGTAGGCTCTCCATTAAGATATAGAGGCAGTGCAAGGCCT
>ONJJ01000059.1 GCA_900318115.1 uncultured Prevotellaceae bacterium | reverse complement strand
TTTGATCTGAATCTCCTCGGCATTGACAAGGTACTCTGCCGTCACGCCAAAGCGACCTGATGCAATCTGCTTTGTCTTGCTGCTCAGACTTACGCCATCCACTTCCGCATGGTAGCGGGCATTGTCCTCGCCACCTTCGCCTGTGTTGCTTCGCGTGCCAAGGCGGTTCATGGCCAAGGCCAACGCCTCGTGCGCCTCTTTGCTCAGTGCGCCGAACGACATGGCTCCCGTCACGAAGTGCCGCACAATGCTTTCCACTGGCTCTACCTCTTCGATGGGAGTTGGCGTTGAAGCTTTCCTGAAGCGGAGGAAGTCACGGAGGAAGATAGGCTTCTCTTTCTCATCCACCATCGCCGACCATTCCTTGAACTTCTTGTAAGAGCCAAGTCTTGTTGCAATCTGCAAGTTAGCAATTGTATCGGGGTTCCAAGCATGTAGGATGCCATCTTTGCGCCAGGAGAACTGACCGTTGTTTTTGAGAGTAAACGAGTTGACATCAAATGCCTCATCGTGCAGACGGATCGCGTCACGGGCAATCTCCTTCAGCCCGATGCCGCCTATGGTGCTCGTCTCCGTACCGAAGTACCTCCTGAGCAGATCCTCGCCGAGCCCGATGCTCTCGAATATCTTTGCGCCGCGATATGAGCGTATCGTCGAAATGCCCATCTTGCTCATCACCTTCTTCAGGCCCTTGTCCATCGCCTTGATGTAGTTGGCCTCGGCGGTAGCATATTCCTCCTGAATCTTGTGCTTCTTCACCAGGTCGTCCAGAACGGCAAAAGTCATGTAGGGGCAAATGGCACTCGCGCCATACCCCAGCAGCAGGGCGGCGTGCATCACTTCGCGAATCTCGCCGCTCTCCACGATGAGAGCCGTCTGCACACGCTTGCCGACGCTTATCAGGTGATGGTGCACGGCCGAGACGGCCAACAGCGAGGGGATGAAGAACCACGGAGCACCCCCTGCCGCCCCTGAGGGGGCTTCTATAGTTCTGTCGGTCAGAATGATGTAGTTAAAACCGTCGTCCACCGCTTTTCCTGCATTTATACACAATTCTTCAAGGGCCTGGCGCAAGGCTATTTCTGCTCTTGAGTCTATTGTGGCCCCCTCGGGAACAGAATGGGGGGCCTCTACCGTCATGGGAATCTTCTTCGTCTTAAAGCCTTTATACCTTATATTGCATAAGATGTCGAGCTGTGTATTGGTCAGCACGGGTTGTGGCAGGCGCACCATTTTGCAGTTCCTCGCGTCGGGAGTGAGGATGTTCGTGCCTACGGCTCCAATGTACTCCGTCAGCGACATCACCAGTTCCTCCCGGATGGGGTCGATGGCGGGGTTCGTGACTTGTGCGAACTGCTGGCGGAAGTAGTTGAACAGGATCTGCGGACGATCGCTGATGACTGCCAGAGGCGTGTCGTTGCCCATCGCAGCCACGGGCTCCTGACCCGTGGTTGCCATCGGGACAATCGTCTTGTCGATATCTTCCTGTCCGAAGCCGAAGCAGATGAGCTTGCGCTCGAGGTCCGGGACCGCGTTCTCAACCTTCCGACCGCTCTTGAGATTCTCCAACTGAATGCGGTTTGCCTGAAGCCATTCGCGATAGGGATGAGCCTTTGCCAACTGTTCCTTTATCTCGCCGTCATAGTAAATTTTGCCATCCTGCGTGTCAATAAGCAGTATCTTACCCGGTTGCAAGCGTCCTTTGCTAACCACGTCGCTTGGCTCGAAGTCCATCACTCCGACTTCCGATGCCACGACCATCAGCCCCTGCTTCGTGATCGTATATCGACAGGGGCGAAGGCCGTTGCGGTCCAGCATGCCGCCAGCGTAGCGTCCGTCCGAGAAGAGGAGGGCGGCGGGGCCGTCCCACGGCTCCATCAATATAGAATGATATTCGTAGAAGGCCTTGAGGTCCTCGCTTATCGGGTTCTTATCGTTGAAGCTTTCGGGCACGAGTATTGCCATAGCCTGTGGCAGCGAGAGTCCGCTCATCACGAGGAACTCCAGCACATTGTCCAGGCTCGCCGAGTCGCTCATCCCTTCCTCCACGATGGGCCTCAGCTCCCGGATGTCGCCCAGGGCCTTGCTGCTGAGCACACCCTCCCGCGCCTGCATCCATCCGCGGTTGCCGCGGATGGTGTTGATCTCACCGTTGTGAGCCAACAGGCGGAAAGGCTGAGCCAGCGACCACGTCGGGAAGGTGTTCGTAGAGAAGCGGGAATGCACCAGTGCCAAACCGCTGGTCAGGTACGGACTGCTCAGATCGGGAAAGTACTGGCGCAGCTGCTTGCTCGTCAGCATCCCTTTATAGATGATGTTTGTGTTGTTGAGGGAACAGATGTAGAAGTCCTTCAGCCGGGCGTCTTGTGCCGTGGCCTCCCGAACGCGACGCTCTACGCGCTTGCGAATAATATATAAGGTACGCGCGAGGGTGCCCAGCTGCTCTTCTGCCACGCCTGTGATGAACACCTGCTTGATAGCGGGCTCGCTGTCCTGTGACGTCTGCCCGAGACATGCGGAGTTCGTGGGCACCGTGCGCACGTGTGAGAGCTGCAAGCCTTCACGTTCTACCTCCTCGGTGAGCACGCTGATGACCTGCTGCTGCAACGACTCGTCCTTCGGTAGAAACATCAGTCCCGTCCCGTAGTGACCTTTCTCGGGCACCGCGATGCCCTGCAGCAGGATGAACTCGTGCGGAATCTGGATCATGATGCCCGCACCATCACCTGTCTTCTTGTCGGCGCCTTCAGCACCGCGATGCTGCATGTTCTCCAGCACTTGCAACGCCTGATCCACCAACTCGTGGCTCTTGCTTCCATGGATATTCACGACCATGCCTACGCCGCAGGCGTCGTGTTCCATATCGTGTCTGTACAGTCCTTTGTGTTGTGACATATTGAAATCAAATTATCGTTTGTGCTATCTTTTTGAAACTCGGTGCAAAGGTACTGAGTTTTATTTAAAGCGCAATCGGATGGGGCAAATAATCATGAAAGAAAGATGACGAACTTTCATTTATTAAGATTTATCAAGTATTTATGTTATATTTATTAAGCGTTATAACTAAGTATACTTACAAATCGGAAGTTTGATAGGAATACAATAGATAAAGTAACAAGGGGGTCGCTCTGGTTTTGACAAAATGTCGTACCTTTGCCGCCGAAATATTGCAATATGACACGAGAAAGGACGCTAATGTATTTATTTGTTTAAGGTATGAAGAAGATTGAAGCAATCATCCGCAAGACGAAGTTTGAGGACGTGAAGGAAGCGCTCCTCAGTTCGGACATCAATTGGTTTGAGTACCATGACGTGCATGGTATCGGACAGAGCCGACAGGCACGCATCTACCGTGGCGTGCAGTACTCAACGGATGTCATCGAGCGCGTGGCCATCAGCATCGTCTGTCGTGACCAATTCGTGGAACCTACCATTCAGGTGATTATCCAGACGGCACAGACAGGCGAGATTGGCGACGGACGCATATTCGTCAGCGACATCATCGACACCTATTCCATCCGCACGGGAGAGAATGGCGACACGGTGCTCAGAGATAAGAAATAATCAGAGTTAACGAAACACAACACATTATTTAATGATGAACGACATTGCACTTTCACTCGATACCGTATGGATGCTTCTTGCAGCCATGCTTGTTTTCTGGATGCAGCCCGGCTTTGCGCTTTGCGAAGCAGGTTTCACGCGCGGCAAGAACACCGCCAACATCCTGTTCAAGAACTTCGTAGATTTTATGTTCGGCTCGCTGCTGTTCTGGTTCGTGGGCTTCGGATTCATGTTCGGCTCAGACGGCGCAGGCTTCATCGGCGCGCCCAATTGGGGCGACCTCTCTTTCTATAAAGGTGAGTTGCCAGTGGAGGGTTTCTTGATGTTCGAGACCGTCTTCTGTGCCACCTCTGCAACCATCGTCAGCGGAGCCATGGCCGAGCGTACCAAGTTCTCGATGTATGTCGTCTACAGCGCCTTTATCACCCTGCTCATCTATCCCGTCGAGGGGCATTGGACGTGGGGCGGCGGCTGGCTTTGTAACGATGCTGCCGACGGGTTCATGACGGCCACCTTCGGCGAAGTCTTCCACGATTTTGCGGGTTCCGCCATCGTGCATAGCGTGGGCGGCGTGCTGGCACTCATAGGTGCTTTGGCATTGGGGCCACGTCGTGGCAAGTATGCCAAGGACGGCAGCAGCCGAGCCATTCCCGGTCACAGCCTGACGCTGGCTGCGTTGGGCGTGTTCATCCTCTGGCTTGGATGGTTCGGCTTCAACCCTGGGTCGCAGTTGGCCGCATCGGGCGAGGTGAACCGCACAGCCATCAGTCATGTGCTGCTGACTACCAACCTGGCAGCCGCAGCGGGCGGCGTAGCCACGATGTTCCTCACGTGGTGGAAATATGGCAAGCCCTCGTTCTCGCTGATGCTGAACGGTGTGCTGGCAGGGCTGGTGGGCATCACGGCCGGCTGCGACCTCGTCTCTCCCGTGGGAGCCGTCATCATCGGTCTCATCTGCGGCGTCGTGCTGGTCTATTCCATTGAGTTCATCGACCATCAGTTGCACATCGACGACCCTGTTGGTGCCAGTTCCGTACACGGCGTCTGCGGCATCCTCGGCACGTTGCTGACGGGTCTGCTCTCCACCTCCAACGGCACATTCTATGGTCATGGCTGGAACTTCTTCGGAGCCCAGTGTTTCGGCATCCTCGTCATCGACCTCTGGGCTGCTGCTTGTGGATTCGCCTTGTTCTATGGCATCAAGAAACTGTGTGGCCTGCGCGTGGATGCACGCATCGAGGACGAAGGACTGGACGTCTATGAGCATGGCGAGACGTGCTACAACTAAGAAGATCCACCCCTCACCCTCCCTGTGAGGGAGGGGGTGGTTACTTATAAAGACTTGAAACTGTCAATAAAAACATTATTCTATATGAACACAAAACACATTTATATATTATCCTTGTTGACGATTTTATCTATGTCCTTGTCTGCACAGGATTCCACTTCCCTCCCTAAGGGGGAGGGGCCGGGGGATGGGTCTGCTGTCACCTCTACTCTTGGTGCCGACCTCGTTAATCAATACATCTGGCGCGGTCAGGACCTCGGCAGCGTCAGCCTGCAACCAACCCTCGGAATCGGGTGGAAAGGATTGACCTTGAGCGCTTGGGGCAGCATCGGCATCAGCAACTGGCAAGATACGAAGGAGCTGGATCTGACACTGGCTTACTCCATCGGAGGCTTCAATGCAGGTGTGACCGACTATTGGTTCTCCGACGGCAGCTACTTCCAGTACAAGGCACACAAGACCACCCACATCTGGGAGGCAAATGTCGGCTATGACTTCGGCTTCCTCAGCCTGCAGTGGTACACCAACTTCGCCGGCAACGACGGTGTGAACAAGGATGGTAAGCGCGGCTACAGCAGCTACTTCGAGCTGACAGCACCCTTCCGACTCGGAGGGCTCGACTGGGCTGCTACGCTCGGTGTCGTGCCTTACGCCACTACGCTTTACGATGCCAACGGCTTCTGCGTGACCAACGTTAGTTTGCGTGCCACCAAGGACTTCGTCATCAAGGAGAAGTATCACCTGCCTGTCTTCGCAGGACTGACGGCCAATCCCAGGTCCGAGAAGCTTTACCTCCTTTTCGGAGTTTCGTTCCACCTATAATAATCTATTGCACAAATTTCATCGTGCAAACATAGCGACTATGAATACAAAGTACATCTTCGTCACTGGCGGCGTGGTTTCCTCTCTCGGGAAGGGAATCATCTCCGCCAGCATCGGCAAACTGCTGCAAGCACGCGGCTACAAAATCACTATCCAGAAGTTCGACCCGTACATCAACATCGACCCGGGTACACATCATCTCCGCCAGCATCGGCAAACTGCTGCAAGCACGCGGCTACAAAATCACTATCCAGAAGTTCGACCCGTACATCAACATCGACCCGGGTACACTCAATCCCTACGAGCACGGCGAATGCTATGTGACGGAAGACGGCATGGAGACAGATCTTGACCTCGGGCACTACGAGCGGTTCACCGGCATACGCACTACCCGCCATAACAGCATCACGACGGGACGCATCTACAAGACCGTCATCGACCGCGAACGCCGTGGCGACTACCTGGGTAAGACCATTCAGGTGGTGCCGCACATCACGGATGAGATAAAGCGGCGAATGCTTCGCGAAGATGTAGAGGAAGAGGAGTTGGACTTCGTCATCACAGAGGTCGGCGGCACCATCGGCGACATAGAGAGCGCA
>ONJJ01000060.1 GCA_900318115.1 uncultured Prevotellaceae bacterium | reverse complement strand
ATGAGTATGAAGTTCATGCGGCGGGGCTCCGTCGGCATGGGGGCTTTGTCGATATGTTCTGTCAGCAGGAGGTCATCGTCGAGTACGACGGATTCACTCCAGGTCTTGGCCTTGTTCAGGTCCGATTCTTTGATAGTAGGTGTTACCACGTCTTGATACTTTGTGTTTTGCCGGCTTTCAACTTCACTGTCTTCTGCTGGCCGTTATACAATAGGGTGACGGTGCCGTTCTTCTGGGCCTTGATGTCACACTTTCTCACGTTGCCGCCTTTCCATTCGAAGCTCACCTCGTAGCCGCCGCGGGCACAGAGTCCGCTGACGCTGCCTTCCTGCCATGCCTCGGGCAGTGCGGGCAGCAGTTCGATATGTCCGTTGCCGCTCTGCATGAGCATCTCGCAGACGCCCGCCGTACCGCCGAAGTTACCGTCGATCTGGAAGGGTGGGTGCGCGTCCATGAGGTTGGGGTAGGTACCGCCGCTGCGCCTGCGGTCTGGTCCTTTGTATTTGTCGGGGGATACGTAGGTCAGCAGCTTCTGGTAGATGTGGAAGGCCTGCTGGGCGTTGCGCAGCCGAGCCCAGAGGTTGATGCGCCAGCCCGTGCTCCACCCTGTGGTCTTGTCGCCCTTGATCTCCAGCGACCGCTCCGCCGCCTTTAATAATGGAGGGGTGGAGAGGTGAGATCCTGGATATAGTCCAATGAGGTGACTCTGGTGACGGTGCTGGAAGTCCCAGTCATCCCAGTCATAGTACCACTCGTTCAGATCCCCCATGTGTCCGATGGTGTAGGGGTGCAGCCGTGCGAGGGCCTGTTCCATGTCTTTGTTTTTCTCCCCGAGCAGTTTTCCGGCAGCGATGGTGTTCGTCAGCAGTTCACGGATGATGGCGAGGTCTGCCGTACCGCCGTAGCAGGTGGTGCCGTGGTAGCCCTTGTCCGTCTTGTATTCGTTCTCCGGCGAGGTACTGGGTGCGGTGATCAGCTCTCCCGGCTGTTTCGGGTTCTCGATGAGCCATTTCAGGCAGAAGCGTGCCGCTCCCTTCATCAGCGGGTAGGCGGTGGTGCGCAGATAGTCCTTGTCCTGCGTAAACTGGTAGCGCTCCCACAGCGTGTTCACGAGCCACGCGCCGCCGAGGTTCCAGTTCGACCACTCCGGACTCTCCCGTTTCTCCCCGACGGGGTTCGTCATGGCCCAGATGTCCGAGTTGTGGCTCGAGCACCAGCCCTCATGGATGCCGTAGTAGTTGCGTGCCGTGTATTGCCCGTTGGCCGCCAGTGCCTGGATGAAGCCGTCGAGGGGTGTGGCCATCTCCGTCATGTTCGCCACGAATGCGGGCCAGTAGTTCTCCTCGAGGTTGATGTTCACGGTGTAGTTGCCGCGCCAGGGCGACCTCAGGTGGGGTGTCCAGAGTCCCTGCAGGTTCGCTGGCACGCCCTCGGTGCGCGACGAGGAGATGAGCAGATAGCGCCCATACTGGAAGTAGAGTGCCTCCAGGTATCGGCTCTGCCCGCCCTTGTCGGTATAGTCCTTCAGCAGCACGTCGGTGGTCTCTGTGGGCACGGCGTCGTCCTGCCCGCCGAGTCTCAGCTTCACGCGGTCGTAGATGGCCTGGTAGTCAGCGAGGTGGCGCTGGTAGAACTCGTCGTATGTGTAGTTCTGCGTGTGCCACAGGTCGTTGGCGGCCTCCTCCAGATAGGGTGCGCCCTCAGCGACGGGGTGCTTGTCGAAGCCGTTGAAGCTCGTCTCGTTCACGATATAGACGATGGCCTCCTTGGCGTGGCGGATGGTGAGCGACGAGTCCTGTGCCGTCACCTCTCCGTCGGTCTTCACCGAGAGCATCGTGCAGAAGTGGATCGATTCCCGTGCGTCGCCCAGGGCGTGTCCCGTCATCGTGATCTGCGTGGGGATGGCCTTCGTCTGGTGGGGTATCTGCGCCGTCAGTGCGATCTCGCAGTCCACGTCACCGCGCAGTCGGATGGCGATGAGCTTGTCGGGGTGCGAGGCGAAGTACTCACGCTCGATCCTGCGGCCGTCACGCCGGTAGCTGTCTCTCACGATGCTGCTGTCGAGGCTGAGGCTCCGCTGGTAGTCGGTGATGGCCCCCAGTCCTGCACGTGCAGCTGCAGCGAGTCCGCCAACTGGTAGTCCTCCCGGAAGAGGGCCTCGCGGATCTTCGGGATCCACTGGTGGGCGTCCTTGTCGAGGTCGCGGTCCACGGGTTTCCCAGTCCAGAGCGTGATGTCGTTCAGATAGATGATGTTGTCGTCGGTACCGCCGTAGATGAGCGCGCCGAGTTTGCCGTTGCCGATGGGCAGCGACTCCTCGAAGTAGTCCGCCTGGCGATCGTAGTGCAGCGTCATCGGCGCCTGCTGTGCCCCTGCAGACACATCGTGACGACCACTGCCTTCATCAGATATTTCTTCATATTTTTTCGGTTTTAGCCATTTTCGCTTGCAAAGATATAAAAATTTTCGTATATTTGCAGCATAAAACCAAAAATTAGTAACCTATGCAACCAATTAAGACCCTGAACGACATGATCGTCTTCCTTCAGAAACGAGGTGACAAGAAGCGCGTAGCCGTAGTCTGTGCCCGTGATGCCAGTACCCGCTACGCCGTAGAGAAAGGTGTGGAGATGGGCTTCATCGAACCTATCTACGTCGATGGCGACGACAAGGACGAGTGCGCCCGCCGTGCCGTCGATCTCTGCAAGCGCGGCGAGGCCGACATCCTCATGAAGGGACTCATCAACACCGATACCCTCCTGCGCGCCATCCTCGACAAGGAGAATGGCATCCTGCGCCCCGGCCATGTGCTCACCCACGTCGCGATGGCCGAGATCCCCAAATACGAGAAGCTCCTCTTCTTCACCGATGCCGCCGTCATCCCCGTGCCCACCGAGGC
This sequence comes from uncultured Prevotellaceae bacterium, assembly GCA_900318115.1. GTDB lineage: Bacteria > Bacteroidota > Bacteroidia > Bacteroidales > Bacteroidaceae > Physcousia. The sequence goes on along the minus strand of ONJJ01000060.1, from coordinate 5,061 downwards.
CCAGCGTCGCCAGCAGATTCACTATGTCAACTACGTCTGCCACGCCCTCGGCATCGAGGAGCCCCGCATCTCCCTCATCCACTGTGCCGAGAAGGTCAGCGCCAAGACCTTCCCCTATACCGTCGATTACCTCGAGATCATCGCCGAGGCCCAGACGGGCGCCTTCGGCCGCTGCATCATCGACGGTCCCCTCGACCTCAAGACCTCCCTCGACAGCGTGAGCCTCCGTGAGAAAGGCATCCGCTCCGTCATCGACGGTCAGGCCGATGCCCTCATCTTCCCCGATATCGTCGCCGGCAACGTCTTCTACAAGACGCTCACCCTCTTCGGCTATGCCAAGACCGCCGGTGTGCTCCAGGGCACCCAGTGCTGTTGCGTGCTCCCATCGCGCGCCGACAGCCCCGACTCCAAGTACTATTCACTGGCCCTTGCCGCCATCTGAACCGTTAATAAGGTAGAAAAACTTGGAAAATATCCGCAAAATATTTGGCTATTCCAAGAATTAGCCTTACCTTTGCGCCCGAAATCAAGCATTCTGGCTTGCCGCAATGGTGGAATTGGTAGACACGAGGGACTTAAAATCCCTTGACCCGAAAAGGTCGTGCGGGTTCGAGTCCCGCTCGCGGCACTAATACTATAACACCTCTTTAAGTATGCAGAAAAAAAATTTTCTCCTTTTGTCTGCCGCATCCCTGATGCTCCTTTCTTCGTGCTCCAAGCTTGGACCACTCTCCGCAGACAACTTCACTGTCACGCCTAATCCTCTGGAAACCCAGACGGGCACAGTCCCCGCAACCATCAATGGCCACTTCCCCGAGAAGTATATGAAGAAGAAGGCCGTCGTCACCGTCATCCCCGAGCTCCGTTACTCCAACGGTCAGATTGTCCGTGGCAACACCGCCACCTTCCAGGGCGAGGGCGTCAATGGCAACGACCAGACCATCTACTACCGCGTCGGTGGTAACTATACGATGAAGACCAACTTCGCCTATGTCGGCGACAACAAGGCTGAGATGTACCTCACCTTCGATGCCCGCCTCGGCAAGAAGCAAGTCGAGATCCCCGCTGTGAAGGTCGCCGATGGCATCATCGCCACCTCCGAGCTCTACCGCCGCACCGTCACCACCGCCAGTGCCGCCATCGCTCCCGATGCCTACCAGCGCATCACGAAGAAGAAGCAGGAGGCCAACATCAAGTTCCTCATCCAGCAGGCCAACATCCGCAAGAGCGAACTCAAGAACAACTCTGTCCAGGAGTTCGTCCGCATGCTCAAGCAGATCAACGACGACCGCGAAGGCCTCAACCTCGACAATGTCGAAGTCTCTGCCTACGCCTCTCCCGATGGTGGCTTCAGCATCAACGACAAGCTCGCCAACCAGCGCCAGAAGGCCTCCGAGCAGTATGTCAATCAGGAACTGAAGAAGATCAAGATGGACGCCAATGTCGATGCCCGCTACACCGCTCAGGACTGGGAAGGCTTCCAGGAGCTCGTCCAGGCCAGCGACATCCAGGACAAGGACATCATCCTGCGCGTCCTCTCCATGTATAAGGATCCCCAGGAGCGCGAGCAGCAGATCAAGAACATCTCCGCCGCCTTCCGTGAACTCGCTGATGGCATCCTGCCCCAGCTCCGCCGTTCACGTCTGACGATCAACTACGAGACCATCGGTCGCAGCGATGCCCAGATCCTCGACCAGATCCAGGCCGACGCCACCAAGCTCAGCATCGAGGAGCTCCTCTACGGTGCCGCCATCAGCGACGATGCCGCCCGCAAGGAGCAGATCTACAAGCTCGCCACCCAGGTCTATCCCAACGATGGCCGCGCTTACAACAACCTCGCCACCCTCGCCTATGCCAAGGGTAACTACGACGTCGCCCGCGACTATATCCAGCAGGCCCAGCGCGTCGCTCCCGCCCTCGCTGAAGCCAAGGCCAACCTCGGCATGCTCGCCCTCACCAATGGCGACATAGCCACCGCCGAGCAGTATATCGCCAGCGCCACCGATGCCAACGGCCTCAACGAAGTCCTCGGCAACCTCAACCTCGCCAAGGGCAACTTCGCCCAGGCTGAGCAGGACTTTGCCGACGTCTATTCCAACAGCGCCGCCCTCGCGCAGATCCTCAACAAGAACTACGCCTCTGCCGACATCACCCTGCGCTACGTGAAGAACCCCGACGCCACCACCGAGTACCTCAAGGCCATCCTCTATGCCCGCATGGGTAACACCGCCGATGCCGCCGAGGCCCTGCGCAAGGCCGTCGCCCGCGACGCCTCCTATGCCGACTACGCCGCCAAGGATATCGAACTGGCCAAGATCCAGAAGTAATAACCCCTCGTCACCTGTATGAAGCACCTTCTGGCCGCCCTCCTCACGCTGTTGCTCCTCGCCGCCTGTGGCGAAGAGCGACAGACGTTCTTGCTCGAAGGCACCTTCAAGGGCTTCAATCAGGGCGAGCTCTACATCTACGGTGCCGAAGGTAACCGGGAGATGGATACCATCGCTGTCGTCAAGGGGCGCTTCCACTACGAGATACCCCTTGAAGACTCCACCACCTTCGTCCTCGTCTTCCCCAACTTCACCGAGCTGCCCGTCTTCGGCACCAAGGGCGCCGAGATCAGCATCGAGGCCGACGCCTCCCACCTGCGCGAAGCCAAGGTCACCGGCAACCGTGAGAACGAGGAGTTCACGAAGTTCCGCAAGAGCAACATCGACCAGGCACCCCCTGAGTTCGCCCTCTCCGTGGCCAATTTCATCAAGGACAACCCCGCGTCGCCCTTCGCCACCTACCTCCTGCGCCGTTACTTCGTCCAGACGCCCGAGCCCAACTACCCCCGCGCCATCGAGCTCGCCCACGCCATCCTGAAGCACCACCGCGACACCACCGGACTCGACAAGTTCCTCCGCCGCTTCGAAGGCCTGCGCTACCTCCGCGACGGTGGCCGTCTGCCCGCCTTCACCGTCACCGATGTCCTCGGGCGCCCCGTCAAGTCCTCCGACCTCGACGCCAAGTGCAATGTCATCAGCGTGTGGAGCAGCGAGAACTACGAGAGCCAGAGCATGGAGCGCCAGCTCCAGTCCAAGCGCCAGCGTTACGGTGGCGATCTGAAGCTCCTCAGCATCTGCCTCGATGCCGATGTGCGCAATATCCGTCGCAAGGCATCGAGCGACACCCTGATGGCCACCACCGTCTGCGACGGCAAGATGTGGGAGACCCATCTGCTCGAACTCACGGGCCTCAGTCATGTCCCCGACAACATCGTCACCGACAGCCAGGGCAAGATCATCGCCCACTCCCTCAACCCCTACGAGCTCATGCAGAAGATAGAAAGCATACTCGAGAAGAAAGAGTAGAAAGGAGGGCCACGCAAGAGAAACACTAATTTTAAATCTAAGATACTATGTTAGTAAAAACATTCTGTGCCGAAGTCATGGGACTGGAGGCTACCACAATTACTATCGAAGTCAATATGACACGTGGTGTCATGTTCCATCTTTCCGGATTAGCCGATACGGCTGTCAAGGAGAGTTATGACCGCATTCGTGCTGCCATAACCAATATAGGCTTCAAGCCGCCTACGGCAGAACTAACTATTAATCTTTCTCCAGCCGATATTCGCAAAGAAGGTAGTGGCTATGATTTGCCATTGGCCATAGGCATCCTTGCTGCCCATGGTAAGGTCAGCGATGTGATGTTAAGCGAATACATGATGATAGGGGAACTTGGTCTCGATGGCAAACTCAAACCTGTCAGTGGTGTCCTTTCTGTCGCTATCCGTGCTCGTAAGGAACAGTTCAAAGGCCTTATTGTGCCTCGAGAGAATGCACGTGAGGCTGCTGTCGTTAACAACCTCGATGTCTATGGCATGGACAATCTTTCTGATGTTATCAGTTTTTTTAATGGCAATACGCATTTAGAGCCTACATTTGTCGATACTCGTAAGGAGTTTTATGAACACCAATATAGCTTTGATCTCGATTTCGCCGATGTGAAAGGCCAAGAGAGTGTGAAGCGTGCATTGGAGATAGCGGCTGCCGGTGGCCATAATATCATCATGATTGGGCCTCCTGGAAGTGGCAAGTCGATGATGGCCAAGCGTCTGCCAAGCATCTTGCCACCTCTCACGCTGGCTGAGAGTCTTGAGACTACACAGGTTCATTCAGTAGCAGGCAAACTATCTAGCGGTACATCGCTTATCTGCCAACGGCCTTTCCGAAGTCCTCACCATACAGTGTCGCAAGTAGCTATGACGGGCGGCACTAATAAAGCCCAGCCTGGTGAAGTCAGTCTCGCACACAATGGGGTATTGTTCCTCGATGAGTTACCAGAGTTTAGTAAAAGCACGCTAGAGGTGCTGCGCCAACCGCTTGAGGACCGCAAGATAACCATTTCTCGTGCTAAATACACTGTAGAATATCCTTGTTCTTTCATGTTTGTTGCCTCAATGAACCCCTGTCCCTGTGGTTATTATGGTGATCCTACTCACCATTGTGTCTGCACGCCTGGACAAATCAGCCGCTACCTTTCTAAGATAAGTGGTCCCTTGTTGGATAGGATTGATCTTCACTGCGAGGTACCTGTTGTGCCTTTTAAGGAATTGGCACAGATGCAGCCCGGTGAACCTAGTGCCACGATACGTGAGCGGGTTATCAAGGCGCGACAGATTCAAGAGAAACGGTATAGCGATATTAAGAGTATTCACTGTAATGCGCAGATGACAGAAAGGATGGTTCATCAGTTTGCTGAGCCTGATACCCAGAGTCTGGAGATGTTACGCATGGCTATGGAACGACTGTCGCTTTCTGCACGTGCTTATAGTCGTATCTTGAAGGTGGCGCGTACGATTGCCGACCTTGAGGGTGTTGAGCAGATACAAGGGCATCATATTGCTGAGGCCATTGGGTATCGTAACTTGGATCGTGGAGACTGGGCGGAGCGCGGGCTATAGTGTCACTAATCCACAAAAAAAGAAGAGGCACTTCACGGATGATGTGAGGCGCCTCTTGTTTTCAAGGGGAATGTATCCTTATGGTTCGGGATAGACTCCACCTAATTTATAAA
>ONJJ01000061.1 GCA_900318115.1 uncultured Prevotellaceae bacterium | reverse complement strand
CTGCGCAAGGATCTGGCGGAGACCATCGCGGCGCTGAAGCCGAAGTTCGTGAGGTTCCCGGGGGGCTGCATGAGTCACGGACAGGGACTGGCGAACATCTACCACTGGCACCACACCATAGGGCCGCTGGAACAGCGACAGCCGGACTTCAACATCTGGAACTATCACCAGACACGCGGACTGGGATTCTATGAGTACTTCCAGTTCTGTGAGGATATCGGGGCGGAGCCGCTGCCTGTGCTGGCGGCGGGCGTGCCCTGCCAGAACAGTGCCAACGACCGCCACGGCGTCGGTGGACAGCAGGGGGGCATCCCCATGGCGGAGATGCCGCAGTATATCGAGGAACTGCTGGCGATGATCGAGTGGGCCAACGGCGACCCCGCGACCTCGAAATGGGCGAAGATGAGGGCTGAGGCAGGACATCCCAAGCCTTTCGGCCTGAAGTATATCGGCATCGGCAACGAGGATATCATCTCGACGGTCTTCGAGGAGCGCTACGAGATGATCTGCAAGGCCATCCGCGAGCGGTATCCGGAGATCAGGATCTGTGGTACGGTAGGGCCTTTCCACACGCCGAGCGCAGACTATATCGAGGGCTGGGACTTCACCCGCAAGCACCCGCAGCTGCAGGATATGGTGGACGAGCACTACTACGAATCGACGGGCTGGTTCATGCACCACCGGGACTACTACGACGGCTACGACAGGCAGCTGCCGAAGGTGTATCTCGGGGAGTATGCGGCCTCGACGAAGGCACGGCGCCCGAACGTGGAGACGGCTCTCGCTGAGGCACTCTACCTGACGGACATCGAGCGCAACGGCGACGTGGTGGCGATGACGAGCTACGCACCGCTGCTGGCGAAGGACGGACACCACAACTGGGACCCGGACATGATCTACTTCTCGAACACGGAGGTGAGACCGACGCCGGCCTACGAGACGCAAAGGCTCTTCTCGGTGTATGGCGGTGACCGCTACGTGAAGACGACGCTGAAGAGTGACGCGAAGGTGGCGCACCGTCTCGGGGCGAGTCTCGTGAAGGACTCGAAGACGGGGCGCCGCTACCTGAAGCTGGTGAACGCGCTGCCCGTGGCGCTGAGGCTGACGCTGGAGGGCATCACCATCCCCGAGGGCACGACGGCTGAGGGCTTCGAAGGAGAACCGGAACAGCAGGCGGTGAAGGTGACGACGGAGCCGCTGACCATCGAGGGTGGCACCGTGGTGCTGCCACCGTATGCAATCCGCGTCGTGAGTCTGTAATAAGGAAAAGAAGAAGCCCCTTGCCAATTGGCAGGGGGCTTTTTCAATATCAGAGGGCGTATTCGAGCATCACCATCGAGTAAGGCGCGAGGTCGAGGCTGAACTTCTTCTGGGCCTTGAACTGTGACTTCACGGGGGCGATGGGCTGTGCCTCGTAGTTGTTCTCATCCTCGGCATTGCCGGCGATGACGGTCTTCGTGGCTTGTTTCTTCAGAGAGAAACGGCTGAGGTCGATATTGGCCTTCTTGGCATCGGCAGAGGCGTTGCAGAGCTTCACATAGAGACGGCGTGTCTTGGCATTGAGCACGACGGACTGTCCGTAGTGGACATCCTCCTGAGGCTGGCACACGCCGGGGGCATCGCCCTCGAAGCTGACGCAGTCGCCGTAGTAGTACTGGCCTGCGCTCTGGCCGAAGAGCTGCTGCACATAGTAGCTGCAGGTGAGGTAGGCGCGCTCGTTGTCGAAGTAGATCATGTCGGGATTCCAGTTCGTGGCGTTCTTACGGGCGAAGAGGGGAGCGTAGCTCGTCATGGTGACGACATCGCCGTTGCGCTCGACATGGAGGAGGTAGAGACCTTCGGCGAGGGCATCGATGAGCTTCTTGTCCTTGGCGGCATACTCACCGAGATAGACCTTCGTCTGGCGGTCACGGGGATAGCTGTCGTACTGGCGGCTCTTCAGGAAGTAGTCGCGCTGCTCGTAGTAGTGCTCGTCGATGATGGGCATGGCGGTCTCCTCAGCGAGCTTCCAGCCTGCCTGGAAATCGGGGTTATCGGGGTGGGAGCCAGGACCAGCGGTGCCGACGATGACAATGTCGGGATAGGCCTCGCGCACGCGTTCATATATATATTTAAAACGCTCAGCGAATTCGGGGGAGATCTTCTCCTCGTTGCCGATGCCGAGGTACTTCAGACCGAAGGGCTTGGGGTGGCCCTGCTCGGCGCGGAGCTTAGCCCACTTGGAGGTGGCGGGATCGCCATTGGCCCACTCGATGAGGTCGAGGGCCTCGGAGACCCACTCGTCCATCTCGGACATCGGGCAGGCGTCTTGTGCCTGTGTGGGCCACATGCCCCAACCACCGTTGGCACCCTGGCAGCTCACACCGGCGGGCAGGATGGGCAGCGGCGCCATGCCGAGGTCTTCGCAGAACTGGAAGTACTCATAGTAGCCGAGACCCATCGACTGGTGGTAGCCCCAGGTGTTCTTGAGTTGCTTGCGCTGCTCCTTGGGACCGATGGTGGTCTTCCAGCGGTAGGTGTTCCAGAAACCGTCGCCGCCACCGTGGACGACACAGCCGCCGGGGAAGCGCAGGAACTTAGGCTGCAGGTCGGCGAGGGCCTGGGCGAGATCCTTGCGCAGACCGTGACCTTTATAGGTGTCCTCGGGCATGAGGGAGAGCATATCGGCATCGACGGTACCCGGATTGAGCACGAGCACCTGGAGGGCGGCCTTCTGACAGGTGGAGTCGGGGGTGAGCACGGTCTCGTATTTCTGCCAGCCTTCGCCCTTGAGGGTGATGGTGGCGTCGGCGAGCAGCTTGGGATCCTTGCCCCAGCCCTGAGGCTCGACGAGGGCCACGCGTACCTGCTTCTCACTGCCATCGACATTGCGGAGGAAGGCGGAGAAGTCGTACTTCGCACCGGCTTTCACGGAGATACCCTCGAAGCCGTCGTTCTGAAGACCGAAGCCTCGCCAGCCCTTATAGTCGTAGAACTCACGGGTGCGCTCGACATGGAGGCGCATGTAGGTGGGGTTGTTGGGATGGATGCCCTGATCCATGCGGGTCTCGAGCCATCCTGTGGAGTGGCCTGGGCGGATCATGCGCCACGCGGTGCCTGGGCCCCAGCCGTCGCGCTCGACGGGACTAAACTCGAAGGAGCCGTTCTGTACGAGCTCGGCATAGAGACCACCGTCGGCGGCGCTGCTGATGTCTTCGAAGAAAATACCGATGAGTTCGTCACTGATGGCCTTGCCGCCTGCGGGGGCCTTCATGGGCTTCTGGGCGTTGAGACCCAGCGATGCTGCCAGGAAGAGGGCCGTAAATGCTGTTCGTCTGTTCATATAGTTAGAGGTGTTTAAAGAATGAATAATTAATATCTGGCGCAAAGATACGAATAAATTCTGGAAAATACTTTGTAATTTCAAATAAAAAGTGTAAATTTGCCACCAAATAATCAATAACACGACTCATAATGAAAAGAATTACTGCTATTTTGTGTCTTTTGGCATCGTTGGTGGGTACGGTTTCAGCCCAGAGTGGCTATCCTTATACCCAGGTGCCTTTCACCTCAGTGAAGATCACGCCCAACACCTTCTGGGGCGACCGCATCCAGGCAGCCCGAGAGGTAACCATCCCGCTGGCGTTCTCGAAGTGCGAGAGTGAGCACCGCTACAAGAACTTCGAGATGGCGGCCTACACCCTGCAGCATCCAGGGCACGCAGGACTGGAGACACCGGAGTGGAACGTGGCGAAGTTCATGGGATTCTCATTCGACGATACCGACGTGTATAAGACCATCGAGGGTGCCAGCTACGTGCTGCAGACCTATCCTGACCAGAAGCTCAAGGCCTATATCGACTCCGTGCTCGACGTGGTGGGGGCTGCCCAGGAGCCTGACGGTTATCTCTACACCGCGCGCACCATCAACCCCAAGCATCCCCACGGATGGAGTGGCGAGAAGCGCTGGGAGAAGGAGGACTTCCTGAGTCATGAGCTCTACAACCTCGGTCACATGGTGGACGCCGCCTGTGCCCACTACCAGGCTACGGGTTCGACGAAGTTCCTAGATATCGCCAAGCGCTACGCTGACTGCGTGGTGAAGGAGGTGGGTCCCAATGCGGGGCAGGCCTGCATCGTGCCGGGACACCAGATTGCGGAGATGGCACTCGCCCGTCTGTATGTGCTCACGGGAGAGAAGAAATACCTCGACGAGGCGAAGTATCTGCTGGACTACCGTGGCAAGACAGGGCGCAGGGATCTTTACTCACAGAGTGACAAACCCGTGGTGGAGCAGAAGGAAGCCTGGGGTCACGCCGTGCGTGCCGGCTATATGTATGCCGGTATGGCAGATGTCGCCGCACTGTTGGGTGACTCAAGCTATATCAAGGCCATCGACGCCATCTACGAGAACATCGTCGGCAGGAAGTA
>ONJJ01000062.1 GCA_900318115.1 uncultured Prevotellaceae bacterium | reverse complement strand
GAGAAGAGTATCAAACTCCAGTTCCCCTACACTACAGACTACAGCTACAAGAAAGCGAATTTCACCACCAAAATCACGCAGCCTGTCAGACAATGAGGATGGAGTTTAATGTCTTGTCGTTTCGCCTAACAAGGTGGGCTGACAACGAAAATGGGCGGGCGAAGATAGCAAAAATGATGCTTCTTCGCCCGCCCTTCGTCACTTTTTGCATCGAATGAAGACATCGTCTCCCCGAAAAATTGTAACTTTGTCGCCAAGAAATCAACCAAAACCGAAAAACGATGCCTGAGAATTACCATCCGGAAATGAAATGGGCCGCAGCCGTCCACCTTTATTTTTTCATTTTTATATTTTTATATTTTTTCCTTATTCCCGCCGCCGCAGCCCAGCGCAAGCAGTCCTTCGACGAGGGCTGGCGCTTTCATCGTGGTGCCGCCATCAATGCCGAGGCCGTGAACTACGACGATTCCCGGTGGCGACAGGTCATCGTGCCCCACGACTTCAGCATGGAGCCAGTAGCCTACGTCCACGACTACCGCGAGCAGACCGCCGAATGGAAAAACTGGCAGGTGGGGCCTTTCTCGCGACTCAGCCCCGGCGACTCCGATTCAGGACAGACCCTCAGCGGCTCCGGCTGGTATCGCAAGACATTCCGCCTGCCCGGCACCTCCGTCGATGAGGCCCTCCGGCAGCAGCTGTTCCGCCTCCGCTTTGACGGAGTATATAACCAGGCCGAGGTGTGGGTCAATGGCATCAAGGCCGGGATGAACGTCTTCGGCTACATGCCTTTCGTGGTGGACCTCAACCCTATTCTCAGCTGCCCGGAGAACCTCAACCCGCAGGATCCGCAGCTCGTCACCATCGCCGTCCACAGCATCAGCGAAGGGCTGAACAGCCGTTGGTACTCGGGCAGCGGCATCTATCGTCATGTGTGGCTTGAGGTCACGGACGAGGTGCATCTCGACGAGTGGGACACCTACGTCGATGCTTCCGCACTTGAGGGCAAGAAAGCCCGCATCCGCGTCTCCGCCAAGGTCTTCAATGAGGGCACCGACCCTGCCACGGGCGAGGTGCTGGTGACCATCGCCGATGCCGGGGGAAACATCGTCGCCACCGCCACACAACCTTTCAGCCAGAACACCGTCAGCGCCGAACTCACGCTGAAGTCCCCCCACCTGTGGTCGCCGGATTCGCCTTACCGCTACACCGCCCGCATCAGCCTCCGCACCACAGCCGGCCAGCACGATGCCCTGGTCATTCCCTTCGGCGTCCGCAGCATCGCCTTCTCTGCCGAGCGGGGCTTCCTGCTCAACGGCCAGCCCACCAAGCTGCGCGGCGGCTGCGTCCACCATGACAACGGCCTGCTGGGCACCGCCGCCGTCGATCGCGCTGAGGTCCGCAAGGCCGAGCTGCTCAAGGCGCAGGGCTTCAACGCCGTCCGCACCAGCCACAACCTGCCTTCCGAGGCTTTCCTCTACGCTTGCGACAGCCTGGGCCTGCTCGTCATCGACGAGTGCTTCGACCAGTGGGAGGAAGCCAAGCGGCGCGATGACTACAGTAATTACTTCTCCCGCGAGAAGCAGGTCATCCGCGACGGAAAGCCCGTAGGAACGGGCGTCACCAACTTCGAGTACGATGCCGCACTCATGGTGCGCCGCGACCGCAACCACCCCTCCGTCATCCTGTGGAGCATAGGCAACGAGGTAGCCCAGCGCTCCGACGTACCCCGAGGCAAGGAGATTGCCGATGCCATCACACGCGCCATCAAGCACGAGGACACCACGCGCCCGACCTTACTTGCCGTATGCGACTACTGGGACCGTCAGCCACAGAAGATGACTTGGGAGAAGGACTCACCCAGGGCTTTCGAGCTCGTGGAGGTCGGTGGCTACAACTACCAGCCGCATCGCTACGAGAGCGACCACGCCAAGTTCCCGCAGCGCATCATCTGCGGCACAGAATCCTACCCCAATGCCGTGGCCGCCATCTGGAACAACGTGAACCGTCACGACTATGTCATCGGCGACTTCGTCTGGACCGCCATCGACTATATCGGTGAGGCAGGGCTCAGCCACGCTCTCGAGCGCAGCGACCGCGGACGCTGGATTCAGCTGCTCGCCTGGCCTTGGTTCAACGCCTGGTGTGGCGACCTCGACCTCACGGGGACCAAGAAACCACAGTCCTACTACCGCGATGTCGTCTGGGGACTGCGCCCGATAGCCATGGCCGTCCGTCCCTCGGTGACCGACGGCGAGTACGAGGATGCTCTCGGGTGGTGCTGGACGGCTGAGGAGAACCACTGGAACTGGCACGCCAGCGCCTACTACGATGGCCCCGACGCCTGCGGCTATCTGCCCGTTGACCTCCGGCCGGAGAAATACGACAACGCCATGCTCCGCACTATCGTCCACGACGTCAACGGCCATCGCAGCGACTCCCTCCGTGTGAACGTTTACACACGTGAGCCCCGCGTCCGCCTGTCCGTCAACGGACGTGTCCTCGGCGAGCAGGATGTCAACCCCGAGACCTACACCGCCACCTTCCGCGTGGCCTACGAGCCCGGCGAACTGAAGGCCGAGACCGTGAAGGGCAAGCGCTCCGAAGTGACCTTCCGCACCTCGGGCGCCCCGGCTGCCATCCAGTTCCTGCCTGTGCAGGGCGGTCAGCTCCCGCAGACCCCCTCATCCTCTGCCATTACCTCTTCATCTTCTTCCTCCTCATCTTCATCTTCTTCCTCATCCTCCTCCTCGGTCAGTGTGCACGACGGTTTTCCCGTCGTGACCCCGACCTCCCCCCGTTTCCTCTCCTCCACCGTCATCTCCGCCTCGCACAACGATCTCGCCTACATCTACCTCCGCATTGTGGATGCCGACGGCAACCTCTGTCCCACGGCCGAGCTACCTCTTGACATCAAGACCTCTGGCGCGCACCATCTGGCCATCGCCGGCACGGGTCATCCCTATGACCTCCACTCCTTCCGTTCCCTTTCGCCCACCACCTTCCGCGGTCAGGCCCTGCTGATCATCCAGCCGCAAGAGGAGAGGGGCACCGTCACCATCACCGCCACCTCCCCAAAACTCCCGTCCCCATCAACCTTCAATGTCGTGATGGAGTAGGGGAGAGCCTTGATTATGTCTGACTTCACAGATTTCTTAGCTGCAATGGCCATCGAGGATTCGATGGAAGATGAGAGCTCTTCCTCAAGTCATGTGTCGCGTCACAGACCTCCGAGGACTAATGAACCGATGACGCTTGGTTGCTGGTTCATTTGTGGTTGCTTTGTCTTGGCCGTCGCCCTTGGCGCGTTCCTGGAGAGTTGGGCCTGGTTCTTCGGCATCACAGTCTTCGGCTTCATCGCAGGTTTTGCCTATGACATTCGTCAAGATTGGAAGAGCGAAAACAAGAAGGAAAGCGAAACTTAAAAATTTGAATGATATGAAAGAACAGGAAATTGGCCGGAAAGTGGTCATAGATCTCGGAAAGGCAAATGTTTTTGCTATAGTAATCATGGTCGTGTCGGCCGTAGTGCTGCTGGTGCCATTCTTCTTGATCTGGCACGGGCGGAAGGACATCGTCGAACTCTTCGGCGGTCCCACGGAATGGTTCATAGTCTTGCCTGTCATCGTGGTCGGCATCGTAGTCCACGAACTCATCCACGGTCTCACGTGGGCCTGCTATGCCAAGAGAGGATGGAAGAGCATCAGCTTCGGCGTGATGTGGAAAATGCTGACGCCCTACTGCCACTGCGACGAGCCACTGTCTATTCCGGGCTACATGATGGGGGCCATGATGCCCTGCATCGTCTTGGGTATCATCCCGTCGATCGTTGCCCTCTTCATTGGGAGCCTGCCGCTGCTGGTTTGGGGCATCTTTTTCATCTCCGCTGCCGCCGGTGACATTTGGATGACATGGCTCTTGACCAAGGAGGACCCGAAGAACATGGTGCTCGACCATCCTACGGAAGCCGGATTCTACATCATCGAGGAGGAGGAGGCCCTGGCAGGTCAGCACTGATGTTCGGCGGTTCATTGCGGTCTCATTCTTGATTCGCCCTTTCCAATACGGCCTTGCTTCCTGATGCTTCCTTTGACGTCCCAAGGGTCGTCAAAGCGAAGAACCGTATCTTATTGCCAACACGTCCTGAAGCTTCCTTTGACGACCCAAGGGACGTCAAAGGAAACATATTGCAGAAAATCAAAATTCATCTCGGTGTGTCCTTTGATGACCCAAGGGACGTCAAAGCGAA
>ONJJ01000063.1 GCA_900318115.1 uncultured Prevotellaceae bacterium | reverse complement strand
GCGGCGGTACTCCGTCTCGAAGAGCGTCAGGCAGAAGACACCGATGAGGGTGATGACGAGGCAAATGATGCTGAAGAGCAGCACCTGACGGATGAAGCGGAACTCCTCCTGATAGAGGTTCTCGAGGATCTGGTCGAGGAAGCGGACGGTGACGGCGTTGCCGCCGTTCATTTCGACGAGCTTCTGCTCAAGCCCCTTCCTAACCTCCCCCAAGGGGGAGGAACTCCGTTGCTGCTTGTTTCCAGGGGATTGCACCCCTTCCTTGTTGCCTATTCTTGCATTCAGTATCCCCAGCCGGTCGCCCCACTGTGCATAGCGTTCGCCGAGAATGACAAAGGCCACGGGATCCTCGGCCCGGTCCTGACGGACGCTGCCGTAGCGGATGTTCTCGCAGACACCGATGACGGGCATGTCGTCGTCTGTCAGGGGCTTGTCCATCTCTATCCACGACCAGCGTTTGCGAGCGGCCTCGTTGATGATGTAGCAGTCGCCATCGTGTTCGTTGAAGTCGCGACCTTCGATGACCTTGATGCCCATCGTGCGGAGGTAACGCCAGTCCACAGGCAGGCACGTGAAGGTGACGGTCTTGTCGCCCGTGCCGCGTCCCCAGCCCATGTACTGCGTCTGCGAGCCGAGGACGAAGTTGGAATAGCTGACTTCCTCCACGCCGCCCATCTGCATGAGCTCCGAGCGGATGGCATCTTTCTTCTGCATCAGTTCTGCGGGCAGCTGGGCGTAGATAATCTGATCCTTGTCGTAGCCGTAGTCGGAGTGGAAGATGAAGTGGCTCTGTAGATAGAGAATGCCAATGAAAGCGACCAGGACGAGGCTGACGAACAGCTGCAGGGTGACCAGTCCTGTGCGCAGGCGGCGTCCCTTGGGTGTGAGGCCGAAGCTGCCTTTCAGGGCCAAGGCGGGCTGGAACGAGGTGACGAAGAAGGCGGGATAGGTGCCGGCGACTATGCCGATGACCACAGAGAGCGCCGCGAGGACAGGGACCACAGAGGGGAGGTTGGCCATGAGGCTGATGTCGCCCGAGAAGAGTTCGGCGATAGGGGGCCACTCGGACAGCAAATGTACCAAGCCGAGGGAGAGGGCGAAGGCTACGAGCGACGTCGCCACCGCCTCGCCGATGAGGCCGAGGCGCAGGCTCCAGAGGGTGCTGCCAAGCACGCGGCGGGTGTTGACGCCCTTCACGCGCATCGGCGCTTCGGCCAGCGTGAAGTTGAGGAAGTTGATGGCGGCGACGACAAGGATAATCGCGCACGCCCATAATAATATAAGGTGTACGGTGCGGTTGCCGCGGTCGTTCGAGCCCACACCGGAGAAATAGGTCTCGGTGATGGGTGTGGCGCGGAGGTCGAACTTACCGAAGTAGTCATCGATCTGCTGCTCCATCTCGGCCTTTTCTTCTGGCGAGGCTTTGTCGTACTCTTCAGCGTTCTCGGCCAGCACCGTCTTGCGGAAGGCCGTCTTGAAGCACTCCCTGAACTCGGCGAGGAAGGCATCGAGGTCTACCGCGTCATAGATGCGGAGGTAACCGATGTAGCTCCACTCGCTGAAGTTGTGGCGGTTCTCGTCGCCCATGGCGAAGAAGACGCCATTGATGGGATATTCGTTGGAGGGGATGTCGGTGAGGAATGTGTTGGCGGGCAAGTCGCGATAGACACCCTGGACGCGGATGCTGTCCTTGCCGTCCCAGAGGTGTCGCCCGGCAGCCATCGTGGTGCCGAGGAAGCGCTCTGCCATCGAGGCGGAAATGAGGATGCCCTGCTCGCCTTCGTCCCAATGCAGTTTGCCGTCCAGGCACTCCATGCCGAAGGTCTCCAAGCCGCTCTCGTTGCGCACGTTCGAGGTGGAATAGGTGATGGGCGATTCGCCAAGATAGAAGTCCCACGTGCCGGTGAAAAAGCTTGCGATGGTGCCGGATTCCACCTCGGGCATCTGAATCATGTACTCGAGCAGCGGCCGGTTGCAGTGGGTGCCCCACGGCGAATCCTGATTCATCTTGGCTTCCACGCGCAGGATGCGTTCGGCATCGGGGAAGCTGCGGTTGTAGCCGGCGTTGTACCGCACCTGCGTCATAAACAGGTAGAAGGCGGCAAAGGCCACGGTGAGGCCAAGGAGGTTCAGGGCGGTGGCCGTCTTGAAGCGGCGGGCCAGATAGAAGAGACTATTCATATTAACTATTTGACGATTTACGATTTCTTGAAGTGGCGAGCGACCATTGGTGGGGCTTCTTGCTCGTTTGCCGATGCAAAGTTACGCACATTTCCTCATTCCTTGCAAGCCCTCCGTCCCACTTTCTGCCTCTGGGAACCTAAAAACGTCTAAAAATTAGACACTCTTCGGAGATTTTCTGCGCTATGGTGTCTCTGTTTCAGGAAAAAGGAGTAGCTTTGCAGATGAACAGTGGCATTTATTATCTCTATGACGGAAGAAGAGTTTGAGAAACACAAGGCCTTCGCTGGCGAATGTAAGCCCTCTATGCTACGTCGGCGTGTGGGACATGACTATCAGGGACGTCGCATATACCTCATCACAATGACGGTGGAGGGGCGGCAGCCGCTGTTGGGGCAGTTGGTGGGCGAAGCCGATGCGCCGGATGGCTCTCCTACAGCTCCGAGGGTGGAACTATCGCAGCTGGGGGAAAAGGTGGCCCGCTTCTGGCAGGACATTAGCTGCCATCATCCCGAAGTGGAGGTGCTGGCCACGACGATAATGCCTGACCATCTGCATGGCATCCTCTTCGTAGAACGACTGATGGAGCAGCATCTGGGCATGGTCATCAAGGGGTTCAAGGTGGGTTGCAACAAGGCCTATAGGGAACTGTTCCCTATGCTGCAACATTGTTGCAGCAAAGATAACAGCAGCAAAGATAACAGCAAGGACCGCACCAGCGGCTTCCTCTTTGCCCGAGGCTACAACGACCATATCCTTGAAGGGCCTGGTGAGCTGGACCGCTGGTTCTGTTACCTCCGCGACAACCCCAGGCGCTTGGCCATCAAACGAGCGTACCCAGACTTCTTCCGCGTGCGCTTCGGAATCACCATTGGCAGCCAGACCTACGCCGCCATCGGCAACCGCTTCCTACTCTCCTATCCAAAGAAGTTGCAGGTGCAGTGCTCACGGTGCCTCACCGACGAGGAGATACAAGCCACCGTGGCGGCACGGCTACAGCAGGCTCGCCGTGGTGCAGTCCTCATCTCTCCGGCTATCTCCAAGGGGGAGCAGGCGGTGATGCGGGCGGCGCTGGATGCGCATTTGCCTCTTATCTTCCTCACGCCTTGGGGCTTCAATGCTTTCTCCAAGCCTGGGCATCAATATTACGAGGCCTGTGCCGGAGGGCGGTTCCTTATCCTTGCCCCCTGGCCGCACGAGAACAGGAGGATTCCACTTACAAGGCAGATGTGTCTGCAGCTGAACGAGATGGCAGCTGAGATCTGCAGTAGTTAGCGGCGGGGAGGGGGCTGCCGGCGACCCTGTCTTCTTTGCTGCAACAGTGTTGCAGCATAGACAACAAGAGGGAACAGTGTTGCAGCATAGACAACAAGAGGGGACGGCGTTGCAGCATAGACAACAGGCAGCTACTCCGTCTTGATACTGTTCACCGGATTCTCCGTGGCGGCTCGCCAGCCTTGGATGCCGACGGTGGCGAGGGTGATGACCGAGACGGCGAGGAGGGCGAGGGGGAAGAGCCACCAGTAGATGGGCGTGCGCTCGGCGAAGCTCATCAGCCACTGGCGTCCGATGTACCAGGCGACAGGTGCGGCGAGGACGAAGGCGACGAGGATGAGTAGGACGTAGCGGCGGCTGAGCATCAGCAGGATGGCTTCCTCGGTGCTGCCGAAGACCTTGCGGATGCCAATCTCCTTGCGGCGGTACTCCGTCTCGAAGAGCGTCAGGCAGAAGACACCGATGAGGGTGATGACGAGGCAAATGATGCTGAAGAGC
>ONJJ01000066.1 GCA_900318115.1 uncultured Prevotellaceae bacterium | reverse complement strand
GAGTCATGTCTTTCTGAGCTCCGTAAGCCAGCAGCAGAGCAACGCAACTGCGTCAGTGCCATCTACGAACCGTTCAGCATTGAAGACATCAACGGGAAGATGGCCGAAATGCTTCGTCCCGCAGGAATGCAAGCACCGGTGGAGTTTGTCTTTCAGACAATCGAAGGCTTGCACGCCGCTTGCCCTGAGCACCAAGGCGACTGGTACTTCACAGGACATTATCCCACTCCAGGCGGCAACCGTCTCGTCAACCAAGCATTTGTGAAATATAGCCCCCCTCTAACTCCCCCTTTAGGGGGAATAAATAATGAAATGACTAAATCATACATAAATTGTAAATCGTAAATTGTCAAATTGTAAATGTCATTATGTGTGGAATTGTAGGTTATATCGGAACGAAGAAAGCCTATCCGATTTTGATTAAAGGGCTGAAGCGCCTGGAATATCGTGGCTACGACAGTGCCGGAGTAGCAATGATAAGCGACTGCGGCGAGCTCAACGTGTACAAGACCAAAGGAAAGGTTGACAACCTGACGGAGTATTGCAGCGACAAGGATGTGACGGGCTGCGTGGGCATTGCCCATACACGCTGGGCGACGCATGGCGAACCTTCGGCACGCAACGCCCATCCCCATTACTCCCGAAGCCACAATCTTGCCATCATCCATAACGGCATCATCGAGAACTATGCCGACATCAAGATGCAGCTTCAGGCAAAGGGTGTGGAGTTCAAGAGCGACACCGACACGGAGGTGCTTGTGCAGCTCGTGGAGTACATCATGATGAAGAAGAACCTGTCGCTGCTCGAGGCTGTGCAGGTGTCGCTGCATCAGGTGATAGGAGCATACGCTATTGCCATCGTCGACAAGCGCGAACCGCGACAGATCATTGCAGCACGCAAGCAGAGTCCCTTGGTGGTGGGCATCGGCCAGGACGAGTTCTTCCTGGGTTCCGATGCCAGTCCCATTATCGACTACACAGATAAGGTGGTCTATCTGGAGGATGGCAACATCGCAGTCATTCGCTTGGGCGAGGAGTTAAAAGTATTGAGCATCCTTGGCAAGGAGCAGGAATTGAAGGTAAGTACCGTGGACATCGACCTCGGACAGATAGAGAAAGGTGGCTATGAGCACTTCATGCTGAAGGAAATCTTCGAGCAGCCCGAATGCCTGAAGAACTGTATGCGAGGGCGCATCAACATCGAGGGAGACCATGTGACGCTGTCGGCCATGATTGACTATCGCAGGCATTTGCTTGGCGCGAAGCGTATCGTCATTGTGGCCTGTGGCACTTCATGGCACGCCGCACTCATCGGCAAGCAACTCTTCGAGAGCTTGTGCCGCATCCCGTGCGAAGTGGAGTACGCCTCGGAGTTCCGCTATCGTAACCCTGTCGTGACGAAGGACGATGTGGTGATAGCCATTTCGCAGAGCGGCGAGACTGCTGACACGCTGGCCGCAATCCAACTGGCAAAGGAGCAAGGAGCCTTCATCTACGGCATCTGCAACACAATTGGTTCCAGCATTCCCCGAGCCACGGACACGGGGACATACATCCACGTCGGTCCGGAAATCGGTGTTGCCTCAACCAAGGCCTTCACGGGTCAAGTGACGGTGCTCACGATGTTGGCGCTGTGTTTGGCAGCGGAACGGAAGACCATCTCAGCGGAGCTGTATCAACAGATGGTAAAGGAACTGACGCAGATTCCTGCCAAGATGGAGCAAACCCTCAAGACAAACGAGCAGATAGCACAGCTTGCTCCCATCTTCACCTACGCCAAGAATTGCCTCTACTTAGGGCGCGGCTACAACTATCCTCTTGCCCTGGAAGGTGCATTGAAGCTGAAGGAAATCTCCTACATACATGCCGAAGGTTATCCTGCCGCAGAGATGAAGCACGGCCCTATCGCCCTCATCGACAGCGAAATGCCCGTCTTCGTCATCGCCACCCGCGACCGTCTCTACGAGAAGGTCATCTCGAACATCCAGGAGGTGAGGGCTCGTGGCGGACGCGTCACGGCTCTCGTCACCGAGGGGGACACCCAGATACAGAAGTTTGCTGACCATATCATCGCCCTACCCGACACCCTTGAGTGCTTCCAGCCGCTCATCGCCAGCATCCCTCTTCAGCTGCTGGCCTACCACATCGCTGTCTGCAAAGGCAAAGACGTTGACCGCCCAAGGAACCTCGCCAAGAGTGTAACGGTGGAATAAAAAGCCTTTGAGCCACAGAGACATGAATGGAATGAAGAAAAGCGAACCTCGGCATCTCGAATTTCCACGTGCGACGAAGTTAATCGCCGCACGAGAAAATCGGCATCGCCGCACGCGACGTCAGCCATCACCGCACGCTGAGAATGTCCTCACCCCTTACCCCTCTCCCGTGGGAGAGGGAGAAATGGTAAATGATTAAATAGTAAATAACATTATGTGTGGAATAGTATCAATCTTCAACATCAAGAAGCAGACGCACGAGCTTCGCGAGAAAGCTCTGCGCATGAGTCAGAAAATCAGGCACCGTGGCCCGGACTGGAGCGGCATTTATTGTGGCGGCTCAGCCATCCTTGCCCACGAACGCCTCTCTATCGTCGATCCCGAGAGCGGAGGCCAACCTTTGTTCTCGCCCGACAGGAAGGTGGTGCTGGCGGTCAACGGCGAGATTTACAATCATCAGGAGATTCGTCGCCAATATGCCGGACGTTACGACTTCCAGACGGGCAGCGACTGCGAAGTCATCCTTGCGCTCTATCACGACAAAGGCATCAACTTCCTGGAGGACATCTCCGGCATCTTTGCCTTCGCCCTTTACGATGAAGAGAAGGATGCCTTCCTGATCGCCCGCGACCCCATCGGCGTGATACCTCTATATATAGGCTATGACAGCGACGGCACCGTGTATGTTGCCTCCGAACTGAAGGCACTCGAAGGTCAATGTGAGCGATACGAACCCTTCCTGCCAGGGCATTACTATTGGAGCAAAGAGCCTGG
>ONJJ01000067.1 GCA_900318115.1 uncultured Prevotellaceae bacterium | reverse complement strand
CCAGGCTCTTTGCTCCAATAGTAATGCCCTGGCAGGAAGGGTTCGTATCGCTCACATTGACCTTCGAGTGCCTTCAGTTCGGAGGCAACATACACGGTGGCGTCGCTGTCATAGCCTATATACAGAGGTATCACGCCGATGGGGTCGCGGGCTATCAGGAAGGCATCCTTCTCTTCGTCGTAAAGGGCGAAGGCAAAGATGCCGGAGATGTTCTCCAGGAAGTCGATGCCTTTGTCGCGATAGAGCGCAAGGATGACTTCGCAGTCGCTGCCCGTCTGGAAGTCGTAACGTCCGGCATATTGGCGGCGAATCTCCTGATGATTGTAGATCTCGCCGTTGACGGCCAGCACCACCTTCCTGTCGGGCGAGAACAAAGGCTGGCCGCCGCTCTCGGGGTCGACGATAGAGAGACGTTCGTGGGCAAGGATGGCCGAACCGCCACAATAGATGCCGCTCCAGTCCGGACCACGGTGTCTGATTTTCTGACTCATGCGCAGAGCCTTATCGCGAAGCTCGTGCGTCTGCTTCTTGATGTTGAAGATTGATACTATTCCACACATAATGTTATTTACTATTTAATCATTACCCATTTACCATTTCTCCCTCTCCCACGGGAGAGGGGTAAGGGGTGAGGACATTCTCAGCGTGCGGCGATCAACTTCGTCGCACGCGGAAATTCGAGATGCCGAGGTTCGCTTTTCTTCATTCCATTCATGTCTCTGTGGCTCAAAGGCTTTTTTATTCCACCGTTACGCTCTTGGCAAGGTTCCTCGGGCGGTCAACGTCTTTGCCTTTGCAGACAGCGATATGGTAGGCCATCAGCTGGAGGGGGATGCTGGCAATGAGCGGCTGGAAGCACTCGAGAGTGTCGGGAAGGGTGATGATATGGTCGGCAAACCTCTGTATCTGCGTGTCGCCCTCAGTGACGAGCGCCGTGATTCGTCCGCCTCGCGCCCTGACCTCCTGTATGTTCGAGATGACCTTCTCGTAGAGTCTGTCGCGTGTGGCAATGACGAAGACGGGCATTTCGCTGTCGATGAGGGCGATGGGGCCGTGCTTCATCTCTGCAGCGGGATAGCCTTCGGCGTGAATGTAGGAGATTTCCTTCAGTTTCAGTGCACCTTCCAGGGCCAAGGGATAGTTGTAGCCGCGCCCAAGGTAGAGGCAATTCCGGGTATAGGTGAAGATGGGGGCAAGGAGGGCTATTTGCTCATTGGTCTTGAGGGCTTGCTCCATCTTGGCAGGAATCAGGGTGAGCTCCCTGACCATCTGCCGATACAGCTCCTCGGAGATGGTCTTCCGCTCAGAAGCCAGGCATAGTGCCAGCATGGTGAGCACGGTCAGCTGTCCGGTGAAGGCCTTGGTGGATGCAACTCCGATTTCCGGGCCGACATGGATGTACGTCCCCGTGTCTGTGGCCCTTGGGATGCTGGAACCAATGGCGTTGCATATGCCGTAGATGAAGGCTCCTTTCTGTTTGGCAAGCTGGATGGCGGCCAGCGTGTCGGCGGTCTCGCCGCTCTGCGAAATGGCTATCACCACATCGTCCTTCGTCACGACGGGGTTACGATAGCGGAATTCCGAGGCATACTCCACTTCGCATGGGATGTGACACAAGCTTTCGAAGAGCTGTCCGGCAATGAGTCCGGCGTGCCAAGACGTGCCGCATGCCACGATGACGATACGCTTCGCGCCAAGCAACTGCCTGCGATGGTCGATCATGGCCGACAGCGTCACATGATTACCCTCGACGTTGATGCGCCCTCGCATACAGTTCTTCAGGCACTCGGGCTGCTCGAAGATTTCCTTCAGCATGAAGTGTTCGTAGCCGCCCTTCTCTATCTGTCCGAGGTTGAGGTCCACGGTGCTCACCTTCAGTTGCTGTTCTTTGCCGAGGATGCTCAGCACCTTCAGTTCCTCGCCCAAGCGGATGACCGCGATGTTGCCGTCGTCCAGATAGACCACCTTGTCGGTGTAGTCGATGATGGGACTGGCGTCGGAGCCCAGGAAGAACTCGTCCTGGCCGATACCCACCACGAGTGGGCTCTGCTTGCGTGCTGCTATAATCTGCCGGGGCTCGCGCTTGTCGACGATGGCGATGGCGTAGGCTCCTATCACCTGATGGAGTGCCACCTGCACGGCTTCGAGCAACGGGAGGTTCTTCTTCACCATGATGTACTCCACGAACTGCACCAGCACCTCTGTGTCTGTGTCGCTCTTGAACTCCACGCCTTTCGTCTGCAGCTGCATCTTGATGTCGGCGTAGTTCTCGATGATGCCATTATGGATGATGGCAAGGTTCTGGCTCCGGGAATAGTGAGGGTGAGCGTTGCGGGCCGACGGCTCGCCATGCGTCGCCCAACGCGTATGGGCGATACCCACGCAGCCCGTCACGTCCTTGTCGCTGCAATAGTCGGTCAGGTTGTCAACCTTTCCTTTGGTCTTGTACACGTTGAGCTCGCCGCAGTCGCTGATCATTGCCACTCCGGCACTGTCGTAGCCACGATACTCCAGGCGTTTCAGGCCCTTAATCAGTATCGGATAGGCTTTCTTCGTTCCGATGTATCCTACAATTCCACACATAACATTATTTACTATTTGACAATTTAAATTTATGTATGATTAAGTCATTTCATTATTTATTCCCCCTAAGGGGGATTAGGGGGTCTTCTCCCCCAAAAGGGGGAGTTAGAGGGGGCTATATTTCACAAATGCTTGGTTGACGAGACGGTTGCCGCCTGGAGTGGGATAATTTCCTGTGAAGTACCAGTCGCCTTGGTGCTCAGGGCAAGCGGCGTGCAAGCCTTCGATTGTCTGAAAGACGAACTCCACCGGTGCTTGCATTCCTGCGGGACGAAGCATTTCGGCCACCTTCCCGTTGATGTCTTCAATGCTGAACGGTTCGTAGATGGCACTGACGCAGTTGCGTTGCTCTGCTGCTGGCTTACGGAGCTCAGAAAGACATGACTC
>ONJJ01000068.1 GCA_900318115.1 uncultured Prevotellaceae bacterium | reverse complement strand
TGCTGAATTTCCAGGATGGTAGTAGAAATGTAGGCAATGGTCTCAGTAAGGATATCCTTGTCAGTAGCATACTGTGCAAGAGCATCGTCGACCTTCTGCTGCAGAGCCTGCAGGTCGGTCTTCAGGGCCATCTTGGCAATCTCTGTGCTCAGCTTCTCGTCGAGGGTGTTAATCTTAGCATCAACCTGATCAATGGTATAATAGTTAATCAGAGTCTGGTTGATGGTCTGCTGCAAGGCTTCAATGGCAGCCTGGCTCACGGAAATAGCTTCAGCTTTTGCATCGGCAATTGACTGTGTCAGCTTGTTGAGAGCGCCGTCTTCACCGTCGATGGCATCGAGGCGAGTGCCGAGGAGTGCAATGGCAGTTTCCAAAGCATCCTTGTCAGCCTTCTTTAGGTAGTCGGCAAAAATCTCGTCGAGCTTCGTCTGGATGGCCTGAACAGTAGACTGGTCAGCCTTGGTGGCCAACAGTCCCTGCAACGAAGCGATTTCGGCCAGCACAGGCTTCAAGGCAGCATCAAGCCCGTCCTTGGTAGCCAGCTTGTCGATGGCAGCCTGGAAATCTTCCTGCGACACCTTTGTACCGATGGCAGCATTCAGTGCAGCGACCTCTTCATTCAGCTTATTCAGGATTTCAATCTTGGCAGCGGCAGCAGCAGCGGCAGCCTCATTCTGGGCGACCTCCAGTGCATAAGCCTTAATACGGCCTTCAGCTGCATCGATGCGAGCCTGAGCCTCATCGATAGCAGCCTTCTTGGCAGCGTCAATGTTGCCGTTCAGCTCGGTCTTGGCAGCGTTGATAGCGTTCTGCAGGTCAATCTTTGCCTGAGCCAGGTCGGCAGCAGCCTTGTCGGCAGCAGCCTGAGCGGCCTGGATAGCCGAGTTGGCCTTCGAGAGGTCAGCCTGGAGGGTGCTCTTGGCAGACTCCAGCGCACTCACTTGGGACTGTAGACCATTGATCAACGCGGTATTCGCGTTGATATCGTCATCGTAGTCCTTACAAGACGAGAATACACCCATGGTAAGCACCACGAGTGCCCCCATCAGGAATTTACTCATTAATCTTTTTTTCATACGATTAAAATTAAAAATTAATTAAAAATATTAAGTTGTTACATCTATTTTTTCTTTATTTGAAGTCACACTTTTCCCTGTGTATCTCTCCCGCGGAGACACAATTTTGGTGCAAATATAGGCATAAATCCGAAATCTCGCAAATATTTTTGAACATTTTTTCTCAAAAATGTAAAAATAATGTCTTTTGCAGGACTTTTCATGCCTTTTTGGCCTCATTGTATCTCCCCAAGCACAGGTTTATCCTGCATTTACAGGGCAGAGAAAGCAGTTAATACATTCGTTTCTTTTGACGTTTGTAGCCATAGTTCTCCTTTCTTTTACGAATTTTGCGTGCAAAGGTAGCTGTTTTATTTGAAATCAGCAAATTTTTTCCTGTTTTTTTTATAAATGCTGAGCTTTTTGCGGGCTCAAGAAGTGGTATGACACGGCTACGCCAAACGCCGTGAGAACGCAGATTAGAATTCTGCGTTCTTCGGTGTACGGGGGAAGGGAATGACGTCGCGTATGTTCTGCATGCCGGTGACGAAGAGGATGAGTCGCTCGAAGCCGAGACCGAATCCTGCATGGGGGCAGGAGCCATAGCGGCGGGTGTCGAGATACCACCAGAGGTGAGTGAGGTCCATCTTCCGGCGCTCCACCTCGGCCATGAGCTTGTCGTAGCTCTCCTCGCGTACGGAGCCACCGATGATTTCGCCAATCTGGGGGAAGAGTACATCGGTGCCCTGCATGGTGGGGCCAGGGGCGATGGCTCCCTTGTAGCCGACGGAGGGGCCGTCAGCGGGGGCAGCGACACTGTCGCTGCATAGGGGACTGGCGGCGGAGGGGGCGGGGGCGTTCTGCTTCATGTAGAATGACTTGAAGGAGCGCGGATAGTCGGTCATGATGACGGGCTTCTTGAAGTGCTCCTCGACGAGATAGCGCTCATGCTCGGAAGCGAGGTCGTCGCCCCAGTTGCATGGGAACTCGAACTTCTTGCCGTCCTTGATGGCCTGCTGCAGGATGTTGATGCCTTCGGTATAGGGCAGACGGACGAAGGTCTCCTTGAGGACGCCTTCGAGGCGCTCGATGAGCGTCTTGTCAATCATCTTGTTGAGGAACTCCAGGTCGTCCTTGCAGTTGTCGAGCGCCCAGCGGACACAGTACTTAATAAAGTCCTCCTCGAGGTCCATCAGCTCCTCCTGGTCGAGGAAGGCCACTTCGGGCTCCACCATCCAGAACTCGGCGAGGTGACGCGGCGTGTTGCTGTTCTCGGCACGGAAGGTTGGGCCAAAGGTATAGATGGCTCCGAGTGCGGTGGCGCCAAGCTCACCCTCGAGCTGACCGGAGACGGTGAGCGACGTCTGCTCGCCGAAGAAGTCGTCGTCGTAGATGATGCGTCCCTGCTCGTCCTTCTTCAGGTCGTAGAGGTTCTTCGTGGTCACCTGGAACATGTTGCCGGCTCCCTCGCAGTCGCTGGCGGTGATGAGCGGTGTGTGGAAATAGAAGAATCCGTGCTCGTGGAAGTAGGTGTGGATGGCCATTGCCATGTTATGGCGGATGCGCATGACGGCTCCGAAGGTGTTGGTGCGGAGGCGGAGGTGTGCGTTCTTGCGCATGACCTCGAAGCTCTGGCCCTTCTTCTGCATGGGATAGGTGTTGTCGCAGAGGCCATAGATAGTGATGGCAGATGCCTGTATCTCAGAGGGCTGGCCAGCAGCGGGGCTCTCGACGAGGGTTCCGGTGACGGCGATGCAGGCGCCGGTGGTGATGTCCTTGAGGGAGGGGTCA
>ONJJ01000069.1 GCA_900318115.1 uncultured Prevotellaceae bacterium | reverse complement strand
CGGTGCGATTTTATGGGTGAATAACAATAGCATCAGCTATTTATTCAGAGCGTCATGAAACGTAGGAAATTTCAATGATGTACGGGTACATTCCTACGACCTCATGACGCGAGAGAAGAGTCAGGTCGGCGCTTTTTTCGTGTCATTGGGTTTTAGTGAGAATGTTCCTGTAAACAAGCCTGGAGATATAGTCTGATTGCGGAACTATCGTACAGGAATGTTATGAAACAGGAATTATCACAGCTAAGTAAGCGTCTCCGTTTTTCCGCATTGTAGCATTGGTCGAAAGTTGCTACCTTTGCCCCCATGTATCAAAAAGTGTACAATTATGGATGCAAAGAAAGATTATAGTCATGTGATCAGCGGCTACAGGAATGAGCTGCGATTAAACGGCAAGGCTACTCTGTCGGCCTATTGTCGCAGTGTCGGTGTAAGTATCAGTGCCGTCCACCACTGGATGGAGAATTATGGCATAACAACCAAGAAGATAAAGGCGGAGATGGCAGAGCTTGCAGGCTGTGATTCGCCATTCGTTCCATTATCCTCTGAGATGCCAGTGCCTGTCCGCAGTTCCAGTCGTATTGAACTGACTTTTCCAAATGGTGTCCTTCTGTCGGCAGACCAGTACCCGCCACAGGACCTGCTGGTGTTGTTGAACGGCTATCGCGGAGGACGTGTGTGATGTTTGCCCTGACAGAGAGTACCCCGTTATACCTGTGCCGTCAGGCTGTGGACATGCGGAAGGGCATCGACGGGCTATACCGACTGGTGCGCACGGAGCTTCAGCAGCACCCGCTTTCAGGCAGTGCTTTCGTGTTTTTCTCGAAGAACCGCCAGAGTGTGAAGATCCTGCGCTGGGACGGCGACGGTTTTCTGCTCTACCACAAGCGGCTGGAGCGCGGCACGTTCGAGACACCCCGTTTCGATGCGGCCTCAGGAGCCTACAGACTGCCCTGGAAGACGTTTTCTCTGATCATGGAGGGAATTTCGCTACGGAGCGTCAGATACCGCAAGAGGCTCAATATTGCCATTTGAATATTTTTTCAACCGTCTGATAATCAATAAATTAGTTTAAAAATAATCGCCAAAATGCTTGGTTGTTCCGATGTTTTTTCGTACCTTCGCATCCGAAATGATGACGAAGGACGAGATCATATCCAACCTCATGGAGCAGCTCAAGGCTACCAATGAGCAGAACGCAGCATTGATAAACCGTGTTGCAGAGCTGACTGCCCAGCTGAAGGAGGCTCTTGCCCGTCTGGAGTCCATCGAGCAGTCCGTCAAGCAGAAGGATGAGACCATCAGGAAGGAGAAGAACAAGAACAAAGGTCTCACCACACTGCTGGAGAAGGATAGCGAGCAACAGAAGCCTCCCAAGCCGGAGCTTACCGATGACGAGAAGAAGGTGCTGGAGGAGGCACGCGCCATCCGGCGTAAACAGCGCGGCAACAACGGGGCCAGGCGTGACAGCCACACGGAAGTGAAGGTGGAGTACCATGATGTGTATCCTGACGATCCTGACTTCGACATGGAGAAAGCCCGTCCTCTGGAGGAAACGGGAGAAGACGGTCGTCCCAAGTACCGCGAGTGCGTGCGCTACACCTACACACCGGGCCACTTCACCAAGCACGTCTACCGCATGCACACCTTCACGCAGGACGGCAGGGTGTTTGAGCCGCAGACTCCGCCGTCGGCATTCCTCAACTCCAATTACGACTCCTCCTTCGTGGCAGGGCTGATGCAGCTGCGCTACATGTACGCCATGCCCATGGAGCGTATCATGCACTACTTCGAGGACATGGGATTCAACCTCAACAAGAAGACGGCCAGCTTCCTGATGAAGCGTGCCGCCGAGGTCTTCGCCCGCTTTTATGCCGCCATCCGCCAGGCAGTGCTCGGAGAGGACTACATTGCAGCCGATGAGACCTATTTCAAGATTCTTGTGCCTGAGAAGAACTCCAAGGGCAAGGGCGTCAGGAAAGGCTACTTCTGGGTCATCGTGGCAGTGAATGCCGGCCTGCTGTATGTGGTGTACGAGGACGGATCGCGATCAGGTGATGTCATATTCAAGGAGGTGGAGGACTACAGGGGAACAATGCAGAGCGACGCGGCATCATTCTACAAGAAGATAGAGGGTAGTGACTATCCCTTCATCGTCCGTATAGCCTGCATACAGCACATCAAGCGACGGTTCATTGAGTGTCAGGACTATGAGCCTGACGCGGCCAGGATGGTCAGACTCCTGAACAAGCTCTACCAGAGGGACCATGAACACAAGGTCGGCGAGAAAGGCTGGACTGTGGACGACCACCTGAAATGGAGACAGAAGTATGCCCCGGGTATACTGGCCGACATCAGGGAACTCCTTGACGAGATACTCGCCAAGCCGGACCTGCTGCCCAAGAGCGATCTCGCATCTGCCGCAGGGTATCTCGACATGGAGTGGGATGCCGTGGTGGACATCTTCAAACGCGGCGACACCAACCTGGATAACAACCTCGTTGAGAGGATGAACCGATATTTCTCCATGTCAAGAAGAA
>ONJJ01000070.1 GCA_900318115.1 uncultured Prevotellaceae bacterium | reverse complement strand
GCCTTGCGCTGCAAGTCGAGCAGAGCAGGAACATCCTGTATTGTTGCAAGTTCTATTTTCATATTGATAGTCCTAACATGTATGCTTCATTCAGTGCATCGGTAGTTTTGATATCCCCCTTGTCTTTGACTCCTCTGACAAGCACCTTGCCAGCGTCCTCAATATTAACCCATATTGCAGCTAAATGCTACGTATCTCCTTGATTTTCAGGAGGTTGATTTTTTGGAGGTGCTTTTGGGTGTACCTGCGATTTTACTTTTCCTATCGGATTGGGGCTGATTTCCAGCAAACTGTATATTTTGGCCAGTTCTTCCTCAGTCTCTGTACTCTGACGCACGTATACCTTGCCTCCATCCTCAGTGCTCATCTCAGCCGTAACGACGACCTGGCTCTGTGCGATGCGCATGATTTCGTCCCAGCGGACGTTGGGGTACTCCTTTAGTTTCAGGCGATACTTGGTGACGGAGACAATCCAATAGGCCAGCACGGCCAGGTTCAGGTGTGCCTTGATGCCTCCGTCGGACTTGTGGTAGACAGGGCGTATGTCAAGGTCAGTCTTCAGGACATGGAAGGTCTCCTCCACTGTCCTTATAACATTATAGAATTTCCAGACGTTCACCTCGTCGTTCTCATCGAGGCTGGTCAGCAGCACGTACTTGCCGTGGGATTTCTCTCTTTCCATGACTGTCCCGTCCTTGCGCTTCCACTCCATTGCGACGGCTTTCTCCTTCTTGCCCTTGCCCTCGTAGGTGAAGGAAACCTCGTACTCCTTGCGGATGGCACCGTACTGCTTGTCAAGCCTGCCCAGGCGGTTGTTCACGGCGTCGCGGCTCTTTGTACCGCCCTTCTTCGTGATGCCGGCCCTGATGGCCTCCAGCCCTTCCTCATACCGCTTTGCTGCCTGTTCGTGCATCGACTGCTCCTTCAGTGCCTTGGCGTCGCTGTCCACCAGCAGGGCCTTGTGCTGCACGCCCCCTATCTCCGCCTTGCCCATCTGAAGCCGTATCTCCTGATGCCGGCAGTCCTCATGGCGCACCACCTTGTCGCTGTCGGCGGTAAACCTGGCATAGCCGGAAGGCAGCACGGTGATGTAGTCGAAGTGGTTCTCGACGAGCCATTTCGCGTTGGCATCGGAGTAGAAGCCTGCGTCCATGACCACTATCTTGCGGGCCTCGGGCGATGTCTGGTCTGCCAGCGTGCCGACCACCTCCTTCACAGTGGTCACGTCCTGGCGGTTGCCCTCGTATATCATGGTACGCACGAGCAGCCCGTCGGTGTTCACCACGGCGGCCAGCACCACTATCTTGCAGTCATCGCGCTTCTCCTTGCTGCGGCCGTGGAAACAGAGCTTCGAGCGTTCCATACGCCCCTCGAAATACGTATTGGTGATGTCCAGCAGAAGTATCTTCTCCTCAAGATGGAATATATTGGTTACGCGCTCATGCAGGAAGTCCTCCATCTCGCGGTGTACCTCCCACAGGCGCTCGGCACTCTGGTACAGGGCGTCCTTGGTCACCTTCCTGCGCTCGAGCTTGAACATCTCCAGAAGCGCGGAGTTGCCCTGCAGGCAGCGCACGGTCTTCAGTTCTGAATAGGGGTAGATGGCGCGGGCGATGATCTGCATCAGCGCCAGGTCTGACTGCTCGCGGCTCCAGCCCCTGGAGTTCAGGAACTCCCTCACCTTCAGCATCGAGAGCGTGGAGCGGCAGACGGCCTCGGGGCCGATGGTACGTGCCTGCTTCTGCACAAGGCTCGACAGACGAATGGTTACCAGGTCGCGGCGGCGCTCGGCTTCCCTGCGCTCGGCCTCGGCACGCAGCACGGGGTCGAACTCGGCTGCAGGACGGCTCTCGCGGTACTTCAGGTAGAACTCCATGGCCAGCTCGTTCAGGGATCCGCTGAAGCTCAGGGGGCGCTCACCGCGCTCAATCATCACCGTCAGCATGTCGGCAAGCTCGTTGCGCTCCGACTTGGTCAGGCCCTCAAGCTGCCCGAGGCAGAAATGCTCAGGCTTCTCCTTACCGCTGGCGTCATACCGCTTGCGGGTAAGGCGGAAGTAGTCGTAGGCGGTATAGCTGCCGTCTGCCTGCTTGTGATACTTGCGTCCCTTGGTGATGTACATGCCTGCAAAGGTACGGCGATTTTGCCAGAAATGCAAACGTCCCGGGTGTACCTTTTTGCTTGTTTTTCAGACGAAGGTGGGCGTTTTGTGATTTTTTAGCTAATAACGGGCAGAAAATTAGCCGGAAGCTGCCATTTGGAGTCAATTCTATAACATAGTTTAACTTTGGATTTTTATGCAACTGCAATGCGGGTTAAGTTCTCGTACCTGACGTCGGCGCTCTACTTGAATGGCGACATATCCCGGGATGGGAAGTTCTTCTGGTGTACCAATACTTGGTGGATTG
>ONJJ01000071.1 GCA_900318115.1 uncultured Prevotellaceae bacterium | reverse complement strand
TATTATATTTGCACCCGTAAACGGCAAACGCTTGTAAAATGATAAGGAATCCGTTTCTGACTTACGGCTACAATGGGCCCGAGTATTTCTGTGACAGAGTTGAAGAAGCCTATCAGTGGAGGGTTTATCAGGAAATACCACCTTGCCTCTGCCAGTGCAGTACAGAGAAGCTTGTCTGCTTTGCAGGAGAAAGACATTCTCACCAATAACAATGGCCAATATTATGTCTACGATTATTTCCTTTATGATTGGTTGAATTCCTACAGCAAATAGTCATATAGATGGAGATCAGAGGGACAGGAGCAGATCAGAGGGACAGGTCTATGATCTTTTCCCCAAAGATGAGAATAAGGAAACGGAAGTCATCGCGGCTTCCGTTTTTGTTATGTCGTCCGTGAGTATTTCTGTATACCAACTACAAGATATCTCTTACCAAGTCTGCCTTGTTGGCCTTTGAGATGGCAATAAGGCTGAATGTCAGAAACAAATGGAAGGTCTTTGAGACATTATGGAATCGAAGGAATATGCGGAGTGACTATAACAATGCGCTTTTACAACGGCAGTCACTCGACTTCCAGGATAAGTTGAAACAAGTATTTGGATAATAGCTAAAAGTCCCGGTGCTCAGGCATCAGGGCTTTTCTTTTTGTTTTCAAACCGTAGGTACTCTCCGTAGGTAGTGCGTAGGTAGTGTAAATTGAAATGATGTTGTATCTTTGCAGACGATATAATCTTTATTGCTTATGGATGAAGAGAAACCAAAGAAGAAACGCAAGAAGGCTGCCGCCGAGGGGGAGGGCGGCGAGCCGAAGGAGCACAAGCCAAACTGGCGTGAGGTGTATGCGACGGTCGAGGACATCAAGGGCTTTCTGGCCGACCATATCTACCTGCGTCATAACGTGATCACGAGGCGGGCGGAGTGTCGGATACCCCAGGCGGACTATTTCGCGGCGGGGTGGAGCGGGGGCCAGTGCACGGACCAGTGGCAGCCGATCTCCGACCGCGTCGTGAATAGCCTCTGGACGGAGATGTCGAAGCTGAAGCCCACACGGGCGCCGGACATCTACCGCGTCATCGAGTCGGACTTCGTGCCCGACTACCACCCCTTCCGCTACTACCTCGACCACCTGCCGCCCTGGGACGGGCAGGACTACATCATCGAACTGTCGCTCTCGGTCAGTATCCGTGGGGGCGTGGAGAAGCAGATGCTGTTCTACGAGTACCTGAAGAAGTGGCTGGTGGCGATGGTGGCAGGCTGGGTGGACGAGACGGTGGTGAACCACGTGATGCTGGTGCTGATCGGGGAGCAGGGCTCCTACAAGACGACCTGGTTCAACTACCTGTTGCCGCCCGAGCTGAAGACCTACTTCTACACGAAGACGAACGCCAACCGCATGGGGCGCGACGACCTGCTGACGCTGGCGCAGTACGGCCTCGTCTGCTGTGAGGAGCTCGACACGATGCGGCCTTCGGAGCTGAACCAGCTGAAGGCGGTGCTGACGATGCCGTCGATCGACGAGCGGGCGGCCTATGCCCACTTCCACGAGCACCGCCAGCACATCGCGTCGTTCTGCGGCACGGGCAACAACGTGCAGTTCCTCAGCGACGAGACGGGCAACCGCCGCTGGCTGCCCTTCGAGATCGAGTCGATCCGCTCGCCCAGGGACGATCCGTTCAACTATGCGGGCATCTACGCGCAGGCCTATGCGCTCTATCAGGAGGGCTTCCACTACTGGTTCTCCCAGGACGACATCCGCCGCCTCTCCGAGCACAACCGTGCCTTCGAGACGCCCAAGTCGGCCCATGAGCTGATCGGCAAGTACCTGCGCAAGCCCAGGCCGGGCGAACCCGGGCAGTTCGTCAGCGCCACTGACATCCTGCAGATGGTGGGCAGCAACCCCGTGTTGCGGCTCACGGCCAACCTCGTCGGTCGCGCGATGACCGATCTGGGCTTCGAGCGTGTGCGTTCGCACGGCGAGCGCGGCTACATCGTCGTGCCCTACAGTGCCGAGGAGATAGAGGCCCGCAAGCGGATGCTGGCCTACGATGCCCGTCCTGAGAGTGAATCGGAAAATGAATCGGAAAATGACGCAATTGACGCATATGACGAATTTTTCTAAGAGTCCTCACGCGTACCGCCCGCGCCCATACGGTACGCGTGAGAAGTCTATACATAATCCGTCAAATTCGTCAAATCCGTCAAAAGAGTTTAGAATTAAAATTTAAGAATATTATGATAGAAGACCGTGAATATCTGAAAAGGGACCTGGCCCGGATCTATACGCCGCATACCAGGCAGGCCAAGTCGGCGATGAAGAAACTGCGTGAGGACATCAACCGCTGTCCGGAACTGGTGGAGGCGCTGCAGCAGCAGACGCGCTGGAACCGCAACCGCAACTATTACACCGCCCGCCAGGTGCGTCTCATCGCCGAATACCTCTGCATCGACTGAAATATTATCGGAAAAAGTTGAGCGGTAGAAACCTTTGGCTACTGGTGGCAACAAAGCGGGTTCCAAAATGTCGTACCTTTGCCATTGACAAAGAGATAGTCGGGATCCGAGTGAGGAAATGGTACCGCCCGAGCTTGAGTTTCATCCTTGCAAACTGTGAGATTAGTCCCTGCAAACTATGAGATTAGTCCCTGCAAAGTGATGGTTATATCCCTGCAAACTCCGCGTCAAGCCTGTGTTACATTTATAGTTTTTACATTGTTACATTTTTAAATTTTA
>ONJJ01000072.1 GCA_900318115.1 uncultured Prevotellaceae bacterium | reverse complement strand
CATTGAGCTGAACCCGATGACGGGCAAGCCGTACTCGCCCGTGGAGGTGCTGATGGACATGCAGCTGCTGCAGGCGGCATCCAGGCACAGGGCAGAAAAGCCGTTCTGGCGCATCGAGCTGTGCCCACCGCCGGAGGTTTGTCAGGACTGGACGATGGAGCAGTGGAACAAGTTCTGCAAGGACTGTGTGGAGGTGCTGGACGCTACCCACTTCAAATGGGAGCCGGTGAAGGCCAAAGACGGCAGACCTGTCATCGACAAGAGGACGGGGCAGCCCAAGGTGAAGGTGAGCGGCAGGCACACTATGCTGGCCAAAAGTCAGTATGTAGCCACTGTACACTTTGACACGGGCAAGCCGCATGTACACATTGTGGCCAACCGCCTGACGATGGACGGCGAGATGCAGGACACGCACAAGTGCAAGGAGCGGGCGAAAATGGCTGCGAACATCATTGCCGAGAAATACGGCTGGACGAAGGCCGAGGAGCGGACGAACCATCGGATGGAGCGGATTCACGATGCAGCAATGAAGGTGCTGAAGGGGATGGATGCGTGGGACATCGAGACGTACTTCGCTGGGATGCGCAGGAACGGCTTCGAGGTGGAGCCGACATACGACTCGAGGGGTGTTTGCCGTGGGTACTCCGTCGGCGAGAAGCTGTACGACCTCGACGGCAACTACTCCAGTACCGTGATGTACAAGGCTTCGGCCAGAGGTTTCGGGCATGGGCGCGACCTGACGGTTTCCAAGCTGTTTGGCACTTGGCAGAAGCTGCATCCTGAGCAGGACGAGGCGCGGACGGAGAGCTATCGCTTGCAGCAGAATCGGCAGGGCGAGGTGATTCCGCAGAAACCGATGAGATCGTCGCAGTCAGATGATGACGATGCATATCTGCGACTATTGAGGATTAAGGAGGCGGCAGAGAGGAAGAACGCTGAGAAACCAGCAGTTCCGACGCCCGTGAAGCAGACGGAGCCTGCTCCCCGTAAGTCCACGGAGGCCGAGAGTGACCGTCGGACAGCCATCTGGCTTGCGCTGAATGCCATCAAGCGCTTTGTGAAGAGTCCGTTCAGGACAGAGTTTAGTCCGCTTGATAGGGAGGACATCCTGCCAGAAGGCATCGTAGCTAAGGCCATTGACATGGAAGAGCGCGAAGGTTCATCATTCGACGAAGACTGCCTAAAGAAAGCTGCAATGGAACTGCTTGATCAGTTTGAATGTAGTGCCGAGCGTGCGGGTGATGCAGCCGAAGCTATGCTTGACGTCGTTGCTAACCTTGCCCTGCCGGAAACGCAGCCGTCTCTTGGAGGTGGTCAGAGCAATAATGACCTGCCGAAGAAGAAGGACGAGGAATGGTATTGGTGGAAGAAGAACGGATTCATCAGACAACAGAATTATAGAGGACGAAAGAGATAGCGTTTTTTTTATGAGAAGTAAATACGACAGCATGCTTCCCTCTGGCGATAGTCAGATGCAGGGAGGCAACAGTGAGACTGGGGGACGGCAAGAAAGCCCCCGAAAGCAGGAGAAGCCGCATACCATCCTGCAAGTTGTTAACAAATTGAAGGCGCTTTTTCATGGCGGTCATAAACGTGCGACGCTCTATGACCAGAAGGAGTATGAACGTGGCGTGAAGGCTGTGATGAAAGGAAAGTTCCTTGTAAAATCAACCCACGAGGCCATTGAAATGCTCATAGACCAACAGACGCTCCTGGGCAGTATTCCCCTTGACGCGATGAGGAACAACAGCAGCAAACTCGTCAATCAGGACATGGACGTTGTGCCGTTAGAAGAGATGAACCAGACTGCGGAACGCATTCTGCGGCAAGTGGCTGAGAACATGCACGACTCGAAACTCATGAGCCGCTATGTCGAAGAACTGACGAAGAAAGACCGCGAGAAATGGCAGCAGTCTCAGATTTGCATGGCAATGATGAAAGGTGGCGAGACTGTCTGCGAGTATATCGAGGCCAAAGCAGAAGAGCACCTCGTCCGTCTGACCTCGCGCATGGAGTGGTTCCCCATTGCCTACCATCTGGCCGACAAGGTGGCACTG
>ONJJ01000073.1 GCA_900318115.1 uncultured Prevotellaceae bacterium | reverse complement strand
GAGAACACGGCACCACGGGTGAGCCACAGGTATCCGCCAATCTCCACCACGACATAGATTTCATCGGCATCACCGACAGCCTCGTAGAGGATACTCTTGTTGGGGTTGTTGTCGGCATTGGCGGTATAGACATCAGCCACCAGCGCCACCTTGCGGTCGGGCCCCTGAATGGCTTCCCAGTCCCAGAGCTCGTGCTCGCTGTCGCGCAACAGTTCCAGCGACATGTTCTCAAACTTCGCACCGATATACTCCAGTTCATCGTATTCCACGTCTTTCAGTACCTCGCCCCTCAGCTCCTTCTTGCTAATAGCCAACAGGAACTCGGCCTCTTCGGTAAGGCGCTCGTTGGCAGTGGCTATCTTCTCCGTGAGCAGGTTGTGCGTGCGCAGTATCTTCTGGTTCTTCTTCAGCAGGTCGATGGCCTTCTGCCAGAACTTCACATTTGGTTCCACGTAGCCCTTGACAATAGGGTCGGGAGGACCGGCACCGCCGCACTCGGCACCCATGGGCTGCTTGGCATACAGCTTCAGCGCACTCATCCACTGGGTTGCGGCATTCTCCTCCCACTTGATTTCGTTCATGCGCTTCTTCATCCGCTTCAGGTTGCTGGTGTACTTGCTCCATCGGTCGGGCTCGTTAAGCT
The DNA here is from genome assembly GCA_900318115.1 of uncultured Prevotellaceae bacterium. Lineage (GTDB taxonomy): Bacteria > Bacteroidota > Bacteroidia > Bacteroidales > Bacteroidaceae > Physcousia. Next base: position 2,137 of record ONJJ01000073.1, on the reverse strand, counting down.
CATCCATGAGAATCTTCTCTGCAGCGTTGACGCCCATCGCGGCAAACACATCCAGGCCCTTGGGCACCTCGCGCTTCGTGGTGTTGGAATCATAGTCCACCATCTCCTGCAGCACCTCTGCATCGGGCTGATAGCGCTGGGGCATCAGGCGTACCTTATTCCTGCCTGTACGCAGGAACTTCGGACGGATACGCGTCTGTTTTTCTGCGATTTCATCGACTTTTACGCCTAATTCGTTCGGATCAATCTCGCATGTGCCGATATCCGAGATTATCTGGTTCACCTGTTCGATGCTCACGTCATCGGGCATACCCATCAGGTAGTTCATGGGCTCCGTCAGTTTCTTGTACAGCGAGTAGAGTCTGGGGTTGTCGAGGTCGTCGCAGATCTCCACGGCCAGGATGTTCGCCTTGAGCATGTCGAACGGATTGTCTGACCTGAGTGGCACGGTCTGCAACCACATCATCGTACGGAAGTAGCGCTTCAGGTTGTCGTTGCGGGTGTAGTGGCCTCGGGGACGGAACAAGCTGTATTCAAAGGGTACGTCCGTATAGTCCAGGAACTCAGACGTGGCGTTCACGCTCTTCATTACCCGTTCATATTCGCCCAAGGCATCGGCATCGCCCTTGGGCGCCTGTTCCTCCAGGAGGGCATTGGCCACCTTGAAATACGTGACAATCCATTCTGCGGCTCCGTCCGTGTTGTACAGGCCTTCATCATTCTCCTTCTCACGTTGCCATCTCCTGGCAAACACCTTCTGTCCTTCCTCGCAGAACTCCTTCAGCAGAGGCATCAGCTTCTCCTGTTCCACCTCGCGCAACATGCAGTCGAAATAGAGGTGGTAGAGCTGCAGGTAGAGGTCGGTGGTGACGAAGGCCGGGAACTCATGGTAGTCGTTCTGCTCATAGACATGGAACAACTGCTGGTGCTGGGCGGGCACGATGGCAAAGCCGTTGTGGCCCAGGTAGTCCCACAGCCTCTGGTCGGGCTCCTTCAGCAGGGCAGGGTTCACGATATTGGCGACATTCACCTTGTCGTCCTCGTTGCCCGACTTGAAATTCCGTTTGCGCAACTCGTCCTCGCGCTGTCTGACGCGGTTCACGAAAGCGCGCTGTTCATCGGTATAAGCGATGATTTCCGGCTTGATGCTGTTATAGTATTCCTCGCGGTACGACAGTTCCTCGTTGCGCTTGCCGCCCCAGTAGCCACTGTTCTGGTCGTAGTAGTCCTCGTTCTCGCTGAAGGCCCACATCAGAGAGTCGTACCACGTGGTCGACTGATAGATACTGCGGATATAGGAGTCCTCAAAAGGATAACCCTTCTGTGCCAGGAACACATTCTCCAGGATGCGCAAGTCGCTGAGCGACAGACCCGTGATATCCATGTTGAGGTCCACGCTGTCGCGCAGGCTCTCCACGTCGAGCGTGCTCACCGGTGCCGTCTGCTCCTTGGTGGCACAACCTGCCAGCAGCAGCCCAGAAAGGATAAAGGAAGCTATTCTCTTCATAGATTAAATTGTTTTATGGCGTTCTTTTGATTGGTATTCTTGACGATAAACCGTTTGAAGGCCGGTCCGAAGTCCTTCCAAATTGTTTTATGGCGTTCTTTTGATTGGTATTCTTGACGATAAACCGTTTGAAGGCCGGTCCGAAGTCCTTCCACTCATAGTCTATCACGGCATATTTTCCCTTTCCATCGGTCTCCAGCGCCCTGATGCACCCGTCCACAAAACGGAAGTCCACCAACTCGGCACCCAGTCGTGAACCCAGCCACAGCGGACGCACCTTCCCATCTACCTGCTTGAAGATGAAGATGCGGCGTCCCTCCTCCCGGTGAAACCGCGTCTTTTTGATGACGCCCACCAGCGCATCCATGCTCCCGTCGCCATCCACATCACCTGTGCAGAAGCGGTATACGGGATAATTAAGGGTAAAGGGTATAGTGAAAAGTGAAGAATTTGCTACCGCGTCTGTTGGATTATACGCAGAATTCCTGCGTATATCACTTCTCGTGCCAATAAGTATAAAAGCACAACATAGTAGCGAAAATAGTAGCGGTAGCAAATTTTTCACTTTTCACTATTCACTTTACCCTTTAAAAGCGGTAGCAAATTTTTCACTTTTCACTATTCACTTTT
>ONJJ01000074.1 GCA_900318115.1 uncultured Prevotellaceae bacterium | reverse complement strand
GCGACCTGAAAGCCGCTATCGACCGCGCTCAGACCGCCTACGACGGCAGCGACACACCGCTGGCCGAGGTGTTGGCGGCGGACGAAGCGCTGAAGGCGGCCATTGAAACATACGCTTGGTTGAACGCATCACCCAATGCTCCTGTGGACTGCACCGAACGCTATATCCAGAACCCGTCGTTCGAGATCGATGGTACTGCAGGATGGAGTGTGTTGGGCATGAGCATACAGACCAACAGCCATTTCACCAAGAAAGAAGGCACCAACTACATGGAAGCATGGACCAGCCGCGGCAGCAAGATTTCCGAGGCCAGCCTCTCGCAGGTGCTGAAAGGACTGCCCAAGGGTAACTATCGTTTGCAGGCTGGTGCGCTGCATATCCAGCAATCCGGACAAGGCAGCACAACCAACACTGGTTCGCCGCAGAAAGGTGCCTACCTCTATGCCGGATTCTCCAAGACGCTCATCACGGCCATGAAGACTTACGCCGTCACCTTCTCCATTGTCGATGAGCATGGAGAGGTGGAAATCGGCGTGACGACCGAGAATCCCACCGGCAACTACCTCTGCGTGGACGATTTCCATCTCCAATACATCGGTGAAATCGGCACATCGGACATCGCCAAAGAATTGCAGAGCCTACTGACACATGCCGAAAGCTATTCCTCAAATGGCATGCAGCAACCGGCATCCGAAGGACTCAGCCAAGCCATAGAGGTTGCACGTCAGGCACTGACAGGAACAGGCACTGACGACGACGGCAACACCATCTACGACGAGGCAGCCCTGAACGCAGCCCACGAGGCACTGACAGCAGCCATTGCAACTGCCGAGGCTTCCGTGGCACGCTATACGGCACTGCAAGAGCGCATCACCTACGCCACCAAGGTGCTGGAATGGTGGAAGGATATGCCCCGTAAGGCCAACGCATGGAACCTCCTCGACGAAGCCAATGCTACGGCCAAGGAGCAGGTCGTGGACTATACGCTGACGGACGACCAGCTGAAGGCCGCCGTCAACACCCTGAACAACCGCATCAAAGCGGTCGATAAGAAGATCTATTGCAGCGGCAGCGCCTGCGGTTCAGACTCGAAGTTGCAGGACAACAATAACCAATGGAGCTACAAGCGCTCCTACCAGTCGAAGCACTGGGTGCTCTTTTGCGACGAAGTGCCAAGTGCCGTACCGGGCATCTTGGATACGGCCGACAAGATCTTCGAGATGTATGCTGACAAACTCGGCTTCATCACCATCAACCAGGGTAAGTCCAAGAGCGACACCTACAAGATGATCATCCGCCTCTACTCGACCAGCGAATGGAAAGCCGAGGGCAGCGGCATTGACAACCAGATCGGTATGCTCTCGCTCTCGCGCTGGGCTTACACTTCGCGCGGCGGACAGACCGTGGCCCACGAAATCGGCCACTGCTTCCAGTACCAGGTACACTGCGACAACGGCGACTGGAACGGATGGATGTACAACTGGCACGAATCCACGGTGAACCCCTTCTGGGAGATGTGCGCCCAGTGGATGGCTTACGTCTATTACCCCGGCAAGCTGCTCAACGACAACGAATGGCTCTGGAACTCCCTCAACGGGATGCACCGTCACCCCCTCGCCGGGTACCTCCGCTACGAGAACTTCTTCATCCAGGACCTCTTCGTGCACAAGCACGGCTGGGATGCCGTGGGACGGCTGTGGAACGACTGCCGCGACCCCGAAGACCCCTTCGAGACCTACATGCGCACCCGCATGACGGGTACCACCAGCCAGAAGGTCAGCCAGCTCGGCGACGAACTCTGGGAGTGGGGAGCACGCATGACCACCTTCGACCTCGACCCCATTCGTGACGTGGCTGGAGGCAAAGCCAGCTGGCGCAGCCAGACCGCCATGACCAAGGACAACGAAGGCTACTGGTGGCCCGAGAAGAAGAACTGCATAGAGAACTACGGCAACAATGCCATCCGCCTCAACGCTCCCTCCAAGGCCAAGACGCTCTACGTGGAGTTCGAGGGCAAGGCCGGTGCCGACGGCTACACCGCTAAAAACATCACGCGCGCGGGATGGCGCATCGGATTCGTAGCCTTCAAGAGCGACGGCACGCGCGTCTATGGCGACATGCACCGCGCCGGCTACAACGACGCCGACCAACTCATCGCCTTCGACTGCCCTGCAGGCTGCAGCCACGTGTGGCTCGTCATCAGCGGAGCACCCTCGACCTATTGGACACACAACTTCACGGGATGGATAGACAACACCGAGGAGCAGTGGCCCTACCGTGTCAGGTTCTACCAGACCAACGTCTACGGCGAGGCCAACAACGACGACGTGCCGATGGGCGTTGAGGGCGTTGAGGACACTGAGGCGCTGAGGCGCGAAGACTTTGCCATACACGACCTCAGCGGACAAAGGCTGGGACAGGGTGCACCGGCGCTCCGCAGCCTTCGCCACGGCATTTACGTCGTAGGCGGCAAGAAAGTGGCGAAATAAGTTGCGACGTCTGAAGAAAAAGCTTAGTCAGAAGAAATCATTAAATTTGCAAACAGAGTTTGCAGAGTGTTTCTGAGGGCTATGGTTCTATAGAATACATGAAGTATTTACAGTTAACGATTGTGAAACCTGAGTCGAGCAATTTATTGTAAAACCAAAAATTGAAAATATGACATAGAAAGAGATTTTTCTGCCCTAAAAACACGACGCGCGAAGCGGCAAAGCCGAGCGGCCCAGGATTTTGCCATGTCAGATTTTTCACTTACCTTAGTGCTGCAAATCAAGACAAGCAAAATCATCAATGACATGGCAAAAGTACAAATAAAATCTGAG